>DEFL01000079.1:2338-17550 GCA_002350845.1 Christensenella sp. UBA2853
CCAGGGATTTTCTTAATGAAAGGTACACCAAATGTAACCGTCAAATAATCGGTGTAAAGTACACCAGTGAGTGAGCTTTATTTGCACTTTTCGCACTCACTACAAAAAGTGCGGAAAAAACCGCACTTCAAAGAGGCCACGCATTGGTGGTCATCGGCATCATTCTGCCTGCAGACAGGATTTTTCCTTTACTGGCGTTCGAGGTCTTTCGTTGCCTGGCGGTGCTTTAGCCCTGACCATATTTCCATATTCAATGGACTCATACTTCCTGTATGCATCTGACCAGGGCATGAGATCCGCCATGTATTCATTTCCCTTGTCATAGAGATGCTTTGGCATCTGGTCCATCAGATACTTTAAATAATAAGGATCAGCACTATTCGCTCTGGCTGTTTCAATCAGAGAGACAATCGTCACCATAGCTTCAGCTCCTTTTAAAGAGAAACTGAACATGCTGTTGCGCCTAAAAAGCGAGATGGGCTTAACATGACGCTCAGCACTTCCATTGTCAGGAGGGATATTTCCATCTGACAGAAAGCCTCGCAGATTTTCTTCCTGGTTTAGAGCATAACTGACCGCGTCTTTTAACTTTTCACTTGTCAAAGGATTGCTATGAAGAAGAACAGGAGCGGCTTAAGACCGAGATCACCGTCATGGAGGAGCTGATCGACAAGCAGCGTGAGGACAGCGACAACTACGACCGCTTCGCCGCTTTGGTGGAAAAGTACGTAGACATTCCCGAACTGACCACCACCATCGTGAACGAATTCATCAAGAAGATCATCGTCCACGAAGCAGACAAATCCAGTGGCCTCCGCAGACAGTAGAGATAGTCTTCAACTATGTCGGTCAGATCGAAATCCCCATCCTGATCGAGCCGATTACCCTGGAAGCATACATAAAGCAAAGGAAAACCGCGTAACCATATCGACTACGCGGTATCCCCAAGGATTAGTTCTTTATGAATGGAAACCCTTGTATTACAGACTTTTCAGACAGGGGTGGATGCTCTTGCAAAGCCTGAGTGGAGTCAATATAATGGAAGTGTGTACACCGGGAGGTGACGAAGTGGCGAGAAGAGAGCAGTATATCTTTGCAACAGAGTACAATAAGAAGCCACACCATATACTCCGGAAACTGCTGATTGCAATCCTGGCGATTGTACTCCTCGGGTTTCTGGTCAACGTTGTCTATAATTACAATCTTGTTTATATACGTCAGCAGATCACCGTGGCCAATCTGCCGGATGATCTGGAACAGTTTTCCATCCTTCATCTAAGCGATCTCAACGGAAGAAAAGGCATGGGAAAGAGAATCTCCAGGGCGCTGGGAACGCGCATTTATTCATGCGTGGTGATGACCGGCGACATGATCGGCAGGGACGGCGATATCGAAGGCCTGCTGGAAGTGGTTGAGGCTCTGCCGAAGAATATCCCGATCCTGATGATTCCCGGAGACATGGATCCGGATTACCTCGATCCCATGGGGCATGCCGGGCTGACCCCCTACGCCGACTGGGCGGAAAAACTGATCAAGGCCGGAGTGACGATCCTGGATGAGCCGTACCTGATGACGCGCGGGCGGAATGACCGCAGCAGAATCTGGTTTATCCCTGAGGAACTCTATTCCATGGACCTGAAAGGCCTGGAAACAACGTATGCCGGCGTGCTCAGCCGTCTTCCTGAGGGCAGCCTGACTGCTGACCAGGCAGCGCAGAAGAGAGTCGCGGAATACCAGATCGCGAGGGCGAGAAGAATCCAGGAAACCGTCAGGACGATCGGAGCGGATGATATCCAGGTTGCGGTGGCACACTACCCGCTGACGGAAAGCCTGACCGAGACACTGATTGGTTGGAAAGAGACCACGGAAACGTTCTCGCTCAGGCGGGTCTCCCTGATCATGGCCGGGCATTACTGTGCGGGCCAGTGGCGGATTCCCGGTGCAGGCGCACTCTATGTTCCCGAGCTTGGATGGTTCCCGGATGACGAGCTGATCGTGGGCAGACATTATATCGGGCGTATTCCCCAGTATATCTCCCCCGGTCTGGGGGCATCGGGAAGCTATCCCTACATGCCCTTCCGCCTATTCAACAATCCCTCTGTATCTTCACTGGAACTGACGCAGAAGCTGGTGCAATAAGATATGAAACGATCACTCAAACAGAACAGGCGCTATGAGATGGATATGACCTCGGGAGCGCTGCTCCCGAAGATTCTGATCTTTTCAGGTCCTCTGATTCTCACCGGTATTCTTCAGCTGCTGTACAATGCGGCGGATGTGGTGGTGGTCGGCCGGTTTGCCGGTGCCACTTCCCTTGCTGCGGTCGGCTCAACCGGGTCTCTGATCAACCTGATCATCAACGTGTTCATGGGCCTGAGCGTCGGCACCAGCGTCATGGTGGCGAGGTACTATGGTGCAGGCGACGTGCGGATGGTTCAGGACACCGTGCATACATCCATTCTGGTCGCGCTTCTTTCAGGCATTGTTGTGGGCATCTTCGGCTTTGTCATGGCCAAGCCGATTCTCCGCCTGATGGACAGTCCGGACGATGTCATTGACCTCGCGGCCCTGTATGTCCGCATCTATTTCGTGGGCATGCCGTTCAATCTGCTGTACAATTTCGGTGCAGGCATTCTGCGGGCAGTCGGAGATACGAAGCGTCCGCTGTATTACCTGACAATTTCCGGCGCGGCAAATGTCATTCTGAACCTGATCCTGGTGATTGTCTTCCATATGGGTGTGGCCGGTGTGGCGATTGCGACCGTGGTGTCCCAGGCCATCAGCATGGTGCTGGTGCTCCTGTGCCTGATCCGCACGCAGGGAATCATTCATCTGGATCTGAAAAAACTCCGCATTCGGAAATCTCCGCTGCTGGGCATCATGCAGGTGGGTCTGCCTGCCGGCCTGCAGGGAAGCCTCTTTTCCATTTCCAATGTGCTGATTCAGTCTTCGGTCAATTCCTTCCTGTCCACGGCCATGGCAGGCAATGCTGCCGCCAGTAATCTGGAAGGCTTTGTCTATACGGCCATGAACAGCATTTATCAGGCGGACCTGACCTTTGCAAGCCAGAATTACGGGGCCGGGAAGAAGGACCGCGTGAAAAGCGTGCTGTGGAACTGCCTTGGGACCGTTGTGGTGATCGGCCTGGGTCTCGGCCTGCTCTTTATGGCTTTTGACCGGACACTTCTGTCTGTCTACAATCAGGACCCGGCGGTCATTGATTTCGGCGTGCTGAGAATGCATATCATTCTTCCGACCTATTTCCTGTGCGGCATGATGGACGTCATGGTCGGACAGCTCAGGGGTATCGGCTATTCCATTATGCCGATGATTGTCTCCCTGACCGGCGCATGCCTGTTCCGCATTGTATGGATCATGACAATTTTCTCCATGCCGCAGTTCCATACCCTGCAGATGCTGTATATTTCCTACCCCGTTTCATGGGGTCTGACTTTTGCCATTCATATGATCTGTTATCTGACGATTGCACGGAAAAAACTTCAGGATGGGAGAACAACGCTATGACAGTCAAACAAGCTGCGCAGCAGGCGCGGACCACATATAAGGGACATGTTTCAGAACTGTTTGATTTCCTGCTTCTTCAGGTGATTCTGCGTCTGATTCCGCTGACGCCGCTCCTGTTTCTTCTTACGCCGGGGCTGAAAATTTTGGCCCTTCTCTGTGTGCCCCTGTTCCTTCTGGTGGTGCCTTTTGTGAGAGAGAAAACCGCAGGCGCACTGCAGTCGGCCCTCGCAGGCGGAAGCATGAATTCCAGAGATTTTGTGAACATGGAAGGCTACTGGAAATGTGTCTGGAACGGCCTGAAAAAAGGCGTCCTGTTCCTGCTCTGGGCCTCCCCTTTTATCGGTGTCACGATCTGGGGTTACCGCGTGCTGTTCGGAAACGCTGTCGTGGGGCAGACGGACGTATTCTCTGTGATTCTCGCCATCTCCAATCTGGGCGGCGGTGATCTGTTCCGCGGCATTGTGTATGCCATGCTGATCTATATGGCTACGCTGATTCCGTTCTGCTTTGGACTCGCCTTTCATTCCGGTGACCGGCATGCCCTTGCACTCGGAAACCGCGGCCTGGTGAAAGGTCACAGGAAGGGCATTCTGCTCGTCTGGCTGCGTTCCCTTGTGCCCTGCATTCCGTTTGCCGTCGTAGCCGGTGCCGCGCTGGGTCAGTACATGATGTCCGTGGCGAAGGCGCTCAACCAGATTTCAGGCAAGGGACTCTCCATTCCCATGCCGACAACGACCCTGCTGATCGTTCTTGCAGCGTTTGTGGTATTGCTGCTTCCGGTGATCCCGCTCAAGTCACTGTACACGGCGGCCATGGTCCGCGGAATCCGGGAGGAAGAGAAGCATGAGGCTTGACCGAAGACTGTGCGAACTGGCCTTCGGCACGCGCAAGGAAGTCCAGGCGCTGATCCGTCAGGGACTGGTCACGGTCGGCGGACAGACGGTCCGCGATCCCGGTCAGCACACAGACGACGCGGCGGTGATCACGGTGAAGGGGACTGCGGTGGATACGCGGCGGATCCGTCACCTGATCATGAATAAACCCGCCGGAGTGCTCACAGCGGCCAGGGATGCCAGGCAGCAGACGGTCATGGATCTTCTGCCGCCGGTTTATGGAACGCTTTCCTGCATGCCGGTGGGCCGCCTCGACCGGGATACGACAGGACTTCTGTTCTTTACGTCGGACGGTGAACTCAATCACCGCCTGCTCTCCCCTCAGCGCCATGTGGATAAAACCTACCGCGCGCAGGTGGATGCAGACCTGACGCAGGAGGACGTGGAGCGGTTTGCTCAGGGAATGGACCTGGGGGACTTTGTCACAGAAACGGCAGAACTGGTTCTGGAAGGTCCGCGCACAGGGCTTGTGACCATCCATGAAGGAAAGTTTCATCAGGTCAAAAGAATGTTTGAGGCGGTGGGAAAACAGGTGCTGTTGCTTGACCGCCTTTCCTTTGGGCCGCTGAAGCTGCCGAAGGATCTGCCGCGCGGAACGTGGCGGGAACTGAACCGGGAAGAAATACAGAGCCTGTACCGGCAGGTCGGGATGGAGGAACCTGTTTGAGCAATATGTACTATGAGCGGGAACCGCAGAGCGCATCCAGAGAGGTTGCCTGTGTGTTCTCCTACCATGGAAACCGCCTGACCTTTCAGACGGATGCAGGGGTGTTCTCCAAGGGTGAACTGGACCAGGGCACAAGGCTTCTGCTGGATGCACTGCCGGAGCTGACAGGAGAGGTGCTGGACCTCGGCTGCGGATGGGGTGCCATCGGGATTGCCGTGAAGAAGGCATTCCCGCAGACAGATGTCACCATGGTGGATGTCAATCTCAGAGCCCTGGGATTGTGCGAGAGAAATGCTGAAGCGAACGGTGTGGAAGTCACGTGTCTGGAGAGTGACGGCATGCATGCGCTGAGCGGAAGGCAGTTTGACGCTGTGATTACCAATCCCCCGATTCGTGCCGGAAAGCAGAAAGTCTATGAGATGCTCTCCGGTGCTGCTGAGGCACTGAAAGAGGACGGAAGCCTGTACCTGGTGATCCGCAAGCAGCAGGGTGCAGAGAGCTGCATGCGCTTTTTGTCGGACTATTTTGAAACAGTGGAAAAACTGGACCGCTCTGCCGGATTCTGGGTGATCCGCGCGGCGGAAAGAAAATAATCGCGGAGGGAAAACAGTATGCTGGATGAACGCTTTTTTGATGAGGGCCTGAACCGGGTCGGTTCTGACTGTATCAAATGGGATGCCTGCCGGCGTGAACACGGGGAAAATACTCTGCCCATGTGGGTCGCCGATATGGATTTCAAGAGCCCGCCGGAAGTGACCCGCGCACTCATGGAGCGCGCACAGCATCCGACATACGGATATACCGAAGTGACCGCGGCAGACCATGAGGCACTCTGTGCTTTCTGGAAGCGCCGCCATGGGCTGGAAGTGGCGCATGAGGATATCGTCATGCTCCCCTGCGTGGTGACGGGCATGAAAATCGCACTGCAGGCGCTGACAGAGCCCGGCGATGCGGTGATCTATCAGCCGCCGGTGTACGGTCCGTTCTCCATGTCTGTGGAGAGTACCGGCCGCACAGCGATGGAAGCCCCTCTGAAGAGAGACGAAAAAGGATACTATACCATGGACCTGGAGGCCGTGGAGCAGTGCTGCCGCAACGGGGCAAAGCTGATGCTGCTCTGTTCTCCGCATAACCCGGTCGGCCGGTGCTGGACAAAGGAAGAACTGACCGCGCTGGTGGACGTGCTCAGAAAATACGAAGTCATTCTGGTCAGCGATGAGATCCATGCGGATTTCGTCTTTGCACCTTCTGTCTTTACGCCGGCGCTTGCGCTCGGGTATGACCGCACGGTGAGCCTGGCGGCCGCGAGCAAAACGTTCAACCTTGCGGGCCTGCAGCAGTCCGTCTGCCTGTGCCCGAACGCAGAACTCAGGGAAAAACTGAATGCGACCGTCAACGCGACCGGTGTCACGACAGGCAACATTTTTGCTTTGACGGCGACAAGGGCAGCGTATCAGTATGGAGATGAATGGCTGGACGGGCTGATTGCCTATCTTGCCGGGAATATCCGTGAAATGGAAGCATGCACGGCAGAACTTCTGCCCGGGGCCGTCCTCACGCCAATGGAGGCGACCTATCTGGCATGGCTGGATCTTCGCGCCTGGGGCCTGAGCACGGAGGAAATCATGAAGCGCTGTGAGAAGACCGGCGTTGCGTTTACCGGAGGCACCTTCTTCTCAAAGGAACTCGGAGACGGTTTTGTGCGCGTGAACCTCGGCTGCCCGAGAAGAAATATCCGGGAAGCGATGAAACGGCTGCAGGCAGCACTGAACTGACAGGAGGGAGCGCGGATGGTACGGCGAGGCAGAGGCGAGCGGATTCCTGAACTGGACGGCTTCCGTGTCCTGATGGTCGGCATTGTGGCCTGGTTCCATTTCTGGCAGCAGAGCTGGCTGACACCGTATATCGGATCCTATTCGCTGGATTATCTGGTCAGGGCCGGTTATATGGGCGTGGACGGAACCATTCTTCTCAGTGCGTTTCTTCTGTTCCTTCCCTATGCGAAGAGCAGTGTGGAAGGCGCGCCGCTGCCCTCGGCACGGAACTTTTACAGAAGGCGCATCATGCGCATTGTGCCCAGCTATCTGTTTGTGACGTTCCTGATGCTGTTTGCCGTTGTCATTCCCTATGGCATGTATTCGAGCCGGAATGGCCTGATCTATGATCTGTTCATGCATGTGCTCATGATCTTCAACTGGGACAGAACCACGTATCTGGGCACCCAGCTGGGCGGGTCAAGCTGGACCATAGCGGTTGAAATGCAGCTGTATCTCCTGGTTCCGCTGCTCGGCAGGCTTGCGCAGAAAAGGCCGTGGGCTGTCGGGCTCGGCATGGCAGCGGTGTCCGCCTATTTCCGCGGATGGTGTCTGTGGTCCATGACAGAGTATTCCATGGTGGTCAATCAGCCACTGGCGTTTCTGGATGTCTATGCGCTGGGCATGGCCTGCAGTTTCGGGTATGTGCATCTGAGAAAATGGATGCAGGGCATGAATGTGAAGCAGGAAAGGATGCTGAGAACAGCTGCAACGGCGCTGGTTTTCCTCACGTTCTGGCTGTTCCTGTGGATTCTGCGTGTCCAGGCAAAAAGTGCGAACTATCCGGCCATTCAGAGCGGACAGATGATCCGGCGGCCGGTGCTCGCCATGGTTCTGGGCGGCATGCTCCTTGCTCTGCCGTTCAGTTTTCAGCCGCTGCGGATGCTCTTCGGGAATCCGGTGACCCGCTTCCTCTCGACGGTCTCCATGAACTTTTATCTGCTGCATCAGAACATTGCCGTGCATCTCCGGCGGCTGGGCATTCCGCATTCCGCGTATGATCTGCCCAACCAGGCAGGGGATAAAACGTGGATGTGGCAGTATACCGGACTGACGGTGGGTCTTTCGCTGCTTGCAGCGGTGCTGGTCACGTTCCTGATTGAAAAGCCGTGTGCGTACGGCCTGAAGAAATGCTTTTCCGCGCTCGACCGGCGCAGGGAAGAAAAACGCCGCAGGCATGCGGAGATACAATAATTGCTTCAGCATGAAACCAATGGATGGAATGAAAAAAGAGCTCGCAGATACAGCTCTTTTTTCATTCGACAAAGAAAGATGGAGGGACAGCAATGGAAACGCGTGCATGGTGGAAGGAAGCGGTGGTCTATCAGATTTATCCGCGCAGCTTTGCCGACAGCAACGGTGATGGTATCGGGGATCTGAACGGGATCACGCAGCACCTGGATTATCTGAAAGATCTGGGCGTGGATGTGATCTGGATTTCTCCGTTCTATCCTTCCCCGAACTATGACAACGGCTATGATATCTCCGATTACCGGGGGATCAACCCGGAATTCGGCACCATGGAGGATTTTGACCGTCTCCTGAGCGAAGTGCACGCCAGGGGCATGAAAATGGTGATTGACCTTGTCGTCAACCACTCCTCCTCCGAGCACCCCTTCTTCATTGAAAGCCGCAAAAGCCGGGACAATCCGTACCGGGACTGGTATATATGGAAAGACGGGAAAAACGGCAATCCCCCGAATAACTGGGGCTCGTGTTTTTCCGGCAGTGCATGGCAGTATGATGAGGCCACAGACCAGTATTACCTGCACCTGTTTGCTCCCCAGCAGCCGGATCTCAACTGGGCCAACCCCAAAGTCCGGGATGCGGTCTTTGACATGATGACCTGGTGGTGTGACAAGGGGATTGACGGGTACCGGATGGATGTCATCGGCATGATTGGCAAAGAAAACTTTGACGACGGCCCAGTGGCTCCGGGCGGACTGTACGGAAGCTTTGAATCCTCCTGTCAGCATACCCAGACCACGCACCGCTATATCCGGGAAATGCGGGAACGGGTGCTGGACCGGTATGATCTTCTGACCGTCGGGGAAGCCGGCGGCACGGTGGAACAGGCAGTCCGCTATGCATCTCTGGATGGAAAAGAACTGAATATGATCTTCTCCTTTGAGCACAATGATGCGCTCAATGACGGGACCGCACTGGGAAAATGGAGCGATCATCAGGCACAGCTGCAGGAAGTGCGGGAGATTCTCAATAGATGGCAGACGGCGCTGATCGGGAAAGCCTGGAACAGTGTGTATCTGAGCAACCATGATCAGCCGCGCCAGGTCAGCCGGTACGGCAATGACGGACCGCTCTACCGAGTCCGCAGCGCCAAAATGCTGGCCACACTGATTCATCTGATGCACGGCACGCCGTATATTTACAACGGCGAAGAACTGGGCATGACGAATATCTATTTCACAGACCTTGAGCAGTACCGGGATGTGGAAGTCTTCAATGCCTGGAAGCAGTGGGTCGGATCCGGCCTTGTCCATCCGGAAGACATGATGCGGTACTTTGCCAAAATCAGCAGAGACAATGCCCGGACGCCCATGCAGTGGGACACAACGAAGCATGCGGGATTTACAACGGGAACGCCGTGGATTGAGGTCAACCGGAATTATCTGGAGATCAATGCTGCAGACGAAGTGCGTGACCCGGACAGTGTGTATCACTATTACCGGAAGCTGATTGCCCTGCGCCATGAGCAGAAGGTGGTCGTGTACGGTTCGTTTGTTCCGCTGCTGGAAGACGATCCCATGGTCTATGCCTACTGCAGGGAACTGGACGGAAAACAGATGACGGTTCTGTGCAACTGGACACAGAAGACCGCCCCGTGCACGCTGAAGGATGAAACGGCCGGGGAAATCGTCCTTTCCAACTATGCACTCCATCAGCCCGGTGTGCTCCAGCCCTATGAGGCCATTGTCTTTCTGAACTGAATCTTTTTTTGCAGGCCGGAACCTCCGTGCCTGCATTTTTTCATGCATTTTCGTGCCCTGGAGCCCGCAAACGGGCGAAAAACCTCCGGATACATGATTGAAGTTAACCAAAATATGATCAATTTGGGATTAACAGCAAGATTTGGCAAAAAGAGAACATGAAATGAGTAAAAAAGACCTTTTCTTTCGGGATTGATCTGGTTATAATCAAACCATCGGGTACATGAATCGATGATGTACTCAGGAAACGTTAATACATCTGAACAGTAGGAGGTTTTCGTATGAAGAAATTTTTGGCTGCTTTTCTTGCGCTCGCAATGATCGCATCCCTGCTTCCTGCCGCTCTGGCAGACGGCGGACTCGAACCGATCACGCTGACTGTGTTCCGCGGCGATCCCGGTGATCAGCCTGATGAAAACAACAAGATCTACAAGCTGATCGAAGAAGAATTCGGCATCAAGTTCGAATTCGAATTCCTGGCCGGCGACCTGGATGAAACCCTGGGTCTGAAGATTGCCAATGAAGACTATCCGGATCTCTTCGACGGCGGCAACAGCGCTGACCTGATCATCAACAACGGTGCTCTGATCAACCTGCTGGACTACATCAGCCCCGAAAAGACCCCTCGTCTCTGGGCACACATTGAGCCCCAGAAGGCCCGCATCATCGAGAAGGACGCTGAGGGCAATGATGTCCTGTACATCATCCCGAACTATGGTCTCGGTGAAGGCGAGCAGATCGCCAACGAAATCAACGGACCGGCTTTCTTCGTACAGAAGCAGGTTCTTGAATGGGCAGGCTATCCGCAGATCAAGACCCTCAACCAGTACTTCGACGTCCTCGAGAAGTTCCTGGCAGCCAACCCCACCGACGAGAATGGCTCTCCCTATATCGGCTTTGACATCCTCTGCGAAGACTGGCGTCATTTCTGCCTGATCAACCCTGTGCAGCACCTCATGGGCCGCCCGAACGACGGTGAAGTTCTGGTTGATGTCAGCACTCCTGAGTACAAGACCGAAACCTTCATCGACAAGCCCTATGCAAAGGCATACTACAAGAAGCTGAATGAAGAATTCCACAAGGGCCTCATCAGCAAGGATACCTTCGTTATGAACTATGACCAGTACATCGCTCAGATCTCCAGCGGCACCGTTCTGGGCATGTTCGACCAGACCTGGGACTTCGGCAATGCAACCAATGCTCTGCGCACCGCAAAGATGGACAACAAGACCTACATCGCTCTGGGCCTTGTCTATGATCCGGAATATGTCGATGGCAAAGAGATTGAAGAACATTACCTCAACGGCAGCGTCCCGAATATCCGCCGCGGCTTCGGCATCTCCGTCAACTGCAAGTGCCCGGAACGCATCATCGCGATGTGGGAAGAAATGCTCTCCGAAAAATGGCAGCTGATCTTCAACTGGGGCATTGAAGGCGAAGACTATTATGTTGAAAACGGCCGTCTCCTGATGACCAAGGAACAGTTTGCTCAGACCCAGGATAGCACCTGGCAGAAGGCCAACAAGGCCCGTGCATTCTTCGAGAGCAGCCCCAAGAGACAGGGCTGGATCCTTGAAGGCGAATTTGCAGGCAACTGCTGGGAACCCGGCAACCAGCCTGAAATCTACTTCGACCAGATGACCGATTATGACAAGGCCTTCCTGAGCGCTTACGGCTATCAGAAGCCCGCTGACTTCGTCAATCCTCCCATTCAGCTCGCTCCTTACGGCGAAGCATGGCAGATCGACTACACGCCCGTTGATATCGAACATCAGGACTTCCTGAACATCCAGGACAAGCGCCTGCCTGAAATGATCATGTGTGATCCTGCTGAGTTCGACGCAAAATGGGATGCTTTCGTAGAAGAAATCACTCCTTCTGCCACCGCGTTTGGCGATTTCATGCAGCAGGCCATTCTGAAGGAAGCTGCCAAGGTTGACCCGAACGTAGTACTCCCTGAGTAATTGTAATCCGGCCCATCAAGGGGAGAGCATCTGTCTCTCCCCTTGATTCATTATACAGAGGGAGGAAAGGACCATGTCCATTGTACGGAACGCGCAGGGCAAAGAAATCCGCGCGAAAAACAAAGGTTTTTTCAGAACGCTGTTTTCCCAGTGGCAGCTGATGGTGATGTCAGTTCCCATGCTGCTGTATGTTCTTCTGTTTAACTATGGCCCCATGTGGGGCTGGGTTACAGCGTTTCAGGACTACAAGCCCAAGCTGGGCATGCTCGGGAGCAAGTTTGTAGGTCTCAAAAACTTTGAGTGGCTGTTTACGCGCCAGGATTTTATCAACAGTATTCGAAACACCCTGGCGATGAGCGTTATCAATCTGGTATTTGGTACGGTTTCATCCATTCTTCTGGCTATCCTGCTCAATGAAGTCCGCAACCGCGGCTTTAAGAGAACCGTACAGACGGTCACGTATCTCCCCCACTTTCTGAGTATGGTCATTGTTGTGGGTATGGCGCAGAATATCTTCTCTTCCAACGGTGCCGTCAACGCCCTGCTCATGAACCTCGGTCTTGTCAGAGAGCCGGTCTTTTTCCTGGGTGAAGGCAAGTATTTCTGGTGGCTTGTCGGCGTGATCAATGTGTGGAAGGAAGTCGGCTGGAACACGATCATCTATATTTCCGCGATGACGGCCATCGACCCGTGCCTGTATGAGGCAGCTTCGATCGACGGCGCAGGACGTTTCCATAAGATTATGAATGTCACGCTGCCGGGTATCCGCTCCACGTTCGTGATTCTGCTGATCATGAATATCGGCCATCTGATGGAAGCCGGTTTTGAAATCCAGTACCTGCTTGGATCCTCTGTTGTCATGGACTGGTCCCAGACCATTGATGTGTTTGTTCTCCAGTATGGTATTTCCAAGCAGCAGTACGGCGTTGCAACGGCTGCCGGTATGTTCAAGAGCATTGTGGCGATTATTCTGCTTGTGAGCGCCAATGCGATTTCCCGCAGACTTGGCGAAGACACACTGATTTAAAGGAGGTGGATCACATGACAGATATGACAAAGATGTCCCAGGGTATTGCACGTGTCAACAAAAAGAATAAAATCGGTCATGACAGAGTCTTCCCTGTTGTGAATACACTGATCCTGATCCTCCTGATGATCGTCACGCTCTATCCGGTCATCAATACCGTGGCCTATTCCTTCAATGATGGTACGGACGCGCTGCGCGGAAATATCGGACTGTGGCCGAGAGTGTTCAGTCTGAAAGCGTATGAGTCCATCCTTTCGGACAATGCGGTGTACCAGGCAGCATGGATCTCCGCATCCAAGACAGTGATCACGACGCTCCTGAACCTGTTCTGGACGAGCATGCTGGCGTTTGCGCTGTCCCGCAGGGAATATGTGCTCAGAAAATTCATTACGACCGTGATGGTTCTGACCATGTATGTGAATGCAGGTCTGATCCCGAATTACCTGCTCATTTCCAGAACGCTTTCCCTGTCCAAGAGCTACTGGGTCTATATCATTCCGACGATGTTCTCCTGCTTTAATATGATCGTGATCCGCACCTACATCGGCGGCCTTCCGGATGCTCTGGTGGAATCGGCAAGAATCGACGGTGCCGGTGACATCCGCGTATTCTGGCAGATCATTTTCCCGCTGTGCATGCCGGTTCTGGCCACCGTGGCCCTGTTCGTGGCTGTCGGCAGCTGGAACTCCTGGTTCGACACGCATCTGTATAATGCAGGCAAGAAGAATCTGCATTCCCTGCAGTATCTTCTGAAGATGAAACTTGCAACCACACAGGCCAGTGCGAATGCGGCGAAATCCTCCGCTGAAGCCCTGGCGTCCACAACACAGACCACACCGGTCACCATCCGGTGCGCCATTACCGTTATTTCTACAGTACCGATTCTCATTGTCTATCCATTCCTGCAGAAGTATTTTGTCACCGGTATGGCACTGGGCAGTGTGAAGGGCTGAGAAAAGTCTGGGGTACAATTATGGAGATCAATCAGAGAAAAACAGCAGTGCCTGAAACGAGATTTCCGGATGGATTCCGGATTCTCCGAGGAAAACAGGAATTTCTTACCTACAGGGAGCATTCATCCATCCGTATCTGGCCTTCCCAGGTCAGCTCACATTATGATACCCATATGCATTCCGCTGTGGAAATCATGATGGTGAGAAAAGGAAAAGCGGTGTATCAGTTCCCGGATGGACGGTACGAAGTGACAGAAGGCCAGATTCTGATGATCCCATCCGGTGTTACGCACAGCCTGACGGAAACGGATGATATTGACCGTCACCTCTTCCTCTTTGAGCCAGGTCCGATTCTGTCAATGTGGGACAGCGGAAATATCCGGAAGATGATGAGCAAAACGATCTATCTGCGCGCATCTTCCGAACTGCGGTCCGAGATCACAGAGGTTCTGAACCGGGTTATCGAAAGTTATGTCCAGAAGAAAATGCTGTGGAATTCGCTCTGCTACAGTCATCTGCTGGAGATGTATTCGATCCTTGCCAATGGCGATCCGACACTGATCCAGGAAGAAGAGCAGGAAGCACAGAGGTATATTGATTCGCCTCTGCTCAACAGTGCCATGATTTTCATGGATGAGCATTTTCCGGAAGATATTTCCCTGGAGGATGTGGCGACATTCGCAGGTTTCTCCAAGAGCTATTTTTCGAGAACCTTCAAGGCATTCACAGGGGTTTCCTTTACGGAATACCTGACGCAGAAACGGCTGGATGCGGCGATCAATGAACTGATCTACACAACCCGGCCGATTGGCGAAGTCGCAAGGAAAACCGGGTTTGGCGGAATCACTACGTTCAACCGTATTTTCCACCAGCGCTGCAACTGTACACCAACGCAGTTCCGCAATATGTACGGAAGCCAGGAAGTCAAAAAACATCAGCTTCCGTATGATGATGCACAGACCGACAACCATATGGCCAGAGAAGCCTGATGCGGTGCGAGGCCTCAAACAAGAGGGGATTTGCCGATGATTGACAGGCAAATCCCCTTTTGTTATATTGCAGTCCGGCACAAGCCCTGAAAAGACACAGAAAGTGTCCTGCTGTTCATAAGAGCAAGCATACAGAAAACCGGAGGCAATCCACATGAAGACATTGTACATTGAATGCGGAATGGGTGCTGCTGGCGATATGCTCACGGCTGCACTCCTGGAACTTCTTTCCGATGAACAGAAACAGGCCTTTCTTGAAAAAATGAACACCCTGATCCCGGGTGTTACGGTGGAAAAGGAACCGGCTGTAAAGTGCGGAATCACGGGAACGCATATGGTGGTCAAAGTGCAGGGGGAAGAGGAAGAATCCGAGGATGTTCATGATCATGAGCATCACCATCATGACCATGATGAGGATCATGAACACCATCA
>DEFL01000079.1:17610-22757 GCA_002350845.1 Christensenella sp. UBA2853
GAACACCATCATCACCATGACCATGATGAGGATCACGAGCACCATCATCACCACGACCATGATCATCATGGGCACCATCATCACACGAGCATGGCCGATATTATCTTCCTCCTCGAGAAAATGGATGTATCCGAGGCTGTGCGTGAGCACGCCAATGCGGTCTATCTGCAGATTGCCAGGGCGGAGAGCGAAGTCCATGGAACGGCGATTGAATCGATCCATTTCCATGAAGTGGGCAGCATGGACGCCGTGGCTGACGTTGTGGGCGTCTGTCTGCTCATGGAGATGGTTGGTGCGCAGAAGATTGTCTGTTCGCCTGTGCATGTGGGCAGCGGGTATGTCCGCTGTGCTCACGGTGTGCTCCCGGTTCCTGCGCCGGCAACGGCAAAGATTCTGACGGGCATTCCGACCTACGGCGGGAAAATCGAGGGTGAACTCTGCACGCCGACAGGGGCCGCGCTTCTGAAGCATTTTGCTCAGGCATTTGGCGACCGCCCGCTCATGGCCGTGGAGAAAATCGGCTACGGCATGGGCAAAAAGGATTTCCCGAGAGCAAACTGCGTCCGGGTATTCCTGGGCGATATGGAAGAAAGCCAGGAGGAGATTGTCCGCCTCGAGTGCAATCTGGACGACATGACCGGGGAAGAGATTGGCTTTGCCATGGAACAGCTGTTCCAGGAAGGCGCGAGAGACGTTTTCACTCAGCCGATCGGAATGAAAAAATCACGCCCGGGCATCATGCTGACCGTGATCTGCATGCCGGAGGATGCAGACCGTCTGGCACGCTGCATGCTTCTGCATACGACCACCCTGGGCGTCCGCAGGTCTTCCTGTGAACGGTATGTCATGGACCGGTCGTTTGAAAAGCGGGATACCGTATTCGGACCGGTTCAGGTCAAGCATGCATCGGGCATGGGTGTGGAGAAAGAGAAAATCGAGTATGAAGACCTTGCAAGGATTGCAAGGGAGCAGGGCATGGATCTGACAACTCTGAGAAAAAAACTGATGCAGTAACTGCATTTGAAAAAGCCGCGCGGAGATGCGCGGCCTTTTCATATGGATGCACTGTGTTATTCGAAGACAAGGCTCTCCCCTGGATGCAGACAGAAATTCTGCTTGTTTTCCTCGATCCAGAGTGTGAGACTGCTGGGATTGAAGACCCGTTTCCCATCGGCGGAAAGAACCAGGTGACGATAGGCTTCGATATAGTCATGCGCCTCAAGATTGGTGCAGTACCAGATCTCATCCCGCCCGCCCATGCGGCTGCAGAACTGCTCGATCCGGTCCCAGTTGTCATGAGCCTCGAACTCGTAGGCATGTCCCCAGAGATAGAACAGAGAAGGACGGCTGGAGGCGAGAAAGCGCTCACAGAGTTCGTCAAGCAGCGGGTCGTCATGGTGGCAGGTCGGCTCGAGGCGAAGCCAGTCGGAGGGCAGACGGAAGTCATGGGAAGAAATCACGGTGCGGCAGTAGGCGATGCCGCAGAGATCCAGGGCTTCAACCGCGGTATCGTTGAACGTGCCGAACGGATAGGCACTTCCCCGCACAATGACGCCGAAGAGATCTTCCAGGCGGATGCGGTCCTCCATGATTTCATGGATCATTCGGGGAGCCGGAATCTCAGGAAGAGAGCGGTGGGTGAGACAGTGCACAGCCACCTCGTGCACGGATACGTCATACAGGGCCTTCACCTGGGATTCGGTCAGGCGGCGGTGAATCTGGCCTTTCGGGAAAACGGTTCCTTCAGGCGCGAACAGGCCGGAATTCAGATTAAACGTGGCGCGGATGCCATGCGCATTGAGAATGGAAATCAGCTTCTCATCCTGCTGGACACCGTCGTCATAACTGAGGGTCAGCGCAAGAAGCCGACCGTTCGGAAAACGAATATCCATGGTTCGTCATCTCCTTAAGATTTTGGATACAGGGGATTCAGGAAAGCACAGTAAACTGCACAATCTCCACATTCCGCTCATAGTCAGACGGCTGAAGCGGACAATCCGCTCCGAGCCGCTCCATCTCTCCTGTCTGATTGTCACAGGGATCCCGGCGGATCGTCACCATGTTCGGTGTCAATTCGGCCATAAAGAGGCGGTTGGCGGCCATGCGTGCCGGATCAATATTCCCGAAATAGAACGCGTGGCGAAGTGTGCTGCCTGCGCGGAATGCGCTTCCGCCATAGGAACAGTCCGCAAAGAGCCAACCCCAGCCGGGCAGATAGAACTGAGCCCAGTCATGGGAACCAACGGAATCGCCGGAATACTCGAGGCCGCTCTGCCATCTCGCGGGAATGGAACAGATGCGGCACAGGGTGATGAACAGGATCGCCTGAAGTCCGCAGTCCCCGCGGAGATTCAATGCGCAGTATTCACCGATATCATCGAGCAGCAGATAATCCCGGACAAAGGAATAATGAATTCTGGTCGTGATGAACTCATAGATTTTCCATGCCTTCTCGGCATCCGTGACTGCATCCTTTGTAATGTCTTGGGCGAGGGAGCAGAGATACGGGGTAAACCGGACATGAATATGATCTTCTGCAAGGTCAGCATCACAGACGGGCTTTTCAGAGGGATAGAGCTCGTGCTCCGGGGCCTGCGCATGCAGCGGATCGGCATAATGGATGGTGCTGGTATAGCTGTAGGCGACATCAAACCGGGAAGGAGCTTTCAGCTCCTGTTCAAAATAGGCAGTGCACGCAGGCGCAGAATCGGGAGAAATGGACTGGGGATTTCCGCTCTCAAGGACAATATCCGACTGCTGTGCGCAGGGCACAGGGAATGGAAGCCAGGCGCGGTATGTACCCGGAACAAAGGTCTTGGGATTCAGTTCGACACTGCTCTTCATGCCGATGCGCACGGAGAGGGAACCTTTATCCTGCAGTGTCCGGATCATCGGGTCCAGAAAATCATTGTCTGTTTTAACCGGAAGACCGAACGCTTTGCGGATCAGGCTGTCCTTTTCCATGGTGGCGGCAAAGCGGATATGATAACGCTTGACACCGTCAATGATCAGGTAGTCGATTTTCCCCTCTTTTTCCAGACGGTCGAAACACGGTTCATCGACCATGGGAAAGGTCTTCTGCAGGCGCTGGAGTGCGGCAGACCGGTCATAGGGATAATCCAGCGGAAGACGGCGGAGACGCTCCTGTTCCAGGATCAGTCTGCGGCGCAGCATGTCGGGAAGATCCCTCTCAAGCCAGATGGAGATCGCTTCACTGGCCTCTGCATACCGTCCGGCATATTTCAGCTTCCGAAACAGGTCCGGGAGCGGCATGGAAAGTGTGGAAACAAGGGACTGTCTGTTTTCAGGCAAACGGGCGACTGGCAAACCGATACGCCTCCGATCTGTTTTTATTTCAGATGCGATTATATGCAAACCGACAGGGAAAGGCAATGTGCGGCGCAGACAAAGAACAGGGGAAACAAAGACACAGAAAAACGGGCTGTGCAGATCGCACAGCCCGCATGGATTGCAGAAAGATCAGGTTTCTTCTTCATCATCGATGAGAGAGAGGAGATCGTCCTCGTTCTCTTCCTCTTCATCCTCCAATACCGGCATATCCCCTTCGGGAGCCAGCTTGGAAGCAGCATCTTTTCCTTCATCGGAGAAGAGGAATGCACGGACCTTCTGATCGATTTCATCAAAGACATCCGGATGCTCGCGCAGATAGATGCGGCAGTTGTCACGACCCTGAGCAATGCGCTGGTCGTTGTAGGAGAACCAGGCGCCGCTCTTGTGGATGATATCATGCTCCACAGCGATGTCCAGAAGCGTGCCTTCCTTGGAGATGCCTTCGCCGTAGATCATGTCAAACTCGGCGACACGGAAAGGCGGGGCAACCTTGTTCTTGACGACCTTGACCTTGGTATGTGCACCGATGACATCGGCGCCGTTCTTCAGAAGTTCGCCGCGGCGGACATCGAGACGGACAGAGGAGTAGAACTTCAGTGCACGGCCGCCGGTCGTGGTCTCGGGATTGCCGTAGAGAACGCCGACTTTTTCACGCAGCTGGTTGATGAAGATGGCCACGCAGCCGGTCTTGGAGATGACGCCGGTCAGCTTGCGCAGAGCCTGGGACATGAGTCTTGCCTGAAGACCGACGAAGCTGTCGCCCATCAGACCTTCGATTTCCTGCTTCGGAACGAGTGCTGCGACGGAGTCGACCACGACGACATCGATAGCGCCTGAGCGGACGAGGGCTTCCGTGACTTCCAGAGCCTGCTCACCGGTATCCGGCTGAGAGATATACAGGTCCTGAATATTGACGCCGAGCTTCTCGGCATACACGGGATCCAGAGCGTGCTCGGCATCGACAAATGCGCAGAAGCCGCCGGCCTTCTGGGCCTGGGCAACGATGTGCAGAGCCACCGTGGTTTTACCGGAAGATTCCGGTCCGAAGATTTCAATAATACGTCCGCGGGGAACACCGCCGACGCCAAGCGCGGCGTCCAGGGTGAGCACACCGGTGGGAATCACGGAAACGTTCTTGTTGTAACCGGCGCCGCCCAGCTTCATGACTGTGCCCGCGCCGAACTGCTTGTCAATCTGAGCAATGGCATGCTCCAGTGCCTTGAGTTTTTCTTCTTTGGCGGAAGACTGACTGACCGACGGCTTTTCGGCTTTGTCAGAAGACTTTTTTGTTGCCATGGATACATTCCCCTTTCGGTTGATGGATGGATTTTAGCACAGCTGACCTGGAATTGCAATAGTATTTTTCGATTTTTAAAGGTAAAATCGACAAATCAGAGAATACATTCGATGAAATGGATAGAAGAGATCAAACTTTTATGTACTAAAAACATGCTCTGATTTCATCTTTGCGACAATGGCCGGTATTGCGCGGACAATATAGACCAGATTGTCCTCCTGATCGTCACTGCGGGAAAGCCGCATCAGCAGATGCTCCCACTGCAGCGCCGCATCCTCTTTGCCTTTGGACAGCGGCGCAAAGCGGTTGAGGCTGCACAGCTTCAGGCACAGTTTTTCCATATCCATCAACGCTTTCCAGCCGGGCAGTCCGTAGGGAAATTCAAAGTTTGATGAGACATAGAGACTGTAGAGCTGCTCGAAGCGGGATGCCAGATACTCCCGCTGATCCTCGGTGATAATCATGTTATTTAGGCTCGGACACCCGTGACTTCAGTCGT
>DEFL01000044.1 GCA_002350845.1 Christensenella sp. UBA2853
CTGGTGTTCCCGCCAAGGGATGATGAAGAGCAGTATATTGTGCTGCCGTACTTCTGGCTCCCCGAGGACACCATGCAGCTGCGCGTCCGGCGCGATCATGTGATGTACGACAAATGGGAGCGTCAGGGCTTTATCCATACGACCGAGGGCAACGTGGTGCATTACGGCTTCATCGAGCAGTTCATCACAAAGCTGGGCGAACGATTCAATATCCGGGAAATCGCCTATGACCGATGGAACGCCACCATGATGGTGCAGACCCTGGAGGATGACGGCTTCAATATGGTGCCCTTCGGACAGGGCTTCCGGGATATGTCGCCACCGACCAAGGAACTGATGCGCATCGTGCTGGAGCGGAAGCTGAATCACGGCGGGCATCCGGTGCTCCGATGGAATATGGACAATGCCTTCGTGCGCACCGACCCTGCCGGGAACCTGAAAATCGACAAGGAAAAATCCACGGAAAAGGTGGACGGCGCGGTCGCACTGGTCATGGCGCTGGACAGGGCCATGAAGAATCAGGGCGGCGAATCCGTCTACGATACCCGTGGACTTTTGATTATCTGACGGAGGTGCAACATGCCCCAAAAACCAAGAAGACCCTGCCGCTATCCCGGATGTCCGGGCTTCTGCGAGCAGGGTCAGGTGTTCTGTAAGGATCATATGGAGTGGAGCAGCGACAGGCTGCGCGGCGGTGCCGATGCCCGTGGGTACGACAGCCGCTGGCGTAAAGCCCGCGCTCTTTTTCTGAAGCAGCATCCGCTGTGCGCCTTCTGCCAGGCTGAGGGCAAGGTCGTGCCTGCAACGGTAGTCGATCACATCATCCCGCATCGGGGCGACCAGCGGCTGTTCTGGGATCAAACAAACTGGGAGCCGCTCTGCAAGGGATGCCATGACAAGAAGACTGGAAGCGGAAGATAATCACTTTCGGATTACTTTTCCGAGGACATTCAAGATCCCTCTGCCTGTGTTGTAGCTTTGATGAGACGTATCATGCTGACCATCATCCCAATCACGTGTCCAATCTTGCTCTATACGAATTCCTGAATCATCGCTCCGGAAAGTATATGTATCCGTTTCCTCAACCCGATATGTATCCTCAGAATCGAATGTTTTGTAGGATTTGCGGTATGTTCTGGACTGGCCATCATAAGCATCTCGGTTTTCCACCAAGGAGTGCAACTGCTCCACCTCGTAGTCCTTGTAACGTCCATTCCCAAGATCAATATGTTCACTGATCTCAGCCTTCAAGCGGTTCTTTTCTTTACGATCCATGTTTTTCCTCCTCTTTACTTTTCTTCATCATCCTTATCCTTATTGAAGAAGGGAATGACTTTCGTGTTCCACCAATTTTTAATATGAGGCGCAGCTTTATAAACACCATATCCTATGCCTGCCAGTAAAGCGGCCCCACCTGCGATAATACCTGCAACAGCAAGGCCGCTGAGACCATCTTCAGAATCTGTAGAGTCTGAAATTGCTGTTTCAGCCTTCTCGACTGGGAACAAATCAGGCCGAGATGCACGAAAGGCAGCATCCGCTTCAGCGCGTTCGGCTTTAATGGCGTCCCATTTCAGACGGCGTGCCTCTGCAACAGCATCTCGCGCAGCCTGGCGGCTCTCCGGTGAGGTGTCAAGTACATCCTTGATACTCTCCTCCCAGGTACGCTGTGTCCAGTCACGGTTGTACCAGGAATAACCGCCGGGGCCACGATGGAAGTCGGTTTCCTTAGCGAACTGTGCCCCTTTTTCGGTGACAACATATGCACCCGGATCACCTTCAAGGAAGCCCTGATCCTTAAGTAACTGGTTCATTTCCTGAGAATTGAGTCCAAGATCCTCACCAAGAATACGAGCGCTCTTTCCCAATGTTGCGACCTCCTTAATCCTTGTCGTGTCCGAGAACAGCAATTAGTGCTGCGCTTATGGCGATTCCGCATCCCGCGATCAGCGCAGGCCAAACCTTTGATACTGACTTTCGCTGTTCAGGCTGCTTCATGATAGAAGGAGCCATAAGTTCGGCCTCCTGTAAAACTGCGTTGACATCCTCGCTCGTGTACTTTTCCGGGTGATCAATCAGCACCTCTAACATGGTTCCGAGAATATGCTTCTGCTTCCGATCTTTCTCATCAGAAACATCTGTCCTTACAGCGGTTTCCAACAGTTGTCTGATGGCAAGATAATAGGCTTTAGAGAGCTTTACGCCCTTTTTATCCTTGCCGTCGTAGTTTTCCCAAGCACTGATAGACTGCCGGGAGACCTCGAGCTTATCTGCAAGATCCTTTGCTGTCCATCCTGCACAGGCTCGGAAAAGCGGCAAATGGCGCTGAAGACGACTTGCTTCATCCATGATAATCACCTCCACATGTGAGATGATACTACAGATTTCCATCTATGTCAAGCAGCTTTACATCTATTTCAAGATATAAGATTCGGAGGTAAACCGACATGAAAAATCCCTTCACTGCATTGTTCCGTGCGCGGGACAAGCCTCGCGACAGCCTCAGTGCCGCTCCGGTGTTCTACTTCGGCACCAGCGGCGCAGGCAAATCCGTCACCGCGCAGACAGCCATTCAGCTTTCCACGGTGTATGCCTGCGTCCGGGTGATCTCGGAAACAGTCGCCAGCCTGCCGCTGGGTGTGTATGAGGCGACGGACGACGGCAACCTGAAGGCCGGAGACCATCCGCTGTACCATCTGCTCCATGATGAGCCGAATGCGGAAATGACCTCCTTCGTTTTCAGGGAAGTCATGCTGGCGCATCTGCTTCTCTACGGAAACAGCTACAGCCAGATCATCCGCAGCGGAAAGAACACTGTGGTCGGCCTGTATCCGCTACTCCCGGATCACATGGATGTGGATCGGGACAGCAAGGGCAATCTGACGTACACCTACACCACCAGCGACGGCAAGACCGTGGTGATCAAGCCACAGGACATCCTGCACATCCCCGGTCTGGGCTTCGACGGCATCATCGGATACAGTCCCATTGCGCTGGAGAAAAACGCCATCGGCCTTGGTATCGCGTCCGAGGAATATGGCAGTAAGTTTTTCTCCAACGGTGCCCGGCCTTCCGGCATCCTGACGCACCCGAACACGGTGAAGAATCCGAAGGCCGTCCGGGAAAGTTGGAATTCAGCCTA
>DEFL01000028.1 GCA_002350845.1 Christensenella sp. UBA2853
GAGAAGGGTGCGGAAGAATCCCGCATGAAATATCTGTCCACGCAGTATGAGCTGATCAATGATTGGGCAGCGGAATTTGATGTCGCGGACAATGATACGAAAAAGATGATCCTGGCCCGGTTGATCGAAAAGATTACGGTCGACAAGGATTATCACCTGAACATCACCTTTTATGTGGCAGCTGACTCCTTCCGGACGCAGATCGCTCAGGAGAAGCCTCTGATCCAGATCGATGAAGCGGAACGCTGCATCCCGGCAATCGCTGTATAAAACAAAAAGAATTCGGCCAACGCGAGATAACACTCATGTTGGCCGAGTTTTTTCTTTTCAGAACAAAAAAAGGGGTGCGGTATAGATGCTTCGATTCTATCGAAGGTGCTAACACCCCTCACAACCAGGCAGAAGCCCAAAATGGGAGTGCAGAACGCTGAACTCGTTAGTGCGCTACATTCGCATTGTAGAGGCCAGGGGTTCGACTCCCCTATGCTCCACTCAAAACCTTGCAGGATAGAGCTTGCAAGGTTTTTTATTACTTTTTGAGTTAGATTCGTATATTGTGAAAGTTGTTAATACTCATTCTTAAAAAAATGTAGTATACTATAAAACAGTATATCGCATAAAGTGCAGTTTGGAACAGGAGGAAAGTATGGAAAAAGGCAGGAAAACCAGCAAAGGGTTTATCATATATCAAATTGTGGCCTTTGTTTTTTTGTGCACAACGATTATCTGGAATGTCACTGCTGCATCAAAATCTGCCGACCAAACTGTACACATGGATAAAGCATCAATCTTCGAGATTGTTAGAAATAACGCTTCGACGATTCTGGCTGATATTGATGCTGATGACTTCACCAGAACCATGCTTTTGCTGGCCTCAAGTCCCGAAACGCCAGAGATCACTCGAACAGACGATGGTGTATTCTTCTATTGTTATGGTTGGGGGTGGGCTTCAAATACCGGGTATGAAGGATTCTATTATGTACCTTGGGATGGTCCGGCTGAAATCGGAGGTATCATGTCTCCTTTTCCTTTCAGTGTACAGGGACCGGAATTGATAGAGCATCTCGAGCCAGAAGGAGAAGGTTGGGTGTGGTACGAAAAGCAAACCACACCTGGCGGTGATAATGTATACTACACGGAGAAAATCTGTGACTGTTTTTGGTATTATTGCCTTGAATACTGATCCCAAAAACTGCATATGTCCTCCAATAATCTGTTGCTCGTCTATAACAATAATCCGTGAATGTACATCACCCACTTTGACAGTGCGCTACATTCGCATTGTAGAGGCCGGGGGTTCGACTCCCCTATGCTCCACCAAACCCTGCACGGTAGAACCAAGATCACTATCTGGGGATACGTGTTCATGGTTACTATCAGCACAAAGGCGGAAGGTTAAGACCCTCCGCCCTTTGTTTTTCGACACAGAAAAAGCCCTCCGCCCAGACAGACCATAGTCTGAATAGGCGGAGGGCCTTTTCTTATGCTCCGCAACATTCCTCACGCTTCCACATCATAGCCGCGTAAGTCATCCGGTCATATTCATCTTTGGATGCGTGTTTGCCCTTACACCGCATGATACGCCGCGCCGCTAAGTATTCTGTCTTCCAGAGCTTGAGCCGCTGGTCATGCGGATATTGCGCCACGTAGTGCTTATTCAGAAACACACCGTCCCTTTCCGGGATGGGCAAACCGGCTAATTCCTCGTTTATCCTGTCAACTGCTTCCTGCTGTTCCGGGGTGTTCGGATCCACGCGGATTCCGAACCCGTTTGAAGTCCAACGATCCGTCCCGGATGGATGATCCGCACAGCCGTTATAGGAATAGCCGTCATACCGTAACGCGTCCTTCTCGATCTGCTTCATCAGGTTCACCTCCCCGCGTCCGTGTAGCTTTTCACTCTCCCGCACTGCCGGAGTCCGCTTCCGTTTCCGGGAGTGGGGGGTGCTTCCATTCTTCATCCGTCAACTGCATTTCCCTCTGGAGCAGGGATCCAACAAGCCCGTTGACGGTCTGATGCCGCAAACGGGCCAATTCTTCAATCTGTGCCTTTTGTCCTTTGGGAACAACTATATTGAGCCGGTCATAGGTCTGAGCATTGAAGCTCCGCTTATAATCCGTGCTGTTGAAATTCCCTGATTTCTGCCGGGGCATGATACCACCTCCTATTTTGTCCCATCTGGAACAAGGGTTCCGATTGCGGGGGCCTCAAAGCCGCTGTGCTTCACTGCTTCCACAATGACACCTCGTCCAGCTTTTGATTCTAACGTAAGATGTTCAACTTGTCAATAAAAATCTTACGTAAGAAATTTTCAAAATGGTATTGACATCTTACGTAAGATGATTATAATAGTAACTGTCAGGCGGGCAAGCCCACCGGAATGATTCAGAAACAGGAGGTAACACACCATGACACAGAATGCTTTCAATCGGAACCAGATCTTCACAATCCCGGAGCTCCGGGACTATCTCGAATCCATGAACGCGCATGAATGCCGGATTCACCTTTACGGGTATTACGATGACGAATCTTCCGAAGACCCCATTGAGCAGATTTTCGGAATTGATGAAACTATGCAGTGGATCAATGAACACCCTGCATACTTCACCAACGGCGAGACAATCGGTTACCTGATTGTGGTATTCGGTCGCGGTGTGGATGAAGTGGTATTCTAAGAGAACAGGCCAGCCGGGGAGCCTTAATCCCCGGTATATCGGGAGGATACACACATGAAGATTGCTATCACACAGGAAGCTAAGAAGTGGATCACCGTTGCAGATATGCCCGTTGTGCGCCGGATCATTGAAACCATGAAGGAAGATGACAGCCTCAAAGAATACGCCTTGATTGCCATTCGTGCCGCTGTGGAAGGGGCCGGAAAGATTGAACTGTTCACCGTAGGGGCTGAGATATGCGGGAACAGCCGTGCATGGAATGAATACACCTGTGACAGCAAGCACTTTGACATCTGGATCACCGCGAAGGCCCTCACAGACAAGGGATTCGTGATTATCGGGGCGAATCTTACCGATATCTGGAAGATCACTGGCTACCGGGGAGAAGATTACAAGTACGTGAAGAACATGTTCGTCCGGCTTTTCCGGGAGGTGAAAGCATGAAGAAAGCTGTCAAAGAGAAGAAGCTGAAAGAGGATGCCTATACCGTGGAAAGCCCGGAAGGGAAGCTGTATAGAATCCGCCCGGTTATTGATGTGTTCGCCGCCTCCGCCCTATGTGAATACTATTACACCGCCACACAGGAACAGCCCGAAACGCTGGAGGACGGATCAAAGGTCTACTATGACGGGGAATGGTTTATCATCCGGGATTATGGAGACGGGAAGCGGGTAACGGTTGCCATACTGACCGCCGCATGAAAGGAGAACAGCCCATGCAGATTGATTTGAAAACGCTTTGTAAGAAGGTGGAACAGGCAGAACCCCGCGCCCGCTGTCATCCCCTGCCCACCGGGGATCAGGCGCTTGTCACGTTCATCAACAGGCCAGATGTGGAAGTGTGGCTCCTGATTCCATACGCACAGCAACAGATCAGAACAGGCCACCTTGACGATGATATTTACACCGATATCCTGTTTACGATCAGACAGATAGCAAACCAAAAATAAACACGGCGAAGGGATCAGCCCTCCGCCGCTTTTCTTTTACACCGATAGATCCAACGGGAGATCAGATATATCCTTGAGCCGCTTACCCTCCACAAGGTTCATAAGCGTTTCAAGCACATCCTCCCGGCCCTGTTCGCTGTATTCCCTGACAGCTTCAATCAACTCATACAGAGCGAAGTGATACACACAGTCAACGTCCCCCGTCCCCAGCGCAAGGGAAGCAATGCGGGAGGGCAACGGTTCACCGGTCACCACCACAATATGCGGAAGATGCCCCTTCCGGTTACGGATCAGGTTAAGGGCCTCCGTCCGGCTGTTCTGCGCCCGGTCACTCCGCATAGTCCATTTTGCAGACACGGAAGCGTGAAGAATAGGCTTGCCGCCGTTCTTCTTCCGTAGATCCGCCATCCGGCAGATGCCGTCATCAATGAACACGCGCCCGCTGTTGATTTCCTCATCCTCATACAGCGCCCGGTATACCACCACATCAGGCGCTACCATGTAGTCATTCCCCAGCATCGTAGAAAGCTGTTTATTCGCCTCCATCAGCTGGGCCAGATAGGCAAGGTGTTCATACTGGGCAAAGTCAGACGTTTTGATTGCGCTCTGATTCCCCAGATTCAGTATCTCCCATGTACCGGGCCGCAAGTGTTGAAGATGCGGGAAGGTATCGCGGAGAAACTGCATGGTCAGAAACTCAAACTGCTTGCCGGAGGTCTGGCCCTTTGCCTTGACACCCTCAGATGCCCCCAGGCGCACGGCTACACTTGCGGCGATCGCTCGTGACGGCGCATTGCTGGAGTCGGCATTGGATGCCACACCGTTGGTCAGGGTCAGAACGCCGGTTTCTACCAGCGCCCGATGGTATGTGGCCCGCGCTTCACGGATCAGGGCATTATCCATTTTCAAGACACCTCCGAATCTGCAAGCCTACAGCTTCCGCCACAGGCGGAGGGAATGCGTTTCCGATCATCCGGCAAGCCGCCGTCTTCTTCTTCCCAAAGTCCCATTCTGGAGGGAACCCCTGCACACGTGCCAGCATTTCCTTTGTCAGCCGGGGAACCCCTTCAAAGTCACTTGACGGGGCTTCATTCGCAACGCCCAGACCATCCACGCCCAGCGCCGCCCATGCTTTACGCGCCCGCACAGGCCCCAGATCCGGCCCGCCGTGCTTCTTACTGCCGCCTACCACCGTAGGGGCTATCTTGTCAGCGGATGCCGCCCACGCGTCAACGCCCTTCCAGCCGTTTGCACCCATCAGGCCCTTGAGCGTTTCACCCACAGTAGGCGCGTCATCGGGATGCGGATCAGGATACACGAAAACGCCCGGTTCATCCTCCCGGATCCCTATGATAATCACGCGGGGCCGCAACTGAGGAACGCCATAATCAGAAGCATTTAACAGCTTGATTTGCACCTTATAGCCAAGGGCCGCGATAGAATCAAGGATGCTCTGCCGGTATTCGTCAAACTTAGGATCCAACAGGCCGCGCACGTTCTCAAGCATCACCGCACGGGGCTTAATCTCTCCAATCAGGCGGATTGCTTCCGGGAACAGATCCCGCTCGTCATCCTGTCCAAGCTGTTTGGAGGCAACAGAAAAAGGCGGACATGGCACACCACCGGCGAACAGGTCAACGCCCTTATAAGGCGTACCGTCAAAGTGGTGTACATCCCCGCATATTACATTCCAATCCGGCATATTGCGCCGGAGAACGTCACAGTATTCAGATTCGTATTCCACAAGGGCAACGTGCTGAAAGCCCGCCAGATGAAGACCGAGGGCTTGACCACCAGCACCAGCACAGATCTCGACACAGGTAAGCACGAACACAACCCCTTACACTTTCACACATTCTCACCGTCACACTGGGTCGGCTCACAAAAAGCCATATTAGAGTATAACACACTTCCCGCGTCTTGTGTAGCTTTTTCTCTCCGCGTCTCGCGGGGCCGCGTCCGTTTTCCCCGGGGGTGGGGGTATCCTTCCCACCGGCTCCAGCTGATCCCCTCCACCGTGCCACCATGCCCACGCGCACCCGCGCACGTGTATAAATCGGAAGCCCTGCCGGAATGGCCCGTATTTTGCGTTTTAAGGGCCTTTCCTTTTACCCGTCCATTTATCCGCCCTCTGCATCAGACGCGCCACAGCGCCAACGCTGGGCAGGGAAAAAGGGCATTCCCGCGCCGCTGATCCGATAGGCCACAAGCGCCCGGAAAAGCGGTCAGGAATGCCCGAAAAAATTTTTTCTGAAAATTGAAAAAAGGGTATTGACATCTTACGTAAGATGCGTATAATAGTAACTGTCAGGCGGGCAAGCCCACCGGACACCAACAAAAATCAGGAGGTAACGATTATGAAGACTGCTTACGAAATGGATTCCAAGGTAAAGGAACTGCGGGACATCCAGTCCATGATTGACGAACTGACCGCCGAGGCCGAGGCCATCAAGGACACCCTCAAGGCCAAGATGGTTGAACTGGGAGACGATGAAATCTCCGGCAACGGATGGAAGGCCACATGGCACACCGTCACCTCCAACCGTCTGGACAGCAAAGCCCTCAAGGCCGGGAACCCGGAAGTGTATGCCGCCTACTGCAAGGCTTCCACCACCAGCCGCTTCGTGCTGGCATAAGAAAAGGAACCCTTTCATCAGCGCCCGCTCAAAAGCAAAGATGGAAGAGGTTCCCGTGCATCGAGGGTGATGCAAATACATTATAAGTGCATCACCCTCCAAAGTCAATGAAAACCGCGCCATATAAGGCGTTTGGGACTAAAGAAGGGAGATATCACCATGAAGAACATCATCACTGTCACCCGCCTCAATGACAAGGCCCGCCGCATCTACGAACTGCCGGAAGACGTTACCCTCCAGAAGGGGACGCTCGTACAGGTTGAAAACCGGTTCGGGGATCTCCTGTATGGATTCACCGCCACCGCCTCCGCCCTGATGGACGATACCGCCGTTGCCATGATCCGCGCCACGCTGGGCATGGATCCTGCCGGGGACTTCCTCAAGGTCAAGGCCGTATACGGGGAGCCGGAAGCCCTGTACCCGGAAGACAGCGAACCGGAAGACGGTTGCGGGCTGGATCCCGATGAAGCCGGGGAGGATGAATAAGGGACGGGGCGCAAGCCCCTCCCCTCCGGGGGTGATCAGATGGACATGAAGCGCAAGCTGGAAATCATGAAGCACATAGAACAGGCCAACAAACAGCACTATGAAGCATGGAAGGGAGAACAGACCATGAACACCAATACCGCATTTGTAGCAGAACAGAAAGCCCGCATTTCAGAGGTTGCGGATCTGCTGATTGTCATTCAAGCCGGGATCGCAAACGGCAACGTTGCACCCACCACCGCCGCTAACAGCATCGGAATTGCTGTGGATGCCTTGCAGGGTATCGCCTCCGCCATGAACAGCGTTACAAGCCTCGTTAAGGCCGCTGTGACCGAGGATTGACCATTTACCGGGGACGGGGCCACAAGCCCCTCCCCGCCGCATTCAGAAGGGAGAACAGGCCATGAAAATGAAAAACATCCCGGACACGTTCCGCGCCCGCATTGAAGAAAAGGGCATGACCATCAAAGCCACCGCCGAAAAAGCCGGACTCACACAGCAAGCCCTCTCCGCCATGCTGGGCTACCGTCAGAAAATCACGGCTACCGCCTTTGTGGGGCTGTGCGCCGTGCTGGATCTCAAACCGGATGATTTTATCGAACAGGAGGATTGACCATGAATCAGGATCTTATCAACGCCATCTATGACAAGCTGGATGAACTCAGGAACGTTTTTGAAGTCTACCTTGACGAACACGACACGCCGGAAGCGGAAATCAAGGTCAAGGCCGTTCTGGTACACCTTGACTGCTCCATCCAGTCACTTTCCGAGGAATAAGCACCCGCCGCGCCTCCCATCAGGGGACGCGGTTTTTTTTGTACCCTTCAACAGTCCATCTTACTTTCTCGCGCGCGCGTATACACATGCGCCACATGGGCGCACAGGCGGGTATACGCCGCCCTAAATATCTATTTTAAGTCTATTTAGTAAACTATGTAAGAATGTAAGAAAAGCCCTGTGAACACAGTATTCACAAGGCTTTTCACGTCTTACATAACTTCTTACATTCGTCAGGGATGTAAGAAAGAATGTAAGAAATGATTCGGGGCGTTTCTTACATTCTCCAGAATGTAAGATGAATGTAAGACCGTCTTACATTCCGAATGTAAGACAGAATCACGCGCCGCCCGCCAGACGTTCAGACCGCCCACGTTCAAAGGCGGCTAATTCATCGGATATCTGTTGCCGCTGGGCTTTCCGTTTCTGCTGTTCCTCCAGCTTCACCGCCGCGTGTAGCTTTCTCTCCACCGCGTTCTCCAGAGACTGCCACTTTTTCCGGGCTATACCCTCTGACTTGATGATATCCATCACCGCCCGCTCAACCGATGATTGCCCGTATTCCCGGAAACTGCCCACGCCCACACAGCGCATATAGTGATCCGCTATATCCTGCACCGTTGTATTCTGTTCCGTCACGTCAAGCCATAATTGCAGAATCCGGGGATCCCCACGCAACGCCTCCAGCATGTCTTCTTTTCTTTGCCTCATCCGTTCACGGGATACAGCATCAATCCGGGCCATATCAGAACAGCGCAACTCCATCAACAAGCCGTTGTACACTTCCCGGCGCTTTGGATCCAGAACGTCATCAGCCACCGCATCCAGCGTTTCCCGGATATGTTCATGCATTGACCGTTCTTCCACTTCCTCGAAGGGGATTTCTGAATCAGGATCGGGGATCGTATCACCGAATGTGGATCCGTCCGGGTCATCAGCCGAAACAGGCGCGTCCGTACTATATGCGGACGCGCACGGGTCAAACGGATTCTTCCTCTGGAGGTGCATTCCTGCCGCCAGCCGGTATTCTGTTTTCAGCGTATTTTTCAGATAGGCTGTAAGCGGGAACTCCTGATCCCTATCATAGTAATCCACCGCCCTCATAAGGGCAATATAACCGGCTTGAAGGAAGTCTTCAAAGTCGGCAATATTATCATGATTGCTGTTCGCTTTTTTCCATGCCAGCTTTTCCAGTAAGCCCTTGTTCTGCTCTAACAGGGTCGGCATTAAATCCGTCTGCCCGTCTTGAATGGCTACCGCTAATTCCTCGTTCGTCATGATCAACCCCCTCCAGAATGATAAACATCTTGCGTAAGGTCACTTTTTCGGACACCCGGCATTTCACTTTGCACCGTCTTTGCGCTGTTCCTGTTCATCTGACACCGGAGACACCAGCTCAGATGCCCAGATAAACCGCTGTACGGCTTTTCGGATACTATCATCGTTGAAACCGGGTATCAGGTCAACTATTTCCTTCCACGTTGCCTGTTTTACGTACCGGAGGGCTATTGCGTTTCCCATTCTTGCATCCTCGATTGAATCAATCCACCGGTATATTTCATCCCGTTCCTTCTGCATTTTCGTCAATTCATCAAGGATTTCAAAGCGTTTAGGGGCATTTATGGGCAAGGTTTCCAGCTGGGCTTGCATGTACATTTCCTGTACGCCTATTGTGCGGATCCTTTCAAGCTGTTGAACCTTCATTGTGTTTCACCGTCCTTCTTTTTAGGCCGTCCGGCAAAGCCCTGATGCTCGCCGCGTATGCACCGCCCACACATCAACCTTACCCCTTCTGGGGTAATCGCATCCCCGAAATACTGTACCGCTATTGTAAGATAAGAATACCCTTTCACAAAGTGCAAAAAGATACTTGCCCGCACGTCATCCTTTGGGATCGCGTCAATCCAAGCCATCAAAGCATCCCGTTCACGGATCATTTCTTCCATTTCGCACCTGATCCGTTCGCGGGATCTTTCAACCGCCCGCATCGCCTCCGCGTACTCCTCACGCGGAACCGTCCCCTTTGCCCGTGTAGCCCACTCCTGGACGCTCGCCTCTCCGATCAGATACCCGTGATCCAGCTGATCCCTGCACCACTGTATCCGTTCATTAACTCCACGAAGGTTCCGTAGTCTTTCCGTTGTTACTTTCCCGTATTCCATCCAAGCTCACCGCCTTTCAAACCGTCAGCCGGAGCCGCCGAAAAAGGGGTCTGGCAACATTGGCAACAAAAACTACATCTTTTCCAACAAACACTAATATACGCGTATTAGGCGTGTGTGGGCGCGTTCGCGTCTCCCTAATCTCCCTATTTTGGTGTTTCTTAAAATCAATGTAGTTTTTGTTGCTTTTGTAGTTTCTCCTTATTTTTCAACGGTTTCCGGTCATGGGAGAATGTTGCAGAATGTAGTTTTTGTTGCCGGGGCTTTGGCAACATTGGCAACAAGAAAACTACATCTGGCAACATTGTTGTTGCCGGGTTGTTGCCGGTCATCTGGGCCTGTAAAAGCCCCTCTGTTTTCCATGCGGGCCGAAAGGCCGGGGGCTTCCGGTGGGCTTCCATCCCGCCCTCTGGAGGATGGAATTGATCTCCGCGCTCCGCCGTTTATCCGATACAGCATTCAAGGGAACATTCAGCAATTCGCGCATGATCTCCATAGCGCACACCTTTTCCCGCTGTACCAGCTGTACCTTGCCGCCGTCCTTCAATCCGCCGCCCCAGTACGTAAGCCGCATATCAAGGGAATAATTGTCCCAGTCAGCCGGAACAGGCCGTTCAAGAAACTCTGCCACGGTTCCCTCCAGCGGGTTGTTTTCCATGTGGGCTTCCTGCTTCTGCTTTGCCATTGCTTCAATATCGCCGGTCACGTACAACGGTTCACCCAGCACATACCGCATCCGCGCCTCCGCCCAGATCTGATCCCGGTCAGCAATGAGCCGGTTCTGCTTTTCTTCCGTCCATCCGCTGGAGGCCACGTCAACGGGCCAGAATCGCCGGTTTCCGGTGGGATCCCGGAGGAAGTCATAAGTATTACAGGTTCCAAAGAAAACACATCTGCGGGGCCGCTGGGCCGTTCTATGGGCATATGCCGCACGGTACGTGTCAGAGCAGAGGGAAAGAAACTGCTTGATCCGGTCAACGTCTGATCCCTTGAAAGCGTTCAATTCCGCAATTTCCACCATCCAGATTCCCTGTAAAAGCTCCGCCGCTTCCTTCCCTTCAAAGGTTCGGATTGAATCATTGAACAGGCCGTTGCAATGGGGAGCCTCCGCCATCAGGGAAAGAATTGTGCTTTTACCGATGCCTTGCGGGCCGCACAGAATCAGCATATTGTCAAACTTCTTGCCCGGTTGCATTGCCCGCGCCACCGCCGCCGTGAATGCTTTACGTGTTACAGCCCTTGTATAGGGGTTATCCTCCGCGCCGAGATAGTCAATGAACAAAGTATCCAGCCGGGGCTTACCGTCCCATTTGAGGCCCTTCAAATAGTCCTGTACGGGGTTTATGCTGTGCCGTGCAAGGTGTTCCGTCAGGGCCGCGTCCAGCTTGCCCTTGCTGTCCAGTTTCAACAGCTTTTCAAAGTATCCGCGCAAGCCCGCGTCATCCGCATCCGTCCACACAAAATCCTTGTCATGGGGGCCGCTGATTTCTTCCGTCCGGTTGCCCCACGGGAGCGGAGCCTTGCCGTACACCCGATCCGCAAATTCATCTGTCCAGATCCGGCCCTTCAAACGGGGGTCATATTCCAGCGCAATCTTGAAATTCTCTATGGTAGACAGATACCCGCCGCTGGGGCTTGCCTTGAGCCGTCCCATCCACGCGGATTCCCCGAAATCCAAGAGGCCGTTCTGGGGCTGGGGTGGGGCCGTGATTCCTTCAAAGTCCGCCTGTGCCTGTTGCCACCGTTCATGATTGTACTCCGCCACCACTTCCGGCAGGGTGTTGATGTATTCCAGCATAGCCGTTGCAGAAGGAAGCCGGTTCGCCGGTGTTCCCTCCGCCGCGCCGTCATCGAGATCCGCGTACTTGTGTAGCCGTACCAGATCATACGCGTTCACCTCACGCCCGGAGCAGGGATCCGTTGCATGATGGGAGTACAGAAACTTCCCGTCATCGTAGACCACCGCGCCGCCTGTGGTGCTACCGTTGGCATAGGTGAACCGGTTCGGATCATTATCACAGGGCAGATAGACACCGGGCAACAGTTCATCCATAGCACGGAATATGTCATAGTGCTTGCAGAAAGCGCCGATCAGGCCGGTCTTTGTCTCCGGGTCTGCCTGTTTCGATGCCTTGAGGGGCTTGTCAATGGATGTTCCCGGCACAACAGGCCATGAGCGCATATCATGCCAGTCCGCGTATTCAGACAGCACACCGTCCACATGGAAGCAGGGGGCCTCCCGGTTATCCTTATGAACAAACGCCCCATCAGCGCACACGGAGGGCCAGTACATGAGCCGGTTGTTTTCAAAGGTTGTGGGGTCAGCCATTTCAATACCGATTTTTTCCGCCATTTTGCGGGCTACCGGCTCATGTTCATCAGGGGTCATGATTCTATCAGCCGGAAGCACAACACGCAATCTGGGGGCCTCTGCACGGTGTTTCCGGGTGCTGTACACGCAATAGCAGACACCCAGCGCCTCCACGCGCCGGATCACTTCATCAGTCATGTTCGCCGGGACATTATCAAAGTCCAGCGTGACCATGCAACGCCCGGTCACCGCATCCGCCTTGCGCCGTCCACCGGCAAGGGTTCCGCACATGAAGCCGCCCACGTCCTTGAGGTCATCCTGCTGGCTCTTCTTCATGCGGAGATATTCAGCAAGGGTTTCTGTCCCGCGTGACGGGCTGTTCAGCCTGTCAAAAAACTCCGGGATGGAAAGCGTTACCCTTTTCCAGTTCAGATCCTTCCGGCTGTTGCCGGTTGTGATAACAAATGTGTTCGTGTTCATCCTGCATCGCCCTCGTTTCGGTTCTGTGTAGCTTTCCCCGCCGATACCTCCGCCCCTTCACCTTTCGGATCCGGGGCGGGGGTGGGCAGTTGGCGGAGGGGTTCACTCCTTATTCGTCAAGCAGATTTTTCCATTCAGTGTGTGCCGCGTTCAGCTGATCCAGCGCCTCAGATACGCGCTTTCCAACTTCCGCGTCATTCAGTTCATTGTAGAAGTCATCGCCGCTTTCGGCCCAGTCCGTAAAGGCCATCAGGTCATTGTAGGCTTTGACAAGTTTAGCTTTCGCCTGTTCCAGTTTGGCTTTCATTTCTTCCATGATGAATCATCCTTTCTCAGTACGCGCCACCGAATGCACGTTCCCGGTCACGCTTTAATGATGCCAGTGTTCTTTCAAGGCTTGCGCCGTCAATCGAATTATCCTTGCGGAGGAGTGCTGTGAATCCTTCTCTGATTTCATCCCGAATCATGTAGAACAGTTCATCTCTTCCGGCTTCCTGCCTCCGCATTTCACTTGTGAATCCGTCAATATCTGTTCCAGCTGTTTCACCGATTCGTGTACGCGGGGGAGCATAGGAGCCTGTAGCAATCGCCGGTTGCGGGAGGATGCCGTCTACAAGGGCATTTGCCGCCGCCTCCAGCCTGTCCACAAAGGCCATCAGCTTATCCGCCACGTGATCCATACCGGACACCATAGCATCCGCACCCACGTTGAAGGATGTGCCGCCCATGCCGTCCGTAAGCGCTCCGGCAATATCGGATACTGTACGGGCCACGTCTCCCTGTCCGTCCCTCAGACCGTTGGACATACCTTCCATCATGAAGTTACCGATCTCTGCAAAGGCTTTAGACGGGGAATGAATGCCCAGCTTATTCTTTGCCGCTGTAAGTGCCGCCTGTGCCGCGCGTTCTGCCGCGCTCTTGATTGTGGAGGTGTTCGCATCAATGCCGTCCGCCACGCCCTGACAGATCGCCTTACCCACGTCTTTGAATTTGCTGGAGGACGTATTGCCGCCCCACCATCCGCCGCCGCTGATTCCAAGCGCCGTGTTGATCGCTTTGGATACCGCATCATATACGCTGTTGGCAACGGAGGTGAATGTGGCCTGTACCGCCTTTTCCTTGATCCCGTCCACGATGCCCTTTACAACGCCCTCACCGCCGTATTTCGTCTTGCTTGCGCTGGAAGTGTCCGATGCCAGACCGAACGCCTTATTCAGTGCATTCTTTACGGCTGTCAATGTGGCTGTTGCAACGGTTGTGAATGTGCTGTCCTTTGCCTTGCTGTTGATGCCGTCATTCACGCCCTGCACGGTTGTTTCACCGACATACTTAGCTTTGCTTGCAGAACCGCCCTCTTTCGTCCCAAAGGCCGTGTTGAGGGCTTTCTGGACGGCTTGCCATGCCTTATTCGCCGCATTGGTGAAGGTCTGTTCTACCGCCTTTGAAACGATCCCGTCAGACAGGCCGGTCACAGTGTTCTCACCGATTGTCTTTGTCTTGCTGGAAGCTCCGCCCGCCTCCGGGATGCCCAGTTCTGTGCGGAGGGATTTCAGCGCTTCCTTGCCCGCGTTGGCAATTTCCTTCTTTACGGTATCCTCGTCTCCCTTGATACCGTCCTTCATGCCGGTCATGATATCCTTACCGGCCTGTTTGGCTTCCTTGCTTTCCTGACTTTCTCCGCCGAATCCGAAGATTGACTTGATCGCATTCCAGATCCGCCCGAATACATCCGTCACAACATCAAGTACCGCCTGTACGCCAGCGCTCAGACCGCTTCCCAAGCCTTGCAGGATAAAGTCACCGATGGAGGCCGCTTCCGTTGAGGGGGACGCAATGCCGAAGAAGTCCTTCACCGCTTGCCACATATCCTTGAAGGGCTGGAGAATCTTATCCTTGAAGTTTGTCCATCCCGTAGACAGGCCGTTTTTCAGTCCTTCCCAAAGGTTAGAAGCAACGGTTCCGATGCCATCAAACACGCCCTTGATTGCGTCCCATGCGTCCGTGAATACCTTTGTTACCGGGCCGGAAACGTTTGTCCATGCCGTAGAAAGGGCCGTGCTGAATCCATCCCAGATGTTCCCGGCGATTTCTGAAAGCTTCCCGAATGCGCCCTTGATGCCGTCCCATGCGCCCGTGAATACATCCGTGACAGACTGCTTAATCTCGTTCCATTTAGACGTTACGCCGGATACAAAGCCGTCCCAGATGCCCTTTGCGGTTTCTCCGAGGTTTCCAAAGAATCCCTTGATCGCGTCCCATGCGCCCGTGAACACATCCGAAACAGACTGCTTAATCTCGTTCCATTTTGCGGAGACACCTTCCGAGAATCCTGTCCAGATCGCGGTTCCGGTTTCGCCCAGAGTCCCAAAGAATCCGACAATGCTATCCCATACGCCGGTGAAAAACTCACTGACTGTGGTCTTGATGGTATTCCATGCGTTGACAATGGCTGTTTTGAAGTCCGTCCATAGCTTTGTTGCGGTTGCTACAATGGTTCCGTTTTCAAGGCCCAAAGCATCCTCAATGCCCTTGATCATCGGTTGAACCATGTTCTTCCATTCCCATTCAACGATGCCCTTTAGGGCCGTAACAATGGCCTCCAGCAGGGTCTTCACAACATCCCCGCCGTTCTTATCCATTGCCTCGTTCCACCATCCGACAACGCTTTCCCATGCCGGTTTTATGATGCCCCACAGCAATTCCGGGATGCTTGCCAATGCCGCATAGAATCCGTAATACAGGGAGGAAACAAGGCCCGCCCAGTCAATTCCGGCTATGAATTCGGCAATATCGTTTCCGATAGCTTGCCAATCCGTTTCCGTGAGGAATGTTCCGATAGCATCCAGCACACCCTTGAGACTCGCGCTCATCTGTGTAGCCGCCTTTGTCCAGTCGATGCTGGCGAACAGGGTGTTTACCCCGGTTGCCAGACTGCTTCCCAACTGTGTCCAGTTGATACTGGCAAGCGTTCCCCAGATGATAGTGTGGATGGATTGCAGACCGTTGCCGAGGGTCTGTCCTAACAGCTTCCAATCAACATTCTTTACAAGGCCGTTGATCCCGTCCCCAAAGGCTTTTGCCAATGCGTCAAAATCAAATGTGGTTAAGAAGTTGTTCACCGTGTCCACAATGGCGTTGAAGCCATCCGCAAACAGTTTTCCGAGGTTCGCCCAATCAAAGGCCGCTACAAAGCCGTTCAGAATCCGGGCAATGTTACGCGCCCACGTCACCGCAAGGGGGCGGAGCTTGTTATTTACCCAGTCATCAATGGTCGTAACAATGGTATTCAGACCACGGCCCACAATCGCGCCTACCTCTTCAAACTGCTCTGCCGCGAATGCCGCCTTGATGGATTCCATGAAGTCCGTAAGGGCGGAGGGAAGACTGTTGAGGGATTCTTCCTCAAAGTTCACCTTGCCACCGGATCCACCGCCTCCGCCGCCGCTGTTGTCATCTTCCTTGTTCAGTTCATCAAAGCCGTATACCTGATTCTTGAGATCCTTTGCCGCGCCTCCAGCACCCTTCAAAGACTTTGCATAGTCATCCGTTCCCTTTTTCGCTACGGAATAGGTGGATTTCCCGGAGAGCAGGGCAAAGAACGCATTCAGATACGTAATGGCCTTGCTGATCCAGTCAATGATGGTACTGATTGCCGGGGCTATGGCGCTGATCAGATTCCCCGCGAATACTGCCAGATTCCCGGACAGACCGGTCATGCTGTTCTTCATGGAAGACATGGCAGAATTGAAGCTGGAGGAATACCGCGCAAATGACTGCATCCCGGCTTTCATGCTGTTGAACAGGGAAGAAATGAAGGTTCGCTTGATGCGGGATATAAGCATCCGCTTAATGCCGAACAGGGCCTTTACGAGTCCGTTGGAAGTCAATACGGATTTATTGCTGTGTGACCGGAGATTCTTCAAGGCACTGGTGAACCGCTGGATACCGGCTACCGCGCCTTTTGCACCCGCCGCCACGCCTTTGAACGTCAGCTTTGCCAGTCCACCCGCCGCATGGAGGGCCGTTCCGGCAATTCCCTTGAGGATGTTTCCGAACCTGGACAGGAAACCGCCCGCCTCGCTTGCATCAGGGCCTTTCTGTTTCAGTTCCCGGTCAACCGCTTTCAGCGCTTCCTCTGACTGATTCGCGGGCTGTTCTATGACGTTGAAGCCCGCCGCCGCCTGTTTGTACACCTCCAGCGCCTGAGACATCTGATCGTACATGGCAACCAGATCCTGATACCCGGAGGTGTAGCTTCCCTGCACCGCGTCCGTCCCGTTGGCGCTCATATTATCCCGTGACCGCTCCAGCCGTTCTAATTCCTCCTCAGCGTTGCGGATCTGGATTTCTAAGCGTTGCCAGCTGGCGGAGGATTCGTCTACCCCTAATTCCTGCGCGATATCACGCCGCTCATACAGCTTGAAAAGGGCCTGTTCCGCTTTCTCAATCTGCGCCGTAAGCTGTTGAAATTCCGGGGTCTGTACCGTCTGTCCGCCCAGCTGATCAATCTGGGATTTCAGAACAGTCAATTCCTGTTCCGCCTGTGCAATGTTGGCCTGTAACCGCTGGAATTGTGCGCCGGGTTTCACACCCGCCGCCTCCGCATTGCCGATTTTGGCAAGGTCGGATACAAGGCCCTGTGCCGATCTCTGCACCGTCCCCATAGCCTGATCAAACTTACCGGCTCCGAGGTACTGTGCAAATTTACTACCGGCTGACTGTGCCGCCGCACCCATGTTTTGAAGGGCAGTATTCATGGATTGCACGGCGCTGTTCATGTTCTGACCGGTCTGATTCACGGAACCGTTAAGGCTTGAGATTGCCCGCCGCATCTGTTGGGATCCACGCTGAAAACCTGTGTTATCAAGTTGGGTATCAATCACAATAGAACCGTCCGCGCCGTTCGCCATCCTCAGTCACCACCTTTCCTCACATCATTTTTCATTGGGGATCACCCTTTCTTCGTGGCGGTCTTTTTCTTTGCCGCCAGTTCTTTGTTGATCTTCTCAATCCGGGCCTTGCGCTCCGCCGATACCGGTTCAGATTTCAGCCCGTAACCGTTGGAAGTCCACCGATCCGTGCTGTCAATCCCGCCGCGCTTGTCCTTCTTTTTTCCCGGAGTGGTCATGGTGGGTTTCTTCTTCACGTTTCCTTTCCCGTCTCCCATGTGTTTAGGAGTAGGGGTTGCGAACGCTTTCTTAGTGGTTGCCATTTTTCATTCCTCCCGTTTGTCGTTTCTCACGCGACACGTGTAGCCGTGCCGCGCATTGTCAAGTTTTCCGTTTACAATGCTCCGGGGTATGGGGTCATCCGATCTCCACCACAAGGGTGATCTGTCTCCGGTTGTAGGACTGTGTGCCTTTCGTCCGTGCGTTCATCACCGGGGACAAACGCACATCCACGATCCGGGACGGGGTGTTCGGCCCGATAATGATTTCACCCAGCCGCCCTCCGGGGCCGTCTCCCGGCATGAATGCCTGTGTGCTTGCCTTTGCCCGGTACTCAATCCGAACCGCCCTGCTGGTGAATGTGGAGGGGTCTGTGGCGTTCTTAAAATCGTTGTAGGATGTGGACAGGAACCGCTCTTCACTGTATCCATGCCCCACAAGCGCCCCTTTCAGCTGGCTTTCCGTCATGTTCATGTAGTTGGCTCCCTTGACACCGGCTTGCTGGAGAAGCCCATTCACAAAATCATCATGGTCATACCGCTGGAGGTTCAAGTTGTAGCCCAGATTGTGGAGCGCATCGTTTAGGCCGTCCATCGTTGCCCTATGGGTGGGAGACATCGGAAGATGATTCATCATTTCCCAGTTCATGTTCTGGGACAGGGAATGGACACCATCACCACCCCATTGCACCGCCTCCGGGTTGGATGCAAGGTAGTTCTGCCGCGCAATCTCCGAATCAATCCCGAACACCTGACGCTGGAAGTATCCGCGCCCGTTGTACAGGTCATGATAATCCGCGTCATCGTGATCCGAGAAGTTCCCGGCATTGCTGTTCTGTGCCTGTTGCGGGGTAGGCACTACCTGATCCTGTTGCAATGGCTGTATCGGGATCTGGTTCTGTGGTGGATTACTGGGAGCCGGGGGCTGTGTTGGCGTTGTTACGCCGCTTCCCCGTGATTTGTTGGATGCCATATTCAGCCCTTCTTTCTGGCCCTCTGGCCTATGATTATTGATGCAATGACCAAGGCGATACCCGACACCGCCACGCCCATTACAAACCCGATCAGGAGGGCAGGAACATTGATAGTCATAGTGGTTTACCGTCCTTTCTTACACGTCAATCTGAATCCATGTATGGTCTTTGTGACCGTCCATAGCCTGTGCAATGCCGCGCATAACAGCCTCCAGCAGAACAAGACAATATGCCCGCCCGTCAACCGTTTCTGTGGGCCGGTGCTGTTCAAAAAGCCTGTTCACGTCATCGGAGGGGAATGCTGACCGGAAGCCCTGCACAATGGTTTGATCGTACCCGGATAAGCGCTTTTCCCGTTTCTCAAGCAATTCAATGGGGGTGTATTCCTCAAGCGCCTGTTCTTCTACGTCATCCGTCACATCAATTAAGTCATCCAGCCGTTTTAAGGTGAAGTGTGACTTGTCCATGCTGACGGTTCCGATCTCATCACCGGCCCGATCCAATACGGTAACAGTCCAAACACTCAGCGCCTCCGCCGTCATGCTTCTTCCTCTGCCGGTTCCGGCTTGCCCAACTCATCCAGCGCCGGATCCACAACCATTCTCCCGCCCGCCCGTGTAGCCATCCAATCCTCGATCTGCTTCACGGGGAACAGGCGGAGGCTGTTGTTGGGGCCGGTCTTAATCACCGGGAAGGTGGGATCGTTCTTCACAATCTTCATCAGGGTGTCCCGCGAAACGCCCAGAGCTTCCGCGCACTCACGCGCACCACGGTAACAAACTCTTTCCATCCGCAATTCCTCCGTTTCTTTCGGATTGTCTCCGTTGCTTTCGCCGTTCAAAACTTGTTGAAACTTGCTGAAAGTCGTTGACTATAGCCATTATGTGCGTTATACTTGTAAGCGTCAAAGGTTTGTTGGTAACTCAAATGTTACTTTGAAAGGAGGGAATGTTATCTTGCCTAACATCCAAGAAGTCAGCCACGCGGACTGGATCAAGACCGGGATCCGTATACAGGAAGAGATTGACCGGAACAAAATGACCTATGCACAGCTTGCCGAATACCTGACCAACGTCTACTACGTCACAACATCCCGGCAATACGTCTCTAAGATCTGCAAGGGTGAAACATTCCCCCAGCTGTACACGCTCAAGGCTATGGCAGAAGTCTTTGACTGTGACGTTGCCTATCTGCTGTGTGAGCAGGACTGCCGGAAGCATGAAGCAACAGACATTCACGCATATACAGGGCTGTCAGAAACCGCCATTGAAACCCTCCATGCCCTGATCACGGAAACAGATGAAAAGAAAAAAGCCGCTGTACAGTACGTGATTCCCCTTATCAATCAACTGCTGGAGAATCGCGCCGCTGTACAGCGGGTAGGCGCTAACTTGAATGAAATAGCCTTTGCCACCGAATATGAAAAGACTTTCGGAGGAACAGGTGTGCCGGACAAGGTTGCATTCCGCTCCCGCAATGGGGGCATGTATGACCTGTCCCGAACCATTGAACAACAGGCGGATTCCCTGCTGGGCAATCCGTATGCAACTACAGAAGCAGGGAACCGAAATTAAGAACCTCCCACCGTGCTGATCACACGGGGGATCATGGAGGTGTGTAGCTTTGCCAGCCGCTGTCACGTATCGCGCTGACGTAAAAAGGGCCAAGGGGGATCCTATTCTCGCTGTGGTATACGCCCGGTATTCCAGCCACAGTCAGAATGAGCAATCCATTGAAGGACAGCTTGCCGCCGCTCAACAGTACGCCGCCCAGAAGGGCTATACCATCATCAAGGAATACTGTGACCGTGCTGTATCAGGCCGGACAGATAACCGTGACGCATTCCAGCAGATGCTTGCAGACACGGACAAGAAATCCTTTGATGTGATCATCACATGGAAGGTTGACCGCATAGGCCGGAACCGTGAAGATACTGCTTTCAATAAGCACCGATGCAAGAAAAACGGTGTGAAGATTGAGTATGTTGCAGAATCCTTGCCGGAGGGGCCGGAAGCAATCATTCTTGAATCCATTCTGGAGGGCATGGCTGAATACTATTCCGTCCAGCTTTCCACGAACGTGAAGCGCGGGATCCGTGAATCAGCGAAAAAGGGCCAGTTTCACGGGGGTACAATTCCGCTGGGGTACAATATCAACAAGGAAACCAAACGCTTTGAAATCAACCCGGAAACCGCGCCTATCGTGCAGGAAATATTCAAGCGGTATTCAGAGGGCCAGACAGAATTTGAAATCATCGCATGGCTGAATGAAAAAGGGGTGAAGACATCCCGGAAACAGCCATTCGGAAAATCAAGCCTGTTGACGATCCTTCACAATGAAAAGTACATTGGCATTTACCGCTATGAAGATATCGTTCATGATGATGCTATACCGCCCATCGTAGACCGTCCGACATTTGAGAAGGTGCAAGAGCTTATGAAAGTGAATCAACGCGCTCCATCCCACAAATGGTCATACATGGACTTCATTCTCACGGAAAAGCTGTTTTGCGGGCATTGCGGGGAACCTATGATTGGTGTATCCGGGGTATCCCATACCGGCAACAAATACGGGTATTATGACTGCCGGAAGCACCGGAGGAAGCAATGCAACAAGAAACCGGCCCGGAAGGAATGGATTGAAAACCTTGTCATCCGGCGCACGGTGCAGATGCTTCAAGATTCTGAATTGCTGGAGTTTATCGCGGATAAGACGTATGAGTTCTATGCTTCACAGCAAAAGGCCCAGACGGAGCGGAAACTGCTTGAAAAAAGCCTTGCTGACATCAACAAGGCAATCACTAATATCATGGGGGCCATTGAGCAGGGCATTTACACCGCCACCACGAAAACCCGCCTTGATGAATTGGAGGAGAAAAAGGCGGATGTTGCCGCCCAGATCGCAGAATATGACCTTGCCGCCTCCACCTTGAATCTGACACGGGATCATATTCTGTTCTTCCTTGAACAGTTCCGGGACGCGGATATGAATGATGAGGGATGCCGGAAGCGCCTGATTCAGACCTTCATCAATTCCGTGTTCCTGTATGACGATGGAAGGATCAAGATTGTCTACAATTACACCGGCGAAAACAACGCCGTCACCTTGCAGGAGGTTGACGGTGTGGAAACCGAAATTGAAACCGGCTATGAGGATCCGGTTGATTCCGCAAACGGGGCGGATTCTGGGGCAAAAGTTCTACTGCCGCAGGATGTGGCCCACCACCCACCCTCGGAGGCAGAAAAGCTTTCGAGGCTTTTTTTGCTTATAGCAGCCTATTTTTTTCTTGTAGATCCTTCTCGATTGACGTCTAATAATGTGAAAGGAGGTGCAGGCGGACATGCAAACGGTCAAGGGCCCTGACCGTACACCGGAAGAAGAGATTACCCGTATGGTAAACGAACATCAGCTTGCTTTGCTTCGTCTCTGCTTCACCTATTTACATGACAGAGAACTGGCAAGGGATGCAGTTCAGGAGACATTTCTGAAGGCATACCGAAGCCTGAAGACATTCAGATATGATGCCAACGAAAAAACCTGGCTTTCCCGGATCGCTATCAACTGCTGCCGGGATTTGAGCAGGAACAGCTGGTTCAGACATACTGATCGATCTGTAACACTCGATATGCTTCCTGAACCAAAAGTACAGCCATCTTATGATGACGACACACTGACGATTGAAATGATGAAGCTGCCCAAGAGGCTGCGAGAAGTGATCTTACTGTACTATTTTGAAAATATGACAACACCCGAGATCGCAGAGACCTTGCAAATCTCACAGCAGGCAGTCAGCGATCGCCTGGTTCGCGCTAGAACAAAACTTCGGAAAGCGCTGGGGAAAGAATTTGAGGGAGATGATTGAAAATGCGAAAAGAAGAAGTACAAAAGGCTTTGAATCGTTCTCTTTCCGGTTTGCAGGCTGACCCTTGGCTTGCTCAGCGCATTATTGCAAACGAGGAGGAAAAGCCAGTGAAAAAAAAGATATCTATATCATTTGTATTTGCGTGTATTCTGGTTGTTGTCACTATGTCTGCAGCACTAGCGGTTGGTAATTTGCTTCCTGGAATCCGTGAAATGCTGGGGCTGGATGCTGAGAGTGGCATGGAAAAAAAGTTTGAAGCACTTGATTACAATTGGGAAACAGATTTTACTACAGCCCACGTACGGGAAATGTTATATGACGGACAGGGTGCGTATATCGCAATTGATGTTCAAAAGAAGGACAGGGAGGATATTCTCCTGATTCCGAGCGGAGACAGAAAAATGACCTTGAGCAGTTCTGCGAGTGCATTGGGAAGACTGGATGCTGTGGAAGGAGAATCCATTGCAGAATACGCAGAACGCAAAGGAATGACCGTCGTTTACTTTACAGTCATTGCACAGAACCTCGACAAGTCTTTCACTGCGGTTACAAACCCTGGAGACCGCATATCCTTCGGACAAGATGCCTGGACAATGGTCCTTCGCTTCCCTGCTGTGGAACAAAATGAAAAGATAAACGTTCGTCTGTATACAACGATTTATGACAGCCCATTATCTCAATCATCCCTTCCTGCTGGCGAACGGCCCATCGCAGAACCGCACAGTATCACAGTGAATGTACCCGATTTCAAAAACATCGGAGAGCAAAAAACGGTGATGAATGTCATCTCAGTAGTTGAAAACACTCCTTTGGCAGGGTTGGCAATTCAGGATGCAAAGCTGATCCGGACGCCGATTGCGACTTATCTTGATTTACTGATTGGAAATCCAGATCGAACAGAATACTCTTCGATTGCTGCAACAATAACACCGCTTAGCATGCCTGAATCCGAACAGCTTTCTATCGAAAGCAGACACTTTGGCTCTCCTGTCGTGTTTACTGAAGGCTATTCCTCGGGTGCGCATGAAATAGAGGTATACCCATTGGAAAATATCACTTGTACAGAATTTCAAGTCGAGCTGATTACATCACCCATGTCGGAAGTCGATGAACTGGAGGATGTTCAGTTTACAAGTGCCGGCTTGGTTACACTTACTTTCGGAATTAGTGAAAACTGAGTTTGGTATAGGTGACTGCAAAGAGCGCCGTCCATTAGGGCGGCGCTTTATCTTCAAGATCTAAGATGAGCATGTGGTTGCACACCAAGCAGGAGAGAGGGGAACCCCTCCCTCTACCCTGTTCAGTTGTGAATCATTACGTCAAACGAAAGTAACTGTTCAGATAAAAGGGTCAGATTTGAAGCATCAACATACGCGTCAGATGCATTGACAGGTCTTTGAACCGGACCATTAATGTCAACCATATCATCTCCGAACCATTCGCTTCCCACTAATATCTGGAACGGTTCCTCAGAATCAACAGGGGTTTCTCCACGCTGGATTGCCTCATCAATGTTGCGCCATGAGTTCATGTGGTTCTCACTCTCCGTCTCAATAAGGCAAACCTTTTGCGTAGGAACCAGCAAGGACAAATTCATTTCTCATGCTTCGATTTGGGCTTATGGCTGAAATCGTTTCGATTTCATATATAGACGAAACAAATAAAAGAATTTTCGATGCCGAGAGAAAAAATATTCAGAATCGGTTTTTCTGACCTCAATTTTCAAAATGAATTTCGTTTTGGGGCGGGAGACCCTTTGTTGCATTTACATTGGCAATTAACAGCAGGTATTGGCAATTGGTAATCCAGCTGACAGGTTACATCACTGTATCGTATAAGTACACGAAAGAGATCAAGGGCTCATCCCAGAATGCGCGTTATGGAAGCCCGTTCCCCCACATAGGATCAACCTACAATACGAGATCCGGAGCGTATCGGGCAGAGACGAAAGCAAAAACGGAATGCTATCGCGGAATGAACGGCCGGCTCTGAACATGCAGAAGAAATACCCGGACAGGGTGGAAAGAACCGGGTGAACCGGATTTGACAGAGGAGCATTGCATCAATCAGGATAGATTCATAGAATGAAACTGACTGAATTCGTTCCAGAGCGATGCGGCACAGACTGAACCCGATTGCTGATACCTGATGAAAAACGAGGAGATTGACTATGAAAAACATGATGATTCGCATATGCTGTTTACTGCTGATCTTCGGGATCGCTGTGACATGGATCCCTGCGACCGCTGAAGAATACACGATCAACAACATTCGTCAGTATGTCGCCGGTGTGGATGAACCGGTTGAACTGGCGGACGGGTCGTTCCAGCCGCAGATCAATTTTGATAATGCGGCCACAACGCCTGCGCTGATTCCGGTGATGAATGAAGTCAACCAGAAGCTGCTGATGTACGGTTCGATCGGACGCGGCTTCTCACAGAAATCCAATTATTCCACGGATCTTTATGAGAGAACACGCGAGACAGTTCTTTCCTTTGTGGGACTGAATCCGGCTGAAGACACCGATTATACGTGCTTCTATGTCAACAGCACCACGGATGGTCTGAACAAGCTGGCTTCCGCGCTCATCACGAGCAAAGATGACGTTGTGCTGTCCACACGCATGGAACACCACGCGAACGATCTGTCCTGGCGGGAGCGGTGCAGGGTGATCTATGCGGAAGTGGATGAACTGGGCCGGATTCGGTATGACGAAATTGAACGGCTGCTGAAGGAAAATCAGGTGAAGCTGGTGGCCGTCACGGCAGCTTCCAATGTCACAGGGTATGTGACGGATGTGCATCGGATCGCAAAGCTTGCCCATCAGTACGGGGCGATGATCGTGGTCGATGGAGCGCAGATCGTTGCGCACCGGGCGTTTTCCATGAAAGGGGAAACGGCGGATGAGAACATTGATTTCTTTGTTTTCTCCGCTCACAAAATGTATTCGCCCTACGGCGGAGGCGCTGTCATCGGACTGCATTCTGTGCTCAATGAACATATGCCTGAGTTTTACGGCGGGGGCACGGTTCAGATCGTTGGAGACTCCAGCGTTTCGTTCAAAGATGCACCGGCTCTGTATGAGGCGGGATCGCCCAACTACCCTGGTGTCATCGGGATGGGGAAAGCGATGGAAATCCTGAAAGCAGTGGGATATGACGCGATCGTGGAGCATGAACAGAAACTGATCCGCCGGATGATGGACGGGCTGAAACAGTTTGAAAATGTTGTGATTTACGGCGACACGGAAAACATCAGTGACCGTGTGGGTGTTGTTACTTTCAATTTCACGGATATCAACTCGTATTTTCTGGCAGTGAAGCTGACAGAACTCGGCGGTGTTGCCACACGCCGCGGCGCATTCTGTGCGCATCCGTATGTATGGCGGCTTCTGGGAATCCCGGATGAAGAGCTGGCAAAATATGAGGATTGCGGTGCAAGCGGAACCCCGGGCATGATCCGTGTCAGTTTTGGCATCTACAATACGGAGGAAGAAGTGGATCAGTTCCTGAAGGTTCTTGCACAGGCGATTCCTGCTGCCAAGGCGTATGTAAAGGAAATGATTGAGGATTTCGGAGAAGAATCCCAGGCGTTTGATCCCTCTTTCTGATGAAGTCCCCTTTGCATTCGGTTCCTTCAGACTGCGGGGCCTGAAATGAAAGTTGCAGGCAGAAACAAGGCCCGGACACAATCTTTCCCTGTTCCGCGGAAGAAACCAGATTGAAATCTGCAAAAAACTTCCTGATCAGGTCTGAAAAAGTGATGGATTCAGTCGGGCAGACAGGATATAATGCTCCTCGGGGTTTCAGAAAAACATGGAAGCTTTCTTTCGAAGCAGTGGCAACAAGCCCATTCATGCGAAAGAAAGGCTGACCATCGGGAAGGACAGCGGATCATATGAGAGAACCGAATGATCAGATTGAGGCCAGACTGGTTTCTGTCGTCCCTTCAGAGCGGCAGATCCGGCATCAGAAGATGGAGTTTTATGCGTTTGTTCACTTTACCGTGAATACCTTCACAGGGAAAGAATGGGGAGATGGAACGGAAGATCCTGCGATCTTCAACCCGGAAAAGCTGGATGCCGGGCAGTGGGCACGAGCCTGCAGGGCAGCCGGAATGAAAGCCATCATTCTGACCTGCAAACATCACGACGGCTTCTGTCTCTGGCCGAGCCGGTATACGGAGCACTCAGTGGCTGCGAGCCCTTTTCGGGGAGGAAAGGGTGACGTTGTAAAGGAAGTTTCGGAAGCCTGCAGGAAGGAAGGACTTGCCTTCGGCGTCTATCTTTCCCCCTGGGACCGGAATAACGCTGCTTACGGAAGCGGGAAGGCTTACAACGACTATTTTGTCCATCAGCTGGAGGAACTGCTGACCGGATATGGAGAGATTTGCTCGGTCTGGTTTGACGGTGCCTGCGGAGAAGGACCGAACGGAAAAGTGCAGGTCTATGACTGGGAACGCTATTACCGGACGATCCGGGAGCTGCAGCCGGGTGCCTGCATCCATGTATGCGGACCGGATGTACGCTGGTGCGGAAACGAGGCGGGATATACAAGAAAATCGGAGTGGAGCGTGGTGCCTGAGCGCACACGGGATACCGAGAAGATCAAAGAAAAGAGCCAGCAGGAGGACTCCACGGCATTCCGCGAAAGACGAATCACTGCCAGGGATGAGGATCTGGGAAGCTACGACCTCGTGAAAAACGAGGAACACCTCGTCTGGTATCCGGCGGAGGTGAATACCTCCATCCGGCCGGGCTGGTTCTACCATGAGTCTGAGGATGACAAGGTCAAACCGCTTTCCGAGCTGATTCATGTTTACGAAGGCTCCGTCGGTGGAAATGCAACCTTTCTGCTGAATATTCCGCCCATGCCGAGCGGCCTCTTCCACGAAAATGATGTCCGGCGCCTGCATGAATTCGGCAGGTATCTCAGGGAAACTTACGGGAATAATCTCCTGGATCAGGCGGAGATTTCAGCGGATACCTCGGAAGCAGGACACGGGATTGAGCATGTCCGCATTGACGATGACTCCTTCTATAAAACGGAAGACGGAAGACGCACATGCAGCATCCGGGTTCTGTTCCCAAAGGAAACAGAGATCCATCGTGTGGTGCTCAAGGAAAACATCCGCTGCAGTCAGCGGATTGAAGCATTCCGTATCCTGGCCGGGGAAAAGGAACTGTATTCAGGAACTGTCGTCGGGTATAAAAAGATCGCAGGGTTTGAACCGGTCGTTACGAAGACAGTAACGATTGAAATCACAGATTCCCGCATTGCTCCGACGCTGGCGTTCCTCGGAATCTACTGAGAAACAGGAGAAATTGAATATGCATATTCTGGCAGTTACTTTATCGATTCTTGCTGTGGTGTGCGCTCTGATTGCGACCTTCCTTTTCGGAACAACCGGTGCCGTCATCGCCAGTGTGCTGGGTGCCGCTGCGATTGTACTGGGCGTCATCATGCGGATCCGCACCGGGACAAAGAAAACCGGCATCGCCATTGTGTTCGGCGTACTTGCCATTGTTTTGGCTGTTTCGGTGTCAGCTCGTCTGTCGGATGCATTTACAACACTGCGAAATAAGGCACTGGAATATAAGCCGGACGGTATTTGGGCTCAGGTATCCACAGATACCACGCATGGGGTGATGGGAATCATCAGCCATTTTCCAGGAACGGAAGATGCCATGAATGCCATGGTCGCAGAAATAGATGAGTTGACCAGAATCGGTGAAAAAACGGAATAATCAAAGCACGGAATGGAAGTGCTGCTGTTTGTCCTGATTTCATCATGCTCTTCTGGTGACTCATGCTGGAACAGTGACAGATGAATCTGCCACTGCACTGTAATCCCGGGATGCCCTGATAGTCTTGGTTTTCCGGGATTTTTATCATGAAATTGCCTGTGGCGGACTGTTTGTGAAAAGAAGCACATTCCCCGCCGGTGAGTGTCTGCTTCGGGCGTCTGAGATGGTGTGGCTTGACAATTTCGGAGTTCCGGTTTCATAATATCGGAAAGAATCAGTATTCTGTTTCACATGAATGGGGGAAACCAGCTTGGAACCGAGTAAAATCATGGCCAAAGGTAAAATTGGATTATTCAGCATGATCGAAAGTGCGGCGAACCTGCGAAACAGCAAGGTATTGTTTGCCATGACACTGGTTTTGCTGGGCATATCCGTTCTTCTGCATTTCACTGTTCCGGAGATTGCAGCCATACCGTATTTCATGGCATTTTCGGCTGTCATGGTGCTTGTGTCCATAGCAGAGCTGGTGCTGATCCGGCGGAAAAAAGGTGTTGGAACTCATCTGAAATGGGTCATCGGGATCAGCTTTATTGTGTCGGCTGCCACCACGACCTCGACAATGGGTGCTGCCGGGAGCATCATCTATGTGTTTCCCATGCTGCTCAGCATCCAGTACTGTTCGTTTCTGTATTCGCTGTTCATTTCTGCAATCACCGTAATGGGCGCTTTTGTTCCGCTTCTGCTGTCGTCCCATCTTTCCTACTATAATCTGAATGTCGTCAAGATGGCCCCGGGCACTGTGCTTCAGGTGACAAAGACACTTGAGGCATCGCTTGGACCGGAGATCATCGACGAGGCAGGAACAAAGATGAATGAGCTTCTTTCCGTCTTTCTGCCGATTATTCTTCTGGTGAGCATAGCTGCGGCTGTATCGATCAGCATTACGGCGGCCATACGCAAGAGTCTGCTGCAGCAATACCATCAGTTCCAGATCACGAGGGAATGAGGTGACGCGCATGGATTACATCCGGTATATCACCGAGGGGATCGAATCAATCTGCAAACACCACAAACGCCGCACCGCCGGTTCTGAAACCGTTCGTTCTGCACAGGCGGAGATGGCAGCATCCATGAAAGACTGCGTGGATGAGATCAGAACACAGCAGTTTGAAATCCATCCGCAGGCTTTTATGGGATCCGTACCGCTGGAAGCATTTCTCTGCCTGATCTCCTGTGCCTTTTTCCTCGTCGGGGTCTACAGGAGCCAATCATGGGCGTACATGGTTTCGCTGGTTTTCATGATGAGCGCAGTCGTTGCGGTCGTCGCGGAATATGCGCTCTACAGGCAGCTGACGGACAGGTTCTATCCCCGAAAGACAGGTCAGAACCTCTACATGGTCCGCAAAGCAAAGAATACGCCCAAGCGGCGCATTATTCTCTGCGGGCATGCGGATGCCGCCTATGAAATGCCCGTGCTGAAATATCTGCCTGCCATCCTGATCTATATCTGTATTGGTTCCGGCGTCCTTTTCTGGCTGGTGAATTTTCTGTTCTGCAATCTTGCGCTTGCGGAATTTCTTCCGCAGGGTGTCCTGGAGGTACTTGCGGTCATTGAGATTGTTTTGTCTGTCCTGTACGCACCGCTGCTTTTCCTGGTAGACTGGCGCACGGTCGTGGACGGTGCCAACGACAACCTGACCGGATGCTTTCTGGGCATGAGTCTCCGGAAGGAGATGGCCGACAAAGATCTGCGGTTTGATGATACAGAGGTCTGCTGTCTGATCACCGATGGTGAGGAATCCGGGCTTCGCGGGGCACATGCATTTGCGATCGAAAACGTGGAAGAATTGATGCAGCTCAACACCATGGTCATCGCGGTGGATACGATTCATTCGGAAAAAGAACTGCGCATTTTCTCACGCGGGATCAACTATACGGAGTCCAACAGTGAGGAAGCCTGCAATCTGCTGTATTTTGCAGGCATGAAAAATGGACTGGATCTGCCCAACGCTGAGTTTTATCCCGGGGCCTGCGATTCAGAAGCGTTTTCCGTCATCGGCATTAAGGCTGCGGCAATCTGCGGCGTCGCGTTTACCCCGCAGGATTATTATCACAACGTCAAGGATACCTATACCAATCTGAACCCGGAATGCATACGGATTGTGCGCTCCGTTCTGAAGGATGCTGTCGACATGTTTGCAAAGGTGGGCAACATCTTCTGATGAGGAGGACCCGACATGAATGTAACACCTGAATTTCTGGATGATTTCAGAAGAGAATTCGATGAAGCAGTTGAAACACTGTGCGAGAAATATGGTATTTCGATGAAGCTTGGGAGAATCACTTACGAGCATGAGCGTTTCTCTGCAACTCTAAGCGTCAATATGACCCGGGATCCGGAAGATATCGCACGTGCCAATTTCGATGCAGATGCCTGGAAGTTTGAAGATATTGGCATTACGGAGGGAATGTACAAGAGAATCTTCACAGGAAAAGACGAAAAGAAATATGCCATTGTCGGTCTGCAGCCCCGCTCCTACAAGCACCCCCTTTGCATTGTGGATGTGGACGATGGCAGACGCTATCAGGCGGACCGCAGATTTATCAAAGAATGGTCAGATTCCTTTTACGCGGAAACGATAGATCAGAAGTGTGAGGATTGATACGATTAAGACTTTGATCGGCAACTGGTCAGAATGCATGGATCATCATGTCAGAGATCTCTGTACCAATCGGAAACGGAACAAAGTGTTCCTCAATGAAAAATGCCTGTCTCAGGACAGGCATTTTTCATTGGAAAACCAGGAAACAACAAGAAAGGGGACGCGCAGATTCCGATACCGGGAGCATAGCGTTTGCAGGCGGGTTATGCTATGATATTCACAATCATGAAGAAAATGGAGACAGCACGGATGCTGTCATGGGAATTGGAAATGAAAAAGGAACGCTCGAAGGGGATTCTGTGGAGAATTCTGTTTGGTCTCAGTCTGCTGCTGATATTTGCATGGCTTGAGCTTGGAAAGCATACCGTCTGGGGATGGGTTCTGACAGCTTTGGCCTTTGCAGGATGGTATGTGGTGCGTACACGGGTTTGGGAGAAATGGAATGCGGGCAGAAAGTGGCTCGCAAGAGGTGGAATGCTGGCTGTGCTTGCCGTCACTGTGTGGATTTCCTGGCCGCCGGTTCAGCCTGTTCCGGCAGTCCGGGGCGGACTGAACCGTACCACCGGTATTGTTCATGTGGAACAGGGCGATCTGACCGGTGTGCTGACAAAGGACGGCAAGGTCGAGGTCTACGCCGGCATCCCGTATGCACAGCCGCCGCTTGGCGACCTGAGATGGAAGGAGCCCAGAAAAGCCCTTCCGTGGAAAGGCGTGCTGAAGGCGGATCATTTTGCGCCGATGTCCATGCAGACGCAGAATCTTCCGATCGTGGATTCCCTCACGCAGATCATCGGCTATCACGATTATGAGATTTCACTCAGCGACAATACGCGTGACCCGGCCAGTGAGGATTCGCTGTATCTGAATATCTGGAAGCCGGCGGGGGCGGCTGAAAAGCTCCCGGTACTGGTGTATATCCATGGCGGATCCCTGCAGACCGGGCAGCCCTGGTGGCAGGACTACAGCGGCAGGGGACTGGCGGAAAAGGGCATCATTGTGGTCAATATGGGTTATCGCCTGGGCATTTTTGGATTCTTTGCGGATGAAGCACTGTCTCAGGAATCTCCGAACGGAACGACAGGCAATTATGGCCTGCTTGACCAGATCTGTGCGCTCGAATGGGTGAGAGACAATATTGCTGCATTCGGCGGGGATCCGGATAACGTGACGCTAGCCGGGGAATCGGCCGGATCGGCCTGTGTGAGCGCGCTGTGTACGTCTCCTCTGGCCAAAGGTCTGTTCCGGCGCGTCATCGCGGAGAGCTCAACTGTGACAGCGAAGAAACCGGCACACTCTTTCAGAAGCATGGAGGATGCACTCAGGGCAGGCAGGGGAACGAAGGCACGCCTGAACGCGGCAACGGTGGAAGAACTCCGAAAGCTGCCCGCAGAAAAGCTTGTGAACGAACTGTCTGTCCATCACCATATGACTGTTGACGGGTTTGTGCTGCCACAGACCCCGTATGAGGCCTATGCAAATGGGGAATACAATGAAGAGGCCCGTCTGCACGGATTCAATCTCCAGGAAGGGGAGGCCTTCATTCTTTTCAATCAGGCGAGCATGAAGAACTATGAAGAGAAAATACGCCGGTTCTTTTCGAAGGAAAATGCGGAGAAGGTGCTGAAACTGTACCCTGCCGAAACCGATGCGCAGGCCAGGCAGAACTGGGCGGATATTTACTCAGCGATCTTCTTTACCTACGGCCATCATGTATGGGAAAAGCAGGGAGAAGCCAACGGTATCCCTTCTTATGAGTATCTGTTCTCCAAGTCCAACGGCCGTCTGGGCAGCTGGCACAGCGGGGAGGAAGTCTATTTTTACGGGAATATTCCGGAAAAGTCGGGCCTTTACTCTGCGTCGGACCGCAATCTCAGTGAGATCATGCAGCAATACTTTCTCAACTATATACACACCGGTGATCCCAATGGCGAGGGCCTTCCGGAATGGCCGGTCCACACAGGCGCCAGGGACCAGGTGCTCATCCTGGATGAGGATGTTCGCATAGGCGAGGACCCGTTTGCCGGGCTGTACCCGATTCTGGATGCTTCGTGGTAAACCGGGGAGGAGTCTGAATGGTACTCCAAACAGGGAAGCAGAGCATACAAAAGACAGAAAGCAGAGAGAAAACTGCAGAAAGGAGCCGGTATGATCAGAATCGCGATCGTCGAGGATGAAAAGGTGTATGCGGAAGAAATTGCCGATTACTGCAGACGCTACAGCGCGGAGAAGAAAACGGAGATTTCGTCCAGATGGTTTGATAATCCTGTGGACTTTCTGGAAAAGTATCACGGGGATGTTGAACTGGTTTTTATGGACGTCCTGATGCCGCTGATGGATGGAATGACCTGCGCGAAACGGCTGAGAATGCTTGATGAGGATGTCCTTCTCTGCTTTGTCACCAGCGTGGCCCAGTATGCCATCAACGGCTATGAGGTCGGTGCACTGGACTTCATGGTCAAGCCCGTCAGTTTTGACGAGTTTTCCATGAAGATGGACAGGATCCTCCGGCTGCTGAGAAAAAGGGGAGGCGACAAGGTGCTCATCTCCAGCAGAAATGCTGTCCGCAATGTCAGTCTGCGGGATCTGTACTGTGTGGAGGTTTACAATCACAGCCTCGTGTATCATACCTCGGACGGGGATTATGAAGCCTACGGCAAACTGTCAGCGCTTGAGGAAGATCCGCGCTTCAGCGGGTTTGTGCGGATCAGCCCGAGCCACCTCGTCAATGCTTCCCGAATTGACGCGGTGGAAGAGGAGTGTGTGGTGGTTCACGGCACCAGGATTCCGATTTCACGCCGCCGCCGGAAGGAATGCATGAATCGGATTGCGGCACTGCTGGGAGGGATTGGCATATGATGTGGTTTATCAATTATTTTCATATTCAGATTCTGCTGATCGAGCTGCTGTTCTGCTACAGAATGCAGCGCAGGGCACACTTTCTGGTGCGCTTCCTCCCCATGACAGCCGTATACTGTGGGCTTCCGTTTCTTGTGGAGGGCAGTTTTTTCAACAGGCATCTTGTGTGGGGCTGGTTTACCTTCGGGTTTCTGATCATGTTTGTGCTGTCGGGGGTTCTGGTATTCAGCTGCTTCCGGATGAACCTGCGGCAGACCGTGTTTTACTGCTGCGTGGCGCATACACTGCAGCATATGGTGCACTGCCTCTACCGGATTGCGGAGATCGTTCTGATGCTGAACAATACCGCCGCGCAGGCGCTGCAGCTGGTCTTCATGGCACTGGTCTGTGTGATTGTGTGGTATACGCTTCGAAACCGCTTCCGGGAGAGCGATACGGTGGAAATGCGGAACGGACCGCTGGTGGCGTTTGCATGCGTGTCCACGCTCTTCATTTATGTGATCAGCTACTGGACAACCAGCCTTGAGAAGGAGACGGTCGGTGTCCTGGTGTTTGATGTCACGACCTGTCTTCTGCTGGTCTTCATCCTTCTGGACGTCTTCCGGCTGCGCAGTGCAGAGAAGGAGCAGATGCTCATGCAGCGCATGCTGCGCCAGGAACAGGAACAGCACGCGCTCAGCCGCGCGACCATTGATGTGATCAACCGCAAATGTCATGATCTGCGCCATCAGATTGCAGCACTGAGAAATATGAATCCGCAGGAGCAGGAGAAAAGCATCGGCGAACTTGAGCAGGCCGTCCTGATCTATGACAGCTTTCCCAAGAGCGGAAACGAGAATGTGGATCTTGTGCTTGCTGAAAAATATCTGCTCGCTGAGGAGGAGCATATCACCATCCGAAGTGTCGTGGACGGCAGCGGCTTCTCCTTTATGCGGGTGGAGGACCTGTACTCGCTGTTGGGCAATGCCCTCGACAATGCCATCGAGGCGACCAGGGGTGAGCCGAAGGAGACGCGGCGGATCATTACGCTGAGCGCCGCGCGCAGGGGAAGCATGTTTTCAGTGCATATCGAGAACCCCTGTGCAGCCCGGCCGCTGTTCGCCGACGGGCTGCCGGTGACCACAAAAGAGGACACAGACTATCACGGGTACGGGATGCGGAGCATGCGGTACCTGTGCGAAAAATACGGCGGCGTGATGAACGCCGCCTGGGAAGCAGGCATCTTCAGCCTGGACATGCTGTTTCCCTCAGCCGGGGAATGAACGGTCTGCCGCCTGGATGGCGGCAGATCTTTTTTGGCTGGAGCGGACCTGTTTTGACCAGTTGCGCCATGAGAACGACCAGATGCGTAGTTCCTCTTCCTTTCCGGACGTCGATCTCCTATAGTCAATCCATCGCAGGGTGGGAAAGGGTTCCCCTGCAACTTGAAGGAGGCGACTGGTTTGAAACATGAAAAACTGTGGTCCGGTCTGACATCCATCTTTGCGGTCCTGATGGTGATCGCAATGATCGGCAACACGCTTGCCACGGCAAACGCGAGCTACATCAACAGTCAGCTCGGCATCAATACGGCACGTGTGGTGGAAAAAGGCACGGCGCCGACGGATACCACCTATTACAAGAGTCAGTTCGGTGCATTCGACAGCGCCGATGCCCAGGCGAAGGCCATTGCGGCAGCGCTTGAGCAGAACGTCAATGAGATGCGGGAAGGCGCTGCGCTCCTGATGAACAAGGACAGCGTTCTGCCGCTGAAGGGTGTGACCAAAATTTCCGTGTTCGGCCACGGCGCAGTGGATCCGGCCTATCAGGCTGCTTCTGCCGGCACCAAGGCAAAGACCGGATCGGTCAATACCATTGATCTGAAGACCGCGCTGGAAAACGGCGGGTTCCAGGTCAACGAGACACTCTGGAACGGCCTTCTGGCAGGCACCGCCGCGCGCGGCGTGATGCAGCAGGGCTGGGGCGGCATGACCATGGCTGTGACCGGCTCGGCAGCGGGCAGTGAAGAGAACCGCGCTTTCTATGAGCAGTTTGCGGACAGCTATGCTGAGTACAGCGATGCCGCGATTGTGGTTTTCACCCGTGAAGGCGCTGAGGGTACAGACCTGATCATGCAGGACAAGGACGACGAGGGCGGCTCCACTGAACCCATCAGTGCGCTGGCCCTGCACAAGAACGAGCGCGATCTGCTGGAAATGGTGCGTGAACGCTTTGGCAAAGTGGTCGTTCTTCTCAACAGCCCCAACCAGATGGAAGTGCACGAGATCAAGGAGTATGCAGATGCCATCCTGTTCATCGGCTTCCCGGGACACCAGGGTTTTACCGGTGTTGCGGAAATCCTGAACGGCACGGTGAATCCTTCCGGTAAACTTGTGGATACCTATGCCACCAGTTCCCTGTCAGCACCTGCAACCGTGAACTCCGGCACAGAAACGCCCCTGTTCATGAACGTCGATGAGATCAACAACACCATCGGTGCCGACGAGAGAGCGGAATACATTTCTTTCCAGGCGGAAAACATCTATATCGGCTACCGCTATTATGAGACCCGCTATGCGGACGCCGTGATGGGCAAAGGCAATGCTTCTTCGAATGTCGGTGCCCTCAAGGGTGCGGAATCCTGGAAGTATGCCGATGAAGTCCAGTATCCCTTCGGCTATGGTCTGAGCTATACCACGTTTGAACAGACACTCGACAGCGTGACGGTGGGCGAGGACGAAATCACCGCTTCTGTCACGGTGAAGAACACCGGCGATGTCGCCGGCAAGAGCGTTGTGCAGCTCTATGCACAGACCCCCTATGGTCAGTATGAGATTGATCACCGGGTGGAAAAATCCGCGATCGCCATCGTGGGCTTCGGCAAGACCGGTCTGCTCCAGCCCGGCGCTTCCGAGACCGTGAAGGTCACGGTGGACCGTTATCTGCTGGCCAGCTATGACATGACCGCCAATGACGGACAGGGCGGATACATCCTCTCCGAGGGCGACTACTACCTGGCCATCGGCGACGATGCCCATGATGCGCTCAACAATGTGCTCGCAGCCCAGGGCTACACCGTGGACAACGGCATGACCGCTGCGGGTGTGAGCGCCAAGAGCTACAAGTGGACGGAAAGCTTCAACAGCGAAAAGTACCGTTACGGTGCAAACGGCGTGGCGGTCTCCAATCAGTTCCAGGACTGCGACCTGAACTACTGGGTTGAAGGCGCAGGCACTTACCTGAGCCGCAATGACTGGGCCGGCACCTATCCGGTGAGCAAGACCACCGTGAACGCAACGGCTGAAATGATGGATATCCTCGACGGCGAATGGTATGTGAAGCCTGAGGACGCACCGAGCTTTGCCGAAGTCGCCGCACCCTTTGAAGTGCAGAGCGGCCTGAACCTCGCATCCATGAAGGATATCCCGCTGTCCGACCGCGACACATGGGAGAAATTCATCTATCAGCTGAAGGTGGACGATCTTCCCATGGCGACAGCTGAAAGCTTCTCCTGCCCTGCTGTGGGCGAACTGTCTCCCTCCTTTGCAGTCGGCGACGGCTGCGACTCCGTGGGCGGCAACTATCCGATCCCTGTGACCATCAACGGCGAAGAAGTCACAGTGCCCACGACCCGCTACTGCTCCAACCCGATCATGACCGGCACATTCAACTATGACATCATTGCCAACCGCGGCACGATGCTGGGCGAGGATGGCATGTGGTCCAAGTTCATGATCAACTATAATGTCGGCAATGACCTCCACCGCACCCCGTTCGGCGGCCGCAGCTTCGAGTACATGTCCGAGTGCCCGACCATGAACTATCTGGCCGGCCGCGCAGAAGTCGAAGCCATGGAAAAGACCGGTTCCCATGCAGCGCCCAAGCATTTTGTGGGCAATGACCAGGAATTCTACCGCGACGGTGTGGCCTGCTTCTTCACTGAACAGGCATTCCGCGAGGGCAATCTGCGTGCCTTTGAAGGTTCCGTGCGCATGGCGAATGCGGGCGGCATCATGCAGTCCTTCTCCCGTCTGGGTCTGAAGTGGAACTCTGCCAGCTATGCGCTCAACACGCAGGTGCTGCGCAATGAATGGGGCTGGAACGGCGCCATTGATACGGATGCTGCTCCCTGCTTCGGTGAGTACGTGGACGGCGGCTACCGCAATCATGCGGCGGAAGTCCTTGCAGCCGGCACTCAGGAATGGTGCCTGGACGGCGTGGGCGGACACGGCACATGGGTCCTCAACAAGGCCCGTGAGACCAATGACGGTCACCTGCTGAACCTGCTCAAGGAAGCCGCCATCAGCTGGGAGTATGCCATCAGCCGCTCGGTGATCGCCAACGGATACAGCTCCACGGCCGTCATTGAACACATCACACCGTGGTGGGCCACTGCACTCAATGTGCTCACGATCTGCTCCGGCGTGCTGGCGCTTGCCTGCCTTGCCATGCTGATCCTCTCCAAGATCAAGAGCCGCAAGGCGAAGTGATCGGACGCAATAAGGAAGGAGACTTGACCATGAAGAAAAAGAGCATTGGTTTCTATCTGGCAGCTGTCACCTGCGTGCTTGCTGTCGTGACACTCGTCCTCCTGATCGTGTATCATTCCAGAGGCGGCGTAGTGCAGCCCGCTGTGTTTGCAGCGCTTGCTGCAGCGATCCTGTGCGAAGCAGCGTCCCTGCTGGGTGAGAAACCCTGGACCGACTTTACCAGCATCCTCGGTGCTGTGGCACTGGCCTATGTGTGCATGACCGTCTTCTCGGACGGCATCTGGAACATTGCCGAAGCCATGAACGGCATCAAGATGGTCGGCCTGCCTGAACTGGCCGGCATGAACTATACGCTGGCTGGCGTCAATGTCGCTGCCATCATCACAGCGATTGCCGCAAGCTTCACCCGGAAGTCCAAGGCATAAGCCGTCAGCGCATTCAAAAAAGCAGCTGGGGCTGCAGCGGTTCAACCGCTGCAGCCCTTTTCAGATGCCTCCTGAACGGGTCAGAAAGAGCGAATGGACAGATGAATTCCACATTGCGCAAAACCTTCCGGGGTGAGATAATACATTCCCGCCTTTTTATGCCAGACATGGGCATGATGGGGCAGGCGAATAGACACATGCACTGAGGAGGCACCGAATCACATGGAGTTAACCGGAAGCACATTCTTTTTTCCCTGGGAAGTCAGCCTGATGGAGTGGATTCAGAACCATTTGAGCAGCACAGGCCTGAGCATTGTTTCCTTCTGTTCCTCGTTTGGAGAGGAACTGCTGCTGATCCTGCTTCTGGGCTATCTGTACTGGTGCTGGGATAAGCGCATCGGGAAACGCATCGGCCTCAATGTGCTTATGGGCCTTGTCTGGAATCCGATGATCAAGAATGTTTTTCTGCGGCGCCGCCCCTATTTCGATCATGAAGGCATTCATATCCTGCGCAAGGTGGAGCCGGACCAGGATGAAATGGATATCGCGGCCCAGGGATTTTCGTTCCCCAGCGGACACTCTACCAATGCTGTCACCACCTATGGCAGCCTGGGGATGGAGTTCAGGAAAAAATGGCTGACGATCCTTGCGGTCCTCCTGCCGCTGCTGGTCGGCATTTCCAGAGTCAGCGTGGGTGCGCATTATCCCACGGACGTACTGGTTGGCTGGCTCCTGGGGCTCGTCGTGATCCTGCTGGTTCCCTTCCTGCGCTCCAGACTGCAGAATACGGCGGCCTTTTACGGCGTGCTGCTTCTGACCGTCATTCCCGGCTTTTTCTACTGCCGCAGCGCGGACTTCTTTACCGGCGCAGGCATGCTGATCGGATTTATGGCGGGCACTCTTCTGGAAGAAAAGAAAGTGCACTTTGAAAAAACCAGGTCCGTCCCCGTGTCGATTCTCCGGATTGTCCTTGGGTTTGTTGTGTATTTCGTGCTCAACACGGTACTGAAGCTTCCGTTCCCGAAAGCCTTCCTGGACAGCGGCACCACGGCGGCCATGCTGGTCCGCACTGTACGGTATGCGGTGATTCTGTTCGTGGAATTCGGTGTCTATCCCATGACCTTCCCATGGCTGGACCGCGTGATGGGAAAGAAAGCGTAAAGAGGATTCGAAACGCGGGCTCAGGCAGTCCGAAACCACCAAAAAAGAGGCTCATTGGCTGAGTCTCTTTTTTTGCGGGTGGACAGGGCGGGCACCGTATCTTTTACTCGAACCGTTCTGCGCACTGTTTCAGGTAGTCGATGATCCCCAGATGCTGCGGGCATGCGCCTTCGCACTGACCGCACTGAATGCAGTCGGATGCCTTTCCTTTGCCATAGGTCGCGATGCCGTACTCGCGGACCTGGCGGAAACCCTCGTTGTTGTGCTGTCTGTTGGCGACGGTGAAGATATCCGGAATGGGAATACTCATCGGGCAGCCTTCCACGCAGTAGCCGCATCCGGTGCAGGGGATGGACTTGTCCGCATTGAGCGCATCCTGGGCTTTGCGGATGACCGCCTGTTCCTCCTCGCTGAGCGGACGGAAATCTTTCATAAAGGACAGGTTTTCCTCCATCTGATGGAGCGAGGACATGCCCGAGAGCACTGTAATGATGCCGTCAAGGCTGGCCGCATAACGGATCCCCCAGGAAACAACCGGTGCCTGTGGCGCTGCGGTGAGGAAGATGTCCCGGACAGCCTGGATCGGGTCGGCGAGCGCGCCGCCTTTCAGGGGTTCCATGACGGTGATCGCCTTGCCGTGGCGGCGGGCAATCTCCCAGCACTCACGCGCTGCAATGCCGGGATTCTCCCAGTCGGAGTAATTCAGCTGCAGCTGGACAAATTCCATTTCGGGATGGGCGGTGAGAATCTCCTCGAGCAGGGCAGGGTCGGCATGGAAGGAAAAGCCGCAGTGGCGGATCAGGCCTTTGGCTTTCTGTTCCCGTACAAAGTCCCAGAGGTGGTATTCGTCATATTTGGTGTAGTTGTGGCGCATCAGGCCGTGGAGCAGATAGTAATCGAAATACCCTGCGCCGGTGCGCTCCAGGCTGGTAAAGAACTGCTGCTTGGCACTTTCCTCGTCATGACACTGATGCCATGCATTCAGCTTGGTGGCGAGGGTATAGGCGCTGCGCGGATAGCGGTCGGCCACGGCCGCTTTGAATGCTTCCTCTGAATGTCCCTTATCATAGACAAAGGCGGTATCAAAGTAGGTTCCGCCTGCTGCGATAAACCGGTCCACCATCTCACAGACCTGCGCAAGGTCGGTTGTGCCGTCGGGCAGCTTGGGCAGACGCATCAGGCCGAAGCCCAGCTTGAAGGTGTCTTTTCCGAGATATTCTGACATCATGTTTCCTCCTTTTTGTGGTCGCGCTGCGCGTGCTGCGGGATGTCCGTCAGCGGTTGCTCTGTCATGGTATCGCAAAATGCCGGATGCGGCAAGACTGACGCATGATGAGCAGAATGCAATCAGCACAGAGGATGGAGCATTCGGGGAGCAATATCCATGCGTCCGGTTTTTCTTTTTTTCTGTGACGGAATCCGGCAGGAATTGCCTTCAGATGCGAGAATTGCACAGAGGGCAGACGTGACCAAGATGATGTTGAGGAGCGATTCAATCAATGGAATATCAGAACAGAGACTGCAGCACGAATACCATCCCTCAGACACAGACAGCAGCGGGTAAACCGTCGGTTGATCAGTGGCTGGAGGAGATCAAAAAGACCCCGGCGGCCGATCAGATCGGGATGATGCTCATTCACAACGGGATTGTCCGTGCCACAGCGCGCAGACAGGTACGCGAAGGGGATATGAGTGCAGATCCGGTGAAGGGCATGATGTTTTCCTATGACGAGGAAAAAGTGGCCCAGGCAGTCCGGGAAGCCGAGCAGCTCGACGGCATTTATGCCATCCGCGTCTGGCTCAACCGCGGGCATTTGCAGGTGGGGGATGATATCATGCTGGTCCTGATCGGGGCCGATATCCGCCCGCATGCGGTGGATGCGCTCAATACCCTGGTGGGCCGGATCAAGAGTGAGTGCGTCACTGAGCAGGAGATCTATTCGTAAAGAGCCGATCCATATGCATGAAAAGAAAGCCACAGAAAAACAGCTGCCGCGGCAGCTGTTTTTCTGTCTTCCGGATTACTGAACCCGGACAATGTCTGCAATTCTGTTGCCATCCTTGTCGGAGATATACGCGTCGGCCCCGGTTCTTTTGGCGGTGATATACAGGCCGTCTCCGACGTTCAGGTTTCTCCAGTCGGATTCTGCGATGCGGTAGGTGGACATTTTTCCATCCTTGGCCTGTACGGTAAAGCCGTAGGCTTCCGCCCGTTCTCCCTCACGCTCGTTTTCACCCAGTGCGGTGTCAGGCCACGCCGCGTTGTGATCTTCCCCGGAAGCGGTCGCCACGCGCGTGGGTGTCCACCGCCAGATCTTATAGTAATATTTCGTTGCGTACCTCGGCACCGGAACATAGACGGGCTGACTTTCGGTTTCGGTGTAATACTCGGTCCGATAGACCGGAACTTGTTCAGTGATCTCCTCGAAGGTTCCGTTGCCCAGGTTTTCATAGGTGTGTTCTGTTTTGTAGTGGTCGAGAACCTGCCGGGAGCGCTGGACCTCCACGTCCTCATAGTGGGACAGGACATTGTCGTAGTGATGAATTTCCTGCTGCTGACTTGTCAGCTCCGCCCCCTGGGGCAGTGTCCAGCCGGATTCGCTGAATTCGCGGTTCTCCTCAATCTGAATGTTTCGCTGCCAGGCCAGGCTGGTGACCGTCAGGTCGCCGCTGGTCTTGTTGCCGTTGAGGAAGGTGAACAGGCCGACAATGGCCAGAACGGCAACGATCAGAAGCAGGAGCGGGCGTTTGCTCCCGGAGGAGCGGGTCGGAGGCGGGGAAGCAGGCTGCGCATTCCGCTGCTCCTTTTCCTGTTTCTTCTTCTGAACGTCGAAGTAATTGCTCTCAGAGTCTTTGCGGCTCGCTCCGCAGTTGGAGCAGAACGCGGCGTTGTCGCTGTTGAGCGTGTTGCAGAAGGAGCAGTACCAGTCGGGATTGCGGTTGACGGTTTTCGCCTTCTCCTCATCGAGATATTCTATATCGGCGGTGTCTCCGTCTATCCGGACATCGTTTTCCGCATGGTCCTTCATGTAGAATGTAACATCACCCCGGGGCCGGCCGCAGGAAGGACATTTGACCACATCGCCCCGGATGCCCTGACCGCCGCAGAATGGGCAGTCCCAGTATGCCATGACGAGTTTTCCCATAATGTGTTCCTCTTTTATTTCATAGAAGTCTGCACTTTGCAGTGCCTCAGTCCTATTGTAACGTATTTCGGTCTTTCATGCTATAGTCAGGAACAAGAAACATACAATTTGCGGCGGCGGTTTCCGCGGGCAGACGGCTTATTCCTTTCCGGTCCGGTAGGCGCGGGGACTGACACCGTAGTGACGCTTGAAGCAGTCCTTAAAGTAGTTGGCGTCGGTAAACCCGCAGCGCAGGGCGATATCGATGATCAGATCCTTTGTTTCCACCAGCTCAAGCGCGGCCTGGTGCAGCCGCAGGTAGCTGAGGTACTCATGGACGCCAAGACCTGCCGCCTGACGGAATTTCCGGCTCAGGTAATTGATGCTGAACCCGGCCGCCTTTGCAATCTCCTCTGCCGTGATGGGCTCGCGAAAATGCTCCCGCATGAAGCCGGCGGCGCGGACAATGGCCTGGTCGGTGGTGTGAATATCGGCGGGTGGTGCTTCCGGGATGACGCCGATCCGGCTGCAGACAAGCAGCGTCTCCTGCAGCCGGCACTTGAGAAGCAATGGTGTGCGCTCATCGTTGATCTTTTCTTCATTGAGCATCCGTCCAAAGAGCGCAGTCAGCGAATCCCGGTAAAAGTCCGGGATCTGCAGAAGACGCCACTGGCTGAAAAACGTGTCCTGTCCCGGGAACGTGTTGCGGATATCCTGCTCGAGGTCTTTTCTTCGGAAAAAGAGATTGAAACGCCGGCAGGTTCCAAAGAGATAGCGGGTGTAGTGCATGGTCCGGGGTGGAATGATCAGGAGGTCGCCTGCATGGACATCCAGCATGGTTCCGCCGATAAAAAACCGGCAGCTGCCGCTCTCAAGATAGTAAATCTCATAGTAGGGATGATAATGGTTCGTGGGAACAATATAGCTGCGGTCGCGCACCTGATCTTCCACATAGATGCGGTCAATGGGCTTTTCCGGTTCGCGTCTTGAGAAGTCTTTCTCCATGCTGTCCTCCTGAGGAGTGTTGAAAAAAATGCGGTTTATGGAAATTATAGGGGAGAACATGTAGAAAATCAAGCTGAAATATCGTATCCTATCACTCGCAGCGAGGAACGCGCTGCATGGAAAGGAGATAAGAAACAATGAAAACCAATTATAATGAATATAGATGGAATCACGAGGAAGAAGAACAGGTCATGATGGTGGCTGCGGACAGCCTGGTGCATTTTGCAGACGGCGCATCCTCCATGAGCCGCAGGGCAGATCAGGACAACGACCTCACAGCACTGGAGATTGCCAGAACCGCTTATCTGTGCATGGCCTGCTGATAAGGTCAGCAAAACACGAGAATCATGCGAGAGCATGGTTCTTTTTTTGCGCCCATGGTCTGGGCATGGAAAAAGACCGGCCAGGTCTCTTGGGACCGGCCGGATTGAGGAGAACAGGAAGCATGGCGGGCAGATCAGTGCGCCGCGGCAAGAAAGGCATCGGCTTCATGGGCTGCCGCGCGGCCATCGGCGACGGCGCGGACCACCAGCGACTGTCCCGTGCGCAGATCGCCAGCGGAAAACCATGAGCCGCCGAGTGCATGGGAACCGTCGGCGGGAAGCACACGCCCCCGCGCATCCGCCTCCAGGGAGAGCGTGCGCAGGGTCTGTTCCTCACACCCGATAAAACCGGCGGCGATGAGCAGAAGATCACAGGGAACAATGCGCTCAGAACCGGGGATCGGCTCCATGCGTCCCTCCGGCGTTCTCTTCAAGCGCACTGTCTCAACAGAACGGATTCGATTGTGCTCATCCACCTGAATACTGCCGACCGTGGTCTCATAGACTCTCGGATCGCTTCCCAGTACGGAGATGGCCTCAAGCTGGCCGTAATCGGTGCGCAGCGTGCGGGGCCATTCGGGCCAGGGATTGCCGGGAACTCTTGCTGTACAGGGCTTTGGCATCATTTCCAGCTGCGTGACAGACGAGGCGCCCTGACGAAGCGCTGTGGCGACACAGTCATTGCCTGTATCCCCGCCGCCGACCACGATGCAATGGCGTCCGCTGGCTGAAAGAACAGGGGCACTCCCGGAAAGAAGGCCCCGGGTGGCGCAGGTCAGGTAATCGACGGCATAGTGGACACCCTCCGCGTCCATGTGCGGAAGGTTCAGTGAGCGTGGACGGCGGGACCCGCAGCACAGGATGACGGCATCAAAGGCACGGAGCTGATCTGGATCCGCCTCGGTATTGAGAAGGAAGGAGATGCCTTCTGCTTCCATCAGGCGGATGCGCCGCTCGACAATTTCCTTGGGCAGCTTCATATTGGGAATGCCGTACATCATCAGGCCGCCCGGGAGATCGGCGCGCTCAATGACGGTCACAGTGTGCCCGCGCTGGTTGAGCAGGTCGGCTGCTGCCAGACCGGCCGGTCCGCTGCCTACGACCGCCACCTGTTTTCCGGTGCGCCGGGAAGGCACACGGGGAACCACCCAGCCCCGGGCAAATCCGGTTTCAATCAGATACAGTTCGTTGTCACGGTTGGTGACGCCCTCGTCTGCAAGATTGCATGCCTTTTCGCACAGCGCAGGACACACGTGGCCGGTGAATTCAGGAAAGGGCGCGGTCAAAAGAAGACGCGCCAGCGCTTCCTTCTCCTGTCCCTGCCAGAGCAGGTCATTCCATTCCGGGATCAGGTTATGCAGCGGACACCCGAAATCGGACTGACAGAAGGGCACACCGCAATCCATACATCGGCTGGCCTGGGAGTGCCTGTCCCGAACGGGCAGGGAAGCGTGCAGGTCATTAAAATCCTTCAGGCGATCGTCTTCTGCACGCAGCGGGTTTTCCATGCGCTCAGTTTCCAGAAAACCGGTTGCTTTTCCCATGCTGTCACACCCCTTTCAGGAAAGTCATGTATTCTTCAGAAATGACGGCCCGGAAACTCGGCAGCCAGGCTTCAAAATTCGCCAGAATCTCCCTGGCCTTGCGGGATCCGGTGGCTTTTTCGTGCATGATGAGCAGGCGGCGGAGTTCGCCGGCCTGGGCGGGAGCAACCGGGACGATCTGCACGTGGCCTGTATTGAGATGACTGTTGAGCGTGGACTGCTCATCGAGCACCCAGGCGATGCCACCGCTCATGCCGGCTGCAAAATTGTCTCCGACCGGGCCCAGCACACAGACACGGCCTCCGGTCATGTACTCACACCCATGATCCCCGACGCCTTCCACCACAGCCCAGGCACCGGAATTGCGCACAGCAAAGCGTTCACCCGCCATGCCGGCAATGAGCGCATAGCCGCTGGTTGCGCCGTAGAGGGCGACGTTCCCGATGAGCGTGTCCTCTTCCCTCCATACACTGTCCACCGGCGGGCATACGGCAATCGTCCCGCCGGAGAGCCCCTTGCCCAGGTAGTCATTGGCCACACCGTAGAGCGTAATCTGCTGGCCCTCGGGGAGAAATGCACCGAAGGACTGGCCGCCGCAGCCCTGGGCCTGCACGGAGCGGCTGCCCCGCAGCATGGTGCCGAACGCGCGGTCGGTTGTGGTCAGATGGACATGGTCCTGGAAGAGCCGGACATCGGTGCGCTCGGCGAGATGGAAATCATGCCGGGCATCCGGCTGGAAATGCGTGTTTCTTGAAAAGCCGATGAGATCGGAAAGATCCAGGGCAGCATCCTGCTTCATCCGGAGCAGATCGCTGCGTCCGACCAGCTCGTCCACCGTTCTTGCACCGAGCCTGGCCATGATGCGGCGCATCTGTCCGGCAATGAAGAGCATGAACCGCTCCACATACTCGGGTTTACCCCTGAAACGGGCACGGAGCTCGGGGTTTTGCGTGGCAATCCCGAAGGGGCAGGTGCCCAGATGGCACACGCGCATCATGCGGCAGCCCATAGTGATGAGCGGCGCTGTGGCAAACCCGAACTGTTCTGCCCCGAGAAGCAGGGCTACCATGACATCATGTCCGGTCATGAGCTTGCCGTCAGTTTCCAGCGTCACTTTCTGGCGGAGCCGGTTTCTGCAGAGCACCTGGTGCGCTTCTGCCAGACCAATTTCCCAGGGAAGGCCCGCATGATGAACGGAACTCATCGGGGCAGCGCCGGTGCCACCCTCACCGCCGGAGATGAGAATGCCGCCGGCCCCGGCCTTGGCCACGCCGCTGGCAATGGTGCCCACGCCTGTTGAGGAGACGAGCTTCACGGTGATTTTTGCCTGATCATTGGCGCACTGCAGGTCATAGATCAGCTCAGCGAGGTCCTCAATCGAGTAAATGTCATGATGAGGCGGCGGGGAAATCAGGGAGATGCCGGGGGTGGAACAGCGCGTCTTTGCGACGCTTTCCGTTACCTTGGCCCCGGGCAGATGACCGCCCTCACCGGGCTTGGCGCCCTGGGCCATCTTGATCTGAATCTCCTGCGCGGAGAGCAGATATTCCCTTGTGACGCCGAACCGCCCGGAAGCCACCTGCTTGATGGCGGAGTTGAGATCTGTCCGGTAGCGGGAAGGAAGTTCTCCGCCTTCGCCGCTGTTGGACCGGCCACCGAGATGATTCATGGCGCGGGCCATACACTCGTGCGCTTCCTGAGAAATGGAGCCATAGCTCATGGCGCCGGTCCGGAAGCGTGTGGCAATGGATGCTTCGCTTTCCACTTCCTCCAGAGGGATTTCATGGCACGCCTCATACCGGAAGTCGAGCATGGACCGGATGGTGCGGGGGCCTTCCTGTTCCACACGGTCTGCATAGCGCTCAAACAGGTCCCGGCTGTCATTCCAGACAGCCTGCTGCAGGAGGTGAATGGCTTCAGGGGCATACAGATGCTCCTGCGCGCCTTCCCCTGTGCGCAGTTTGTGCACGCCGACCGCGGGGAGACCGGTGACGGGCAGACGGAAGGCGGCCTCATGATGGAAGCGGCTGTCTGCCTCCACCCGGTTCAGATCGGTGCCTCCGAGGGAATACGGCGTATTGGTGAAATAGCGCTCCACCATTTTCGCGTCCAGGCCGATGACTTCAAAGAGCTGCGCGCTCTGATAAGCCTGCAGGGTGGAAACGCCCATCTTGGAGGCAATCTTGAGGACGCCTGCCGTCAGTGCGGCGTTGTATGCACGGACGGCATCGGAAGCGGACTTTTCGATTTCACCAATTGCGCACAGGGAACGGACACAGTCATGGGCGAGGTAGGGATTGACTGCGCGGGCGCCGTAGCCGATGAGCAGGGCCAGCTGATGGACCTCCCTGGGTTCACCGCTTTCCAGAATCACCGAGACGGCGGTGCGCTTTTTGATGTGAATCAGATGCTGTTCCAGGGCAGAGACTGCGAGCAGGGAGGGGATCGCGAGATGCGACGGATCCACACCGCGGTCCGAGAGGATCAGGATATTGACGCCCTCCCGGCAGGCCGCATCGCACGCTGAAAAGAACGTGCTGAGGGCCTGGGCGAGGCTCTTTTCTTTCCCGTACAGCAGGGAGATGGTCCGAACCTGGAAGGCGGGATGGCGGAGATTCCGGATACGGGCGAGCTCTTCCTCTGTGAGGACAGGGGAAGTGAGTTCCAGCACGGTGCAGTTGTCCGGCCCGTCTGAAAGAAGATTGCCGTCATCGCCGATGTAGATGGAGCAGTCTGTTTTCATCTCTTCCCGCAGTGCGTCAATGGGCGGGTTAGTGACCTGGGCAAACCGCTGCTTGAAATAGTCCGACAGCGGCGGATGTGTTCTGCTCAGGGCAGCGAGCGGCTCGTCGGCCCCCATGGAGACAATCGGCTCACTGCCGTTCCTGGCCATGGGAAGAAGTACATTGTGCAGATCCTCCCAGGTATAGCCGAACGCCCTGCACAGCTGAAGGCGGACATCGTCATCGGGCGGAGCGGGAGTGACCGTTTCCCCGGGGAGGTCATCCAGACGGATCAGGTGCTGCATCCACTCGGTGTAGGGATGCGCCTGGGCAAAGCGGGTCTTCAGAGCCCTGCTTTCCTGAAGCTCGCCCGTGTGCAGATCGGCTTCCAGCACATCGCCGGACTTCAGTTTCCACCTGCGGATGATATGGGCGTTTTCCTCAAACAGCACACCGGCCTCAGAGGAAAGGATGAGCCGCTGGTCATCGGTCATGGCACAGCGCAGCGGACGCAGACCGTTGCGGTCAAGCGAAGCACACACTCTGTCTCCGTCAGAGTAAAGGATGGCAGCGGGACCGTCCCAGGGCTCCATCATGGAAGCATAGTACCGGTACAGGTCACGCCACGGCGTTGTCTCCGGGGATCCCTGCCAGGGCTCGGGCAGGAGAATCATGCCGGTGAGCGGCAGCGGGAACCCATTCATATAGAGAAATTCCATGGCATTATCCAGCATCTGGCTGTCGCTGCCGCCTTCCTGCACGACAGGAAGCACCCGGCGCATATCTTCGCCCATAACCGGGGAGCGCATGGTTTCCTCGCGCGCTTTCATTCGGTCATGATTGCCGCGAATGGTATTGATTTCACCGTTGTGCAGCAGCATTCTCTGGGGATGCGCCTTGCTCCAGGAAGGGAAGGTGTTGGTGGAAAAACGGGAGTGGACCATGGCCATGCGGCTGACATACCGCACATCCTGAAGATCATCATAGAACGCACGCAGCTGTGTGACGAGCATCATGCCCTTGTAGACGATCGTCCGGGAGGAGAGGGAACAGATATAGGTATCGGTATCCTGTTTTTCAAAGATCCGGCGCAGCAGATACAGACGGCGGTCGAACGCTTCGCCTGCAGGGGTATCCGATGGGCGCCGGACAAAGCACTGCCGGATGCGGGGCATGGTGCGGCGCGCCCCGGCGCCGAGAAGTGCCGGGTGGCAGGGCACATCCCGCCATCCGATGACCGGCAGCTGCTCCGCTCCGGCGAGCTGTTCAAAGATCCGGCAGATATTCCGGACACCGACTTCATCTTCGGGCAGGAAGAACATGCCGACACCGTAATCTCCCGGACTGCCCAGGATAAGGCCCTCTTCCGTGGCCCATGATGAAAAAAGGGCGTGGGGCAGATTGGTCATAATGCCCACGCCGTCACCGGTTGTGCCCAGGGCATCGCTGCCTGCGCGGTGAGCCAGGCGCTCGACAATGGAAAGCGCCTGGTCAACCGTGCGATGGGTGGCTTTTCCGGTCAGGTCGACGATCGCGCCGACCCCGCAACTTTCATGTTCCAGTTCCTGATGATAAAGGGGATACTGTCGGTCCACCATGATTATTCCTCCGGATCGGCGGATGCTTTGAGAATCTGCGCTGCATAATCCGCCATTTTGATGCCGCTGCGCATGGCATGCTGCTGCATGATCCTGTGTGCCTGCGGCTCTGTCAGCCCGTTTCGGCGCATGAGGATCTCCTTGGCCTCTTTGACAAGCTTCTGCTCCTGGCTGGAACGCTTGGGCAGCTGCATCTGATGCAGCTGGCTGAGCATGTTGACGGCGCCGATGAGCGCCTGGCCTGTGGTCGGTAGCACCAGACGGAAGATGTCCGTGCTTTCACAGGCGTCCAGGACAGGAGGCTTTCCAACCAGCAGGATCTGGATGCGATCCCCGTAATCCCACTGCAGCTCTTCCGGCTTACAGTCGGGAAGGGGGCCTGAGAAAATCACAATGCCGTCTTCACATTCATTGATGGTTCTTCTCAGACTGCTTCCGCTTTCACACAGCCGGAATACACTGAAGCCGGAGGAGACGAGGAGTCCCCTGAGCTGTGAGCGGACCTGCTCTGATGCACTTGCGATGATGATGCGTGCCATCCGGCTTCACCTCTTTCCGATTGCCAGACATGCTGGCATGATTCATGCCGAAGGACGGCGGAGGGCGTGATGGTGTCAGCAGATCAGTACATCACCAGATAGCGGTTGATTTCCCACTGGCTGACATGCGTGCGATAGGCGTCCCATTCCTTTTCCTTGCCTTCGACATACTGGGAGAGGACATGCTCACCGAGGGTTTCGCAGATCACGCTGTCCGCTTTCAGGCAGTCAATGGCATCGCGCAGCGTGCCGGGCAGGGACTGAATGCCCCTGGCTTCGCGGGTCTGCGCATCCATGGCAAAAATGTTGTCCGTGATTTCATCGGGCGGGGTCATGCCTTTTTCAATGCCGTCAAGACCTGCAGCGAGACAAACGGCCATATTCAGGTATGGGTTGCAGCTGGGATCGGGACAGCGGAGTTCTACACGGGTTCCCATCCCGCGGGAGGCCGGGATGCGGATCAGGGCACTGCGGTTGCTTGCGCTCCAGGCAAGGTAGCACGGCGCTTCATACCCGGGCACCAGACGCTTATAGCTGTTGACAAGCGGGTTGGTAATGGCGGCCATGCCACGGACGTGGGCAAGAATGCCGGCGATAAAGGCATAGGCTTCATGGCTCAGGCCGCGGCTGTCCGAGTGATCGGCGAAGACGTTCTGTCCGTCCCGGAAAAGGCTCATGTTGGTGTGCATGCCGGAGCCGTTGATGCCGAACACCGGCTTGGGCATGAACGTGGCGTGCAGGCCGTTTTTCTGGGCCAGTGTTTTGACGGCAAGCTTGAAGGTCATGATGTTGTCGGCCGCCCTCAGCGCGTCTGCATACTTGAAGTCGATTTCATGCTGTCCGGCAGCCACTTCATGATGGCTCGCCTCGATTTCAAAGCCCATCTGTTCGAGTGTCATACAGATTTCGCGGCGGGTGCTCTCGCCGTGATCGAGCGGGCCGAGGTCAAAGTATCCGGCCTCGTCGCCGGTTGTCGTGGTGGGGGCGCCCTGGGCATCGGTCTGGAAGAGGAAGAACTCCATCTCCGGTCCCACATTGAAGGAATAACCCATGTCTTCGGCTCTCTTCAGGACTTTCTTCAGCACGCCGCGCGGATCTCCGGCAAACGGGGTGCCGTCGGGGTTGTAGACATCGCAGATCAGGCGGGCCACCTTGCCGTGCTGGGGACGCCAGGGCAGGATCGCAAAGGTATCCAGATCCGGGTGGAGATACTGATCGCTTTCATTGATGCGCACAAAGCCCTCAATGCTGCTGCCGTCGATCATGATCTGATGATTCACGGCCTTTTCGATCTGGCTGGCAGTAATGGCCACGCTTTTCAGCTGGCCGAAAATATCTGTAAACTGCATCCGGATAAACTCCACGTCATCCTCCCGCACCATGCGGATGATGTCTTCCTTGCTGTATTTGCTCATGAAAAGGCCTCCTTCAAAAAAATAAAAAGACAGGGGAATCAGACCCACCTGACTCCCTTGTCGTGTTGCTGGCATCTTAACACAGGGAAAAACGGGTGTCAATAGGATCCATTGTATTCTCAATGTTTTTGAAAGTCGGGCAGAGAAATTGTTTTTTGAATGTTCAGGTGGTTGACAATCCCGGACTTGCGGTAATACAATTCGAACCAATTTCACAGACAAAGCGTTGAGGAAGAAAAGTACTCCGGATTCAGGACCTTTCAGAGAGCGGACGACGATGGGAATGCCGCAGGACAGACCGGAGGAAGAACCCTTCTAAGCCCGAACAGAACACCGGCAGACCGGCCAGTAAGGGAGGCGGGAAACGGCCCGTTACAGCCGCGGGGACTTGATAGAGTCCGGGAGAGAAGTAAATCAGGTGGCACCACGGAGAGGCGGCCTTCGTCCTGAAATATCAGAGCGAAAGCCGACCCTTTACGGAGGTGCCACTTATGTGTTCCATTTTCGGCGTAACCAGCAAATCCATCGATCGGGAATTACTCATAACCTGCTTTGACCGCACGCTCTCGCGCGGACCGGACATGAGCCGGTTCGAGGAGATTCCCTGCGGATATCTGGGCTTTCACCGCCTGGCGATCATGGGCCTGGACGAGCGCGGCATGCAGCCTTTTCACCTCGATGAGGATGTAGTTGTCTGCAACGGCGAGCTGTACGGTTTTCGTCCGCTCCGGGACAGACTGCTGAGCAAATATGAGCTGCAGAGCCAGTCGGACTGTGAAATTCTGCTCCCGCTGTACCATGAGTACGGCGTGGAAATGTTCAAGACGCTGGACGCAGAGTTTGCGCTGATTCTATGGGATGACGCGCAGGGAAAACTGATTGCCGCGCGCGACCCGATCGGGATCCGGCCCCTGTATTACGGCCGTCTGTCCGACGGCGAATGGGCCTTTGCCAGTGAGCCGAAGAACCTGTTGGGCCTGTGCGAAACCATTCTTCCGTTCCCGCCGGGACACTACTGGATGGACGGCGAGTTCATTCAGTATGCAGACCCGGCCTATGTCGGCTATTTCACGATGAAAACCGAGGAAGAAGTCTGTGCCAAGCTGCGTCGTCTGCTGATGGACGGCGTGCAAAAGCGGCTGGATGCGGATGCGCCGGTCGGTTTTCTGCTCTCAGGCGGCCTGGATTCTTCCCTGGTGTGCGCGATTGCCCGGAAGATGCTCGGACATCCGATCCGTACGTTTGCCATCGGGATGGATGTGGATGCCATCGACCTGAAGTATGCGCGCATGGTGGCCGATTATATCGGCAGCGAGCACACGGAAGTGATCATCTCGGAAAATGACGTGCTGGAAGCGCTGCCGAAAGTTGTGGAACTGCTGGGAACCTGGGATATTACGACCATCCGGGCATCCATCGGGATGTATCTGGTGTGCAGATGGATTCATGAAAACACCGATGTCCGCGTCCTGCTCACCGGAGAAATATCGGACGAACTGTTCGGGTATAAATATACCGACTTTGCACCGTCCGCTGCTGACTTTCAGGAAGAAGCAGAAAAGCGGATCCGTGAACTGCATGTCTATGACGTGCTGCGTGCAGACCGGTGCATTTCTGTCAACAGTCTGGAGGCCAGAGTGCCGTTCGGCGACCTGAAGTTTGTGCGCTATGCAATGAGCATTGATCCCGACCTGAAGATGAATCATCACAACATGGGGAAATATCTGATTCGAAAAGCCTTTGCGGATGACCATATTCTGCCCGATGAGATTCTCTGGCGGCAGAAGGCAGCTTTCTCCGATGCGGTGGGGCACAGCATGGTCAATGATCTGAAGGAGCTCGCTTCAAGAACCTATACGGACGAGGAGTTTATGGACCGGGCACAGCGGTTTGATTACTGCCGTCCATTCACGAAGGAAAGCCTCATGTACCGGGAACTGTTTGAACAGTATTATCCCGGACAGGCCCGGATGATACCTGATTTCTGGATGCCCAATAAAACATGGCCGGGATGCAATGTGGATGATCCATCAGCACGCGTGCTGGCAAACTACGGGGACAGTGGAAAGTAAGAAGGAGGTACTTTGAAGGTGGAAAAACAGAAGATCCTGATTCTGGACTTCGGAGGACAGTACACGCAGCTCATTGCCCGGCGTGTAAGAGAAAACAACGTGTATTCGGAAGTGGTGCCGTGGAGCATCTCTGCACAGGAGATTGCGGCACACCATCCGACAGGCATTATCCTCTCCGGCGGTCCTTCCAGTGTCTGCGACCCGGATGCGCCGCACTGCGATCCCGCGGTCTATACGCAGGGAGTGCCGGTTCTGGGCATCTGCTACGGGATGCAGCTGACCTGTCAGATGCTGGGCGGTCAGGTTGAGCGTGCCTCTGAGCGGGAATATGGCCGGGTGACCGTCCGAATGACGGACCGGACAGGAATTCTGGAAGGCATGAAACCCGAATCCTCCTGCTGGATGAGCCATACATGGCAGTGCAGCGTGTGCCCGGAAGGTTTCCATGCGATCGCACAAACGGATAACTGTGCTATTGCAGCCATGGCCTGTGTCGAGAGACAAATCTACGGCGTGCAGTTTCATCCGGAAGTGACGCACACGGAAGAGGGCAGGCAGCTGATCCACAATTTCCTCTACAACATTTGCCACTGTGACGGCAGCTGGACCATGGCTGCTTTTGCGGAAACAGCGATCAGACAGATCCGGGATGCCGTAGGGGAGGACGGAACTGTTCTTCTTGCGCTTTCGGGCGGTGTGGATTCGTCTGTGGCAGCCGCGCTGATCTACCGGGCGATTGGGAAGCGCCTGACCTGCGTTTATGTGGATCACGGCCTTCTGCGCAAGGGAGAAAGTGAGCAGGTCTGTCATGTGTTCAGTCAGCTGTTTCCGGTGCGTTTTGTCCGCGCGGATGCGGCTGAACGCTTTTTCAGGGATCTGAAAGGTGTTTCAGAGCCAGAGGAAAAGCGGCATATTATCGGGCGCGACTTTATTGAAGTGTTCAGGGATGAGGCGGCAAGACTGGGGAAAATGGACTATTTTGCCCAGGGCACGATTTATCCGGATGTCATTGAAAGCGGTCAGGGCACCAATGCGGCTGTGATCAAGAGCCACCATAATGTCGGTGGACTTCCCAAGGAGCTTGGGTTTACCGAACTGATCGAGCCCCTGCGCATGCTCTTCAAGGATGAAGTCCGTGCTCTGGGTGAAACGCTCGGCCTTCCCAGAGAACTCGTATGGCGGCAGCCGTTCCCGGGGCCCGGTCTTGCGATCCGTGTGATCGGGGAAGTCACCCCGGAAAAAGTGCAGATTGTTCGAGAAAGTGATGCAATTTTCCGGGAGGAAATCGCAAAAGCAGGACTTGAAGGAAAGGTCAATCAGTACTTCACGGTTCTGACTGGTGTACACAGTGTGGGTGTGATGGGGGACGAGCGGACCTATGATTACACCATTGCGCTGCGTGCAGTGACGACTGATGACTTTATGACTGCAGACTGGGCAAGACTGCCCTATGACCTTATTTCTGCTGTGTCTGCACGAATTGTCAACGAAGTCGCTCATGCGAGTAGGGTTGTTCTCGATGTGACAACAAAACCTCCGGCGTCCATTGAGTGGGAATAAAGGCTAAAATCCTGAAGCCCGCGTAAAATAAGGGTTTCCGGGCGGTCAGGTCCCCGCGTGGCAACAATTTGGCAACAAAAATCCATCATTCTGAAAATGAGGGCTAACTGATTTTGTGTAGATCAGTTAGCCCTATTTCTATGCATTTTCAGAATGATGGAGGTGTCAGTTATGATCGCTGTCTGGATTCTCCTGGAGACCGGCAACCAGATCATCCATCAGGCCCTGGGACGGAACTTTCACCCACCGCCGGGTAGTATCGCCATCAGGGAAATTGTAGCGCCACTGGTCATAGGCTTCCTGGGTGATCTCGCCTTTCCGCAACGCATTGGCTGCTGCCTGCCATTCGTAAAGCATCCGGTGCAGTTCAGCCGCCTGCTGGCTGTCCCGAAGGTTCACCCGCAGGCAGACGTCGCCCTCGGATTCCTCCACATACATGCCATATCGGTCTTCCAGGGTGAAGAGCGTGTGCATGAGGCCGACGTAGGAATCAATATCCGGAACCGAGATGGCATGGGGCGACACACCGAAGATTTGCGCCATCTGTGCTGTCAGATCGGCCTTCGGATTCCGGTCCTCGGATTCATACTGCGCCATACGCACATCGGCGGAATTGGCCGGGAAGCCCAGAAGCTGCCCCAAATAACGCTGCGTCATCTTCATACGCTTGCGGAAATGATGAATGCGCTCGCCAGTGGCCATGAGAAAGTCCCCTTTCAATGAGATATGCTTAGTATAACAGATTTGTTTAGGAGAATCAATATGAAATCGGAAAATTGTGAGATTAAGCGGTATGGGAGCGCTTTTCTGACCGCACCGGAGGCGGCTCAGCTCCTGCACATCTCAACCTCCCACGCCTATAAGGTCATCCACCGGCTGAATCAGGAACTGAAATCCCAGGGGTTTTTCACTATTGCCGGACGGATCAGCCGGGATTATCTTCTTCAGCGCACCATGGGAAAAGTACCGGAAAGGGGGCCGCAGCGGGATGGGCGTCTATAAAGACAATAAGACAAATACATGGAGGGTGATCTATCGTTACACCGATTGGACGGGAGAGCAGAAGCAGAGTTCCCGGCGGGGTTTTACCAGCAAACATGAAGCCCAGGCATGGGAACGGGAGCAAATGAACAAGGTGACAGCGGATCTGGATATGTCTTTCGCCAGCTTCGTGGAGCACTATACCCAGGATCTGAAGACAAGGCTGAAGGAAAATACCTGGAGCACGAAGGATCATATCATCCGGACGAAATTGATTCCCTACTTCGGCAGGCTGAAAATGTGTGCCATTACGCCGCAGATCGTCATGACCTGGCAGAATGAGCTGCTGCGGTTCCGGGACAAGGATGGAAAGCCTTACTCTCCGGTCTATCTCCGCACCGTACAGAACCAGCTGACCGCTATCTTCAATCACGCCATGAAGTATTACAATCTCCGGGAAAACCCTTGCCGCAAAGCCGGACCGCTTGGAAAGAAGAAGTCCCGGGAAATGTTGTTCTGGACGAAGGAAGAATACCTCAAATTTGCCGACGCTATGATGGATAAGCCCAAATCCTTCTATGCCTTTGAGCTTCTCTACTGGTGCGGTATGCGGGAGGGCGAGCTGCTGGCGCTGACGCCATCTGACTTTGACCTGGAGAAGGGCACTGTCACGATCAGCAAATCCTATCAGCGGATACACGGTGAAGACAAGATCACCACACCAAAGACCGAAAAGAGTAACCGAACCATCACCATGCCGGATTTCCTGACGGAGGAAGTGGAGGAATACATTGATTCCCTGGATGGGATCGGCAGGAAGGATCGCATCTTCGCCTTCACAAAGGATTATCTGCACCATGAGATGAACCGCGGGGCAAAGCAGGCCGGCGTTAAGCGCATCAGGATTCACGATATCCGGCACAGCGCCATCAGTTTGCTGATCGACATGGGCTTCAGCGCCATCGCTATCGCGGATCGTGTGGGTCATGAAAGTATCGACATCACCTATAACTATGCCCATCTCTTTCCCTCCAAGCAGACGGAGATGGCGGCGAGGCTGAATATGGAAAGGGGTTGAAAGGTATGTCTGCAAAAGCATTGGACGCGCATGGGCGCTGGCGGAATATCACAGTGGCATTCCGGGTTTCTCCCGAGGAAGACAGCCAGATCGAAACGCTGGTCGGCTTGAGCGGTCTGACAAAACAGGATTACATCATGAGCCGTCTGCTGAACCGGGATGTAGTCGTCAAGGGGAATCCCAGGGTATATAAGGCACTGCGGGATACCATGGGAGAAGTGCTGACGGAATTACGGCGGATTGAAGCCGGAGAAAAAGCTGACCAGGAATTGCTTGCTTTGATCGACACGATTGCCGCCATCATGGGCGGACTGAAGGAGGAAAGAAAATGAGCATCATGTATCATCAAAATGGAGACTATCTGCTGCCGGACATGGGGTTGAACGAGACGGGCAAAACGCCGCTGAATAAATATGGCAGAATGCGGCTGCGGTATCTGCAGGAGCATCGTCCCGGTCTCTATACAAGACTGATCTTATCCGGGAAACTGTACGAAGACCTGCTGGAAACGCAAAAGACGGCACAAGACCGAGTGGTGATCATCACGGACAAGATGGCAAAGGCCCAAAACATCAGCGAAGCGATGAAAACACAGGATCAGATGGCATGGATCGGGAAAATCACAACTTCCTGATTTGCTGCAAAATCCAAACTTAAAAG
>DEFL01000067.1 GCA_002350845.1 Christensenella sp. UBA2853
TACTTGACGGGATGCAGTTCAGATTGGCAGGGGCGGGATTGTTTTATCGAATTCTGAATGTGTTTCAGAAGCTGGTTCAGGCTTTTTCGAGTGCGGGGAGCGAGTACTCGGCTTCATATTTCTTCAGGTCTTCCTGGAACATAAACGCGCTGCGTTCCTTGAGGTGATCAATGTAATCATGCGTTTCGAAACTGCCGACGCTCAGCTCAATCATTGCGACGGCAACATTCGAGCAATGGTCCGAAATTCTCTCGAAATTGGTCAGCAGATCGTTGAAAATGAAGCCCTGAAGAATCGTGCAGGTGCCCTGCTGGAGGCGCTGGACGTGATGCAGCTTCATTTCATCGCAGAGGTTATCAATCGTCTCTTCAAGTGGTTCAATGTGCTTGGCATCTTCAAGAGAGTCAGAATTAAAAGAGGAAACGGTCATGGAGACCACGTCACTGACAGCACGGCTGATCACCTGAAGTTCTTCCTGTGCAGTCTCTGAGAAAAGAACTTTCTTCTCATCGCGTTCCTTTGCACTCTGAGCAAGATTGAGCGCATGGTCGGTGATGCGTTCGAAGTCGGAAAGAACATGGAGATATTTGGAAACTTCACGGCTCTGCGGTTCAGAAAGATTGGTTGCCGTCAGTTTCAACAGATAGGTGCCCAGCTGATCTTCATACTGGTCTGCTTCACTTTCCATGGCTTCCACCTTTGCAAACCCTTCTTCAGAGTAATTCCTCAGAAGATCCAGGGCAGAGGTAATGGACCGCATGGTCAGTTTGGCCATGTCATCGATGGTCATTCGGCTCTGCTCAAGTGCAACAGCAGGATGGGCAAGGAAGCGTTCTTCCAGGTGCACGGTCTGTGTGTTTTCGGGCTTATCGCGGACCATGAAGGTAACCAGACCTTCAATCACATCGGTGAGCGGCAGCAGGACAAGGACCATGGCGAGACGCATGAGCGTGTTGACGGTGGCCACAGAGAAAGGATCCATGGTCGTCTTCAGCATGGAGAAAGGATAAATGGCATTGATAATGTAGAAAACGGCGGCAACGGAAGCCATGCCCATGATCGAAGCCACGAGGTAAACCATGGCCGTGCGTTTTCCGGACACATTTGCACCCAGTGCAGAGAGCAGGACAGGAAAGGATGCACCGACCGTAACACCAAAGAGCAGCGGCAGTGCGGCCTCAGCGGTCATGACGCCCGTGACGGACAGCGCCTGAATGATACCGACAGCAGCGGAAGCAGACTGAAGCAGTGCCGTAAAGGCAGCGCCGACCAGAATGCCGATGACAGGATTGGACATCCCGGTCATGGCATCGAGAAACCAGGCCTGCTCGCCGAGGGAACTGACGGATGAACTCATGGTGCTCATGCCGAACATCAGGATGGCAAAGCCCATCATGATATTTCCGATGCAGACCAGCGTGTGCTTTTTGCCAAACATCCTGAACAGAATGCCCGTGACGGCCACGATGCCAGTGAGCGTGCTCGTGGAAAGCAGACTGGCGATTCCTTCAGTGCCTTCAAGATAACCCAGGCAGATCACCCATCCGGTGATGCTTGTTCCGAGAATGGCACCAAGGATGACGGCAATGGCCTGGCGGAGCTTCATCAGACCGGAGTTGACAAAGCCGACAGTCATGACAGCGGTTGCACATGAAGACTGAATCACGGATGTGACCACAGTCCCGAACAGGACGCCCTTGATCTGTGTGTTGGAGAGTGAAAAAAGGATGGGTCCAAGCTTGTTGCCTGAGAGCTGTTTGAGACCGTCGCCCATCAGGGACATGCCATAAAGGAAGAGAGCGACACCACTGAAAAGACCAATAATCTGCGAAATAGACATAGCACACCTCCTGTGCGCCTATCAGCATACAGAAAGTTTGTTAAATGATCGACCTGTAATCTGTTAAATCCATGTTAAGTATCGGCAGATTGCGTTCGGTGTGATACAATATGCGCGGGAGGTGAGATGGGATGATCTATCTTCTTGAGGATGATGACAGCATACGAAAACTGGTGATCTATGCATTGCAGAGCCAGAATTTTGAGGCGAAGGGATTTGATACGCCGACAAGATTCTGGGCCGCGATGCGGGAGGAAAAGCCGAAACTGGTATTGCTGGACATCATGCTTCCTGAACAGGATGGAATCAGCATCCTTCAGCAGCTTCGAGCTCAGCAGGAAACACGACATCTTCCCGTGATCATTATTACGGCCAAAAACACCGAGTATGATCGCGTGGAAGGACTGGACGCAGGTGCGGACGACTATATTTCCAAGCCGTTCGGCATGATGGAAATGGTTTCACGGGTCCGTGCTGTCCTGAGAAGAACCGATACCGGCGGGAATGTCAAAGTACTCGAATCGGGTTCACTCAGGGTTTGTCCCGAACGTCATGAAGTCAGTGTGGATGGCCGGGAAGTTGTGCTGACCTATAAGGAATTCCAGCTCATCTGCTTTTTAATGGAGAACCGCGGGCTGGTCCTGACACGGGATGCGCTGATGAGCAAAATATGGGGACTGGCTGCGGAAAGGGAAAACAGGACGCTGGATGTACACATCCGTACGCTCAGAGCAAAACTCGGTTCTGCTGGGAATGCAATTGAGACCGTGCGGGGTGTCGGTTACCGCTTTGTGGAGGCAGAAAAATGATCCGGATGATCTTTCGCAATACAATCCTGGTCGGCGCTACGGTGTTGGTGCTCTGCGCTGCACTGTTTTTTGGCCTGGACTATACCCACACCAAAGAGGAAGCCTGTGAGGCTCTTCGCGATGAAGCCGTGTATGCCGAACAGGGACTGATGCTCAGCGGGATGGACTATCTCAAAGCGCTGGGAAACATCAACCGCGTGACCTGGATTGACCAGGAGGGCACAGTCCTCTTTGACAATATGTTTTCAAACAATGTCAGCAACCAGAAAGCCGTGCCTGAAGTGAAAGCCGCTCTGAACAGAGGCGAGGGATACGTCATTCGCAAAAGTGAGAGCAGCGGTGAAAACATGATGTATTATGCGCTGCGGTGCGATGACGGAACCATTCTGCGCCTGAGCCGGGCCATTGGTCCGCTTCGCAATGCACTCAAATACATCATGCCCATGATCTGGGTTCTGGTCCTCGCACTGATGATTTCACTGATTCTCGCATTTCGTGCGGCCAAACAGATTGTGCGTCCGATCAATGAAATGAATCTGGACAATCTCGATCACCCGCCGTATGCAGAGCTTGCACCGCTGACGCAGCGCATTCAGGAACAGAATCTCACCATTCGCGAGGAAAACCTTCAGCAGGAAAAAATGCGCCGGGAGTTTTCTGCCAATGTTTCTCATGAGCTGAAAACACCGCTGACATCGATTTCAGGGTTTGCGGAACTGATGGCGCAGGGGATAGTCCCCCAGGAAAAAGTGCCTGAGTTTGCAGCGGACATGTATCGGGAATCGCAGCGGCTGATCGCCCTTGTGGATGACATTCTCCGTCTGTCCAAGCTTGACGAAAATGCAGAGGAACCGGAATGGGAGGATGTGGACCTGATGGAGGTCTCCGCGGATACGATGGACAGTCTCAGGACGGCGGCAGACAAGCGGAAGGTTTCACTCATTCTGGAAGGCGACCATGTGCATGTCAAGGGTGTGTTCCGGCTGCTCAGTGAAATGGTCTACAATCTCTGCGACAATGCGATCAAGTACAACCGGGACGGCGGAAGCGTCACCATTCGCGTGGGTACGCAGGATGAAGTGCCGTACCTGGAGGTGGCTGATACCGGCATCGGTATTGCACAGGAGCATATCGGGAGAATTTTCGAGCGCTTTTACCGCGTGGATAAAAGTCATTCCAAGGAACTGGGCGGAACCGGCCTGGGACTTTCCATTGTCAAGCATGGAGCGCAGTTCCACGGTGCGCAGATTTCTGTGGAAAGTGAAATTGATCAGGGAACGACCATCCGCCTCACCTTCAGCGGGAATGCGGAAAAGAGCAAGGAATAATCAGACACGCAGGCGGGTTTCGAGAGAAACCCGTTTTTTTCTGCCGTGACGGACTGAAAAGACTCAGGAGAAGCGTATATTGCCAAAGTCCGGTCTGTTCAAAGAGGAAATGATGCGGTACAATGCAGGGAGGAAAGACTGCTTTGCGGGAAGGAATGAACAGAGTGCAGAAAACTACCGTGCGGGTGCTGCTGTGGGTTTTGACGCTGGGCATGTGTGTGCTCATTTTCGGGTTTTCAGCCCAGGATGGGGATACTTCCATGGAAACCAGCGGCATGATCGCAGAGCCGATTGCCAGGGTCATCTCTACGGCAACCGGCAGAACGACACCGTCGGGGTATGAGGCAGTGCTCATGGATGTTCAGGCCGTCGTCCGGAAAACAGCGCATTTTTTCGAATATGCACTGCTCGGTCTTCTGATTTTCCTGCTGCATGTAAGCTATGACCGGAAATACCGTGTGATTCCATCCTGGATTCTGGCCATTGTCTATGCGGCCGGTGACGAAGTTCATCAGTGGATCGGAGGCAGCCGCACAGGCATGTGGCAGGATGTTCTTCTGGACGCATGCGGAGCGATTGCGGGAATTCTGCTGTGCAGGGAAGTCATGATGAAACTGGCAAACAGGCAGTCCGTAGAAAGGGTGGTCCAATGAAAGCATTGATTCTGAATTCGGGAACGGGCAGCCGGATGGGCGATCTGACCCGGACACATCCCAAATGCATGACGGAAATCGGCGGCGGAGAGACGATCCTGTCCCGTCAGCTGTCCCTGATCCGGGATGCGGGGATCCGGGAAGTCGTCATGACGACAGGCACGTGGGACAAGGCTATCCGCAGGGCAGTGGAAGATACGGGGCTGGATCTCCGGTGCACGTTTGTCATCAACCCAATTGCCGACAAAACGAATTATATCTATTCCATGTATTTGGCCAGAGAAGTCCTGGCGGACGATGATATCCTTCTTCTTCACGGCGATCTCGTGTTTGAATGGCGTGCCCTTGAAAAACTTCTTCAGGAAGCGGCAAGCGGCATGGCGGTTTCCACCTCACTCCCGCTGCCCGACAAGGATTTCAAGGCTGTCATTCATGACGGGCGGATTGAAAAGGTCGGGATTGAATTCTTCGAGGATGCCGCAGCTGCCCAGCCGATGTATATTCTGCGCAGGGCAGACATGGCTGTATGGATGCAGGCCATCGTTGATTTTGTGGAGCGCGGGGAAACCCGGTGTTATGCAGAGAATGCTCTGAATACCGTGTCGGATCGGACCACTTTGCATCCTGTGGACATGGGCGCATGGCTGTGCAGTGAGATTGATACACCCCAGGACCTGGAAACTGTCTCCGAGCGTCTGGACCAGGTTCGCAGAAAAAAGGTGTACATGTGTTTTTCCACGGACATTCTGCATGCGGCGCATCTTCGGCTGATAGCAAGAGCGGCGAGACTCGGCCAGGTGACGGTCGGCATCCTTTCCGATGAAGCAGTGGCCAGCTATAAGCGCTTCCCGCTGCTGAACTGTGAAGAACGCAAGGAAATGTTCCGGCATGTCGCGGGCGTGCATCAGGTCGTAGAACAGGAATCGCTCAGCTACAGGGAGAACCTGCTTGCGCTGAAGCCGGACTTCGTGGTGCATGGAGACAACTGGAAGAGCGATTTTCAGAAACCCATTCGCGAAGAAGTGCTTTCTCTGCTCGGACAGTGGGATGGCGAACTGGTGGAATACCCGTACACATCCGATCCGCGCTTTGGAGCACTCGAGGGAAGAGCGCGCAGTGAACTGGCACTTCCGGACTCGAGGCGGGCGAGGCTGCGCAGGCTGATCGCCATGAAGGGCCTGGTGACCGCCATGGAAGCCCACAGCGGAATTACAGGCCTGATTGTGGAAAAGACAGTCGTCCATGAGGAAAACGGCGGCGCGCATCAGTTCGACGCGATGTGGATTTCCTCCCTGTGCGATTCAACCGCCAAGGGAAAACCGGACATTGAGCTGGTGGATATGTCCAGCCGCTTCCGGACCATCGATGATATCCTTGAAGTGACCACCAAGCCGATCATTTTTGACGGCGATACGGGCGGACTGCCGGAGCATTTTGTGTATACCGTCCGCACGCTGGAGCGCATGGGCGTTTCGATGGTCATCATTGAAGACAAAACCGGCCTGAAAAAGAACTCTCTGTTTGGAACGGAAGTTGTTCAGACACAGGATGATATTGAGCATTTCTGTGAAAAAATCCGTGCCGGCAAACGTGCGCAGAAGACCCGCGACTTTATGATCTGCGCGCGGATTGAGAGCCTGATTCTTGAGAAAGGGATGGAGGATGCGCTGACGCGGGCCTTTGCCTTTGTGCAGGCCGGAGCGGATGCCATCATGATCCATTCCAGAAAAAAAGATCCGCAGGAAATCTTCGAGTTTGTCGATACATTCAGGGCGTCCGATCCTGTGACTCCGCTCGTAGTTGTTCCGACCAGCTTTAACACGGTCACGGAACAGGAATGGAAACAGAGGGGCGTCAATGTGGTCATCTATGCCAATCAGCTGACGCGCGCCGGGTTCCCGGCGATGCAGAGCGCGGCAGAAACCATTCTGAAGGCGCACAGGGCCAAAGAATGCGACGATTTCCTGATGCCCATCAAAGACATCATCCGGCTGATCCCCGAGGACAGTGACTGAATTTGCAAAGGAGACAGACGATATGCTGACAGATCAGGCAGTCAATCAGACCATCCGAAAAATGAAACGCTTTTCACGCATGCTCACGGACAGGATGTTTGTTCCGCAGGCTTCCCTGATGCCGACCGGTTACCTGGAGGCAGACTGCATTGAGGACGAGGACCGTAATCCGCCGCGCGAAGGCGCTTACAGTTCCACACTGCCGTCCAGATGGGGCGGAAACGGGCACTATGCCTGGTTCCATATGGAGTGGCAAGTCCCGGAAGAACTCGACGGCAAAATGCTGTTCTTCTATCCGCACATTGGTTTTTATGAAGCCACGCTGTGGGTCAACGGTGTGATTCATTCCAATTACGCGGCCAAATATGTGGAGGGTTCCCACGGCAATCACTGGTGCAACCGCTTCGTGGAAAAGGCAAAGGCCGGGACAACCTACACGTTTGACCTCGAGTGCTATGCATGGCATGAGGTCCCCGGAACGGCCCCGTTTGAATCCATGAACCGGGAAGACTTTACCTACCCGGTCAGCACCTGCGATATCTGCACGCGGGATGATCTGGTGTTTGATTTTGCCTTTGATCTGAGCACACTGCTCTCCCTCAGAGACTGCCTCCCGGCATCCTCTCTGCGCAGGGCGGAAGTGGAGAATGCACTGCTCGCAGCACATCGTGTGCTTCTCTATGACCCGGCGGCCGCTTCAGCGGAAGCGTTCCGAAGGGGGATTGAGCAGGCTTCCCCCATGCTCAAGGAAGCACTTTCACGGAAAAACGGGGATAACCCTGGGTATGTCGGGCTCATTGGCCACAGTCACATGGATACGGCCTGGCTCTGGACGATTGCTGAAACCGAGAGAAAGTGTGCCAGAACCTATGCCAATTCCCTCAACCTGATGGAGGAATACCCGGAATACCGCTTTATTCAGTCCTCCGCTTACCATGCTGATATGCTCAGGCGGGAGTATCCGGAGCTCTTTGAGCGGATCCGCAGCGCTGTGGCGCGCGGACAGTGGGAACCCAACGGCGGTGTATGGGTCGAGTGCGACTGCAATCTGACGGGCGGAGAATACATGGTGCGCCAGTTCCTGTGGGGGCAGCGCTTCACAAGGAAATACTACGGGTATACCTCGGACTGTTTCTGGCTGCCCGATACGTTCGGCTATTCCATGGCGATTCCGCAGATCATGAAGGGCTGCGGCATCCAGTATTTCCTGACAACCAAACTGTCCTGGAATGATACAACCGCCTTCCCGGCCACGACTTTCATCTGGCAGGGTCTGGACGGAAGCCGTGTCCTGACACATTTCAACCGGACACACCAGGGACCGGAGCCTGAACTGATTCAGAGAATTACAGAGGGCGGCGAAGCCATCCGCGACCGCCGCGTGACGGATATGCGCCTGTTCTCCTTCGGAAAAGGCGACGGGGGCGGCGGACCCGAGTTTGAAATGCTCGAGACAGCACGGCGCGTAAAAGACCTGAACGGGATCGCACGGTGCGAATATACGTCGGTTTCCGATTTCATGAAGCGTCTTGAAAAGAGTGTCGTGGATCCCACGCTCTGGGCGGATGAACTGTATCTGGAACTGCACCGCGGCACGCTGACCAATCAGCATGAGATCAAGCGCGGCAACAGGCTTCTGGAGATTGCGCTGCACAACCTGGAAGCAGCGGAGGTCATGCGCGCGGTCCTGGAAGACCGCAGGGCATCCGAAGAACAGATTGCGCCGATGATGAATACACTCCTGGTCAATCAGTTCCACGATATTCTTCCCGGCACGTGCATCCATCCCGCGCTTGAACAGAGCAAGCGGGATGTGGGCGATGCCATTGTGAAGGCGCGTGCAGAAACGGAACGCGTGCTTTCCGGTGATAAGCCGGTCCTCTTTAACGGCCTGGCCATGGAAAGAAAGGACACGCTGCATCTGCCCGGCTCGTTTGAAGATATCGCGGGAGCACAGAACCAGCGCTATACAGACGTGGAGGGAAAGGAACGCCTGAGTGTCTACGGCGTGGATCTCAAGCCGCTGAGTGCTGTGCCGGCCTGCTTTGGCAGCGGAGAAACAGAAGCATGTCCTTTCACTGTGGAAGGCGATCATGTGGTCACACCGTACGCAGAGATCCGCTTTGATGACCAGGGTGCAATTGCCTCTCTGGTTGACCGCCGGATCGGCCGCGAAATTGTGGGCGGCATGCCTTTCAACAGTTTCCTCCTCGCTGAGGATGTTCCCTCTGACTGGGATAACTGGGATCTGGATGCGGACACGGAGTGCCGCTTCGCCCGTGCGGGCCGCCTTCTCAGCCGCAGCGTGATTTCTCAGGGCAGCGTGGAACTCGTGATTCGCAGTGTATGGGAGATCGGGGAGCACTCCACGCTCACGCAGGATATGATCCTGGACGCACATGCACCGCTCATTTCCTTTGAGACTGCCCTGGACTGGCAGGAGGAGCACCGTTTCCTCAAGGCTGCCTTTGATACCACACTGCACGCGGATGGCGTCCGCAGTGAAATCCAGTTTGGCTGCATCCGCAGGACGAACCATCGCGGAACTGACCGTGACAAGGCCCGCTTTGAGATCTGCAATCATAAGTATTCGGATATCTCAGAGGGCAAGTACGGCCTGAGCTTACTCAATGACTGCAAGTACGGCATCTCCTCGAACGAAGGCTGTCTGGCCCTGAGCCTGCACAAGAGCGGCATGCGTCCGGATCCCATGGGAGATAAGGGCCTGCACACATTCCGCTATGCTGTGTATCTCCATAACGGACCCTATGGGAAAGAGGTTGTGGAAAAGGCATACGCGTTCAATTATCCCGTGCTCGCAATGGAAAAGGGCTGCGGCATGGATTCCCTGGTGCAGGTCAGCAGCCAGGATATCGTTCTGGAAACTGTCAAGCCCTGCGAGGACGCACAGAAAGCATATATCCTTCGCCTCTATGAGTCGACCGGCTCTTATTCCACCTGCCGTCTGACCTTCGGGCACAGCGTGAAAGCACTGTATGAGTGCAACATGCTGGAAGAAGAGGAGAAACCGATCAGAGCAGAGGATGAACTGGTATTCACACCCTTTGCGATCCGGACCATCAAAGTGGTCTATGGCGACGACGAAGATAGGTAAACAGGTTTTGAAGTCAGAGAAATGGAGTGAATGATATGGGACAGATTCAGGTTCATACCTGTCCGATCAAGGAACTTTATGTAGTGGAACCCACCGTGCACGGCGACAGCCGCGGGTATTTTATGGAAACCTACAACCAGCGGGATATGGAGGAAGCCGGACTGAACATGCACTTTGTTCAGGACAACCAGAGCATGTCCTCCAAGGGTGTCCTGCGCGGCCTGCATTTTCAGAAGCAGTATCCTCAGGGCAAGCTGGTGCGCGTGCTTCGCGGCGAAGTGTTTGATGTGGCTGTGGATCTCCGGGAGGGGAGCGAGACATTCGGCAAATGGTACGGGCTGGTCCTCTCAGCGGAAAATCATAAGCAGTTCTATATCAGTGAAGGGTTTGCCCATGGCTTCCTCGTCCTTTCAGATACGGCCGAATTCTGCTACAAGGTGACCGATTTCTGGCATCCGGGCGATGAAGGCGGTCTGGCATGGAATGATCCTGACATCGGCATCGAATGGCCGCAGATGAAGGGCGCCTATACAGGAAGCGCAGATCCTTCCGGGTACACGATGGAAGACGGAACTCCGCTGAACCTGTCAGAGAAGGACTGCCGCTGGAGCGGTATCCGGGAAACCTGGCATTTTCAGTAAAGCAGTGAACAGTTGATGAGAAAAGGGGAAGGCATGTGGACACGATTCTTGACTACATACGCTGGATGCGGGATGTTCCGTTTTCAGTGAAGGATGTCACGGAAGTCGACAGCATTGTCTTCTCCTTTCTCTCGTATATGAACCTGAAGGGGATTGTCACTAAGGGCCGTCAGATGACGGTGGCGCAGTGCTGCAGAGCACTGCTTGCGCATCCTGAAAGCCTCAGTGCACATCACCAGGCACTCTATGAAGCGCTGGCAGATTCAAGGCGGTTTGGACCGGTCGTCATTGGCAGTTATAAGGACAGCCTTCAGGAAGAAAAAGATGTTCAGTTTTGTGTGATGCTCTTTAAGGTGCGCAAAAATCTGCACTATATTGCATTCCGGGGAACGGACAACACACTCACAGGCTGGAAGGAAGACTTCATGACTTGTTTCACGCTGACAGGCGGTCAGCGCATGGCGCTCACGTATCTCAAAAGTCATATCCGGCCCGGGATCCGGTACGATATTGGGGGACACTCCAAGGGCGGCAACCTGGCCATGTATGCGTTATCCCGGATCAGCGACGAAAAGCTTCGACAGGTCCGGCATATCTATCTTCAGGATGCACCGGGGCTTTGCCCGGATGTGATGGATGTTTCTTCTCTGGAGCGGATCCGGCCAAAGTGCATCAGCATGCGCCCGGCCTTCAGTGTGATCGGACGTCTGTTTGATCCGGGGATGCCGGATGTACGTCTTGTGCAGTCTTCAGCAGATGGCATTATGCAGCACGACATTGAAACCTGGGGCGTGGATCATGGCGACCTGCTTCTGGCCGCTGCACCGGACCCTGCGGCTGAGAGAATCGTGGAAACGGCTGAGGGCTGGCTGGATGGCGTCAGCACCGAAGAGCGGCGTCACTTCGTCGATGATGTCTTCAGGGCCGTGGAGTCAGGCGGGGCCAGGACGGTGGAGGAGCTGAGCAGCGGCAGTGTGGACAGCATGCTTGCCACTTTCCGATCATCCGCAGGAAAGGAAACACTGGAAGCAACAGCACGGCTGCCCTTTGCGGCGCTGTTTGGAAAATATACCGATAAAGTATGGAATCTCCGATTGATTCGCTGGCTCAGAACGAGCGATACTGCAGCGGATATCCTGCTGCTGGTGTGCGGATTTCTCCTGCATATGCTGCCAATCCACAGCATGGGCGTGATTGTGAGCCTTGTTCTGACAAGCCTTGTCACTTTTGAAGTTCTGGTAACCCTCCGCCATCTTCTGGATAGTCACTGGGACCTGAAAAGTGAGCATGTCCGCGTGAACACATGCATTATGATGATTGCCATAGCCTATGTGCTGTTTGTCAAAGAACAGGCTTTGTTCAATCTCTCCACCACGATTTTCGGGATTCTGTTTCTGGTTTTGGCGTACAACAATGCGATTGTTCTGCGAAGCTGCCAGCTATGGACAGTGCCCTGGATCCGGCACCTGATGATGACGGCGATGTTTGCGTTTGTCGGGTTCTTTGTCATGGTCAGTGCAGAGCATGAGATCTCATGGTATGCCAGCATGGCGGGCAATCTTCTGATGTTTGACGGCATCAGCGGTCTTGCGCATGAGATGCAGAAGCGGAAGCACAGAAGCCAAAAGAAAAAGGGTGTGAAAAACACCCCGTAAAAAACAGCCACGCACACTGCATGGCTGTTTTTCAATGCCCATTCATGCGAAGGCGATGATCTGCGCACTGCATAAAGCACTCAGGAGAACATCTTCTCCAGTTCCTCATATTTCTCATGGGTGATCAGCGCATCCTGACGGGTCCCGCTCAGGTGAACCACATACGTCCAGCGGCCGTACGGCGTAATATCCGTGATTTTGTTGAGATTGATGATATAACTCTTGTGGCAGCGGAAGAAGACCTGCGGGTCCAGACGTGCTTCGGTTTCAGAAAGCGTATCAGAGGTCATGTAGCGTCCGCCGCCCTCTGTGTAAATCACCGTTGAACGGTCTTCACGCTGAATCAGAAGGATATCATTCATTGCGATAAAACTGACGCCGTCCTTATGTCGGAGCATCAGCCGGCCTGTGGCCTGAGCGGTCGGATGGCGCAGGGGAGGGAGCGGCGTCTCGTCCTGAAGGAACCGCCCGCGGATTCGGTCAAGAGTCTGAAGCACCCGTTCGACTTTAAACGGCTTGATGAGGTAATCAAAAGCGTAGACCTCAAATGCGTCTCCCATGTACTGGTCATGCGCCGTGGCAAAAATCATGATGATGGACGGATCAAGGTCCTGGATCTGGCGCCCGCACTCAACCCCGGTTTTTCCCGGCATTTCCACATCAAGAAACACGACATTGGGGCGCTTTTCCTCAACCAGGCTGAGCAGCTGCAGGCCGTCTACGGCTTCACCGATCAGTTCGAAGCCCTCGGCCTTCTCAATGATTTTGCGCTCAATCAGCCGCATGCCTGCATCATCATCGGCGATGATGACCGTGATGGGATTCATATGCATTCCTCCTCGATGGGATACAATTCCTTCTATGGATTCGAGAAAGTGCATCCAAATCCTGCCGCAAACAGGCAAACACAGATCCTGCCGCAATGAACGGGCAGGATCTGTGTTTTTACTGGTCAATCATCAGACAGGCGGGGCAGGATTACCTCCCAAGCTGGCTGGAAAGCTGATCCCGGATTCGGGAAATGCGGAAGATGGCGCTGTCGATCTGCTCCCGTGCACGGCCGATTCGGCTCTGCACCATATAGTCGGCAAGAAAACCGTCAAAGAAATAGTCGGCGAAGGCAAGAAAATCATCCGTGTCCATCTCAAACTGGGCAGAGCCGGCCACATCACTCAGCTCTCTTGAAAAGCGGCATACCGCATTGCGGGCTGCTTCCACTTCGTCTCGTGCCCTGTCCATTTTGGAGTGCTTGATGAGGGTGGAGAAAAAGCCGCCGCCGAGCAGGTCATAGATGCCCCAGTTTCTTGCTGAACGGAGCTTCTGCTGTGCATTGCGCAGGTGAAAAAGTGCACTGTCGGCTGCCTGTATGGCCTCCCTGATTTCCTGTTCGTTGCTCATGAAACTTTCCTCCTTTTTCATTGAGTACGGGGAGAGCATAACCAGGTTCCGGTTTGTGCGCAACAGATAATGGACCAATTGTCAGGATTTACGCTTCAAATATCACGGACAGGACGGAGAAAAAAAAACGGTACAGCCGCACGGAAAGCGGCTGTACCTTCAAAAGCATACGGGGCAGGTTCAGAAGCGTCTGTTTCTTGGACGCTGCAGAACTTCCTGCATGATCACAGCATTGACAAGGCTGGAAGCGGTGAAATCCAGATGCAGCCCCTCCTGCTTCGTCTCAGGCTCTTCGGGCTGCTCGACGAACAGTTCAGCACTGTGTTCACTGGGCATTTCATCGTAGGCATCAGGATCTCCCTGAAATTCCGCGATGCCCATGCTCCCTTCATACATGTTTTCATGATGATGTTCGGAAACGCGGACGGTGACTTGTGCACGTTCAACCGGTGCTTCCGGAATCATCTCCTCGGGTTCCTCAGGGTCGTCCTCAATGACTTCCACTGGCGGATGAGATACGGCTGGCTGCCGTATAGACTGTGAGCGCACGGAGCGCTGCATAGCAGCTGCCGAACTTCTGCGGGACTGCTGCTGCTTCGTGTTCTTGGAACTAGCTTTCACAATCAGGTAGATAATCAGAAAGACAAACAGGAGTGCGGAGCCCACGTGTCATCGCCTCACTTTTTGGGATGATTTTCAGGGGCATTCTGCGGAACACTGGCCTTTGCGATGGATTCACGCATATCTGTATCAGCCATGACGTTCTTCATCTGATAGTAATCCAGCACACCGAGCTTGCCGGAGCGCAGGGCATCAGCCATGGCACGCGGCACATCGGCCTCGGCCTCGACGACCTTTGCGCGCATTTCCTGAACAGCAGCTTTCATTTCCTGCTCGTGAGCCACAGCCATGGCGCGGCGCTCTTCAGCCTTGGCCTGAGCAATTCTGCGGTCGGCTTCAGCCTGGTCCATCTGAAGCTGTGCACCAATGTTGCGGCCGACGTCGACGTCAGCGATATCAATGGAGAGAATCTCATAGGCAGTGCCTGCATCGAGACCCTTGTCAAGAACGGTACGGCTGATGCGGTCAGGATTTTCAAGCACTTCCTTATGGGTTTCAGCAGAACCGACTGTAGTAACAATGCCTTCACCAACACGGGCAATGATGGTCTCTTCACCAGCACCACCGACAAGGCGTTCGATATTGGTACGCACAGTGACACGGGCCTTGGCGCGCAGCTCAATGCCGTCTTTGGCGATAGCAGCTACGACAGGGGTTTCAATGACTTTGGGGGTAACAGACATCTGGACAGCCTGGAAAACATCGCGTCCGGCCAGGTCGATGGCGCAGACCTTCTCGAATGCGAGCGGAATATTGGCACGCTGAGCAGCGATCAGGGCGTTGATGACGCGGTCCACATTACCACCGGCGAGGAAGTGTGTTTCCAGCTGGGCAATGTTGAGATTCAGACCGGCCTTGTTGGCTTTGATCAGAGGATCCACCAGACGGGCAGGAGCAATATGACGGATGCGCATACCGACCAGGGAAGAGATCGATACATGCACACCGCTGGCCATGGCGCGAATCCACATGCCGAACGGGATATAGTGGAACAGAACAATCAGGAGAATCAGGACAACAAAGATGATCAGACCCAGTGTAAACAGTGTTTCAGACATAGCACGAACCTCCTTAAGTTATATGGAACATTTTTTGGGTTCAAACAGGTTTGACGACGATCCGGCTGCCTTCAGCCGACGTGATGCGCACGCGTGTGCCGGGCTGGATGAAATCGCCCTCACTGACGACATTGAGGCGGACGCCATCGAATTCAGCGATTCCTGCAGGACGCAGTGTGGTGGTCGTTTCACCTTCACGTCCGACAAACACCTTCATGTCTTCGCTGGCAACAAAGCCCTCGTCACTGCCTTCCACAGTGTTGAGCACCACTTTGCTCCTGGCAAAGCGTCCCTTGGCTGCACTGCGAAGAGCAATGGAGATGGCGACGGCAATGACGCTGATGACAATGAGAGCAAACACCAGGGCACTGGTTGAGCCCAGCTTAAAGTAGGTGATGGCAATGGCGATGATTTCAAGGACGATGCCGGAAAGACCGGGAATCCCGAATCCGGGCATGAACGCCTCGACGACCATGAGCACCACACCAACAATTGCCAGAAGCACAATCATAAAGATATCCATTTGAGAACCTCCTCTCGACAATGCAAGTATAGCAGAGAAAAAAAGCAAATAAAGTGATTTTGTCTGAATCATGCATTCCGGAGTCTCAAATGTCAGGCGAAGACGTCTGCTGATAAATATCGGGATACAGGGAAAGATCCATGAGGCGGTCACGAAGAGACTGCATATCGGCCCAGGCATCCCGCTTTTTTTCCGGATCACGCAGCAGGGCGGAAGGATGATAGGTCGGCATCATCCAGACCCCTTTGCGCTCATACCATCTCCCGCGCTCATGCGTAATGTAGTGGTTGGGTCCAAGGGTCGCTTTGAGCGCGGTGGAACCCAGAAGAACGATGACTTTGGGGCGCACAAGCGCAACCTGCATGCGCAGATGGAGCATGCAGGCCTGCATTTCCTCTTCTGTCGGCACCCGGTTATTGGGTGGGCGGCATTTGACGACGTTGCAGATGTAGACGCGGTCGCGGGGAAGATAGATCGCGCTGAGCATTTTGGTGAGCAGCTGGCCGGCAGCGCCGACAAAAGCGATGCCCTCCTCATCCTCACGCTGTCCAGGACCTTCCCCGATGAGCATCAGAGGTGAGTGGATATCCCCCTGTCCGGGAACCTTGTTGGTGACCGTGGCATGCAGGGGACACATGGTACAGGCACTGACCTGCTCGTGAAACAGGTCCCATGAAATCTCAGACATACATAGGCCTCACAGTCTGTCCAATAGGCTGAAGGATTGTTTCAGATCATTTTCAACCCAGGAGAAAAGAGAAATGAGCAGCATCAAGAGAAAGAGGATACAAATGGCACCGAGAAGCGTTCCGAAAAGGTCGCGCACCGCGAAAATCAGCCGATAGCGGTCTTTACGGGCTTCTTTGGCTTCCTGTTCCTCCTCCCATTCGTCCCAGTCTTCAGACTGTTCCGGGTCAGTGTCCTGGACAGGGTAGACGAACTGCTGTTCGTGTTCTTTTTCCGGTTCGGAATGATTGCGAAAATAGGCCATAACATCCCTTCTTTCCACGAGGAGATCAGGTTCAGACATAATCAAGCCATGGGGCTTCCGGTTCATCCCGCCCGGTCAGATGGCCTTCGCCAAGGAGGGAGGGAAACTGCTGCTGACGCAGCGCTTCATAGAGGACAATGGCGACAGAATTGGAGAGGTTCAGGCTCCTGGCATCGGGAATCATGGGAATCCGGATGCAGCGGTCTGCAACCTTTTCAAGCAGATTTTCAGGAAGCCCGCGCGTCTCCCGGCCGAAGACAAGGAAGTCTTCATCCTGATAAGTGACATCCGTATAAACGTGCTGTGCTTTGGTGGAAGCAAAGTGCATCCTGGCGCCGCGATAGGCCCGGAAAAAAGATTCAAGGTCCGGATGGACCTGATAAGTCATGAGATTCCAGTAATCCAGTCCTGCGCGCTTCAGATAGCGGTCCGACAGGGAAAAGCCGAGCGGTTCGATCAGATGAAGAACAGCCCCGGTGGCAGCACAGGTACGGGCAATGTTCCCTGTGTTCTGCGGGATTTCAGGATTGACCAGAACAATATGCATGGACATAAAAAGCCTCCCATTCAAGAGCATTTTAGCATGCACTGCGGGACTGTGCAAGATAACATGGCGCACAGAGGCGCTGGAAACATAGCGGGGAATGCATGAGGACAGGAAAAACGGAAGCGGCAGACGATTTTCACACAGATGCGTGCTATAATAGGTCTATCAACAGGACGGCTGTATAGGATTCACAGGATGCACTGCATGAATGCAGCGTTTTTACGCTGTATTCACGGAGATTCAAAGTGGTGTCCGGTGTCCGGGAAGGATCGTGTGGCTATGTCGATTACAGCGGCATTTATGGTGCCTCATCCGCCGATGATTGTTCCTCAGGTGGGACGAGGCAGTGAAAGAATGATTCAGGCAACACGCACAGCATATATGCAGGTTGCTGAGGAGATCGCAGCGTGCAGGCCGGAAACGGTGATTGTGACCAGCCCGCATGCGACGATGTACGCAGATTATTTCCATATCTCACCCGGCGCACAAGCAGAAGGCTCGTTCGCACGGTTCCATGCGTCCGATGTCCGCTTCCGGGAAGAATATGACACGGAACTGGTCGAAGCGATCTGTGCGCTGGCAGATGAACATGGATTACCGGCTGGAACCCGTGGACAGAGGGAGCCGGCGCTGGATCATGGAACGATGGTTCCTCTGTACTTTATCCGCCAGAAGCTGCAGACATTCAGGCTTGTCCGCATTGGACTGTCCGGTCTTCCTCTGGAGGATCATTACCGACTGGGCCAAATCATTCAGGAGGCCGTCGAGCAGACTGGACGCAGGGCAGTGTTTGTTGCGAGCGGGGATTTGTCCCACAAACTGCGTGCCGAGGGACCTTACGGTTTCGCGCCGGAAGGCCCGGAGTATGACGGACGGATTATGGATGTATGCAGCCGGGGAGCGTTTGGGGAACTGTTTGATTTTACAGAGGCTTTCTGTGATCGGGCCGCAGAATGCGGGCATCGGTCGTTTGTGATCATGGCCGGTGCGCTCGACGGCATGGCCGTCGAACCCAGGCAGCTCTCGCATGAAGATGTCACCGGTGTGGGATACGGCATCTGTACGTTCCATCCGATTGGGCCTGATGCAGACAGACAGTATCTCGAAGTCCGAGAGCGCGCGGAAACAGAACGTCTCCGGAAGCAGAAAGAAGCCAGGGACCCGTTTGTCCGTCTGGCAGGGCAGACCATTGAGGAGTATGTGCTTCATCACAGGATGCCCGCACTTCCGAAGGATTTGCCGAGGGAACTGACAGACAGTCGTGCTGGTGCGTTTGTCTCCATTCACAAGGCGGGGCGGCTGAGGGGCTGCATCGGAACCATTCTGCCGACGCGAAGAAACCTTGCTGAGGAGATTATTCATAACGCGGTCAGTGCGGCATCCGCGGATCCGCGTTTTGATCCCATCCGGCCTGATGAGCTCAAATGGCTGGAAATTCATGTGGATGTGCTCGGGGTGCCCGAAGCCATCGATTCGGAAGAGCAGCTGGATGTCAGGAAGTATGGTGTCATCGTCAGCCGGGGCAGTCGGCGCGGTCTTCTGCTGCCGGATCTTGACGGTGTAGATACGGTGGAACAGCAGATCGCCATTGCCAGAAGAAAAGCCGGAATCTCCCCGGATGAAAAGGTGACGCTTCAGCGCTTTGAAGTGATTCGCCATACCTGAGGAGGGAAAAAGGATGACAGCGTGTGATGTCTGTTTTCATCATTGCCAGCTGGATGAAGGCCAGCGGGGGCTCTGCGGGGCACGCATCTGTGAGAAGGGAAAAGTGCGCGCTGAAAACTATGGAAGGATTACATCACTGGCTCTGGATCCCATAGAGAAGAAACCGCTCCGGCGTTTTCAGAGCGGGCGGATGATTCTTTCGGCGGGCAGCTATGGCTGTAATCTCAGATGTCCATTCTGCCAGAATGATCAGATTTCCTGGTCAGAGCATGCCCTGCATGGTGCACAGTGGGCCGAGAACGTCTCACCGGAAGAACTGGTCCGTACAGCCGTGCGGCTGAAGGCGAGGGGAAATATAGGGCTTGCATTTACCTACAACGAACCGCTGGTTGGGTGGGAATTTGTCCGGGATACAGCAAAACTTGCCCATGAGGCTGGACTGGTCAATGTTCTTGTCACCAACGGCACAGCAGAACTTCCGATTCTGGAGGCGCTTGCACCATGGGTGGATGCGATGAATATCGATCTGAAAGGCTTTACGGACCGCTATTATACGAAAGTGCTGGGCGGCAGTCTGGACATGGTCAGGACGTTTATCGCCAGGGCCGTGCAGGTGTGTCATGTGGAACTGACGACGCTGATTGTTCCAGGAGAAAATGACACGCAGGAAGAAATGCGCGGCTTATCGGCATGGGTGGCAGGGCTGAAAGACAGCTCGGGAAATGTGATCGGCAGGTCCATCCCGCTTCATATCTCCAGGTTCTTTCCTCGATTTCATATGACAGACCGGCCGCCGACAGATATAGGACGGATCCGGGAACTCGTGGAGACCGCGAAACAGTCACTGGAGTATGTCTATTCCGGGAACTGCTGAACGTGAGAAAGGGAGAAACACAGATGAGACAGGATACAATCGACAGAATCCGTGCGTTTACCGCGGACCGGGACTGGGAGCAGTTCCATACGCCGGCCAACCTGGCCAAATCCATTTCCATTGAGGCAAATGAACTATTGGAATGCTTTCAGTGGAGTGATGAAGGCTATGATATAGAGCATGTCGCAGAAGAACTCGCCGATGTCATGGTTTATTGCAGAAATATGCTCGACCGGCTGGGGCTGGATGAGGATGAGATCATTCACCGGAAAATGGATCTCAATGAACAAAAGTATCCGGTGGATAAGGCAAAGGGACGCTCTGACAAGTACACCAGACTGTAAACAGAAAGAGAGCAGGAATCCATATCTTCACAGTTGATCATGGGATTCCTGCTCTCTTTTAATTTACAGTGTCTTGCCGACATAATTCAGAATCATGACCGTCTCTGCCTCCATCATGGAGCTGTAGTTTTTTGCGGAAGGCAGATACAGGGGAAATGTGCCGAGAGGAAAGGCCTGACCATCTGCGCGGATGGCGGTAACCGGTGTCTTGCCGGGCTTCTTTCCTTTTTCCAGCACGAAGGAAACAAGCAGACGGTCATTCGCGTTGAAAAGGCAGTAGATCCTCCAGCACAGACCTTCTGTTTCAGGCGGCGGCAGTTCGATGCGTGCAATCTGTGTCCCATCGCCTGCGGTACGCATTTCCAGATCGAACGCATCCGGCTGATAAGGAAACGCTGCCTGCTCCTTTTCGTATACGTTCCTCCAAAGCTGAACGATTTTTTCGCTGCTGTCAAGATGCGCGGGGAAAAGGAGAGAGGGAAGCAGATGGTATTCAAGCCGATGGCGCAGGATGTAAGGAGAATCCTCCGGAAAGGTCATACCGGCGGTCTTTTGCGGCTTTTCACGCCCGATGAGTTTAGAAATCATGGCTTTCAGGTCCATAATCGTCCTCTTCCTGTCTGAGTAATGCAGGGAGTATGCTACTCCAAAAGCGGGACGGAGTCAAATCGTGCCGGCGCGACGATCGTGTCAAGTAGTTACGGA
>DEFL01000077.1 GCA_002350845.1 Christensenella sp. UBA2853
TATGATGAAAGCAGCTCGAAAACCTCAGTCAGAGTAACTGAATCGGCTGGGGAACGAGCTACCGCCGAAGGCGGTTTAGTTCAATCAGTATTTGTGGAGGTCAAACATATGATCCAGAACGCCGGCCTGCATTCCCCTTTAGAAAAGAATTCGACGTATGCTCTGCCCATTATATCCGGGAACAGGTTGTTTTCGATTTGGTGCTGGAGAGTATGCAGCGAGTGATCAAGAACGTGCAGATCTTTGAGAAAGAATTTGCACGGAAGCAGATGGAATGCTACAGCGAGGACAAGAAGAAGGAACTTGCCGAAAAGCGCCGGGAGCTGAACAAGGCCAAGCGGGGTATCGCCGAGATCGACGAGCTGATCCAAAAGCTCTACGAGGACAACGCTAAGGGTAAGCTCTCTGATGACCGCTACGCCACGCTGTCCATGGCCTACGAGGAGGAGCAGCAGAAGCTGAAAGCCGCACTCCCCGAAATGCAGACCTATCTGGAGACCGAGACGGACAAGACGGAGAATCTGCAGCGGTTCATCGACAAGGTGAAGCAACTCACCGAGATCAAAGAGCTGACGCCGGAACTGATCCACGAATTCATTGACAGGATCGTGGTATATGCCCCGAAGTACCTTGACGGGAAGCGATACCAGGTGGTCGACATCGACTACAGCGGCGTCGGCATTCTCCGGGAGCTCTGCCCCGAGGAAATGGAAGAAGCGTTCCAAAAGCGCCTTGGCAAGCAGGCGCAGGGCAAAGAAATACCGGCGTAGCCATAAGGCCACGCCGATATCACATCAAATAATATTCCATTCAGATACAAGAGCCGCCTTGGGGCACCTTCCTTACGGAGGGTGCCCCAATGGCTGCTTTTTGTCTTGCTGCGGGAAACAGATTATGGCTCGGAAGAGGGGGCGCTGTCCACAGCGGCCATGATCGCACTGACCCGGTCGGGGGAAAGCGACGATCTTGCCGCATAGCCGACCGCGCCGGCCAACGGGCCGTAAGCCGGGGGTGTGGGCTCACAGCCCAGAGCCTCAATATATTTTCTGAAAGGGGTAAGGATCCATTCGCCGGTCCTGAACAGTCCCCCGGACCAGGAGACACGAACCGGACGGTCTTCATCAAAATGCAGTCTGCTCTTCAGGGCAGAGACCAGAAGGGAAAGCTGCTGTGCGGCACGGTCATAGATGGACTGTGCCACAGGATCGCCGAGCTGGGCCAGTTTGAGTACATGGCGCTGAAACGCCGCGACCTGATCGGCACTGCCTTCGTGCGTCCATTCCTCCAGTGTGCCGGGGAAAAACAGCGGATCGCTGAGATGGAACAGATCCATGATGTAGTCATACAGGAGTGTTCGGGGCATTCGCCCGTCTGCCTGGCGGAAGAAGGCATTAAAGCCCTGGACAGCAATCCAGAAACAGGAGCCCTCATCCCCATAGTCAAGGGACCAGCCGCCTGCGCGCTCAGCACCGCCGCGGCCGTCCTCACCATAGGCCACAGAGCCTGTGCCGCTGACGACATGAATGCCGGGCGATGCTTTCAGCGCACCGCTCCATCCGGCCACAGAGTCATTGGCCAGAATGCAGGGGACACCGGGAAGCGCGCCTTCAACGGCTGACCGCATCTGCTCCACGGAAGTGACGCTTTCACCATATCCGGTCAGACCGAACGCCGCGGAGGTCAGCTTGCCGGGTTCAATTCCGGCGCGCGAAAGAATACTGCGCACATCGCGCTGCATATCCGCAGCATAGGTTGGTCCGCCGCCCCGGAAGAGGGTGATCGCCGGGAATTCCGTTTTGACCAGGACGCGGCCGCTGTCATCGGCAACAGAGAATGCGATTTTGGTGGAACCGCTGTCACAGCCCAGAAACAGCATAGCGCAACCCTCCTGTTCCTTATTCGTCGAGATGGCCTGCGAGGATGCGGGAGAAGGAGTCACTGTCATGCTTGTCCAGGTCAATGCCCATCAGCGGCGCGATCCAGGCACTGACAGCCTGGGCAGGCAGCAGAAGTTCCAGAATGGCCAGACGCGGGCAGGCGTACTGAAGGGTGATGCTCTTTCCCTGTGCACTGGGTGCGTTCTTGTCCAGTCCGATTCTGTAGGCATGTCCGCCGCGCGCTTCGCACAGGCCGCAGAGCGCTTCGGGGCGGACTGCATCATCCCAGGGCAGATGGAGGACCATCAGGGCCGGATGGGCAATGAACGAGGCGGCAGGTCCATGGACTGCTTCCTCCAGCTCCATGCAGGTGACAATGCGGCGAACGGTTTCAATGAGTTTCAGCGCACATTCTCCGGCCGGGGCAAAGGCGGCACGCTGACCGACCACCATCCATGCGCTTTCTGCTGCGAGCGTATCCTTCAGGGACAGAGCCCAGTCGCGGGCTGCGGGAATATTGGCTTCCATGGCGTCCGCCTCGGCGCGGAAATCGCTGAGGAGGGCGGTGCAGGCATCCGTGTCTCCGCGGATGGCGGCAGCGATGAGCAGGAGACTGCAGACGGTTGCGATCACGCCCATGGTCTTCGGACCGGCCTTTTCATCCGGAATGCACAGCGGAATGATGGCATCCGATTCAGCGGCAATGGGGGAGGAAAGTCCCTGGGTCACGGTAAAGACGGGAGAAGCCTGCTGCGATTTGATCCTTTTCACAGCGGACAGCGTGTTGGAGCTTGTGCCGCTCTGGGAGATGGCAATGACGAGTGTCTGTTGGTTCATTTCCTTTATGCGCACATCAGCCGTCTCGGGGGTGACGCTTTCCACCGGGAGTCCAGACAATTCACGGAAGGCATGCTCAGCGAGACGGGCACTGTGGAAGGAACTGCCGATGCCCAGAAGGAAGACTTTTTGGACCTGCAGTCCTTTGAGGGCTTTGCGGATGCCCTCCAGGAGCGTTTCGCCCTCATCCGCGGTCCGGCGCAGAGCGTCGGGCTGCATGGCATAGTACATCTGCATCAGGTTTTCGTTGGTGCTCATCGTGGTTCTCTCCTTTTCATGAACAGATTCAGGCTGTAAGCAAAGGATGGACGACCGGGTGCTGCCGGCCTGCTTTCTGTATACAATTATGCGCTCGATGATATGAATCATAGCATAGTGCAGACCGACATGCAATCATCACATCAGGCAGGGGATGGGGCGGAACGGGCCCTCCTGACATCAGAGCAGGAGAGCCCGGAACCGCAGGGGGAATGCACGGGCCAGGTTCAGTCCTGAAGCTCTGCGTCCATGCTGAAATGCATCCGCATGGTTTCGGGCTTTTCCACTTCGGCAAGATAGCAGACGCGGATGACACGATCACTGATGATTTCGACAGTAGGCACAGGCGCCTTGGACGCAATGTGCAGGGTCAGACCGGGAAGCTGCCATGCATCCGGGGCGATCACGGAAGAGGCGGCGCCAGGGCATTCGATTTCATAGAAATATTTGACGTCGCGGTTCACATCGGTATGGATGTCCATATCGATGTGTTTTTTTCTGGAGACACCGTTGAAATAGACGGTGTGCATATGATGCATGCCCCCGTTGGGCCAGCAGCGCAGCAGTTTGACGGTGCCGATCTCTTCCCCGCAGCGCCAGAAAATGACCAGGGGATGCAGCTGATGGCTGGGGTTTTCACTTCCGGCGAGTGCGCCGATCATCAGCCGCGGGCTGATCCAGCCGGTTGCTGTGCACAGCGCGTCATTGTGGTCCGGATCGCCGCGCTCGGAGAGCTCACGAAACTGATGGAATACATCGACATCTTCCTTCGGTGCGAACACGGCTTCCTGCGCATCCTCGGGAATGCAGATACTGCCCAGAACCATCAGGGGATTTGACGTGCTTTCAAAGCTCCAGTCATGCCAGGGATACCGTTCTTCGCCCAGGGCCCAGTACAGCATGGCATTGAAGCTGGTATGGATCCGGTGGTCCAGTTCGTAGGCACGGGAATAGGGGCCGCAGAAATTGCGCAGCGCGGGATTGTAGAACTCCATCATGTCACGCCAGATGCCCGCTTCCAGCTCTGCACCGAGCTGGCGCAGCTCGTCGCGCGAACCGTAACGCCGCCAGAAGCCAAGGGTGGCAAGATCCACGCTGCAGTAGGTGGGGGAGTTGAATTCTGCAGCAGCGTGATGTTTGCGGTAGCGCGTCAGCATCTCGTTGGCATACTTCAGGGCATACTCGCGGTACTGCGGGATCTTCAGCCGGGTGCCGAAATAGTCCAGCTCAAAGACATGCATGCACTGGATATTCGTGTTCAGGGGAGAGAAGTTGGTGCTGCTGCGCTCAACGGCGCCGACGAGGGCTTTTCGGGCACTCTGCTCCATACTCAGAACACATGCCGAAGAGAGGCGGTCCGAGAAATGCTCCAGCAGCATGGCAAAACACATGAGAACAAATTCACGGCTGTTGGGTTCATAGGTCGACCATACGACCGGCGTGCTTTCGAAGAGAGACTTCCGCAGGATTTCTTCGATTTTTCCGGCCTGATCAGCCAGTTCCGGGGTGTGTTTCAGGTTCAGGCGGAACGCATCGGCCAGCCGTTCATAGAAACAGTCGGCGTAATAGCGTCCGTACAGACCGAGGCGTCTGTAATCCAGAACACCGGAAGAGGGCATCGGGGCTCCGTCGTGTCGATAGACCCCGTGGAATATTTCGGTGGGGGCATCGATCTGCATATCAATGACGGCATGAATGATTTTCTCTGTCTTTTCGACACAGTCCGGCGCGTCCAGCAGCATCAGGCCCAGCGCATAGTACAGGGAAGGACGTGCACCGTAAAACCGGCGCGTGCGGTGCTGCATGCCGACCAGGCCGCGCTCGGGATCATACCATGGATCCAGACGTTCCATCGCCTGATCCACCAGAACTTTGCCCTCATGGCTCAGCTGTTCATACAGTTTGCTTGGCATAGATGCTGCCTCCTTTTCACGTGTCATGGATCAGATAGAGAGAACTGCAGGTCAAAATGCATGGTCATGGTTTCAGGGGAGCGCACGCGGGCCGGATAGACAACCCGGAGCGTGCGGTCATTGACAGGCTCGAGATGCATTTCAGGGGCAGAGGACTGGAGCGTAATATGCAGTCCGGGAAGATCCCAGGCTGTATCGGTGATGACGGCCTGCGCAAGATCATCGCACTCGATTTCAAAAAACACATGCATATCGCGAAGGACGTTGACGTTCACGTCCATGACAACATGATTCTTCTCCGCGTAACCGTTGAAGAGGATGGTATGCTGATGGATCATGCGGCCGTTGGGCAGACAGCGCAGCAGCTTGATCGTGCCCAGATGCTGACCGTGCTGCCAGAATGCAACCAGAGGATGCAGCTGATAGCTGGGATTCTCACTGCCGGAAAGGGCTCCGAGCATCAGGCGGGGAGAAATCCAAGCGGTCGCGGTGCACAGCGCATTGTTGTGCTCAGGGTCTCCGCGTTCAGACAGTTCCCGGAACTGCCTTCGGACGATGACATCCTCTTTCGGCTCAAAGACAGCTTTCTTCGCAGCCTCCGGCATACAAATGCTGCCCAGGACCAGCAGCGGATTGCTGTCGCTCTCATTGGAATACGGGTGGTCAGGAAACCGCGCCTCTCCGAGCGCGAGATAGAACAGGGCATGAAAATGCGTGTGAAGGGCCATATCCATTTCATAGGCCCGTGAATAGGGCCCGCAGAAGTTCCGCATCGCCGGATTATAGAAGGCCATCATATCCTGCCAGATGCCCTTTTCCAGTTCAGCGCCGATCTCCTGCAGCTCATGGCAGGAGCCGTAGCGGCGCCAGAAGCCGAGCGTAGCCAGGACCACACCGCAGTAGGTGGGGGAATTGTATTCCGCGGCCGCGTGATGCATCCGGTAGTCCGCGGCCATTTTCTGCGCATATTCAAGCGCATAGCGGCAGTACTCAGGATGCCCGAGGCGCTTCCCGAAATAGTCGGTGACGAACACGTGCATGCACTGAATATTGGTATTCATGGGGGAAAAGTCGGTTCGGCTGCGGATGATCGCGCCCTCCACGGCGAGAGCGGCGCTGTGCTCGATCCGGCGGACCAGCCGGGGAGAGAGCTCGCCCTCGAAGTGCTCCAGCAGCATGGCAAAGCACATGGGCAGGAATTCCCGGCTGCAGGGTTCGTAGGTTGCATACACCATGGGATGAACATCGAGCGCGGACTGGATGAGCAGCCGGTCAATCTGTTCACGGTAAGGAGCCAGTTCCGGATCGCTTTCGAGGTTCAGGCGGAATGTATCGGAGAGACGTTCATAGAAGCAGTCCAGGAAGTACCGCCCATAGGTCCCCAGGCGCTGGTAATCCAGAACGCCTGCTCTTGGCATCTTCTGGCCGGGGTGCAGATAGGCACCGTGAAAAATCTCTGTGGGGGCATCGATCTGCAGGTCCATGACGGCATCGCACAGCGCTTCTGCCGTGGCCCGGGCCTCTTTCTGCCCGGTCATCAGAATCGCGAGTGCGTAATAGAGAGACGCCCGGTTCTCATGAATCCGTTTTCCGTTTCGGAGGCGGTAGACGAGATGGCGCTGCGCATCATAACACGGGGACAGATGATCGACAGTCTGACGCACAAGGACCTGAGCCTCATGGGAAAGCTGATGAAAGTCAAAGGTGCGCATGGTCTTTCCCTTCCTTTCCGGGCCTGAAGCATGCAGCGGAGACTGACGGGGAAATCATCTTCTTATCCATCAAAAGCAGGGGTGCTGTCATCAAATTTGAGGATGAAACCGCAGAATACGAATACAATGACGGAGACCAGAATACCGGAGACAAGATACAGCGGCCGGATGCCGACGAGATCGGCAAGAAAACCGCCGAGATAGGAGGACAGAAGAATACTGGCGACATTCTGAATGGTGGCCGACAGGGTCTGCACGGAGGTCTTGAAGCGCGGCGCAACCAGTTTGCTCAGCGACAGGCTGTAGGTGACGCCTTCGAGAATGCCGATGAAATTGAAACAGCGGACGATAAAGAGCGTTGTGGTATCTCTTGCAATAAAGCAGACAAACCAGCGGCAGGCTGTAATCATTCCCAGGACCATCAGCATGCGGCGCGTTCCGAGTTTCCGAATCAGGCGGTCTGCCAGAAACAGGAAGGGGATCTCAATGAATGCGCTGACAGACAGCATGGTTCCGTACAGGGTATTGGATCCCCCGATATCCTGGGTAAAGTAGAGCGAAAAATAGCTGTTTCCAAAACCGTTGGAGATGCTCAGCAGAATCTGGAACAGAATGAGCGTCATCACGGGTCTGCACCGGATCAGCGCAACGGGCGACACCTTATTGCCGGAAGCCTTTGTGTTGTGCCCTTCCATTCTGGGGACGAAGAACAGAATCAGAACGTTCAGGGCAGCAATGATGCTGAACATGTAAAACGTTTTGGGAATCCCGTTTTCACTGCCGGCGATGCGGCTGATGAGCATCATCATCAGCGCATATCCGACCGCTCCCATCATCCGGATGGGACCGTAGGGCTTTCCGGAAATCTCGGAGTATTCCACGGACATCGCCGTGTTCAGAGAAGGCTGAAACCGGCGGAAGACGACGAAAACCGTGTAAACAATCAGGATATAGAACATGCTGTTGTTCAGGAGCAGGACAGGATAGAGGACGCCAGTGATGAGCAGGAGCAGCTGAAGAATATGTGTTTTTGATTTGGAGGCATCGGCAGCTGCGCCAAAGATCGGCTGAAAGACAAGGGCAACAAGACTGGCTGTCCCGGTGACCGTGCCGATCATGGTTTTAGTGAGGCCAATGTCGCTCAGATAAATCTGAAAATAGCTTGCTGTTGTATCCAGCATGAAAAAAACGAAATTAAACAGAAGAAAGGATGCATAGGGTGAAATCATTTTCTTTCGATTTTCGTCTGTACGATCGCTCATGTCGCCTGTCGACTTCCTTTCAATACAGCTTGTATGAAATAAAGAAATATTAACCAGATATTAGCACAGTAAAAAAGTGAATGTCAATGCTGATGATGAAATGAAGAGCAACTGTTGATTGCATATGGAGAAACAATGATAAAAAAGAGGCCAGAAAACGATCATGATCAGGAAATTGCAAGCCTGTACTGCCAAAAACAGACGAAAAACCGCTGCTTAACTTACTCAAAACAGACACATAAAATGACAACTTTAAAAATTTATTTACGAAAATCCATTGACATATATTCTTTGATATGATAGCTTTGTTCTGAAAGGAAACCAGACAACCAAATACAACAGAAATGATGTGATTTTGTGAAACATCTAGCAGAAATGATGAGAACGCATGACCAAATGACAGAGGGCATCCTTTCCAGACAGTTGATGGAAGATCATCATTCGCGCCGCGGTGCAATCCAGATGCGCGGGTTTTATGTCGATACCCGCAGCTCTGGTTTTGGTCTGGCCCATCTGCTGGTTTCGTATGTGTCGCCGGAAAGCCGGTTCCATCTGGATGAGTCTGTCCGCAGAAGCATAGAAGCTGTCCTGTCATTTCTGGAAAAGTATCAGCGGCCTGACGGCTGTCTGGATCTTGCCGGATGCAATTTTGCATCTCCGCCGGATACGGCGTTTACCATGAATGCGCTTCTCAACGGATGGTGGCTGATGGAAAAACACGCCGAACCGGAAACAGCATGGCTTCACGCCCCGCTCCGCCGTCTGATTGAGAGCTGTGCAGAAGGGGTTGCGGCCGGTGGTTTCCATACCCCCAACCATCGCTGGGCCATCTGTGCATTTCTGAAGCATGCGGCAAAGATCACCGGGCGGGAGGAATTCTCCCGGAGAGCAGACGAGTATCTCAACGAAGGTCTGGATATCAATGAGGACGGAGAATTTGCCGAGCGCAGCGCTGGCAATTACAACCAGGTCAATGACGATCAGATGATCCGTCTGTATATGGCAACCGGAGACAGGCACTTTCTGGAGGCGGCTGAGGCCAATCTTCGGATGATGCTGAAATATATCGATCCCGATGATTCCGTCTTTACCAATAATTCAACGCGTCAGGATTACGGACGCAAGGTGTATCTGAATACCTATTATATGCTCTTCAAGCTGGTCGGCTATTTCCTCGGAAAGAAAGACCTCGCCGCCTACGGAGAGTACTGCTATGAAACAGCTTCCCGCCACGGACAGCAGCCCAGGGGCGTGGAATGGCTTCTTCTCTATGACGATCTGGATGACTTTGGCACGGATGTTCAGCCCGACCTGAGCGCAGTGACGCAGTATGACTACCATTTCAAAGGGTCCCGGATTGTCCGCATTCGCAAAGGCCGCCAGTCCTGCACGCTTATGGACGGCAAAGCCAATTTCCTCTATTTCCAGAATGGGTCCATGACCATGTACATGGTGATCTATGAGAACCTGTGCGACAAGCGCAATTTTGTGGCGGACCAAATTGAAAAGACGGAAAAGGGATACCGCCTGTCCTTTCACCAGGACAGCTGGTACTACCTTCCGTTCTACCCGGAAAAGCCGGAGACATCCGACTGGTGGGCCATGGATAATCCCCATACGCGGAAACGGTTCCAGGGTGTGGGACTGGACACCATGGTCGATGTGGAGATGGCAGAGGACGGCATTGATATCCTGATCCGCACAGAAGGTGTGGACTGGCTCCCGCTTCGCGTGGAACTGGGATTCCCCGGTGGCTGCCAGCTGCGCAATGAAAACTTCCTGATGGAGGGCAAAGCGGGGCAGTCCATGATTCTGGCCCATGGCCCGTTGGAAGTGACATCCTCCTCGGGGGAACGGATGGTGGTATCGGACGGTTTCGCAGAGCATTCGGCTCTCGGACGGAGTGACGGTGCCTATCCGGAGGGCCCGGAACACTTTACGGTGTATATGACAGCTTACACGCCGGTGTGCAGAAAACTGCATATCGGAACCCGTTCATGCTTTGATCCTGATTTACTCAGCGCAAGTCAAAACACCTAAAAGGAGGTTTCGTCGGTGAAGAGCAAGGAAGCACAGCCGGCCATCGGGAAGAAAAAAAGCGGTTTCCAGTACACGCTGAAACAGTACTGGAAATACCGCGGACTGTTCATGATCATGATCCCCAGTGTGATCATGCTCATCATCTTCAAGTATGTCCCGATCTACGGCATACAGATTGCCTTTAAGAATTTCCGCCTGAAAGCAGGAATCTGGGGAAGCCCCTGGGTGGGGCTGGATGTGTTCAGGAAAGTGTTCGGCATGCCGATTTTCTGGCAGGCATTCCAAAACACGCTGATCCTCGGTGTGATGAACCTGGTCATTGGTTTTCCGATGCCGGTGATTCTTGCACTGCTGCTCAATGAAATCCGTCATGAACGGTACAAGAAAACACTGCAGACGATTTCCTACCTGCCGCACTTTGTCAGCTGGATCACGCTTTCCGGCCTCTTCATTACCCTTCTTTCTCCTTCAACCGGTCCTGTTGCGGCGCTGTACAGGCTGGTCGGCGCACAGCCATACTATTTTATGGGTGAAGTGAGCACGTTCCGCTGGGTGCTGGTGGTGACCAATGTGTGGAAGAGCATTGGATGGGGCTCCATCGTATACCTGGCCGCGCTTTCCGGCGTGGACCAGGAAATGTATGAGGCCGCGCTGATCGACGGCGCATCCCGCTTCCAGAGAATCTGGTACATCACACTTCCCTCCATTGCACCGACCGTGACGATCATGCTGATTCTTCGTGCAGGCTCCATTGTCAGCGATAACTTCGACCAGGTGTTCAATATGTCCAACGCGGCTGTCTATAAAGTCGCCAATGTGCTGGGCGTCTACACCTATGAAATCGGTCTGAAAAACATGAAGTATTCGGAATCGACCGCGATCAGTCTGTTCCTGAATGTGATCTCCTTTGCCATGGTCATGCTGACAAACACCGTGTCCAAGAAGGTCAACGATTACGGAATCTGGTAAGAAAGGGGGAGAGAAAATGGAAATCAATAAGGCTTCAGTCAAACCCAGAATGCCGGAAAGAAAGAAAAACAACATTATCAAACGGACACTCGGGGAAAAGATTTTCGACACCTTTAATGTGATTTTCCTCGGACTGATCTGCTTTACGTTCATTTATCCGTTCTGGTATCTGTTTGCCACCTCCATTGCAGACTCCAGCAAACAGGCCATGAGTCAGATCTGGTTCCTTCCCCACTATTTCTCCCTGGACAGCTATAAGAATGTTCTCTCCTCCAAGTTTGTCTATCTGGGCTTTATGTGGTCCATTATCCGTACCGTGCTCGGCACCGCTGTTGCCCTGCTGCTCAGCTATCACTTTGCCTATGCACTGTCCAAGCGGTATCTCCCCAACCGCAATTTCTGGACCCTGATTCTGGTCTTTACGATGTTCTTCTCAGGCGGCATGGTGCCGAACTTCCTGCTGATCAAGGATCTTGGCATGATGAACAGCATCTGGTCCCTGATCCTGCCCGGCTGCATTTCTGCCTACAACATCACGATCATGCGCAACTTCCTGATGTCCATCCCGGACAGTCTGGAGGAATCGGCACATATTGACGGTGCAAACGACCTGACCATCCTGTACAGGATTTTCGTTCCGCTCTCCATGCCGATCCTCGCGACCGTCGGTCTGTGGGATGCGGTCGGACACTGGAATGCCTGGTTCGACGCGATGATCTACATCACGACGCCCGAAAAGCAGGTGCTGCAGGTGACGCTCCGCCGCATTGTTCTGGAAGGCAGCAACTCCCTGGTCAACCTGTACGGTGAAGAAGTGCAGGTCACCATGACGCCTGAAACCATCAAGGCAGCCGTCACGATGGTGACAACGCTTCCGATCCTGATTGTCTATCCGTTCATTCAGAAATATTTCGTCAAGGGTGTCATGGTCGGTTCTCTGAAGGGCTGATCTGTGTACACATTCCATCTGATTCACAGCAGAAGGCCATTTCTGCTGGAAATATAATTCTTAAGGAGGCTCCCTATATGAAAAAGGTTCTGGCATTGGTTCTGGTGCTGGCCCTGGCCCTGAGCGCTACTTCCGCTTTTGCTGTGAAGAGCCCTTATGTGGAGAAGGATTACAGCCAGCTCCCGAAGTATCACTACCTGTGGACCCAGTACTTTGTTACCCCCACGGCTGAAGATGCCTACACGATCAAACTGATCGAAGACACCTTCAATGTGGATATTGAGGTGCCCAACATCGAAGACGGCAACTTCCTCGAAGTGCTGAACACCTACATCATTGCGGACAACACTCCTGACGTCATCCGTCTGAAGGATCCCTCCCAGTTCAATACCTATGTTGATCAGGAAGCCATCGGCTCCTTCGACATGGAACTGGTGAAGGAATACTTCCCGATCTATTACAACGGCATGATGGACTATCAGGATGGTCTGTTCCTCTCCTATGGTTCTGTGGATGGCGTACAGTATGGTCTTCCCACCCTGTCCACCGGCAACCTCTTCCATCTCCCGGTTGTGTACAACGAGACCTGGATGAAGAAGGTCGGCGTCGAAAAGACCCCTGAGACCCTCGACGAACTGCATGACCTCCTTTACAAATTCACCTATGAAGATCCCGACGGCGACGGCGTGCAGAACACCTACGGCATCAGCTCCGACGGCATGCGCAATGTGTTTGGCGCCTTTGGCGTGAACCCCGGCGCTGCAGACGGCCGTACCGACCATTCTGCTTTCCAGTATCTGGACGACGATCATGACGGCACCGAGGAATTCGTGTACGCTGCAACCTCTCAGCGCTATAAGGAAGCCCTGAAAGTGCTGAAAGCATGGTATGACGAAGGCCTGATCGATCCCGAATTCATCACCGGTGAAAACAGCGGCGGTTACTGGGCCATCTCCCACTCCTTCGTGAATCACCGCATCGGCTCCACCGTGCGTGCCAACTATTATCACTGGGTATCCAAGGGCGACTATCAGTACATCGACGAGAACGGCGAATGGGCCGATGTGGACAGCGGCGCTGTGGCTACCGAATTCTATAATGCCAATCCCGATGAACACATCATCTTCGGCGATCCCGTGGTCGGACCTTATGGCGACAGCGGCGTGAAGAGCTGGAACCTGCTGGCTCAGATCTACTGCTTCTCTCCTGAACTGACGGCGGATACCGACCGCTTCATCCGTGCACTGGAAATCATGAACTTCTGCGCACGCAACTCCACGGGCGATCCTGAGATCATCGAACAGTATCTCAAGGACTTCTACGGTGAAGAAGGCGGCTGGTGGTACTGGAAGAACAAGGAAACCGGCAGCTGGGGCACCACGCAGGCCTACTCTGAGGAGTTCCCGGATTTCGAAGCCATCAACCGTTACGGCCGTACCGAATATGGTCCTTCCGCTCCGCGTGAGGGCACCGATGAAGGCAGCGCATTTGCAAGAAGCCTGGGCTACAAAGAGCACGGCATCAACACCCTGCTCCAGTTCTCACTGCCCATGATGGCCGAATATCAGACAAACCTGACCAACCTCAAGGACAACTGGATGGTGCAGTTCATCACCGGACAGAAGGACATTGATGGTGACTGGGATGCATACCTCAAAGAAATGGATGCATCCGGACTGGGTCTGATGTTCAACGAAGCCAAGGATTACTTTGACAGCACCCAGTAATCCTGTTCCAGAACGTTTTTTCAGTCTGAATTCCGGGCGTCCGCTGCCGTCAAAGGCGGCGGGCGCCCTTCTTCTGCACAGACAGTTTCGAATCCGGGGGAAAAATCATGGCACAGACGATGGATATGACAAGCGGTTCTCCGCGAAGTCTGATGATTCGTTTTTCCGTTCCCATGCTGGTATCATCGCTGTTCCAGCAGATGTACAGCATGGTGGACTCTGCGATTGTGGGCAGGGGAATCAGTATCCGTGCACTTGCGGCCATCGGTTCCACAGGTGCTCTGGGATATTTCATTATCGGGTTCCTGATGGGTATGACAGGCGGCTTTGCCATTCTGTATGCTCAGTTTTTCGGCGCGAAGAATGAGCGGGGACTGTGCAGGGCGATGGCCGGTACCGTCCGCGTCGGCGGACTGATTACGGTGGTCTTCATGTCTGTGAGTATTCTGCTGATTCCGCAGCTGCTTCGCCTGATGAGTACGCCACAGGATATCTGGCAGGATTCATATGACTATATCCTGATCACCTTCCTGTTTATGCCCGTCATGATGACCTATGATGTCCTGTCCTCGTTCCTGCGTTCGGTGGGGGACAGCAAAACACCGCTGTGGGCGATGGTGGTGTCAACGCTGGTCAATCTTCTGCTGGATCTCCTGTTTGTTCTGGTGCTGCACTGGGGCGTGATCGGCGCGGGTGTGGCGACCGGCATTGCCCAGGTGGTGGCTGCCGTATACTGTTTTGCCGGCGTCCGGCGTACCCGGCTTCTCCACTTTGAGAAAGAGGACTGGCGCTTCAGCCGGGAGATTGATCTGCGCCTGATCCGGCTGGGTCTTCCTCTGGCGTTCCAGACCAGTGTGACAGCGATCGGGGCGATTGTTCTCCAGCGCCTTGTCAATGAACTGGGATCCCTGTACACCGCAGCATACACTGCAGCGTCGCGCATCATGTATTTCGCCGAGATGCCGGGAAACTGCCTGGGGATCGCCATGGCGACCTATTCCGGTCAGAATATGGGTGCAGCGCGTCTTGACCGCGTGAAAAAGGGTGTCAGAGACATCCTTCCCCTGTCTCTTGGCGTGAACCTGATTCTTGGCATTGCCATGGCCCTGTTCAGTACGCCTTTGACCTCCATCTTTGCTTCGCCGCAGGAACTGCAGGAGGTCCTCCCGTATTCGCGTCAGATGATGATGACCCAGGGCTTCATGAAATGGGTGCTGGGACCGCTCTTCATTTACCGCAATGCGCTGCAGGGAATGGGGGATACCACCACGCCGATGCTGTCAGGCTTCCTGGAACTGGGCATGCGGATTCTTGCCGCCTACCTCCTCGTCCGGCCGCTGCAGTTTCTCGGACTGTGCATTGCGGATATCTCAGCGTGGGTCGGCGCAGAAATCTATCTGATGATTGTGTATTACCGCACAATGCGTAAAATAGACAGCGGGCATACGCCACGAACGCTGTCATCCGTGCCCGGCACGCGATGAAAGCTGAAGAAAGTACGAGAGGATGAATCGGATGCGTTTTCCGGAATATCAGGACATTCATGTTCTGCATGTGAACCGTCTCCCGAACCGTGCCACGCTGATTCCATGGGCGGAGACGGATCAGGCCCTCAGCGGCCAGCGCAAAGCTTCTCCGTTCTATATGGATCTGAACGGCCGCTGGGATTTCAGCTGGTTTGAAAATGTGGAGAGCGTTCCCGGGGACCTGGCCGGGGACATGGATTTTTCCACGATTCAGGTGCCCGGCTGCTGGCAGATGCAGGGTTATGGGTTCCCGCAGTATACCAACTCGGCCTATCCCATCCCCTTTGATCCGCCCTATGTATCAAAGGAAAACCAGGTGGGCCTGTACAGAAGGTTTTTCCAGCTGCCGGAAGCGTTTAAAGGAAGACACACCCGCATTCGCTTTGAAGGCGTCGACAGCGCATTCTATGTGTTCATCAATGGTTTTCAGGCCGGCTTTTCCAAAGGATCCCATATGCCTGCCGAGTTTGACCTGACGCAGTGGCTGCACGAAGGACGCAATGAGCTGCGTGTGCTTGTGATGCAGTACAGTGACGGCACCTATCTGGAAGACCAGGACATGTGGCGCATGAGCGGGATCTTCCGGGATGTCATGCTGCTCTCCTTCCCGGAAAAGCAAATCTCCGATGTGCGCGTTCAGGCAGGGTATGACGCGCAGACCGGAAACGGTTCCCTGCGCGCCGAGATCGATGCACAGGGACTGGAGCGGATTGACTGTACGCTCCTGAATCCTGACGGAAGCCTGTGCGCTGCGGAAACGGTTCCTGTCATCGGAGGAAGCGCGGTATGGCAGATCACCGTCGAGCGGGCTCAGGCGTGGAGCGCGGAAACGCCGGACCGCTATACACTGCTGTGCAGAATCCCGGGACAGCTTGAGTGCGTCCGCACCGGGTTTGTCACCGTCGAAGTGAAGAACCGTCAGTTCTATGTCAATGGTGTCTCCGTAAAACTGAAGGGCGTCAACCGCCATGACACGCACGCTACGCTCGGACACTATACGCCCATGGACGTCATGCTCGAGGATGTGCGCATCATGAAGCGCCACAATATCAATACCGTGCGCACCAGCCACTATCCCAATGACCCGCGATTCCTTTCCCTGTGCGATGAATACGGGCTGTATGTCGTGGATGAGACCGACCTTGAGTGTCACGGCGTCAACCATCTGGGGAACTATCATCTTCTGGCCGCTGACCCGGAATGGGAAGAACAGTTTGTGGACCGCGGCATTCGCATGGTCATGCGGGACCGGAACCATCCCTGCGTCATCATGTGGTCCCTGGGCAACGAAGCAGGCTATGGATGCAATCATGAAGCCATGGCCGCTGCCATGCGCGCGCTGGATCCCTCCCGGCCGATCCACTATCACAGCCATCTGATGTTCTGGGATGCGAAAGTGTCCGACATCGCCAGCTATATGTATACGGATTTCGATTCCATCGATACGTACCTGAAGTCCGGTTCACCCAAACCGTATTTCCTGTGCGAATATGCGCATGCCATGGGCCAGGGCCCGGGAAATCTCGAGGATTACTGGCAGAAAATCTACAGGACGCCCGCGTTTATCGGCGGCTGTGTATGGGAATTTGTGGACCATGCATGCGTCAAAATGCGCGATGGAAAACCGTATTATGCCTATGGCGGGGACTTTGGAGAGTATCCGCACTCGGGACATTTCTGCGTCGATGCGCTGATGTACCCGGACCGGACGCCGCATACGGGCATGATTGAGTACGCGCATGTTCTGCGTCCTGTACGGGCAGAGCTGACCGATGAGAAAAACGGGCGGCTGCGCATCCGGAACCTGTATGCGTTTACTGCGCTGTCAGAACTTCAGGCAGTCTGGCGTGTTGAATGGATGGGGAAAACCATCAAACAGGGGACCTTTTCCACCCGGACGGCGCCGGGAAAGGTCAGCCGCGTGGACCTGCCGCTGGGAACCTATCCCAAAGGCAGTTTCCTGAATATTGACTGGACTCTGACCAGGGACACGCTGTGGGCGAGGGCAGGGTTTGTTGTGGCCGGGGAGCAGTTGAAACTGTCTCTTGGATATGACGTGCCGGTTGTGCATCTGCCAGACGGCGCACCGCTGAAGGTTTCTGAGACAGATGGAATGATCACGGCCGCAGGAAGCGATTTTGAGATCCGGTTTGATGATCAGGGGCTTTGCGGATGGAAGCAGATCTCGGAAAACCTTCTGGAGTCCGGCATGAAAGTGAATCTCTGGCGTGCCGTCACGGATAACGACCGGCGGACGGCCAACGACTGGAAAAAGCTGGGCATTGACCGGCTTTTGTGCCGCAATGTCAGGCGCTGCGTGCAGATGGAGGAGAATACAGCGTGCATTACCCTCGAAAATGTGTATGCGCCGAAATCAAGGAGACCGGTGGTGCGCGTGGTGCAGGACTACAGAGTGCACCGAAACGGAGAAGTGGACCTGCATATCCGGTATATCCCGCTTCAGCAGGATATGCCCTTCCTGCCCAGACTGGGCATGCGTCTGACCATGCCAAGGCGCTATGACCGGATTGCGTATCTGGGAAGAGGGCCGATGGAAAACTATTCGGACAAGAAGACAGCGGCCCGGATCGGATACTACACCCAGACGGTGGAAGAAAACCATGAGCCCTACGTTTTCCCGCAGGAAAACGGTTCTCACCAGGATACTTCCTTTGTGAGAATCCTGCAGGCGGCCGGCACAGGGCTTGAGATTGCAGGAGACGCATTCAGCTTTTCTGTGCATCACTATACCCAGGAACTGCTGGATGAGGCCCAGCATACCTATGACCTGCATGATGAAAACCTGACAGAGGTATGCTTTGACGGTGTGATGGGTCCGCTCGGCAGTGCGTCCTGCGGGCCTCTGCCGATGCGGGACCGGCTGTACCTGACGGAGGAAAGAGCATTTGATTTCCGCTTCCGCTGGATTGATGTTCAGACTGAGAGCTGAAGAATAAAAACAGAGCCTGCTTGGCGCTGACAGAAAAGAAAACGGCTGTCTTCCGGGGTTCGGGAGACAGTCGTTTTCTGTGCCGAGGGACAGCGATCTTCTTTTGTTTACAGGGGAAACGCCACCGCATCCTGATACAGTTTTTTCAGGATGGAGATGAAGGAGGAGAGGGCAGGGCGGCTGTCCGTCTTGTGGGTGCAGAGCACACAGGAGAAGGATTCCCCGCAGTCAAACGGAATCCATGCAAACTGGCCGCTGTGATCGTTCAGAAAACCGGGAGCGAGGCAGATGCCTTTGCCGGCGGCGACATTGGTCAGGGTGGTGTCATGATCCGGACTGTTGAAATAGCGGATGTTTCCGGTGGCGATGAGCCGGTGCTGCACAGCCTTGAGCGCAGGCGGTGAGCCGCCGCCGACCATCAGGGTTCTCCCATAGAGATCCTCGGGCGAAATGAGGTTTTTCGCGGCGAGCGGGTCGTGCCGGTCCGTAATCAGATAGATCCGGCTTTCAAACAGGTCGTGGACGCTGATGCCAGGGATCTGATGCGTCTGCTCCTTCAGGGCAAACAGAATATCCGTTTCGTTCCTCAGGAAGGATTCGACGCCGTTCTGATACTGAAAAACGGGCGTGATCTGGGTTTCAGGATCGGAAGCCTCAAAGAGGCGCATGGCTTCGGGCAGGAAAAACAGAGCCTGACGGACCATGAGGCTGATGGTGATAATGTCTTTGTATTTTGATGAGAAATTCTGCCCCTGCTCAATGGCGCGCTTGAGGTCTTCCCGCATGCCGGCCAGGAAGGCGACAAACTGTGAGCCGGCCGGCGTCAGGGAGACCCCTTTGCCGCTTCGCTCAAAGAGCGTAAATCCGATTTCTTCTTCCAGAAGCCGGATCTGATAGGAAAAGGTCGGCTGGCTGACAAACAGGTTGTCGGCGGCCCGGCTGAAATTCAGGGTATGCGCAAGCTCAATACAGTAATCGATCTGTTTGGTGTTCATGATGGCCCTCGTTATTTAATAATTTAATCAATCATACAACATTTCAATTGGACTTTGCAATAGCTGTGGGGTACAATACACCTGCAAACAGGAAATCAGGAGGGAACAGTCATGGCAAAGACACTGATCGCATTTTTCTCAAGAGCGGATGAAAACTATTTCGGCGGCGCGATGCGCTATGTCAAAGTCGGCAATACGGAAATTGTCTGCGAGATCATCCGGGACCTGACCGGGGCAGATACATTTAAGATGGAAATGAAGAATCCCTATTCTCCGGTCTACATGACCTGCATTGATGAAGCCAAGCAGGACCTGAAGGCAAAGGCACGGCCTGAGCTGGTCTCCATGCCCGAGTCCATCGATGCGTATGACAACATCATCCTTGCCTATCCCAACTACTGGGGGACCATGCCCATGGCTGTGTTCACCTTCCTTGAACACTATGACTTCACCGGAAAAACGATTCTTCCGCTGTGCACCAATGAGGGAAGCTGCATGGGCGGAAGCGAGCGGGATATCCGGCGCACCTGCCCCGGCGCGGATGTGAAGAGCGGTCTTTCCATCACCGGCAGCCAGGCTTCCAGCTCGAAGGGACAGGTACAGCGGTGGCTGTCCGCAAACGGTCTTCTGTGAGGTACAGCGTATGGAATACGAAAAAGGCTATGTCTACCAGCTGATGGATCAGGGCGGACCGACGGATAACCGGGAGCCCTACTTCAGGGAAGCCGTGGATGAAATGATGCGCGCAAGAACGCTCTGCGCGAAAGCCAACGCTGCTATGCCGGATGATCCTGCCTATGTCGGATATCTCGAGGAACTCTTCGGAAGAAAGCTGGACGGAGTCCGGATCCTCACGCCGTTCATCTGTGACTTCGGCAATCGAGTGAAGTTCGGCAAAGGCGTGTTCATCAATCATTCCGCGATCCTCTCCGCATCCGGCGGCATTGAGTTTGAGGACGGCGTCATGTCAGCCCCGGGGCTTCGGATTGCGACGATCAATCATGACATGAACGAGCGGCACACCCGGTACACGTACGGGAAGGTGCTTGTCAAAAAGAACGCATGGCTGGGGATGAACGTGACCATCTGCCCGGGCGTCACGATCGGACAGTATGCCGTCGTTGCGGCCGGGGCCGTGGTGACAAAGGATGTACCCGACTATGCCGTGGTCGGCGGGGTTCCGGCCAGAGTGATCCGATTCCTGGATCCGGCAGAACAGAAGGAATGAAGATGGACGAAAAAGAACAGATCCGGGCAATGTACCGGAAGTACTGGCAGTGCATGATGGCAAAGGATGCAAAGGGACTGCGCGATCTGATGACGGAGGATTACGTCCTTGAACATATGACCGGCGTCATTCAGCCCTGCGAGGCATTCCTGCGCGGGCTTCTGGACGGCACATTCAATTACTATGCGGCAGACCATGACAGCATTGAGGTCGAGATCCAGGGCGATCACGCCAGGATGACCGGCTGCAGCCGTGTGCTGGCCGCAGTCTACGGCGGCAGGAAAAACAGCTGGCGGCTTCGGGGAGATTTCACACTGCGCAGGGAAAACGGAACATGGAAGTTCACGCGCTCTAAAGCGTCAACCTATTGAGAGGAGAAAACGCATATGGAATATTTTGTTCTGAATAACGGGCTTCAGTGTCCGGTGATCGGAATCGGCACCTTTATGCTTTCACCCGCTGAGGCGGAAAACAGCGTGCGGGAGGCCCTGAAGATGGGCTACGCGCTGGTGGACACGGCCAATGCCTATGTCAATGAGCGCGCAGTTGGACGGGGCATGAAGGCAAGCGGTGCCAAACGGGAGGACATCTTCCTTTCCACGAAGCTCTGGCCGAGCGAGTATGAAAATGAGCATGCCGTGGACGAGACCCTGGAGCGTCTGGGCGTGGACTATGTGGACCTCCTCTATATCCACCAGCCCGCGGGGAACTGGCTGGCCGGATACCGGCAGCTGGAAAAGGCGTACAGAGAGGGAAAAGCCAGGGCCATCGGCATCTCCAACTTTGAGGGAAAGTACATCGAGGAACTGGAAAAGCAGTGGGAAGTGGTTCCTCAGTTCATTCAGGTGGAGGCCCACCCGTACTTCACGCAGAAAGAACTGCGCAAAACCCTCGACCGGTATGATATCCGTCTGATGAGCTGGTATCCGCTCGGTCACGGGGATCAATCCCTGATTCATGAGCCTGTCTTCCGGAAACTTGGGGAAAAGTATGGAAAGACCCCGGCCCAGATCATCCTCCGCTGGCATACACAGATGGGCTTTGCCGTCATTCCGGGCAGCAAAAATGTGGATCACATCCGGGATAATCTGGATATCCTTGACTTTGTGCTGACCGCGCAGGAGATGGAAGAAATCGCTGCTCTGGACCGGGATATGCGCTACTATCACCGCACGGACGAGCAGCTTGTGCAGTTTGCCGCCTGGAAACCTTCGTTCGAAGTGCAATAAGCGCTGTTTCATGCAGAAAAGAAATCAGGTGAAGACAGTGAAAACCTGAATGCATCAGAGGTTGAGCTGACAGATGAGGAGTTTGCGGCGCTGGAGGAGGAGCTCAGCATGCACCGGGTGTACGGAAACCGGGGGCTGGGAGGATTCTGAACCCGGTCAGCAGCAAAACGGAAATATCATATGGCGCATATAGCATTCTGATTCTGATTTTCATGAAAAAAAGACTTGTCGGTTTGAGTGAGATGTGCAACAATACAGGAGTTCGCGCATGAACAGCATGCTGTTGACAGTGAAAAGAAAAACATGCAGCACCTGATGTGCGGGAATGGAATTCAGCAATCTTCGGCTGCGATGGGTCAGGCGGTACAGGGAAAGGAAATGGACAGCCTGAAGCTGAAACGACCTGTGTAGCTGAAACAGCAAAATATGGAGGAAAAAACAATGCTTGTTCCAGTACTGTTGTTTATTCTCGGACTGGCTCTGCTGATCAAGGGCGGTGACTGGTTTGTGGACGGTGCAACCGGCCTGGCGCACCGCTTTCACCTGCCGGAGCTCCTCATTGGCGCGACGGTGGTTTCCATCGGCACCACGCTGCCTGAGGTCATGGTTTCCGCACAGGCAGCCATTGCCCACAACAGCGGCATTTCCTATGGCAACGCCATCGGATCGGTCATCTGCAACACCAGCCTGATCTCTGCTCTGACCATTGCCATCCGTCCGTCTCTGGTCAACAAAAAGACCCTGCGGCTCCCGGTGACTGCCTTCTTCCTGGCTGCCATCTTCTATGCCTTCATTGCCTACACACAGGGCGCTTTCACCCGCCTGCACGGCGTGATTCTTCTGTGCGGCTTTGTGGTCTATATGGTGACCACGGTCCTGCAGATGAAGAAGCATCCCGATGAGAGCGCAGTGGAAGCCGAAGAAGAAGGCCAGAAGGAAAGAGAACTCTGGCTGGAACTGGTGCTCCTGATTGTCGGCGCAGTCGCCATTGCATTCGGCGCCAACCTTTTGGTGGATAACGGCACCAAGATTGCCGCAGCCCTGGGTGTTCCGGACTCGGTCATCGGTCTGACCATGGTCGCCCTTGGAACCTCGCTCCCTGAACTGGTGACCGCGATCACGGCCCTGGTCAAGGGTCACAGTGCACTGTCCCTGGGCAACATTATCGGTGCGAACCTGTTCAACCTGGTTCTGGTCAGCGGTACAGCGATTACGATTTCTCCGTTCGCCATTCCTGCCGAGAAGACGCTCAACGGTGTGAATGCTTCTCTGCTTGTGGACATCCCTGTGATGTTTGCTGTCATGCTGATACTGACTGTGCCGAGCCTGATTCGCGGCAAGCTGTCCCGCTGGCAGGGCATTCTGCTGCTGGCCATCTATACCGCATTCACCGTGTTCCAGTTTGTCATGTAACCGATCAAAGAAACCGATTCTGCCGGATCGAAAGGTCCGGCAGTTTTTTTGTGCCTGCCGCACACGGAGAAGTGAAGGTTGAAGCCCGGGGCAGACTTGTGCTACAATTTCCATACAGGACAAGTGAAAACACGCGATATGCGCTGAACGGATATAGAGCCTGCCGTAGACAGGAGGGAAAAGCCTTGCGCAAAATGATCAGGCGGTGTCTGTGTGCTGCGGAAGCCGTGCTTCTGCTGGCCCTTGCGGGATGCAGCACGCAGAAGAATGCAGAAAAAAAGCCGGAGAGCGTGACGCTCCGGGCCATGCAGTATGAAGTGGAGAACCAGGCCATTGATTTTCAGGATCTGTGGTATTTTCAGGAGATTGAACGGCAGACGGGCGTTCATATCCAGTTTGAGGACATCAAGGATTCGGAATGGGAAACGCGGCTGTCGCTGATGTTTGCATCGGGAACGTATCCGGACCTGATCCTCCGTGGATCGCTGGATGTGGAGGAATACGGTGTGTCCCAGCACCTGGTCCTTCCGCTGGACGGATACATGGATGAGGGCAGGCTGCCCAACTATACGGCCAAAATGAATCAGGAGACCAGGGAACGCCTGACCTCGTCCGACGGTCACATTTATCAGCTCGGCTTCCTGATCTCCCAGAATGTGAACACATCAGGACACTTTTTCATCAATCAGTCCTGGCTGACACGGCTCGGGCTGTCCGTGCCGCAGACGACGGATGAACTGCTGGAAGTCCTGCGCGCGTTCCGGGACAGTGATATGAACGGGAACGGTGTCGCTGACGAGATTCCGCTGGAAGCCACCTTTGATGACATCATCACGGGCGTCTACAATCTCTTTTCCTTCTGGGGCATCCCGCTCAATGAAGAGTTCGTCTTTGTGGATGAACAGGGACACATGCATTTTGCCCCAGAAGAGGAAGGATTCCTTCCGGCCGTGCAGTATCTGCACACGCTCATTGAGGAGCGTCTGCTCGATGTGGAATGCATTACCCAGGGAAGCAATATCTGGAGTGCAAAGATCAACCGCGGCAATACCGGCATGTTCAGCTACTGGCGTCTGGGGAATACGGCGCTGAAACCGGATGTGGCGGAACACTATGCACTGATGCTCCCGGTGCATGCGGAAGGCGCAAAGGCTGCCCTGCCAAGATTGATTGACGATATCGAGTTTGGCGCGGCCATTTCCTCGACCTGCAGCAATGTGGACGCAGCTCTTCGCTGGCTCGATGCGCAGTTCGAAACGGAGAACATGCTGGTTTCCCAGAACGGGCGGGTCGGCGATACGCTGAAGAAACGCGAGGACGGGAAGTACGAAGTGCTGTATGTCCCGGGAGATAATGAATTGTACAAGACAGTGCCCGTGATCTGCGGACAGTTTATGGCGCCGTCTCCATGGTATGAATCGGTGTATATTCCTGCCGAGCACCGCAGGGAAAAGAGCCGGTACTGTGCTGTGTATGAGGAAGCCGGCGTGCTGGAGAGCGTGTCGTTCCGCTACCTGACCAATGTGATGCAGAAGAATGCGGAGGAAAGCGCACGCATCAGCCGCCTGAAGACCACCCTTAAGAGCATCATTGATCAGGCTCTCGTGGAGTTCATGACCCAGGGCGTGGATGCGGAGCGCTATGCACGTTTTCTTGAGGAACTGCGGGACGCAGGGGCGGAAGAATACCGGCAGCTGTATGAGACGATCTATCACCGGTGGAAAGGGGTATGAGTGTGTCACGCACGATGCGAAGGCCTTCCAAGGTATTTCTGCGCTATGCGCTGAGCTACCTGCTTCTGCTGATGGTGGTCTTTTCAGTGCTGACCGCTTACCTGACCGGGTATGTGAATCATCAGGTCAGCGATACCCTGCAGACCACCCAGGTCAACCGATTGAACCGGATCGCTCAGCAGCACAATGAGTATATCGACAACATGATGCATACTGCCGAGCAGATCGGGCTTTCTCCGTATATCCTTCCGTTCAGCTATGAAAAGGAACCGTGGAAAGCGTACGATCTTCAGCTGCAGCTGATGCCCTATATGGCCACCAACAGTATCTGCGATCAGATTTATGTGCATTTTGCTGGGGATGACTATCTCTATTCGTCCTCGGCCTCAATGACCACATCGCTGTTCACGGAGCTCATGCAGTATGAGCACACAGAGCCGGACACACTGCTCGGGCTCATTGAGCGGGTCGATCATCTGACGGTCCTGCCTTCACAGCATGTGACCTCGACGCTCATGGATGCGTCCGGACAGAAAGTGGTGACCTTCATCCTGCCCCTCGGCGCGAGCCCCAAGAGCAACCGCGGGACCATCCTGTTCCTGATCAAGCAGGAAAAGTACAGGACCATGTTCCAGGACGCCATTGACACAGACCTCAATACGATGATCTTTTTTGAGGATGCACTGCTTGCCGGAAGCAGTGATCTGCCGGTCAGCGATGAAGCGGTGAGACGCTGCGTGGCGGAAGGAAAAACCGAGATGACGGAGGACGGAACCGCCTATCATGTGCTGTTTACTGAGCCGAAGGAATGGAACATGCGCTATGTCACGGTGCTTCGCAAATCCGATCTGGAAAACGCTGTGCACGGGGCAGAAACGCGCGTCATTCTGATCCTCTCCGCCGTCGGCCTGGTCAGCATCTGTCTGGCCATTTTCCTGGCCACCCGCCATGTGCGGCCGATCCGGGAAATCTCCAGCCTGCTTCCGAATACAGGGGACAGCGGAACAAGAGATGAGCTGCAGGAGATATCCAGCGGCATTCAGGCGCTGGCAAAGTCCAATACCGAGCTGACCTCACGCCTCTCCAACGCACTGCCCATGCAGCGCCATGCGTTTGTCATCCGGTTTATCAAGGGGCGTTTTGAGACACGCGAGGAAGCAGTTCACTTGGCCCAGCAGATCGGGTTTGACATTGACCGGAAGTATTATGCCATTCTTCTGGCCGGCATTCAGGAAGGCGAGGATGCGGCGGAGATCACACCGGTGCAGGACGCGACAGTGCTCATGTCCGAGCTGGTCGCCGTCCGCGCAAACCTCTACCTGGTGTTTTCAGACCGGCCGGACGCACCGAGGGAGCTGGCGGATGCCCTGTGCGCCGGGCTTTCAGACAGCGGTGGGCACTATGCGGTGGCCCTTTCGGGCATTCAGACGGATTATGCGCGTGCCTCGGCTGCTTATCTGGAAGCAGCGACCGCTTACGATAACCGCTTTATCACCGGAGACGGCGTGCTGGCCTATGAAGAAATCTCCCATAACATGGAAGAAGTGCTTCCCAAGGCCCAGAAACTGATTGCCGCCATCTCTCAGGCGGTGGTCCTGGGCAGCTCAGAACTGCTGGAAGCGCGTATGGCGGAGCTGGTGAGCTTCCTGAAGACCACCAGCATGTCACCGTTTGCCTTCCGCATGATTTACAATGACGTCATTGACACCCTGATCCGGGAGCACGCCATGGAGCTGTCCACCATGCAGGATGCGCGTGAAATGTACAATATCTTTTCCCTGACTTCCTGCCAGTCCATTGATGATCTCAATGATCTGCTCCGCGGTCTGTGCCAGAGCATTCTGCAGTCGGGAAGTGGGAAAAAGCAGGAGACGCAGACCGAAGAGGACGTGATTTCCCAGGTGGCCGCCTACATGGACGCACACTTCCAGGATCCGGAAATCTCCATGTCTGCCATAGCGGAATCCTTCGATCTTTCCACAACACGTCTTTCCACAGCCTTCAAGGAGCGCATGCACATGTCGCCGCTGGATTATCTGAGCCTGCTCAGAGCGGAAGCGGCCAAGAAGCTGCTGAGGGAAACGGACATGCCGGTCCGGGAGATCGGCGTTCGGGTCGGATATTACGATCCGGGCAGTTTTGCAAGACGTTTCAAGCAGATTACGGGACTGACCCCGGTGCAGTACAGAAAGGGACAGGAGGCCGGGGAGGGAGCGGAGAACTGAGGACGGAAAAGACCGTCTGCCGGACGAAGGCCGGGGGCATATGCTGCTCCCGGTTTTTCATTGAAAAAGCGCCTCCGGGAAGGGAGGCGCGGTAAGCGTGAATTGAGGAGATTACGGGACAACCAGGGTGCGAACCTGAGTCATGTCCTCCTTGAGACTGATGGGCATGACCCGGCTGCCGACCGTCAGGGTATAGTTTCCTTTGAAACCATCGAAGGACAGGCAGCCGTCGGCGTCGGTCTTGAGGGTTTCATGGGTTTCCCATGCGCCGTGAATGAGATCATGGAGCGCATGGTAGGACGGCTTCTCGGAATCATCCGCACGCAGTAAACCCGACGGGGCGTTGAGCCAGCAGCGGTCGGTGAAGTCCCAGGTGGTGATCGCTTCAACGAGCGGGTGGGAGAAGAGAATCGTGTACATCTCCGTGATTTCACGCTTCTGCCGCTCTTCACCCTCCGGGGTGCTCGGCCATTCATCGACCTGGAAATCGTTGAGGTCGACGATATGCGGCGGCATGAGTTCGCCGGAAATGAGCGTGTTTTCCGTAAAATGGATCGGCAGGCCGAAGCGGGAAAAACGTTCCAGGACGTCGTGCAGTTTTTCAGCGCCCCAGTAGCCCTGGTGCTGATGAGACTGGATGCCGATGGCCGAGATCTGGACGCCGGCATCGAGGAGATCCGCGATCAGCTGCTCATAGCGGGGGCTGGTGTTGAAGTCATTGATGAGGAGCGTGGCATCGGGGTTTGCAGCCCTGGCCTGCTCAAAGACTTCCCTGACAAGACCGACCCGGCCTTTTTCAACGCACAGCCGTGTGACCGCGTTGTCGTACCGGTCAAACTCGGGCATGATCACCACTTCATTGATGACATCCCACAGATCAATCAGGCCGTTGAAATCGGTGACCTCGCGGGTGATGCGGTCCAGCTGCCGGCGCATGATTTCCTCATTCGAATATTTGAGGAGCCACGGCGCACAGGCGGTATGCCAGCACAGCGGATGTCCTTTCAGGGTGACATGGCGCTTGCGCAGGTACTGGGCTGCCTGCAGGGTTTCCTCTTTGGCGGTTTTTCCTTCCTCCGGCTCATAGCGTCCCCAGTAGAAGGGCAGTGTGCCGTAATTGAACAGTTTCAGCCATTTGTCGAGGCGTGCGCGGATGACAGCCTGTTTTTCCGGGTCGGTTTCCCTGAACAGCTGAACGCTGTCAAACACGCCGCAGCCGAAGAGAAAGCTGTGGCTGATCTGGTCAACCCGAACAGGATAATTGGCCAGCGGCGTCATGTCTGTATGCAGAAAACGCACTTTGCCGGATGCTTTACGATGGGACAGATCCATAAAGAAGCCTCCTTAATGAACCGAACCTGTTATCTGGAAGGGGTTCTGATGATCTGGTAGAGTGTAAACTTACCGGGAAGCGCGGGAATCTCAAAGACGGATTCACCATCTCGGGTATAGAGCGGTTCGATTTCCTTCCCGCCCGGTGTGGGACGGATCGCTTCGGCGCCCTCGACATGGACCCGGATCACCTGCCGCTGGACGCCGTCCATGACATAGGGATAGACGATAAAGGTATCGTTGTCATAGACAAACAGGCTGATGCGCGGTCCGCCTTCGAGCCAGACACCCTGTACGGGGAAGGACTGACGGATGCGGCTGAGGACCGGGGAGGGGAGCTGGTAAACGTCCGGGAAGGCATCCGGGACAGCGAGGGTCCACAGATGACCGCGGGCATAGTCGTCCCGAAGCAGCAGTCCATAGCTTTCTTCCCCGTGGAGCAGTTTGACAACCGCCCAGGTGGCATTGTTGCGGAACTCTGCAACAGGAATGGAAACCGGGTGTGCACCGGAGGGGAAGGTGCAGGCCGGCCAGCCTGCTTTGGAGAGCTCTTCCACGCGGTAGGCACTGCCTGTGACCCTGCGGCCGCGCAGACGGATGGAAGTCAGGTTCTCCATGCCTTTTCCCTGGAGCGCTTCCCAGAATCCGGTGGTGGCCAGCGCGGTGCCGCCGCCATGCAGGTATTTGTCCAATTTCTTCAGCACGTCCGGATCGCAGGCGGAAGAGCGCGTGAGGAGGATCTGCTTTGCACCCTGCGGGAAATACGGTGTGCAGACAATGGGCAGACCGTTCATGCCGAGGAAATCCTGAATATTGTCCTCGCCCTGGCAGTTGTCCGGCAGATAGCAGGAAATGCCCACAGGGGAACCGGCGAGGTCCAGGACAGCGTCGAGCTTGTCAAGCTGGAAGCCGAGGGCAGGGGTGAACATGTTGTCCTGCAGGGACTGGAAGCAGAACATCATGATCTCCTGGGGCTTGGAGAAGGCCGTGAGATAGGCCTGCTCAAGGTAATGGTCTGTGACATGGGCGTCGAAGGTGTCAAACCAGCCGCCGCCGTTGTGCCCGGGCCACATGGATTCAAAGTAGGTCATGAGGGAGAAGGAGAGATAGCGGGGAAGATGCTGGTCCGTGGTGACGGGATCCCGCGTTTCGGTTCCGGTGTAGATCCGGTCAAAGAGCTGGCGCTGGGCGGCCGGATTATAGCCGGTTTCCTGATAGCTCTCCGCCCAGTTCGGATATTTGATGGTGATGCGGCATCTTGGATTGGCTGCCTTTGCGGGTCCGATGACATCCTCTGAGCTGACCCGCTTCATCAGGTCCAGACGGTAGGCTTCCCAGCCTGTGGTATGGTGTTTCTGATTATACAGGTCGCGTTCCCGCACGCAGGCAGGGCAGGTGCAGTCGGTGAAGAAGAAGTCATCAATGATGAACTCATCAAAGTGTTTGCCGATAAAGGTGCTGACTTCACGCAGCGTGGCGCGCATGCCGGGATGATTGTAGCAGAAGGTATCAAACATACGCGGCTTGGGATCCTCGCCTTCGGGTGTGGGGATGACGGTGGTCAGTCCCCCGGCCACTTCCACGCCATGAGCATGAAACACATCGCGGATCATCTCGATCTGTTCGTGTGAGGCGAGCTCACCGCGCCAGGGCTCGAGGTAGACCTTGTCCAGGCGCATATATTTTTCCAGAAACGCAATCTGGTTTTCGAGTTCTTCTTTCCGGATATGTGCGGCTGCATGTGCAACAAAATAGGTCACCAGCTTAAAATTCCGGTAATTTCCCATATGCAGTATGTTCCTTTCTGAACAGAATGGATCAGCGGCAATCATGTCGGAGTCGGATATCAGGAACTGGTTTTCCTGATAGTTCCAATAATACTTTACCCATAAATCAAAATGTTTTCTACCGAAAAAATCTGCATAATCCTTAAAAAACACCGTTTTTCTGTGAACATGGAAAGAACGGCAGCCCCGGCAACGGACAAAAAAAGGGCCGCGGCAAAAACCATGAGCAGAGTTTGTTCTTGCCCGACAGGGAGAGGCATGTTACACTACACCATGAAACACAGCAGGAAACAGAAAGGCAGGGACGGAAGGCATGACCGTATGGGAGGAACTGCTGAGGAGGCACCGGAAGGGAAAGCAGCTTCTGGTCTGTCTGCAGAAGACAGGTCCTTTTTCCGATACGGACGTGGCAGCACTGGACCTTCTGGACCTGATGCACAGGCAGAATCTGATGCGCACCAAGGCGGACCGGGCAGTGTTTCAGGATCTGGAGGAAGCATTGACCGATGTCCGCAGAGGAACGGTCTGGCATCTGACGGCAGGTGCAAGAAACTATACATCGCCCTCCCCGGCGCATGCGCTTCAGCGGCTTGCACTGGACCTGCTGATGGACTGCCCCTCGGAGATCCGGGCACTCTATGATGTCCCGTGTCCGTATACGGGGAAAGTTGTGCTGACATCGTCTTCCGGCGCCCTGGCGGGACCGGAGACAGGCATCTGGCTGGATGCAAAGATGTCGAGAAGTGAAGCGTTTGCTGCGGCAGAGTGGCTCTGCCGTGCCTGCGGCATGCATGCATCGCTTCACTGCATTGAACGGCGGCGGAAGGCAGAGACTATGCAGCAGGCCGAGCAGCTCTGCATGCCCGGTATGGAAGAAATGCCGGGTGCGGATCCGGTCCAGGAAGAGCCGGAACCGGAATGGAAAGAAGAGGAAGGTGTTCTTCCCAACGCGGTGCAGCTGGGCATGCCGGTCTTTCAGACTGCCGATGCGCAGGAAGGATGGGTGGAAGTGCCGATCGAGGCCAGCCTGACGGAGGCACCGGATGCCACGACGGCCGGGGAACTGGCTGCTCTTTTGCTCGGAAACAGCCGCCGCAGCCTGACCGAAGAAAGAAACCTGCCCATGCAGGGTGTACAGCTCTCTTTTCTTGACATCGCCAAGCAGGGCTGATCCATATAGAAAAACATACAAAACAGCACAGACGATCTGAAAGACGGATTGTCTGTGCTGTTTTGTATGGTGGGGGAAGAAACAGGGAACGGTCATCCGGAGAGAGGACCAGCATGATCCGGGAAATCGAAAAGGGAAAACTTGAAAACGCAGGGGCAATGGTTTAGAATACCGATACGTGAAGTCCATTCGGTGGACTGAAAAAATAAAAAAGGAGACGACTGAGTTATGAGAAAAATTCTGGCACTCACACTGGTCGTGATGATGATGCTGTCTGTATCTGTCACGGCATTTGCTGTCAATGAGGATGTGGAAGGAGAACTGGTGATTTATTCTTCCATGTATCCGGCTGTTCTGGATATGATGGATCAGGCGATCAAGGCCGAGTTCCCGAACCTGACGCCCGGCAATGAAGGCAGCTTTTTCTTCTATTCCGGCACGAGCAAGCTGATCACCAAGATCTATGGTGAGATGGGTGAAAAGCGGGATCAGCCCCTGGGCTGCGATATGTTCATGGTGGCTGAGCCGGCATTCTCCCTGGAAATGAAGGACTATGGCTACCTGCATTCCTTCGAGGTGAAGGATGCCGAAAGCCGCCTGCGCTTCCCGTACGACAAGGAAGGTTACTGGTACCCCCTGCGCGTGTGCAACATGGTGCTCGCTTACAATCCCGAAAAGGTGGATGAATGGAAGGAAAAGGGCATCACGATTCCCCGCACCTTCAAGGATTTCGCCTATGATCCGGCGCTCAAGGGCTACATCTCCATGAGCGATCCGCTCACAAGCGGCACGGCGTACGCCGCGGTCTGCTCTCTTCTGGACAAGTACGGCGAAGAATACTTTGACAAGCTCGGTGCGAACGGCGTGATGCGTGAGTCCGGTTCCACCGCCATCGCCAAACTGCAGAGCGGTGAATGCGCTGCGATCATGATCCTGGAAGAATCCATTCTCAAGTATCTCTACGATGAGAAGGAAAAGGGCAACACGGTGACCAACCTGGAAGTCATCTATCCCGAAGACGGCGTGGTCCTGATCCCTTCCACCGTGATGATCGTGGATGAAGCCTACTCCAAGAATGTCAATGTCGAGGCTGCGGAAGCCGTGGCTCAGTATTTCCTGACCGATGAAGGCCAGCAGCTGATCCTCAAGGGCTTCATGCACTCCGTTCTCGCAGACATGAAGGATGTTCCGTATCTCTCCATTGATACCAACGAACTGATCAAGAAGGACATCGGTGTGGACTGGGAGAAGGCTTACAGAAACCGCGAAGAGATCAACAATCTGTGGTCCGTCAAGGTAACCCAGTAACAGCTGAAAAAAGAGAAACAGGGAGGGGAAGCCGCACAGCGGCTTCCCCGTTCGGTATAACAAGACAGGAGGTGGCGTGCAGGTGAAGCGTTCGACGGACCCGCGCAGGAACATTCTGAAGCGGGAGCCTGCAAAGCTGGTCACCAGGATTGGACTGGCAGTGATTTTTCTTCTCGGTGCGCTGATGGCCTATATGGGTATACGGGGCCAGAATGAGTTCAGTGCCTCGGGCTTCAGCTCTGAGAGGGCATATCAGGCCATCTATGCTCTTTCTGGCCAGGTTTCGGATGCGTGGAAAAACAGTGTGCAGCCGGACCTGAATGCATTGACGGAGCAGGAGAGGGCTCTACTGGACAGCACCATGGCAGACCTGCTCAGGGATGCATGGGAAAACCAGAATGCCGGGGCCGGTGAAGAGGCTGCAAGGCTCGCCGCGGAGGGCGGGGAGCGGAAAGGTGAGATCACCGGAAAGCTGCTGTATACCACCTATCTTGTCAATGGTCCCAAAGTCAGCACCTCCGACCGAAAAGAACTGCTTGGCGCAAAGGACGGAAAGGCCCTGCGCCTGCAGCTGCTCCAATGCATGATCGACGAAAGCCTGCCGCTGCCGAAGGAAGCGGCATCGCTTGCAGAAGGGCTGACCGGAAAAGAACGTCAGGCCATGCTGCTCCAGGCGTTCTTTGTCAGCGGAGGCTCTGCCGGCAGCGATCTGACCGATAACGTCAACAGCCTGAAAAAGAGCGTGCGCGGCAAGGAGCACCAGCTGACCGCCTTCCGCATGATTGCGCGCTCGGAAGTCTCCTGGGGCTGGCAGCTGCTGGTCAGCAACAGCAGCACGGCGGTGCTTCTGGGCATTATCCTGATGCTGGATATGGTGCTGCTGACACTGCTGATGATGGCGGAAAAGACATGGATTGTGGACTTCAAATGGATCATGATCCTGCTGATTGTCGACTTCCTGCTGCTCTTCCAGCTCTTCCCATCTGTCTATATGTTGATCCGGGCTTTCTTCCCGGAGGGCACGTTCTCGCTGAGCACCATGCAGCGGCTGTACACGTATTCCATGAACCTGGAAGCCCTGAAGAATACGCTGATCGCGGCCTTTGCCACGATGATCCTCGGCACCGCGATCGCCTTCCCGCTGGCCTGGCTCGTCGGGCGTACGGACCTGTACGGGAAAAAGTTCTTCCGCTCGCTGTTTATCCTGACCTATATGGTGCCGCCGTATGTCGGGGCCATGGCATGGCTGCGCCTGATGAATCCGAATGTCGGCACGATCAACCAGTGGCTCCGGGTGATTTTCCGCCTCAGCGATGCGCCGGGACCGCTTAACGCCTATACGCTGCCCGGCATGATCTGGGTGCTCACCACCTTCTATTATCCCTATGCCTTTATCACCATCAGCCGCGCGATGGAAAAGATGGATCCGTCGCTGGAAGAGGCGAGCCGCATTTCCGGCGCTTCCCCGGTCAAAACGCTCCTGACGGTGACACTGCCCATGATGACGCCCTCGCTGATCGCCGGTGCACTTCTGGTGTTTATCAGCGCGGCGAGCTGCTACGGGATTCCATCGATTATCGGTATCCCCGGCAATGTCAATACGGTGACGACCCGCATTGTCGAGTATGTCGGGCAGGGACAGACCGGCATGAATGACGCGACCGGTCTTGCCGTGTTTCTCATGGTGGTCGCGCTTCTGATCCTGTTTGTCTCGGATGTCCTTCTGGCCAAGCGGCAGTATATTACCGTGTCCGGCAAATCCGTGCGTCCGGCCATTGTGGAGCTTCGATCCTGGCGCATTCCGATGACGATCCTGGTGTCGCTCTTTGCCGTGATTGTGGTTGTGCTGCCCTTTGTCACGATCCTCACCACATCCTTTAAGGTGGATATCGGAAAGAGCGTGTTTGACGCCTCGAATTTCACCACCACCAACTGGACCTCCGTGTTTGCCCGCGCGGAAACGATCGGCTGTCTGAAGAACTCGCTGATCTTCGCTGCGGTTTCCGCAACAGTGGGCCTGGTGATTGCCTGCGTGATGAGTTACCTCCTGCAGAGAACGCGGGTCCGCGGACGGAGCATCCCCAATTTCCTGATCACCCTGGGCTCGGGCACGCCGTCGGTCGTCATTGCCCTGGGTCTGATTATGACCATGCGCGGGAATTTCGGCATCAATATCTATAACACCGCCTACATCCTGATCGCGGCCTACCTGGTCAAGTACCTGATGATGGGCATGCGCACGGTGGTCTCGGCCATGAGTCAGATTCACGTTTCGCTCGAAGAATGCAGCCAGGTTTCCGGTGCGAGCTGGCTGACCACGATGCGGCGGATTACGGGTCCCCTGATTTTCCCGTCCATCGCTGCCGGCTGGTTCCTGATCTTTATTCCGAGCTTCTATGAGCTCTCCATGACCACCCTCCTGTATTCCAGCACCACCAAAACCATCGGTCTGCAGTTGTATGAATACTGGACGCTGACCAGCCAGCCGATGAGCTGTGCGATGGCGTTCGGCATCCTGCTGATTGTGGTGTTCCTCAATTTTATCCTCAACCGTCTGACCAGGGGAGAATTCTCCATCTGAGAAAGGAAAGATACCGATGGCAACCGTGACGATTCAACATGTTACCAAAAGCTTTGGCGACAACGTGGTGCTCAGGGAATTCAACGAAACCTTTCAGGAAGGGGAGTTTGTGACCCTGCTGGGGCCTTCGGGCTGCGGGAAGACGACGATGCTGCGCATCATTGCGGGGTTTGAGCGGCCGACGACCGGTGAACTGTACATCGGCGACCAGCTGGTGTCCGGCGGCAAGACCTTCATTCCTCCGGAAAAGCGCAATATCGGGATGGTCTTTCAGAGCTACGCCGTGTGGCCGCACATGAATGTGTTTGACAATGTGGCCTATCCGCTGACCATCAAAAAGACACCGAAGAATACCATCCGTGAGCAGGTGGAACGGGTGTTGGACATTGTGCATCTGAGCCAGTACGCCCAGCGCCTGCCCAACCAGCTCTCCGGCGGACAGCAGCAGCGCGTGGCGCTGGCCAGAGCGCTTGTGGCGGCCCCGGAACTGCTTCTGCTCGATGAACCGCTCTCCAATCTGGATGCCAAGCTGCGCGAATCCATGCGCTTTGAAATCAAGGAAATCCAGAAGAAGACCGGGATTACCGTGGTCTATGTCACGCATGACCAGGCCGAAGCCATGGCCATGAGCGACCGGATTTTCGTGATCAACCGCGGCGTGGTGCAGCAGTCCGGCACGCCGGATGAAATCTACAATCATCCCGCCAACCAGTTTGTCGCCGACTTCCTTGGAAAGGTGGACTTTTTCAAGGGTGAGGTCCGGGACGGCAGAATCTATCTGGAAGGCATGGGCGGGCAGTCCATTGCCTATGACGGGCCGAGAACAGGCCGGGTGGATGTCGCCATCCGTCCGGAGAATATCATCTTCAGCGCGGAGGGCGAACTGAAGGGCGTTCTGGAAACCCAGTATTATCTCGGCGATGTGGATGACTGCCGCGTGCGCGTGGGGGACTCCCTGATGCGCGTGATTACCAATGGCTATGAACACCGTTTCCTGCATGAGGGCCAGGAGATCCGTCTGGCGATCCGGGAGAGCATGGTGTTTGAGGATGACGGTCTTCTGGAAGACATCCTGAAGATCCGGACCTGATGAGAAGACGACAGGAGGACAAGAACATGGCAGAATGCAGCATTCTGGATTACGGTGCCCGCGAGGGCGGGGAAGTCAACTGTGCCGCGGCGATTCAGGCAGCCATTGATGCAGTGCATGCACAGGGCGGCGGACGCGTGCGGATCCCGGCCGGCCGGTTTCTGAGCGGATCAGTGCTCATCAAGAGCAATGTGGACCTGCATCTGGAAAGCGGTGCGGTGCTCGTCTCTTCCCTGAAGGAAGAGGATATTTCGCCGTTCCCTGTGGATGATGCAGACCAGGGCACTGTGGACGGATGGGGCGGCGGCTTCTTCCTTGGGGCAGCGCATCAGAAGAATGTCACCATCTCCGGTCTGGGCACGATTGACGGACAGGGCGACAAGGTGTTTACCGATCCGGATGTGGATCAGGGCTTCCATGAGTGCCCCAAGCGCGTCAGTGCTTTCCGCCCGCGCATGATTCTCTTTGAGGATATTGAAAACCTGACCGTGCAGGATGTCACGCTGAAGGATGCCGCCTTCTGGACGCTGCATATGGCCGGCTGCAGACATGTGCGCATCCATGATATCCGCATTGTGAACGATGACCGCGGAGCCAACAACGACGGCATTGATCCTGACAGCTGTCAGGATGTGGTCATTTCCGGGTGTATGGTTTCCACAGGGGATGACGCGATTGTGGTCAAGTCCACAGCCCCCATGGCACGGCGCTATGGCCCCAGTGAAAACATCACCATCTCCGGATGCGTTCTGCACTCAAGGGATTCGGCGCTGAAGATCGGCACGGAAACCTGGGGCGATATCCGGAACATTGTGCTCTCCGACTGCGTGGTGGACCGCTGCTCGAGAGGCATCGGCATCTGGGTGCGCGACGGCGGAACCGTGGAAAACATCCAGGTCCATCACCTGACCGGATCCACCCGGCGTTATGCGGATGCGTATGACATTCCCGGCGCACCGGGCTGGTGGGGCAAGGGTGAACCGCTCTTTGTGAGCTGCACGCCCCGGAAGGGCTCGGACAGGAAGCCGGGCCGGATCCGGAACATCTCCATGGACCATGTGCAGCTGACATGCGAAAGCTGCGTCTTCCTGGGCGGTGAGGAGGATTCACCCATCGAGCATGTCCGGCTTTCAGACCTGGACCTGACCTTCCGGCACACCGGCACGCAGAAGGGCGGCCTGTTTGATGAACAGCCCTCCGCCCGTCATGTCTATCCGCACCGGATTCCGGCCCTGTATGCAAGAAGCGTGCATGGGCTGACCCTTCGCGACAGCCAGGCCCGGTTTGAGGGAGAAAATGAAGCCTGGGACGGCACACTGACGGAGACGGAAGCATGCAGTGGCGTGCGGATTGCCTGGGAGGAAGAAGCATGAAGACGGTCATTCGAAAGCAGTACCGCTCCCAGCTCCTTGAGATCCCGGAGGAGCAGGCGCTGTCCGCGTTCACCCTCTGCAGAGAGCAGGCGGCAGGCCTGATTCGGCAGGGCGGGGCGATGACGGCCGCCATGTACCGCTATGGGCGTCAGCTGTTTCTGTACATGGAATATCTCGATGAGGAGCTGTCCCCCGAAGTCCTCTTTCCCGGTCTTCAGGACTGTCTTTCCCCGTGGCCGCAGAAGGACGGGACCGCGAAGTGGGTGGATATGTATCCCGTATTCTGGCATGATGAACCGCGCGGAGAGGAAGACTGGAAGCGGGAAAAGACACCGGGCGAGCGGCGCGGAAGGATTGCCCTGCTCCGGCATGAAAACATGTTTGAATATGTCGAATACCACTACGCACTGGTGAAGGAAGGACTGCTGGCGGGGGACCGCTACCAGCTCATCTCCATGCATGAGGATCTGCTCTTTTCCTACCTTGAGGAACCGAGAACACCGGGGAATATCCGGCGAATTCCCGGCGCTGCGTCCGAAGTGATTGACGGATGGATGAAGTCGGACCCGGACAGTCATTTCATTCATCTGCCGGGCAGCAATGGAGCCAACTTCCTGTTTATCCCCACCGTCTTTGCCCTGGGTGCGGGTGACCCCGAAACCATCTGAAAATATGAATGATACTAATCTCAAATTAGATTAGCCAAACTGGCATTTTTGTGATATAATCATTCCAG
>DEFL01000037.1:0-30573 GCA_002350845.1 Christensenella sp. UBA2853
GAGGTCACTTCATATTATCTCAATAATGGATGATCCAACAAAAATATCAACGGATCTCATAGCACCCTCCATTTATCATATATAGAGAAAGCATAATCCTTTCCACCAATAGTTCAAGCATATACTTCAACATGACGAGCTATACAAATATGTTGGATTTTGTAAGGAATTCATTGGTTTGGAATCATGATAAACAGACATCTATAACTGACTGGTACAAATGAATTATCAGGATTCTGTGTAAGTAATAAAGCATCTTTACCTAACAGTAGCATAAACATTAATGATTCGCAATAGTTTATACTGTTTTCTATAGAACATGTTATATCTTGAAGTGCTCTTTTTCTGTGTGATGTTAGCATTATAATCCATTTTTATGATGTAGAACTGCAACAGATGTTAGGTTAAAGTGACCTATGATATATAGTGGTTTGGTCTTTTGTAGGATTCAGTTTTTTGCAGGAAAAGACATGTCCACCAAGAAAAAGTATGTCAGAAAAGCAGATGTACATCATAGTACAGGATAATGTGAGGAAACAAATATGATCAGCAAATCAGATTACGTAGCATACAGGGCATGCAGAAAGCTGGCCTGGCTGCGGAAGCATCATCCGGAACTTGCACAGGAGGATGAAAACGCCAGGTCGCGCATGGAAACCGGGGAAAAAATTGGAGAACTGGCCCGTAGACTATTTGGAGAGAGTGTCTGTGTCTATACGCAGGATGAGCAGGGAAGACCCGACATCAGAGCCATGGTTGAAAAGACCGCAGACGAAATGCGCAAGGGAACCCCCGTGATCTGTGAGGCAGCATTCCTGCATGACGGCTGTTACTGTGCTGTGGATCTTCTCTGCAGGGAAAACGGCGGCTGGGCAATCTATGAGGTCAAGAGTTCAACAGAGGCAGAGCAGGACAGATACTCTGTGGATATAGCCTATCAGAAATATGTGCTGGAGAGCTGCGGTGTTCCTGTTACGGGCTGTTATCTTGTCTGTATCAATTCTCAATATGTCCTCCAGGGTGAACTGGACTTGCAGAGCTTCTTTAAGATCACCGACCTTTCCGAACAAATGGAAGACGAGTATGCCGCAATCCCTGAAGAAGTGAAAACAACAGGTGCTGTGCTTCAGCAGATGGACGAACCGGATGAAGATCTCAATGTGAACTGCCTGAACTGTGCTTACTGGCCCTACTGCTCCAGAAATCTTCCCAAACCCAATGTTTTTGATCTCTACCAGATGAGCATGACCGAGAAACTGAAACGATACCGCCAGCACACCATTTCGTTTGAAGAACTCCTTGCGTCCGGAACGATCAAGAATGATAAGCAGCGCAGGCAGATTGACTTTGCACTGTCAGATCGCGGCACCTGGATTGACCGAAAGGGGATTCAGGCGTTTCTTGACACTCTTTCATATCCGCTCTATTTTCTCGACTTTGAAACCATGCAGCCGGCTATTCCTTTCTGTCAGGGCACCAGGCCGTACAGTCAGATTCCTTTCCAGTATTCCCTGCACTTCATTGAGCAGGAAGGCGGGCCACTGGAACACAGAGAGTATCTGGCTGAGTCCGGAACCGACCCGCGCCGCGCATTGGCAGAAGCCCTCTGCAGGGATATCCCGATGAATGTCTGTGTAACCGCCTACAACAAGGCCTTTGAATGCACGCGCCTGAATGAACTGGCTGCAACGTTCCCGGATCTCGCAGAACATCTGACCAACATTTCAGAGAATATCCGGGATCTGCTGACGCCGTTCCAGAAGGGGTACTACTACAACCGCGCAATGGGCGGCAGCTTCTCGATCAAGAGTGTTCTGCCGGCTCTGTATCCGGACGACCCCTCCCTGGATTACCATCAGCTGGAAGGTGTGCATAACGGCGGGGAAGCGATGAGCGTGTTTCCGAAGATCAAAGATATGCCGCCGGAAGAGCAGAAGATCGCACGGCAGAATCTCCTCAGATACTGCGAACTGGATACTTACGCCATGGTGAAGGTCTGGGAAGAACTGGTTCGGGTTTCCTCTGCGGATGAGCAAAACAGTATCGAATGAAAGGCGGCTGGCCGGAATCATCCACGTTGGCTGTCTGCGGGAGTGACGGAAAACGTGTATCGGATCCCGGCGATCAGGGAAAGGAAGGCCCCCATGTCACAGGCGTGTGGGGGGCCTGCCAGAATCCGAAACACAAAGGACGGAGCCTGGATGAGTTGTCCATCCAGGCTCCGTTTTTGAGATCATCGGACATCTGTGCACCTCCATGCTGGACTTCGGGATGCTACTGGTATAAAATCCTGTTGCAGCGACAAAAACAAGGATGAAAGGAACCGGTGGACCCGCCCTGCGGTGCCTGAGGCTCAGTTCGGAAAAAGCGGTTCGAGACAGAAGGAGGAAGGCACATGGTGGACAGACCCTGGCTGGAAATGTGCGCGAATGCCGGAGAGTTCCTGTACGGCTTGTATACCGTCAAGGTGCTCCGGCAGATGTACGAAAGAAAACGAGGGTGCCATGCCTCGCAGGAAGAACTGATTTCTGCCATGCAGTCGCTGGAGGAAGAGAGAAGCATCCTCATGGAATTTATTCCCGGAAGTCTGGATGAGACGGATCCGGATGCGCCTGGATTTTTTGCCGCTGCAGACGTCAGGGGAACCGAGCTGGAATCCGTTCTCCGCAGAGCGGATGCCGACGGGAATCCCTATGCATCGCTGCATTTTGATTCGGATGAGGAGATGGAGGTTGTCTGCGACGTCCCGGAAGATCTGGAATTCTATGTGCCGACAGAAGCAGAAATCATGCAGGTCCTGGAAGAAGGGTACATCCGGACACCTGAAATGACTGAGCTGGAAAATCGGATGCGGAAGCATGGCGGGGATACGGACGCGCTGAAACATCTCTGGGGACAGATTTCCACCGGAAAAATGGATATGATGGAAGCGATACAGGCCATTCTGGATGCAGCGTTCAGGAAGGGCAAAGCGGCAGAGGATCAGACAGAGCGTAAACCGGAGAATGTGGACGCCGCGCTGAAGGAACTCATGCCAGCCATTAACGGATGGGTGAACAGCATCAATCAGCGCAACCGGAAAGGCTGGCGCCCGCAGGATCTGTTCAAAAAAATGCATCCGCACGGCCTGACATCCATGCCGACCATTGTGCCGGGATCCGCTTTCGCAGCAAAGCAGCTCAGGGAGGCTGAGCCGCAGCTGAGGGAAATGGGTGCCCGGGTGGATTACAGTACCATAGATTCCTGGGAGAGCATCGGAGAATACGGAGAAAAGCGCATAGTGAAGGTTGGCAGGAATGATCTGTGTCCCTGCGGCTCGGGAAAGAAATACAAGCGCTGCCATGGAAGGTAGAACGCTTTGCATTACCCTGTCCGGACAGGGAGCAGCATGCGCAGGCCAATCGAAAACAGTGGGAGTGAGGAAATCAAATGGATGCATCGAGAGGGGACCGCTTCAGCAGCTCTGGCGAGATCCGGCGTTTTCTGGAAGAAGAACGCGAGGATATCATAGAGACGCTGCGGGTCATCAGACCGGATGCAGAGAGCTTCCTTGAAGGAACCTTCGGACAGCGGCGGCAGAAGGCGATTCTAAGCATCATTCCCCGGATCGAAACGGAGACGCGGCACTTCGGACTGCATTCTGCCGTGGAAACCTTTGCAGGCATGGAATTGAAGCCGTTCAACAATTACAACTGGATCGATGAGGACGGCGATCTGCGCCTCGGTGCGGCGCTCTGGATTCTTGGCACCCTGCGCGCAGCGGGAAAACTGGGTGAGGCGTATCGGCTCCTGCCAAATGACTGGGCTGACATGGAGGAATACTATCTGCCTACTGATTTCCATCATCCCTGCTTTGAGGATGACCTGATCCGGTCCGTGATGGCCCTGATCACCTGCCGGTATGCAGAGTTGGGTGTAATCACGCAGGCCAATGCCACGGGCAGCGCGGCGTCGGATGAGTGGGAGGAACTCCTGAAGCTTCTGCCGGAGGAAACGGTGCGAGAAGCATGCGATACCTTCCGGGATAAGCTCTGGGACCTGATCCTTCGAAGGCTCAGAGGTGTGGCTTTCTATGAATTGGAAGAGAAGCGGATCATCAGCATGCAGGATCCTGGTATGGCTGGTCCCGTGCGCAGGATGCCGGAGCGGGAGTCAGGGGAAAAACACGCTGAGATGCTGCGCGAGAGATTCGATCTGGAAGAAAAGAAGACTGCATATGAACTGCACTTTGATGACTACCTGCAGATGGACCGGCGAACCCTCAGGCGGGAAACCGGAAGCCTGAATATTCCGGACATCCTGGAAGGATTCACGGTGGAGGATCCGTTCGAACTCTGTTTTGCCCTTTTCTATCTGATCGACCATGGGGATGATGCGCCATGGCTGATGTATACGGGCTCCTCCCTGATGGAATACTGCAGAAAAATGCTTCCCTGGTATGAGGACAAGGCCGACTGGGATGACGAGCGGTGGGAAGCATGGCTGGAGGGCATGCAGTACAATCAGAGCGGCTGGCTTGAGCGGGAAAAAGAGCCGGAAGCGATCGACTGGCTGCATGAAAAGCACAACGGCAAAAATCTTGCGCAGATCGTGTACGGCCTGAGCCGGGGCATTGTGCCCATCGGTCTGCATCCCTTTACAGCGGAGCGGGATCAGCTGATCGCTGAGGGCATGCAGGAGGGAACGGCGAGACGGATCACGGATATGGCAGAGATGCTCTTCCTGCAGGGATTCCGGGCCGGACAGTTCCGCTTCACGCCCTGGGATGCGGAAGAGGCGGACGACGAGGAAGAAGAGAAGCAGGAAGAGGAACCGCAATCAGACGCACCGGTCCGACTGGGCGGATACTGGGGAAAGATCGCAGCGGCACAGGGTGTGGAACTGGAGAAACCGAAGGATTCTTCAGCATACGCAGAAGAAATCAGCGATCTAAAAGAAGAGCTCAGCCTGGCGCGAAAACAGATCAAAGAGCTGCAGGGCAGGCTGGCCCAGGAAAAGCGGACCGCCGATCATGAGCGGGCGAAAGCGGAGAGGGAACTCAAGAGCCTGCGGATGGAACACAGGGAACTGGCTGACCTGCGGACGCTGGTGTTCAACCGGGAAAATGAGGTCCGGGAGACCCCGGAGAGGGGCTATGCCTATCCATACGAAACCAGAAAGCGCACCATTGTTTTCGGGGGACATGATACGTTCCTGAAAGCCCTGAAGCCGATGCTGCCGGGGGTTCGGTTTGTGGATGCCGAGAACATGACATTCAGCCCGGAGCTCATTCGAAACGCGGAGGTGATCTGGGTTCAGACCAACTGCATATCCCATCCGCAGTACTGGAATATTGTGAAGCAGTGCAAGCTTTCCGGCGTACAGCTGCGATATTTTGGATTTGCCAGTGCCGAGAAATGTGCGGAGCAGCTGGTGGAATGGGATCAGAAGTGAAGCTGACGCATGATCCGAAAGACCGGATTATGTATTGGTGAGTTTGTGAAAATCACTGAGAGTGAAGTTCATACCGATGCAGTTTGAATCGGTGAATGGTGACTCGAATGGCAATCGATCTCATATGTGTCCCTGTGATAAGATGAACAGCAATAGGGAATATGATATTCCGAAGACGGGAAGGGGCGTGTTGGCCACGGGAAAAAGAGGACTGGTAGTTTTCATTCTGGTGATGCTTCTGGGCGGGCTCTGTTTCAGTCTGAACTCAGCCGATGTGGAAATTGCCCGTGTGGCGAAACAGGCGGGATCCGGTCATGCTGCACTGACGCTCCTGGTCTATACGGACATCCATCATGATCCGAAGGACAAAGTGGATCTCTACAAGGAAACCATGGACTGCGCAGGGAAGCTCATGGAAAAGACACGCATCGACGCGCTCTGGAATCTGGGCGACCTCATCAACGGACGCACGACCACAAAAGCGGAAGCCATCGCGCAGCTCCGGGACGTGATCGAAGAGGAAAACCGGATCACCCTCCATGCGCACCGCGTGGCCGGGAATCATGACAACAATCTCCAGTTGACCGAACCGTCCAACGGGATGGAAGAGGTCCTGAGCTGCGGGGAACTGAATGCGATCCTGGAAAACACATCGTCCTCCCAGAAAGAACACCATTCTCCGGTCCGGCCCACCGACTATTATGTGGATTTTGATGGAATCCGGGTTGTGTGCATCACGGCCGAGGGGACCGCGTTTCAGGAGGAAACGGCCCGGTGGTTGAGGGAGGAAGCCCTGAGCACCTCTTCCCAGGTCCTGATCCTCTCACATCTGCCCACCCGTCCCGAATGGGGATACCACGGGGATGTGGAGCATGGGGAATGGATTGAGGAGGCGCTGAACGCCTTCACTGCCGAGGGCGGTACCATCATCTGTTACATCCACGGCCATGATCACGGAGACAAAATCAGCGATGCAGGGGCATGGAAAGAAGTGGCCATCGGCTGTGCCAGGTTTCAGACGCCGAAGAGCGGCGGGACCGAAGACATGGTCTATCAGAGAAGACAAAGATGGAACAAAACAAAATATCTCTTTGATTTGGTTCAGATTGATCCGGAAAAGCGGGAAGTTCGTTTCATCCGCTTCGGCGCTGGCCGGGACCGGGTGATTCACTACTGAGGAGGGATCCTTTCCACATGATTTCAAAAGAAAAAAGACCTGTTGATGCAAAGCCGGCACAGGCAGCAGAACGCAATGCACAGGGAACAAAACCTGTTCATGACACGCTGTGCTCACAGAACGCAGCGTGAAAAGGAGGAACCAGACATGAAGATTGCCGTCAGATACTACACGAAGACCGGAAACACGAAGAGACTGGCAGAGGCCATTGGAAAGGCAGTGGGCGTGGAAGCCCTGCCCATCTCAACGCCGATCACCGAGCGGGTGGACATCCTGTTCTTGGGCAATTCCTATTACGCCTTTACCATCGATCCTGAAGTGCGGACCTTTGTCCGGAACCTGGATCCGAAAAAGGTCGGGCTGATTGTGAATTTCGGCTCCGCCGCCATGATGAATTCCACCTGGAAAAAAGTGAAGGCGGAAGCGGAAAAAGCCGGCATCCCCATGGATGAGCGGGAATTCCACTGCAAAGGAGAGTTCAAGGGCATCCACAAAGGAAAGCCGGACGAGGAGGACCTCAAGGCTGCCGCAGAATTTGCGAAAAAGATCGTTGGCTGAAAATATAACGGAAAGGGAAGCGAAACCATGGAATTCACACCAGCTGCAGCGCAGCAGATTGACAAACTGTATCAGGGAAGAAAGCATGTGGAGCTGACCATCGGCATCCTGCGGGACGGGAAACAGGAGATCCGGCACTGGAATCCGGAGCGAAAGGAAACAGACGCTGACCTGATCTATCCGGTGGGTTCCATCTGCAAGCCGTTCGTGGCTTCGCTTCTGGCCAAATGCATTTCCGAGGGAAAGCTGGATCTCAAGGCACCCATCAGCGAGTATCTGCCGGATCTTCCCAAACGGTATTACCCAAATCTCGAAAAGCTGGCCACGCATACCTCCGGCTTTACCACCCAGCCCTACACCCTGCTCACGACCATCCCGTTCTTCCTGAAGATGAACCGGGAAGGCGGGCTCTTCCACACCAATCCCTTCCGCGGCAAGCTGGATGATGCGGGCATGCTGCAGATCGTCCGGGATACCGTCCTTCAGGACAAGCAGTATCCCTTTGTCTATTCCAACATCGGCATGAGCATTCTGGGGTATATTGTGGGAAAGGCCTGCGGGGAAGGATTCTGGGACAGCCTGACCCGGTATATCCGGGAGGATCTGGGCCTCACGCACACATTCCTTGGCAATGTGGACCTGCCCGGGTACGACAAAAAGGACCAGCCCTGCCGCTGCTGGCAGTGGGAAAAGACCGACGCCATTGCGCCGGCCGGTGCGCTCAATGCCACGATCGGGGATCTGCTGGAGTTCGCGCAGAAGAATCTGGACGGGTCACTTCCGTACCTGGCTATGTGCCACGAGATCCACGGCCCCTGCGAAAAGAATGCCAACAGCGGCCTTGCCTGGCGGCTGGAGAAGGATGCTCCCATCTCCTGGCACACCGGTTCTGCCGGCGCGTTCAGCGCATGGCTGGGACTCAATCGGGAGACGAAAACAGCGGTGGCTGTGGCCGTGAATTACGGTCTGGTGAACGCGGAGCAGATTGGCTTTGCCATCCTGAAAGGCGAATAAGTGAAATCAATTGATTGGGACAAAGCATGCAGGAAAGCATGAAAAGGAGCATCAGCATCGAAAACCTGCAGATTCTGCGGATGGGAGTGTGCAGACATTCAGGACGAGCGAGGACATACACCTCGCAACTGTTATGAACTGCATTCCTGATTCTGGAGCGCAGACACCTGCGTCCTGAGAATGGGGAAGAATATCAAAACCTGACCATCGCTTTTGTCCACTGTCCAAATCTGGTGATCGAATGGGTCAGTCTATCACCGATTCATCATTTACAGCAGCTCCGGATTGCAGCGTCCGGGGCTGTTGTTTTATTCGTTCGCAGATGCTGAAAACAGCAGAGAGGATAGGAAAGACATGATTTGTTTGCTGAAGGATGCCGGTGGGGTGTACAATAGGCAAAAGTGACAGATTAAAAAAAGTACAGAGAAAAAATCCACCCGATCGTATGCAAACCGTGCAAGATGATTGTGTATCAGGTATCTGGGAATTTGTGTGTCTGGTGTTCTCATATGGAAAATTACACATCAATCGTGTACAATAGGTGGCAATAAGAAGTTTTTGTACGAATGCACGAACGGAAAACTACAGTGCTAGAGATATATAAAGAAATATCTGTCTCCGGCTCTGTACAGATTCAACATTCAATCGATCCAACTTTCAGATAGAGGTGCTGAGAATGAAACGGTCCATATTGAAAGTCATTGCACTGGCCCTGTGCCTGACACTGCTTGCCCCGGTTCTGCCCCTTGAGGCAGTCGGCGCGGGCTTTCTTCAGGTGCGCGCACTGGCGTCTTCGCTTTTCCCGTCTGCGAGTCAGCAGTCGGCAGATCTTCTTTCACGCGCAGACGCACTTGAGAAGGAAGGGAAGGAGACCGTGTCCGGTGTCTGGCGCTATGTGGCGCTCCCGGAGGAAAACCAGGCCGTGGTCACCGGCTACGATGGACCGGATGCGGAGGCACTGGATGTGCCGTCCACCCTGGACGATCTGGATGTGGTCGGCCTCACAGCCGGTGCCCTGAGCGGCGTACAGGGGCTGAGACAGGTCACGCTTCCGCTCCAGATCCTGGCCATCGGGGCGAATGCACTGCCCCGGGGTGCGGTTGTGCGCTCCAACAGCGGTGTCTATGTACAGACCTGGGCTCAGCGCAATGGGTATGCGTTTTCCTCGAACTCATCGTATGACTTCGTGCGGGGCGTTGTGGACCTGACCGGAACACTGCCGGAACACTTTGTCCGTGTGAGCAGTGAGGAAATCTGGCTGCGGCCTCTGGAAGCGGCCCAGGTGTCGGTCGGCACCCGCTTTTTCCTGCTGGATCCGGGCAATCTCTATCAGATCTCCTACTATGAGGCAGTCGAGCTCTCCGAAGCCCCCGGCGGCTTTGTCCGCGTGCGGTGCCAAACGCCGGATGTCGACCAGATTCTCAATCGATATGAGAGTGCCCGTGAAACCATGATGCTGGATATGTCCACCCTGCGACTCGCAGACGGTGCTTCGCTTGTTTCCGACGGCCAGAACCGAATGGATCTGGAAGTGGGCGGGGAACTCGGGATGCATTATAAGAAAGATTTCAAAATCGGGGGCAAGGACAGCCAGGCCAAGTTCAGCGTCGAGGCGGACATCGGATCTTCCTGGACAGGAAAAGTGAAGGTCGGACTGTTTGTGCAGAACTCGGTGGAAATCGAGGAGACCGATAAGATTGCTTTTTCAGGTGCTTTTGGCGCAGGAGACCAATCGGATCCTGAATCATTCGAAGATGCAATGGAAGCACTCATTGCCAAGGCCGCCAAAGACAAAAAAACCCAGAAACTGAACTGCCCTGTGGGCAGCGGCGTTGTATACAGTCTGGCCGGCATTGTGAATTTTGCTGTATCCGTCAGATTTGTAAGCGAACTGAGCGGAGAACTCAAAATCACCTATACAGCCGTGAGCCGTACCACGTATACCTACAAAGACGGCGAAGACCTGCAGAAGAAAACGGTCAGGGACAGCAACCATTTTGAGGGCTCCACCAGCGTCAAAGTGACCATTGGTTTCGAGGTTGCCCTGGAAATGTATATTGCCACGGTCCGTGTGGCTTATCTGAGTCTGTTTATCGGGATTGAAGTGGAAGCCAAATACGATTTTGCAGAGGCCTGGAATCTCCTCGGAGCCATCGCTGGGGACATTGTGGAAGGCGAGTGGCTGACACTGGATCAGAATGTCAACCTGAATAAGCTGGACCTGGTGAACGTCACGGTTGACTTCCTGGCCGAACTGAAAATCGGTCTGGGGGACGAGAACATCGGGACAGCAGACCTGCTCAAGGTTACTCTGCTCAAAGCGCGGATCCTGGAAATGCATTTCCATTTTTGGGATCTTGTATTCAGGCAGGAACCCGTCACCGAGGAGCAGACGGACCATTTCCGGTATATGCCTCAACTGGGCAAAAACAAGATTCATTTAGCCAAAGACTGTCCGTACGAGACCAAGGACATCCGGTTCTATCTCTCTTCCAACGGGGAACTCGTGCGCGAAATTCGAAATGTGGAGCCCGGGACCATCGTGCACGCACCGGACGTGGATGCCATTTTCTCACGCATAGACGATGGCGCGCTGAAGTTCAAGGGCTGGTATACCAGTCCGGATACGGAAGCGGACACGAGATTTGACACCTGGCCGTTCACAGTCACAGACAACATGGATTTTTACGCGGCAACCAGTCCGTATCATGAGATGCTGCTGGTGGACGCGCTGGGCCGGCCGCTTTCCTACAGCGCGGCCGGGGCAACCCCGGTGTCCGTTTACGATACGGAAACCGAGGTCACCAGCGATTGGGATGAATCCACCCATCGGGTGGCTGAGGATGAAGCCCTCATGCTGCCGGGTCTCCTTCCGGACGGCACGCAGGTGGAGGACTGGGTGGAGGTTGAATCACCGAAAAACCTGACGATTCTTTCGGATGATCCCATGGAACCCGGGGATCCGTATGCTGTGGGACCGACATCCAGGAAAGACATTACACTCCTTGCACTCACCGGAAGCGATATTGTGGCTTCCTTCTATCTGCGCGGCCAGCTCGTGGACACTGTGTATGCCAAGCGGGGAGACGCCATCACGGCACCGGCCGCCCCAGGCAATCTTGGATCCTGGACGTTCAACGGCTGGAAAGCGATGCATCCGGTTCTGGATGAAGAGGACGAGTCGGAGGAAGGCGGTACAGTCGAAGAACCGCTGATTGCACCTGGTGCTCCGATCCCGACCGACGATCTGAAGGGCATCTACATGCTCTTCTATGCCGACCTGACCTACAATCCCCAGAGCGGAAACGTTGATCCGGACGCGGTCGCAATTGGTTCCGTGATCCCGCAGACCGGTACGCCGACCGTGGATGAAACTATGTTTAATACCAGCTCCAACGGCGTAGACACAGTCAAGGTGACGGGTTTCAACTCAAGTTATACCGGGGATATTGTGGATGTCCAGGTGCCCAGCACCATTGGCGGGCAAACAGTGACGGAGATTGCAGCGAATGCGTTTTCCGGAAAGAGCACGCTTCGCTCCCTGATTCTCCCGGATACCGTCACCACGATTGGGGCGAACATGGTTTCCAATTGTCCGTCCCTGATCAAGGTGGACCTCTCAGCAACGCAGATCACCGCCATTCCGGATCACTTTGCCTACGGGGATGCGTCACTGGTGTGTGTTCTGGTGCCCCAGCCGGTCTACAATGACAGCGGTATACTGCAGTCCGGCTGCGGCGCGATCGGGAAGAATGCATTCTATGGCTGCCGCTCCCTTGGCGGGATCCACATCAACGGAACGATCGCCGACAATGCATTTGAAAACTGCTCGGGGATTCGGTATGCCACGCTCGGGCCGTATGTCACCATGATTGGAAATGGAGCATTCCAGGGTTGCACGCGCATGACATCCATCGCAATCCCGGAGAGCATCCAGACGGTCGGCTCTCAGATTCTCGACGGCTGCACGGCCCTCAACACCCTGATCCTGAACGGACCCGGCATCATTACCGGGAACAGTTTCCAGCTTCAGACCAACAATATTGAGCACCTTGTCATCGGGGACGCGGTCGAGGAAATCGGGAACTATGCCCTGTCCGGCTTTACCTCCCTTCAGTCTCTGACGCTTCCCGCAACGCTCAGACGAATCGGCAGCAATGCCTTCAGCGGCGCAGGGATTGAAGAACTGACGCTTTCCCTTGCCAGTGGAACCGAGATCACCTCGGCCTTCTGCGGCATGGACAGCCTGCGCACGCTGAACATCACAAGCGGTGCCGTGGGCAATTCCAGTTTCAGAAACCTGTATTCCCTGCAGAGCGTGAATATCGGTGCGGACGTCATCGGGATCGGCATGTATGCCTTTGCGGGCTGTCCATCGCTGACCAGTGTCCAGATGGAGGAAGGCCTCCAGATTCTGGGAAGCCGCGCCTTTGAAAACTGTACGGCCCTGGAGAGCATCTCCCTTCCGGACAGTCTTGTCAGCATCGGTTCCTACCTTTTCAGCGGGTGTCAGAACCTCCGTCACCTGTCGGTCGGCGCCGCGCTGAACCGCCTGGAGGATAACACTTACGCGTTCTCGATCGGCAACCAGTCCCTTCTTGAGACGATTGACATCCGGGACGGCGCGGACTGGATTCCGGCCTATGCCTTTGCCAATACGAGCCGCGGCTCGAGCGGGGAAGGCTTTGCCGCACTGGAAAGCGTCAGCATTGGCTCGACGGTCCGGAGCGTTGGCCTGCGCGCCTTCGCCGGCGCCGGGATGCGCACGCTCATTCTTTGCGGCAGTACGGATATTCTGCACTCTGCCTTCAGCGACTGCCCACGCCTGGAAGAAGTGATCTTTGCCGGCGGCAGCATCGGGGCATTCGCCTTCTCCGGCAATACATCGCTCCGGCGCATTTCGGTGCTGCGCGGAACGATCGGGGAGGAAGCGTTCTCACGGTGCACATCGCTCGAGAGCGTGACGCTCGGGAACGGCGTTCAGTCGGTGGGCCCGCGTGCCTTCGATGGCTGTACGGCGCTGACCCAGGTGGATCTTGGCCAGGGCGTCCGTCAGCTGGAATACGAAGTGTTCAGGGGATGCACCGCGCTGACCTCCCTTGTCTTCCCTGACAGTATTGTGCATTACGGGACGCGCCTCATTGTCGACTGTACAGCCCTGACGGATCTCACCGTCGGCGGCGGCCAGGCTGTATTGAGCCCTGGGTACAGCGGCGGGTACCGGGATCCCAGTGCCTTTGATATCGGACCTGATGCCTCTCTTCGGAACCTGACGATCCGTGAGGGCGTGGAGGAGCTGGACTATGTCTTCTGCAATGCCCGTTATCAGACAAATCCATACGGCTATCCAACCCTGAAAACGGTCACTCTTCCGCGCTCCCTGAAGGTGTTCGGGCAGGAATTCATTGATTCCGGCGTGGAGGAACTGGTGTTCCGGGGCGACGTCGAGATTCAGAGCCACTCCGGGAACGATCTGACCATGCCTGCGCTCAGGAAACTGGTCCTGCCCGGCGGCAGCATCGGTGACAGCGCGTTTGCCGGATGCACCCTTTTGACTGAGGTCGAGCTGGGCAACCGCGTGACCCATATCGGTTCCTGGGCCTTCGAAAACTGCACCTCCCTGAAAACGCTGATCGTTCCGGACTCTGTGGAGGACTTCGGTTACGGTCCTCTGAAAGGCTGCTCTGCGCTGGAGACCCTTTCAGTCGGGGCCTGTGCGGATACGCTCCGGGGCAATGACCTTCCGGACGAAAATGCGCTGAAAACCCTCATCATCCGCGAAGGGGCGACGGAGATTCAGGATCAGATCTTCTCGAAAAACCTGACGCATCTGGAAACGCTCTCCCTTCCTTCCACCCTGCGGCAGATCGGTGCCTCCGCGTTCCGGTTCGCGGGCATCAAAAACCTGACGATTTCCAGTGAAGTGGAGATTGGAGACCATGCGTTCCACGACTGTCTGCATCTGGAGACGGTCCACATCGCCGGCGGCGAAATAGGCCAGAGTGTCTTTGAGGGCTGTGTCAGTCTGAAAAAGGCAGAAGTGTTCTCGGGCAGTCTTGGCTATAAAGCGTTTAAGGGCTGCGTCAGCCTGAGTGACGTCCGCCTCGGGGACGGCGTGAACGTCATCGACAGCGATGCCTTTGCGGACTGCAGAAGCCTGAAGCGGCTTGTGATCCCTGATTCGGTGGAATACTGTGGCGAAGCCATCATCCGGGGATGCACGGGACTCGAAAGCCTGTCCATCGGTGCAGGTGTACCGGAGCTGAGTGCCACCTATGGCCTTGATTTCTATATTGGCCCCGGCGCAAAACTCCGCAGCCTGGAGCTGGCGGAGGGCATCACGGGCATTGCCCACAATGTCTTCAGCAACGGGGACTATGGTTTCCCGCACCTTTCCACCGTCCACTTCCCGGCTTCCCTTCAGTACGTGGACCGCGCCTTCCAGGGGGCGGGACTTGAAAAGATCGTGTTCAGAGGGAACACGCAGATCCGGTCTTCTGCCTTCCAGAACATGACATCCCTCGAATCCGTGGAACTCCCGGGCGGGTCCATTGGATACTCTGCCTTCCTCGGATGCACCGGCCTTACGCGCGTGGACCTCGGAAACGGTGTCACCGCCATCGAACAGGAGGCGTTCAGAAACTGCACGGCGCTGACCGGCCTTGTGATTCCGGACTCTGTCACATCCCTTGGCAGCCGTATGATTCTTGGCTGCACGGGACTCAGACACCTGACCGTCGGAGGCGGCGTGACGTATCTTGATGTCGGCACGCTGGATATCGGCGAAGGGTCGCAGCTGACCACGCTCACCGTGCGTGAAGGGGTCCACTCTATTTATTCGAATGCCTTTGGAAACCGGGTCGACTCCGTCAATCTCGGGCATGAACAGCTCAGGAGTGTGACGCTCCCGTCCACACTCAACACACTGGACCCGGGCAATCTGAGCGCGTGGCCGAACCTGGAGCACCTGTATCTGAAATACGGCTGTCAGCTCTCGGATACCTCGGTCTCCCCGAATCTGACCATCTATACCGACTACTATAACGCCTTCATCGATGACTTTGCGATTGCCCACAACATCCGGTATGTCGTGCGCGGTTCGGATCCGCTCCCGGTGTATACGCTGCGCCTCATTGCACCGATGGATGCGCTTATGGGCGGACCGTATGATCCTGTCACGGATCCTGAACTCTCTATGGGTGTGGAAGGGCTTGCCCTCATCTCCCAGCAGCAGATCGCCTATACGGAGGACCTGACGCTGTCTGATCCTGAAACGGCCGCTGCCTTCGACTTCATGGGCTGGTATATGGATCCCCTGTACACCACCCGCTGGAACCAGGGCGGCATGCCGGCATCTGACCTGACGCTGTATGCGCGCATGGATGCGAAAGTCCAGGTCGCCTTTGCCGTGAACATGTCCGGCTATGCGTCCGACAGCCGTCTGCCCGAAGGCTTTACCCTGTATGACGAAGTGCTCCAAAAGGCGGGCACTCCTCTGAACCTGCCCGAAGACCCGAACCGGCCCGGCTGGGGACTGCTCGGCTGGTATATGGACCCCACGTTCAGCCAGATCTGCCGCCTCAGCTGTGTGCCGGATGCGGACACGGTGATCTACGGGCGTATGGAACCGCTCTCGGCGGGTGCTGCGTACCGCACGGTGGACGGCGGCCTTGAACTGACGCGGTATACCCTCATGCAGGGGGAAGACCCGGCCCTGATGCTGCCCGGACGCGTGAACGGCGTCCCGGTGGTGTCTATCGCGGAAGGCGCGTTTGCCGGAAGCGGTGTCCGGACCGTGAGTCTGCCCGCAACGGTTACACACATCGCCCCCGGGGCGTTTGCAGACTCCGGGATTACGGCCATCCGCGTGAGCGAATCGAACCCGGCCTACAAGTCGGTCCAGGGCGTCCTGTATACAAAGAGCGGGGCGGAACTCATCTGCTACCCGCCGGCCCGCGCGGGAAGCACCTATACCGTGCCCTCCGGTGTCACACGCATTGCGGGGAGCGCCTTCAAGGGGTGCAACCGTCTGACATCCATCACCTTCCGGGATGGGCTTCAGGAGATCGGTGCGTCCGCATTTTCGGGCTGCACTGGCCTGAAGTCCGTCTCGCTGCCTGACTCTGTGACCACGCTTCGGGCGAATGCCTTTGAAGGCTGCGTCAACATGACCGTATTCACGGCAAAAGGACTGACCATCCTTGAGAGCTCAGAAACGGTGGAAACCCTGCCGTGCGGCAACGGCATCCGCGTCTACGGACCGCTGTGCAGCGGTGCGCTGCGGGATTACTACACCGTGTATACTCAGGATGGCCGGGCGATTGTGTCCAATTACAACCTGTATCATGTCTATCTGAGCTGCAATGGGGAATCTGAGACGCTCCTGTGCGAGGCTGGTTTCCTGCTGCCGGATGCGGTCCGTGAGATCACGAATGTCAACGGCGCGGCGGTCACCGGATGGTACCGGAACAGTGTGAACACGCTGTGGGATCTGGAACACGATGTCATGCCCGAGCAGGACCTCTCGCTCTATGCCATGTTTACCCCTCTGTTTGAAACGGAAACAAGAACCCTTGATTTGTCTGATGGAACGACCGCGAGCGGCCTGGTGTTCACCGGCTGGAACGGGAGCGGAAGCACCCTGACCGTGCCTTCCACGTTCAATGGAAACGCGGTCCTGGGACTGGATGCAGGCTTTTTTGCAGATGCCCAGTCCACGCAGTCGCTGACGATCCCGTCCACTGTTCTCTGGCTGGATCCTTCGGCATCCTATGCGGGCACCATCACTGCGGACACGGACAGTGCCGCGTATGCCTGGGCCCAGACCCATGCCGCGGATGTGCGGCCGATCCTCTATACGCTTACCCTGGATGCGAACCTCGGAGAGGCGGTTGATCCGCTTGACGCAGGGAAAGGCACACCGATTCTTCTGCCGACCCCGGAAAGGGCGGGATGGACATTCCTGTACTGGTCGGAGAGAACCTATTCCGGGTACCCGGTGAATCTGACCGACGGCATGTATGTCATGCCCGGGCAGGATACCACTCTCTATGCCATCTGGAGCGGCGAAGACGAGGACGTGCCGTTCACCTGGAAGGGGCAGAACCGTGAAATCACCATTCTAAGCTATACAGGAGACGCAGGCGATGTCGTGATTCCGGAGACCATCAACAACTGGCCGGTGACCGCGATTGCGGACTCCGCCTTTGAAGGCACCAGCCTCCGGAGCATTGACCTGGGACCGGTTCAGGTGATCGGGGAAGATGCATTCAGGGACTGCACAGGCCTGAATCGCGTGGTCATGCGCAGTGTCACGGACATCGGCGAATCTGCCTTTGCCGGCTGCACGCTGCTTCTGAATGTCACGCTCCCGGATACGCTGACGGCCATTGGAAACCGGGCGTTTGCCGGATGCTCGAAGCTTCCGTCCATCACGATTCCGGACACGGTCACAGGCTTCGGTGATGCGGTCTTTGCGGACTGCACGGGACTTCTCCGGGTGACCCTCGGGACCTCCGTGCAGAATGTCGATGCGGATACCTTTGCGGGCTGCAGAAAACTGATGGAAGTGAACGTCACCGGAAACCACTATGCATCTGTCGGCGGCGTCCTCTTTGACGCATCCGGCGAGACCCTGATCCTCTATCCCATGGGACGTACGGCACCTGCCTATACGGTTCCTGCGGGGGTGGAAACGATCGGAACCCGCGCCTTTGCAGGAACCTCCCTGACCTCGGTCGTTCTGCCTGAAAGCGTGACGGCCATTGAAACGCAGGCCTTCATGCATTCCGGAGTCACAGAAATCGATCTTTCCCATGTCACACACCTCGGGAATGGTGCCTTCTTCAGCTGCCCTGAACTCACGCATGTCGTGCTCGGCGAGGGGACGGAAATCGGAAGCTTTGCCTTCATGAACTGTCCGAAGCTGAGCGAAGCGGTCATTCCTTCCACGGTCACCATGGACAAAGATGCAGTTCTTTTCGAAGCGAACGGTCTTCTTGTCATCGTCGGCGCCACGGGCAGCGATGCCCACACCTACGCGCTGGCCAACGGCATTGCGTTCACGGATCCGAATGCACCCGGTGCGGTCTCTGTCAGCATCAGTGAAGAAACAGTCACGATGCAGCGCGGCGAAACCAGGACCCTGACGGCCGAAACCAGCCCAGCAGGGCTCGCGGTCACCTGGCATACCAGCAATCCGGACATCGCCTTTGTCGATGAGAACGGGCTGGTTTCCGCCATGGGCTGCGGTACAGCGATCATTACGGCCCGGACGGAAAACGGTCTGAACGCATCCTGCACGGTGTCGGTGGAAGCCGCTGTCCAGCAGATTCTTCTCCCTGAAGCCATTGCCCTGACACCCGGCTCGGAACAGGTGATTCCTGTCACCTTTGTGCCACAGAGCCCCTCGGATCATGCGCTCACCTGGACAAGCCAGGATCCCGCCATCGCCGCTGTCGATGGAAACGGCCGGGTGACCGCCCTTCAGGCCGGAACCACGACAGTGACGGCGTCCTCTGCGAACGGCGTGTCCGCCTCGGTCTCCGTGACGGTCTACACACCGGTGGAAACCCTGGAAATCGTTGTGCCCGAGCAGCTGATCACGGCGGCACGGGGACTGAATACGATCCAGCTCACATCGCAGGTGCTGCCGGAGCAGGCGACCTTCCAGGATTGCCTGTGGACCAGCAGCGATACATCACGCGCATCGGTGAATGATCAGGGACTGGTCACCTTCCATACAACTGGTGATGTCGTCATCATGGCCATCAGCCGCGATCCGTCAAGGACCAGCGCCAGTGTGACGCTGAACCCTGTGAGGGCCGACATTGGCCAGTGGGCCGAGGTTGAAATGACCACCGCAATGCTGACGGATCAAGGTGCCGACGTGCAGTTTACTGTCAGCGTGAACGGTGTGCAGCTCCTGGAAAATACCGATTACACAGCCAGCTGGGATGAAATCACAGCGCCGGGGCAGTATACCCTGACACTTACCGGCCAGGGGGATTTCACCGGCACGCTGGCAGTTCCCTTTACTGTTATCGATGGCTCGATACCTGTGGCTGGCTCTTTCACGCTGCAGCCAGGACAGTCGGGACGCATTCCGGTGTACCTCTCGCCGGACAGCGGACTCACTTTGGAAGATCTGACCTTTACCTCGTCGAACCCGGCGGTACTCACAGTGGACGCAGACTGCGTGATCTGCGCGGTCAGCGCGGGCGAGGCTTACCTGACATTCAGCGGCGGCGGGGTGAGTGCAGCGTTTATTGTCACGGTCCGCACCCTGGCCACCCTGACGCTTCCCTCTGCGCTGAGCACTGTGGAAGAGGAGGCCTTTGAGGGCAGCAGCGCTGTGGAAGCCATCCATCTGGGCAGCCAGGTGGGTACGGTCGGCAGCCGTGCGTTTGCGAATATGCCGTCTCTCCTTCAGGTTACATTCACCTCAGGTGAGGTCACCATTGCGGACAACGCCTTTGCGCAGAGCAGCCCGCTCATTATCTGCCCGGAGGGCAGTGATATGGAGGCCTATGCCCAGGCACACGGCCTGAAATGCCTGCTCCAGTAAGACTGACTGAAGAGAATACCCCAATGCAGAGCCCCATGTTCCGGAAACGGAACATGGGGCTCTGTTCAACATGCGATGTGGATGCATGGACAATGCGCGGATACAGAGAAATGTTTCTTTGTAAGGAAGTGTGCTCTGAATTAATGATTGCAGTCTTTTGAATGCGAAATTGGGATATATACCATTTTTGGCGTTTTGCTTGACACGCACAATCGTTACTTATAAAATAATACAAATTCTGCACGGCGTTTGGATGCATTTCTTTCCGGAACTGATAAAGAAGATTCAGGGCATTCTGTGCTTTTGATGTTCCTGAAGTCCGGAGGGGCGAATGCAGCCCGGGGAGGATACTGATGATCAGATCCTCTGTTCATGCTGTAAACAGCGGAACTGCGGATCTCCAGTCCTGCAGGGAAAAGAAAGATCCTGATGTGAAATCTGGAAAGCGAGGGAACCTGTTATGTCGAAGGCCAGAATGCTGTCTGCACTCATGTTGGTTTGTCTGCTGGTGCTGGGCATTTGCTCATGGGCAGGCGCTGAAGAAGTCATCATCGTTGATAAGGCACTTACTGAGCGTGTGGCTGTTCCTGCCGATGAGCCGATTATCTCCGGTGCCATGAGCCCTATGCTGGGTGAGCCCTACACTTATACGATCACCCATGCGGACCTGGTGGACAATCTGACAGTCACATTGTATGAAACGGAACCCGTTCCGGATTCCACTTCTTATTATCTGATCCATGGTCAGCCAAAGACGCTGGATGCCAATGATTCCTTCCAGCACACGTTTACTGTGGAAGGCAAGTTTGTCGTTCGCATTACTTTTACCAAGAATGGGGAATCCGTGTATCGAAACCTTTGGGTGGACAGCGTGGACCGTACCGCCCAGCTGGGTCAGAAGGTCGCGGAGGTTGTGCAGGCGTGCATCCAGTCCGGCGCATCCACCGACTATGAGAAGGCCCTTTGGCTTCACGACTATCTGACCAGCCATGCACACTATGATTATAACTATACAGAATATGGTCCGGACGGCGTTCTCCTCAAAGGATACGGCGTCTGTGACAGCTACAGCAAAGCTTATCAGATGCTGCTCAATGAATTCGGTATTCCGAACCATCGGCAGGAAGGCAAGGCCAATGGCGGGAACCATGCATGGAACGTCGTTTATCTGGGCGGCAAATGGTGCCAGATTGACCCGACATGGGATGACCCGGGTCACAATGACGTCCCGGTCAGCGGAAATGAAACGCACAACTATTTTGGACTGACTGACAGCCTCATGGGTGTGGACCACGATTATTCCATCACCTATCCCTGCGATTCCCTGGCCAACATGTATTATGTCCGTAACGGTCTGCCTGCCGTTTATACCCAGTTCATCGATAACGGTGGTATGGGAACACAGCCCGGTCTGTTTGCACAGGCTGCCCAGGGACTGGAAACCATTTCTTACAATGTCAGCGGCGGATACTGTGTTTACTACGAAGAAAGCTCAGGCGGCGGTTACAGTTACAGCATGTCTCTTTATAAAGATTATATTATCTTCCCGGTGATGGCGTATATCAAGAGCCGCACCCCGATGGCCGGACCGAATGGGGAAGATGTATATTACACATTTACCTATGAGAACGAAACGCTCACTGGTGTCCGATCCAATGGCCCGGCTGTGGATGGGCCGGCGCTGAACCTGACCTATGCGGTGGGTGGAACCCCGATTCTTCCCGGCGACTCCGTTGCTCTTGGACAGACGATCACCGTCAACTGGGAAATCACTACTCCTGATGCAGCCCCGGACGGGTTCAGCTATTATCTTTTCCTTGAGACACCGGTCACGCTGGGCGAAGACAACACTGTGGATGCTTCCATGATTCAGAAACAGGGCGGCTTCCTCCAGGGATCTGAACTGATTGCTGGAACATCTGCTTCCGGATCGTTTACCATTACGCCTCAGGAAGGCGACTGTCTCCGCGTCCAGAAGGCTTTGAAACTGTATGCGGACAATGAATACACGACAGTTGAAACCTGGGATGAAGATGTCTTTACGCTGACTGGAAGTCAGACGGAGCCGCTGGATGCGGAAGTCGTGTTTTCACTGAATGCTGAGAAACGTACTGTTCGGGCAACCATCACTGCCAATGTGGACGATCGTATTCATGCTGACTGGTACGCCGATGAAGAAACGGACGAGAAGAAGCTCGGAGCATCCGTGCTCTCCAGCGGACAGACTGCTCAGGCTTGGGTGACCAAAAATGTTGAAAATGCAATCCTTCTGGTCTTTACACTTTCCGACACTGACCGTGGCCTGAGCTGCAAGAAAGTGTTCAGTGTTGATCCGACGGGATTTGCCACGCTGACAGCGGACGCATGCGGAATGAACCTGACCTGGACAATTCAGAATGGCACACTGATTCTTTCGGGTTCTGGTGCTATGTATGATTATGCCTACGGAAGAGCGCCGTGGTATTCTCAATGCAGTCAGATCACATCGATCCAGTTCCCTGTAGGCATTACAGAACTCGGAGAAATGGCGTTCGTGGACACTGCTGTTACCCAGGTTTCTTTCCCCAACACACTGGAGCTGATTTCGGACGTTGCATTCTGGAACTGCACTTCTCTCACATCGGTTTCCATTCCCAGCAGCGTGCGGGAGATTGGCTATGATGCTTTCTACATGTGCGATTCACTGACGACGTTCACGGTGGACACGCAGAATCCCTGGTATAAATCTGAAAACGGGATCATCGTCACCAAGGATGGCACGCAGCTTGTGGCGATCCCAGAAGGTGCGCAGAGCCTTGTGCTCCCGGACGGCCTGACGACCATTCCTTCTATGAGTTCGTTTGATGAATCCCATGCATGGGAAATTACGATTCCTCTCAGTGTCACCCGGATCGAGGATGATTTTGTATGGAATGGGAGTCCGTATGGAGAATTGACCGATGTCTATTATCTTGGCACCCGCACGCAGTTCGCCGAGATCGAAAGGAAGCTGCCGGATGGATCGGTGACCGGGATGTTCCCGGTGGGGAATATGATCAACCTGCATCTTGCAATGACTCCGGAAAACAAACGGCTTATCCTTCCTCAGGGTACGCAGACCATTGAAGCAGAGGCATTTGCCGGCATCCAGGCAGAAGAAGTTGTGATCCCGTTCGGAGCCACAACCATCGGTGCCGGTGCGTTCTCCGGAAATTCCTCGCTGATCATTGCGAATATTCCGGGAACTGTCACACAGATTGGGGAGGGTGCGTTCAGCGGCTGCCATCCCGATCTGGTGATCATGAGCCAGCGCGGTTCGGCTGCGGAAACCTATGCGAATAACAACGGTATCTTCTTTGAGGTGTTCGACATTCGGTAATGCTGAAAAGAAGCAGAAAACATCAAAGCATTTATAACAGGGTCCGGCCCATTCGGGTCGGGCCCCTGTTTTTATCATGCGGGAAGAGAAAGAGGCTGCTATACCAATAAAACAGCGGTAGTTCCTGTGGCGTGCATTGTACAGAGACATGAAAAAAGGCTGCTTTACAGGCAGCCAATGAAAAAGGCGGAGCCGCTGCTTTTTTCAGCAGGGACCCCGCCGCTGATTATGGACGGAACGGTGCAAACCATGTGCATCCGGTGGGCCATGCGGAGGCGGTCTGATTGGGATTGTACGAGGACGCCGTCGCGGCGGCGTAACTGAAGGCTTCCTGGAAGGATACGACGCCGTCCCCGCTCGTGTCCGCCGAAAGGGGAGCAGACGCATAGGTAACCCCGTTATAACCGCATCCCATACAGAACGAGAAGGAGAAAATGCCCATCACCCGGGAGACGCCGCCGGAAGTGATCGTTCCCTCAGCACTTTGCTGGTTCGGGAGAGCAGCCGTGATGACATAGTATCCGTCGCTGTTCAGTGCACCGCGGGTGCGCAGGCGGAAAGCGGACTGGAAGGCAGAAACAAACTGTGCGGCACCTTCGTTCAGATCCTGCGTTTCTGCAGATGGATCCTCTGTTTTCAAAAGCCTTTTAGAGGAAGTGGATGCTGCAGTCTGACTTCCTGTTTCCTCTTCACTGATCAGCTGGCCGCTGTAGCAGGCATCGACGATGATGATTTTCCTTCCGGGAATCTGGTCAAACGCGGATTTCAGCATCTGCGGGGTAACGGATACGTTGTCCCGGCCGACCAGGGATCCGTCGCGGCGACCGTGACCGGCGTAATACAGAAGGGAGACATCGTCTTCATCAGCGGATGCAAAAACCGAAGATACACGTGCAAGGAATGAATTGGCTGTCAGATTGCTGGCCGATGTGACCTGCCAGGGCGTTGCCTGCATGGCTGACAGGCAGAGCTGGACAGCCCGCATGTCATTGGCTGGTCCCTCCAGGGCCATGGAGGTGCCGGTGTAGGTCTGACCGACAACCAGTGCACGATACGTCGTGGCTGCCTGGTAATCCAGAAAATGGGATTTTGCATAGGCAGAGGCAGCACTGTCAGGTGTTGCGTGGATGAGCAGGGCCTCTCCGCACCCGGAGAAAGCGCCTTCGCCGATGGTCGTGACAGAGGAGGAAATGGTGATTTCGTCAAGATTGGAGCATCCGGCAAAGGCGGAAGCGCCGATGCAGGTGACTGTGTCGGGGATGATCAGGGAAGAGAGAGACGTGACATTTTGAAAGGCTTGATCGCCGATCTCAGTCAGGCTGCCGGGAAGATCGAATGCAGCATTCGCTGAGGCGAATGGCAGCATCATGATCAGCAGCCAAAGAGAAACAGCTTTTTTCATGCTATTCGACCTTTCCACAGAATTTGCCGCGTACAGACAGCGGCGCGAAAAGCCTTGTGAGGATTGCTGGATCATCGACCATGGATTCCTTTCTGCCGAAGGAATGCTCCCATAGGCAGGGCGTGAGAAGGACAACTTGCCCGGACTCGGGGAAAACCAAAGCGTGGGAATCCATAAAAATCTTATTATATGGACCCAAAAAAAGCAAGAAAAGAATAGCCATGCATCATCTGTGTACTTCAATCGGAACAAGTCCGGTGTATTGGAAATAAGATCGTTTACAATATGATACACCAGAACACTCTTATAGAACAAAACACATTTTCAAATTATAGAGCATAAAACACAATAACAGAGCTCTGAACGATTTGGACATGTGTTCACAACACATTGTATTTCTTCAGTTTGACAGATTAATGGGATATATCCACCATAGACAATTAATGCATATTCCATTATAATGTATTCGAGTTCTTTTTGCATATCCGTAAGGAATGAAATTTGCATCTAAAATGGATGATCGATGCGAGTGTTTGTATACATAACTGAAAAATCCCGGGATGTTTCGGGATGAGCATCACCTTCACATTCCATGCGTGCAGAAAAATGCAAAACAAGAACATCATGCCGAATAAAATGGACAGGATGACTGAACGCTCTGCCTGACGATGCAGAAGGACCGGTCAGGGAAGTGATATGAACAGCGTCCGAAACGGTGTGCTGGGAACTCTGCTGCCGAACACGGGAGTACCCGGGAATGGCCCGGGGTGTTCAGATCAGAAATCACAATTCAAGGGGATCCCTTTATGCAAATCAAGAGTAAATACTCATGGATGAAACATATAGATTTCATGATTGTGGACTTAATTGCACTGTTCATATCTTTCTGGGTATCTTTCCACCTGAAGTTTAACAAGTGGGATTTCTATCAGAATGAGGAGTGGACACGATATCTCTTTATCGTGCTTGCGTTAAGCCTGGTCATCAATTTCTTTTCCAATCCGTACAGTGGCATTTTGAAACGCTCGTACTATATGGAGATCATCAGGGCATTTCAGCTGGCCTTCTACAATCTGCTTTTTGCTACAACCATTTTTTACGCGTTTAAGATTGGTGCAACGTATTCCCGGGAAATGTCCTTCGTCATGTATGGCATTTATTTCGTCCTCTCGATGGTGCTGAAATACATCTGGAAGAAGCTGCTGGTCAGCGGAAAAGTCGTTCTTACAACCACAAGGAAGATTCCTCTGTTCGTGATCGCAGGCAAAGATGACATCAAAAAAAACATACAGAATGTGATGGCAGGCGATTTCCGACTCTATGACATCCAGGGTGTTCACTTAATCGATGCGGAACGCGAAAGCGTTTTTGTCGAAGGTTTCGGCACATTTCCTGTGTATTCACAGGGCTATGACCAGTTTATCCTCGACAGCAATATTGACGAAGTCCTTGTTGCAGTGACACCCGGGAAAGTTGAGCCCGGCATTCTGGAAAGACTGAATGCCAACGCTGTCGGGCTGAATATGGTCATCGAATCGGCCGTCGGATTCCAGCCAGAAGACCAGTACATCCAGAATTTCGGCGTGTATAAGTCCTTAAGCATTGGTGCATTTACATTTACTCCGAGTCAGATGCTGTATCTCGGGGTGAAGCGTCTGATTGACATCCTGTGCGGCATTCTCGGTCTCATTGCTCTCGTTCCGGTCGCACTCATTGTAAAGGTCCTTTACCTCATCACCGGCGACAGAGAAAAGATTTTCTATCGCCAGAGCCGGATCGGGGAGAACGGAAAGGAAATCAGGATCTGGAAGTTCCGCTCCATGGTTCCCAATGCGGACGCAGAGCTGGAAAAACTATTGAAGGATCCGAAGTATAAAGAGGAATGGGATCAGAGTCAGAAACTGTCCAATGACCCCAGGATCACCAGAATCGGCAGGATTCTCCGGAAAACCAGCATTGATGAACTTCCGCAGCTGCTCAATGTGCTCAAAGGAGACATGAGCCTCGTTGGACCGCGGCCGCTGGTTTCAGGAGAACTGGAAAAATTCGGCGGCCTGAAACTGTATCAGAAGGTCAAACCGGGCATCACGGGCTGGTGGGCCTGCAATGGCCGAAGCAATATCGATTATCGTGAACGGCTTGAGCTTGAATACTACTACGTCAGGAACTGCAGTCTGTATCTGGATCTGCTTTGCCTGTTCAGAACCGTACTGGCCGTGATCAAGAAAGACGGCGCGCAGTAAGGGGATCCGTCTGAAAAGAACCCAATGACAGTCAAGAGAAGGAGGTGAGCATGTATGAAAACTGAGAAGCGGTTGTTTGCCATACTGGCATTCGCGCTGCTCTTTTGCATGATGCTCACCTGCGCTTCGGCTGCTGTTGAAGAAAAGAAGGATCAGCCGCTGATCTTCCTGATGCAGACAAATGCAGCAGAAGCAGCGGAGACTCAGGAAGATGCAGAAGCGGAGCCGGAACGGGTGTTCAAACTGCCGGCGATGCTTCAGGTCATCGAAGACGACGCATTTGCAGGGACTCCGGTTGCCCAGGCGGATGACAGGCTGAGAGGAACACGATCCGACAGGCCGGTTGTCACTGTGCCGGTTGCCAGCCTGCCGGCTATGCTGGAGCGAATCGGGGATCAGGCTTTTGAAGGCACGGCTGTTGTCGTGGTTGAACTGCCCGAAACGGTCGAAAGCATCGGTGACCGGGCGTTTGCCGGGAACCCGCATCTCAGAATCATCCGAATTCCTGAAAAGACACAGTATATCGCGCACAATGCATTCGCAGGCAGTCATCAGGTGATGATTTCCGGGTCGTCCGGAAGTTATGCCAGGTCTTGGGCAGGAAAACACGGCATTCCGTTTTCACCCATCACCATGATCACTGCCGGAAATCAGAACCTGTCCGGCCTGATTTCTCTGAACAGTTCGGACATTGAAACCATTGAAACAGCCTCCGGGGAGGGGATGGATCATCCTCCCGTACGGAGAAACGATGAAATCAAAGCTGAAGTCTATGAACAGCAGATTGCACATCAGGTTCAGGGCCGTTCACCTCCATTCTGTGCATGATGATCAACACAGAAACGACTGCGTGAACTGCTGAGGAATCAGTGGTGAATCTGAACATGCAGTCGAGGAGGCAAAAATGGAAAAGCGCAAATGGTTAAGCCTGCTGCTTGCCGTGACGATGCTGTTTACTTCCATTCCGGTCGGCATGTTTGCTGAAGGGGAAGAGCCCGTCGTCGAAGAAACGGCAACAGTGGAAGAAGTCACCATCGAAGAGCCTGCTCCTGCCCCTGAAGTGAAGGAAGAGCCTGCTCCTGCACCCGCTCCCGAAAAGAAGGAAGAACCGGCTCCCGCTCCTGAGAAGAAGGAAGAACCGGCTCCTGTCGTCGAGGAGAAGGAAGAACCCGCTCCTGTCGTTGAGGAGAAGGAAGAACCCGCTCCTGTCGTTGAGGAGAAGGAAGAACCTGCTCCCGTCGTTGAGGAGAAGGAAGAACCCGCTCCGGTTGTCGAGGAAAAGGAAGAGCCTGCTCCTTCTGAGGGCGGAGAGTCTGTCCCCGCTGAGGGAACCGAACCTGCAGCAGAGCCCGTCGCCACGGAAGAGGGCGAGCCTGAAGGCGATGCTGTTCCTGAGGAAACAGGAACAGAGCCCGCAGAGGATGTAACGCCTGTCGTCGAACCTGAACCCGTTCCGGAAGTGGAAGAAGTTGAGGAAGAGACGGAAGCTTTCAAGGCTGGTCTGGCGTATCTGTCCTCCGGCGAAGTCTTTGAAGACAAGCAGCTGCAGAAAGCCTACGGCACCGTGAACAGCAAGGCTGTTGTGTATGCAACTGATCGGATCACTGGTGAAGGCGAACTTTCCGGCAGCGATGTCATCCGCATCAGCGCCAATATTGAGGGTCAGGAAAAAACGCTCTATGTCAAGAATGGACGTCTGACCTACCTGAGCGAAGATGAGACTGCGGCTTACAATGACGAAAAGCATGAAGAGGGGATTGCCTGCCGCGGCACTAAGCTGGATCCGGTGAGCTTCACTCCCGCTGAAAAGCCTGAGCCTGAAGTCGAACCCACTGAGGAACCTGTGCCCACAGAGCCCACGGGCGAAGAACCCACTGAAGAGCCTGTGCCCACAGAGCCCACGGGTGAAGAACCCACCGAGACTCCTGTGACCACGGACCCCACGGGCGAAGAACCCACCGAGACTCCTGTGACCAAGGACCCCACGGGCGAGGAACCCACCGAGACTCCTGTGACCACGGAACCCACGGGTGAAGAACCCACTGAGGAGCCTGTGCCTACGGAACCCACGGTTGAAGAGCCCACCGAGGAGCCTGTGCCTGCAGAGCCCACGGTTGAAGAGCCCACCGAGGAGCCTGTGCCCACAGAGCCCACGGTTGAAGAACCCACCGAGGAACCTGTGCCCGCAGAACCCACAGGCGAAGAACCCAAGGATGATCCTGAGGATGTCGAAGATGATTCCGAAGAAGATCAGCCGATCGATATCACTGCCCTGATTACCCCTGTTGTCCCAACCGAACCGGAAACCGAGGCAGAGACTGAACCTGAAACCGTTGAAGAAACGGCAGAGGAAGGTCCTGTTGAGGAAGAAGTCGTTGAGGCCGAGACTGAAACCGAGGAAACCGAAGAAGTTTCCGAAGAAGCTGCTGTTGAGCTGGTGCTCAGAGAGGCTGAAGAGGTTGAAGATCTGGAAGAACGGGACGGAACATCCACCATTGTCATTACTGCTCAGCCGCAGGATGTATCCATTGTGGCGGGCCGTGTCGTTGAATTCACCGTGGAAGCGACTGGTTCCGGCGAACTGACCTATCAGTGGCAGACCTCCACTGACGGCGGCACCACCTGGAAGGATACCGGCCTGACCGGCAACAAGACCAACAGACTGTACTGGACCGTTACGGATGCCCACAACGGCCGTCAGTATCGCTGCGTTCTGACCGATGCAAACGGCAGCCTGACTTCAGCTGCTGCCACCCTTACGATCCGTCAGGCACAGGACACCGTCACCATTATCACTCAGCCGCAGGATACTTCGATCGTTGCGGGCCGCGTGGTTGAATTTACCGTTGAAGCAACGGGTGAAGGTGAACTGACTTACCAGTGGCAGACCTCCACGGATGAGGGCCTCACCTGGAATAACACAGGCCTGACCGGCAACAAGACAGACACCCTGACCTGGACTGTCAGCGACGCGCACAACGGCCGTCAGTATCGCGTGATTGTATCCGATGCGAACGGCTCTGTGACCTCTGATCCCGCCACGCTGACGATCGTGCAGGAACAGGACACCATTACCATTACCCAGCAGCCGCAGAATGTATCCATTGTTGCGGGCCGTGTGGTTGAATTCACGGTTGCAGCTACGGGTTCCGGTGAACTCAGCTATCAGTGGCAGACTTCCACCGACGGCGGCACCACCTGGAAGGATACGGGCCTGACCGGAAACAAGACGAGCCGTCTCTATTGGACCGCTCTGGACTCCCACAATGGCCGTCAGTATCGCTGCGTTGTGTCTGACGCCAATGGCAGCAAGACCACAGAAGCTGCAACCCTGACCATCGTGCAGGAGCAGGCTTCTACCGTCACCATTACTACCCAGCCGCAGGATGTATCGATCGTTGCAGGTCGTGTTGTTGAGTTCACCATTGCAGCGACCGGTGAAGGCGATCTGAGCTATCAGTGGCAGACTTCCACCGATGGCGGCACCACCTGGAAGGATACCGGCCTGACCGGCAACAAGACCAGCCGTCTCTACTGGACTGTCTCCGACTCCCACAATGGCCGTCAGTATCGCTGCGTTGTGTCCGACGCCAATGGCTCTGTGACTTCCAATGCAGCAACCCTGACCATCGTGCAGGAGCAGATTACTACCGTCACCATTACCACCCAGCCGCAGGACACTTCGATCGTTGCGGGCCGTGTCGTTGAATTCACGGTTGCAGCGACCGGTGTGGGCACTCTGAGCTATCAGTGGGAGACTTCCACCGATGGCGGTGCCACCTGGAAGAACACCGGGTTCACCGGCAACAAGACCGACACCCT
>DEFL01000037.1:30592-30867 GCA_002350845.1 Christensenella sp. UBA2853
GAATCCCACAATGGCCGCAAGTACCGCTGCGTTGTGTCCGACGCCAACGGCTCTGTGACCTCCGATGCAGCAACGCTGACCATCGTGGAGGAAACGGTTCCTACCGTCACCATTACCACCCAGCCGCAGGACACTTCGATCGTTGCGGGCCGTGTCGTTGAATTCACGGTTGCAGCGACCGGTGTGGGCACCCTGAGCTATCAGTGGGAGACTTCCACCGATGGCGGCGCAACCTGGAAGAACACCGGATTTACCGGCAACAAGACCGACACCCT
>DEFL01000037.1:30891-75901 GCA_002350845.1 Christensenella sp. UBA2853
GAATCCCACAATGGCCGCAAGTATCGCTGCGTTGTGTCCGATGCCAACGGCTCTGTGACCTCCAATGCAGCAACGCTGACCATCGTGGAGGAAACGGTTCCTACCGTCACCATTACCACCCAGCCGCAGGATGTATCGATCGTTGCGGGCCGTGTCGTTGAGTTCACGGTTGCAGCGACCGGTGTGGGCACTCTGAGCTATCAGTGGGAGACTTCCACCGATGGCGGTGCCACCTGGAAGAACACCGGATTCACCGGCAACAAGACCGAGACTCTGACCTGGACTGTCACAGAATCCCACAATGGCCGCAAGTACCGCTGCGTTGTGTCCGACGCCAACGGCAGTGTCACTTCTGATGCAGCCACGCTGACCATCGTGCCGGAACAGGCAACCGTCACCATTATCACTCAGCCGCAGGATACTTCCGTCGTTGCGGGCAATGTGGTTGAGTTCACCATTGAAGCCACCGGTGTGGGCGACCTCAGCTATCAGTGGCAGACTTCCACCGACGGCGGCACCACCTGGAAGGATACCGGACTCACCGGCAACAAGACAGACCGTCTCTACTGGACCGCTACAGACGCTCACAATGGCCGTCAGTACCGCTGCGTTGTGTCCGACGCCAACGGCAGTGTCACTTCCGAGGCAGCCACGCTGACCATCGTAGAGGAACAGCTGGATACCGTTGAGATCACTGCGGATCCGGAAACCATTGAAGCCAGACCTGGATTTGAAATTGTGTTTACCGTCGAAGCGACCGGCAGCGGAGAACTGGCCTATCAGTGGGAAGTCAGCTCCGATAACGGCGCAACCTGGACACCTGCACCTTTCACTTCAAGCATGACTGACACGCTGGCCTTTATTGCTTCTGCTGAAGATTTTGGCAAGCTGTATCGCTGCGTCGTCACCGATGACAACGGATCGGCCACTTCTGAGGCGGCCCTGCTTGAACTCATCGTGAGATTCGAACTGAACGATGTTACCTACTACATTCTCAATGATGACGATGTGATGATTGAGAGCTATGATGGTACGCTGAGTTCAGTGGTCATTCCTGAAACTGTGCAGGGATTCACTGTTGTACAGGTTGGTCCTGGTGCATTTGAAGGCAATACCGTGCTGACTTCAATCGATCTGCCCGATACGATTACGGTCATCGCACAGAGAGCTTTCGCAGGATGCTCAAGTCTTTCTGACATGCATTAATCCATCCAATGTCAGGGGGAGGGAAGAAATTCCCTCCCCTTGCATCGGTGGGAAACGCAGACGTCCGCCTGGTGCGCGGAGTTCTTTCTTTGATATTTACAAAACAATGTGAGGGAATACTGTGAGGATACTGGTTCTTGGAGCGGCAGGTTTTATCGGTACAAATCTGTTACTGTCCCTTTCCGGAAATGAATCCAACCGAATCACTGCCGTCGACCAGAAACAGGAATACTTTCAGCATCTGTCGGGGCTCCATCTCGGAAACACGGAGATCATGGTCAGGCAGATGGATGAGAAAACAGATTTCTGCCCCATTGTTGCAGGACATGATGTTGTGTATCATCTGCTAAGCACGACAGTCCCGACAACATCGAATCTGCATATATCAGAAGAACTGAGCGCAAACGTGAACCTGTCAGCAAACCTTCTGGAAGCCTGCGTAAAAGAACATGTAAATAAAGTTGTCTTTCTGTCTTCGGGTGGGACGGTGTACGGAAAAGAGGACCAGTGTCCTCTGAATGAAAAGACGCCGACCAATCCGATTACTTCGTATGGAATTCAAAAAATCACAATCGAAAAACTGCTGTACCTGTACCATTATCTGCATGGACTGGATTACAGAATTATCCGCCTCAGCAATCCGTACGGCCCGTATCAGCGGCCCAATGGAGTGCTTGGGGCTGTATCTACTTTTACCTATAAAGCATTAAAAGGTGAGAACATCACCGTGTACGGTGACGGGTCTGTTGTCCGTGATTTTATCTATATTGACGATGCCATCCGGGGAATCCAGAAGATCGTCGAGGGGACCAACCGGCATCACACGTTCAACCTGGGCAGCGGGTACGGGACCAGCATCCGTCAGGTGCTCGATACGATTGAGAAGGTCTTGGGCGTGCCGCTGAAGATTCAGTACACCGAGAGCCGAAAAGTCGATGTGCCTGTGAATTTTCTTGACATCACGCGCTATGAAACGGCGTACGGGAGCCTCCATCCCATCAGCCTCAGCGAAGGCATTCAGAAAACAGCCTGCTTCATGACAGGGTTTTACAATCTTTGATAAAGGAAACGAAAAATCATGATAAGAGTTGCGGCAATCATGGGAAAAATGAGCTCTGGCGGCAAGAAGAGCCTTGTCATGGAGTATTACCGGCATATCAACCGCGAAGAAATTCAGTTTGACTTTCTCTGTGATGCGGATTCCAATTCGATTCCGTTTGATGAAATTGAGCGCCTTGGCGGGCGGGTGTATCTGATTCCGCCCTATCAGAAGATCTTTGCCAACATGGCGGAAATCCGCAGAATCTGCAGGGAAAACCGGTATCCGATCATGCACGGATACAACAGCACCATGAATGTATTCTGCATGCTTGCGGGCAAACAGGCCGGGGTTCCCATCCGCATCAATGAAAGCATCTCCATGGGGCACAGGGATGACAAAAAGAATATCTTAAAGAATCTGCTGAAACCGTTTTCCAAATGCTTTTCGACGCATTACATGGCCAATGGAGAGGCCTGCGGCATCTGGCAGTTTGGAGAAAAGACCTACAAAGACGGCAAAGTGAAGGTGTTTAAAACCATCATTGATGTCGAGCAGAATCAATTTGATCCCGAACTGCGCAGGGAAACCCGGCAGGCATACGGAATCGAGGATAACCTGGTCATCGGGCACATTGCCAGACTGACGGCCCAGAAAAATACGCTCTTTCTGATTGACATCTTTGCTGAAATCGTCAAAATCGCGCCGCATGCCAGGCTTCTCCTGATTGGCGACGGGGACCTCCGGGAAGCCATGCTCAGGAGAATTGACGAGTATGGTATCAAGGACAAGGTGATTTATCTCGGCCGCAGGGAAGATATTCCGCAGTTCTATAATGCCATGGACTGTTTTCTGCTTCCCAGTCTGTATGAGGGGCTGCCGGTTGTCGGTGTCGAAGCAGAGTGCTGCGGACTTCCTGTCTTCTTCTCCACGGAAATACCGGAAGAATCCACCGCATGCAAAGATCTCGGATTTTTCCTTGACCTGAGCCAGGGAGCCCAGCAATGGGCCCGGTGCATTGTTGAAAAAACCAATGCACTCAAAGAGACCAGGAGAGACCGGTCTGAAGATGTGAAAAAAGCCGGCTTTGATTCGAAGAGTGAAGGCATTGCCCTTGCGCAGTACTATCTTGATCTGCTGAAGAAAGAGAGTCACAAATCATGACCCCGGAAGTCCAGGTTTTACTGTCCACCTACAACGGCGAAGTGTATATCGAGGAACAGATCCGCAGCATACTGAATCAGAAGGACGTTCAGGTCAGCCTTCTCATCCGGGACGATGGGTCGAGCGACTCAACCGTTTCGATCATTGAAGGGATCCATGATCCCAGAATTCATGTAATCCGGGAAGAGAATGTCGGAAGCACAAAGAGCTTCATGAAACTGATCCGGCTTGCCGGTAAGTCTGCGTTCTATGCTTTTTCCGATCAGGATGATGTATGGGATGAGGAAAAGCTGATCACAGCCGTTTCAAGCATCGGGGATTATCCTGTTCCGGCCATCTATTCATCCGCTGCAAGGCTCGTGGACAGCGCGCTGCAGCCGCTTGGCACGGTCAATTGCAGGGCAAAGACGGATCTTGGTTCAGCCATTGTCAAGAATTACGTGACCGGATGCACCTGCGTGATGAACCATGCGCTGATGGAGCTCCTCAAAGCGGGAACGCCGGAATCCATCCCGTATCATGACTGGTGGGCCAATCTGGTGGCGCTCTCCGCAGGCGGGGTCTCTGTCTATGACGAGGTTCCGCATGTATCCTACCGGCAGCACGGGCACAATGTGGTCGGCGCATCCGAGAACCCGCTGGTCAAATGGCGCAGACGCCTGGAACGCTTCAAAAGCAGTCGTTATGAGCGGGACCATATGGCAGAAGAGCTGCTCCGGTTGTATGATGATCGGATTTCTCCTGACGCCAGGGATCTCCTGGAAGAAGTCAGGGATTACAGAAGTCATAAGGTGCGCGTGATCACAGACAGGAGACTGAGTACAGGCAGCAGCGTGGACAACCTCCTGTTTGATATTCTGGTGTTACTCAATAAAGCATAGATATGGGGAAAAGGAATGAAGCAACTTCGTGTGCTGCATATTCTGGATGAGCTCAACACAGGCGGAGCGGAAAGAATTGTGGTCAGCTATTTTCAGAACATACACAGAGAACAGTTTCAATGGGATTTCATCATTACGCAGCAGGCAGATCACACGAAGCGCGGTCTTCTGGAACCGACGGTGGAGCAGCTGGGAGGCCGGATTTATCGTGTCCCCAGAAAGCGCGAAAACTATCTCAGGAACATCACGGAGACCGCAAAAATCATAAAAAATGGTCACTATGACATTGTGCATTCCCATCTCGATGAGCTCTCAGCCTTCTATCTTGCTTCGGCCAGGCAGGCCGGGGTGCCCCTTCGAATCTGCCACAGCCATCTGGCCGGTGCGAGCCGGGGGAGAATGGTGGAAATGTTATGCAAAGGCCTGAAACCGCTTCTGGAACACGTGGTGACCGACCGGTTTGCCTGCGGCCTGGATGCAGGAAAGTCCCTGTGGGGCGAAAAAGCCGTTGAAAGCGGAAGTGTGTACATCATGAAAAATGCGATTGCATCGGACCGCTTCCGCTTTCAGAGGGAGATCAGGGACCGGGTACGGCGCGAAATGCATCTTGAAAACCATTGGGTAGTGGGCACGGTTGGCCGCCTGTCCTATCAGAAGAATTCGCTGTTTCTGATCGATATCATGAAGAACCTGATTCAGGTCCGGCCGGATGCGGTTCTTCTTGTGGTCGGGGAAGGGGATCTGCTGGAGGAGATGCAGTGGCGCGTCAAAGAATATGACCTGTCAGAGCATGTCCGTTTTCTGGGAGGCAGAAGCGATGTCCATGAACTCATGATGGCCATGGATGTGTTCCTGCTGCCTTCGCGCTTTGAGGGGCTGCCGATTGTTCTGGTCGAGGCCCAGTGCTCAGGCCTTCCCTGTATCATTTCAGATACAATCACTCAGGAAGTCATCGTGACACAGCAGGTCTATACCGTATCCATCAACGCGGCTCCGGATCGGTGGGCTGAGGTGACCGCAGGTGCAGATAAGGGATCTGACCGACAGGAAGGGTATGAAAGAATCAATGAACACGGATATGACATTCTTCAAGCAGCCCGTGCGCTGGAGTCTCATTATCTGGACAGGATACAACAAGTGAGAGAGGGCAAGAGATGATATACCTATCCCTGCTGATCCTTCTGGTGCTGATGATTCCGCTGAAGAAGAATCGGATCAGATTGATCACCAAAAGCGTAACCGTCGAAGACATCGTATTTTATCTGATCGTTGCACTGATGCTTCTGATCTGTTCGCTGCGCAGTGTGGATGTCGGCAAAGATACGCGCATGTACTACCGTCTGTTTGAAAGGGCGAAAGCCCTGTCATCACTGGAGCATTATCTCTCGACCTTTTCATACTTTGAATACGGCTACTGGATTCTGAATTTTATCTTTGCGAAGTACCTGAACTTTCAATCTCTCCTGGCATTAATCGGCGCTCTTTCCATTCTGCCGGCTGCCTATGTGATCAAACAGTATTCCAAAGACAAAATCATCAGCCTGATTCTTTATATCGGGTTTCCGTTTTTCACCTTCTCCATGCAGGCTTTGCGGCAGGCCCCTGCGATTGGCATGGTTCTGCTTGCCTATGATGCAATGAAGAAGAAAAAACTGACACGGTATCTGCTGTTCTGTCTGCTTGCCTTCTTTTTTCATACTTCAGCGATCCTTTTTCTGCCTGCCTACTGGATCGGCAAGCTCCCGTACAAGAAATGGATGAAATGGCTGGTTCCGGCTTTCATCATTCTGTCTTTTGCCCTGAAGAGTCAGATTCAGACGATTATCCTGACGTATGCACGCTCGCACTATGCGACCGAGGACGCCGGCGGGTACAGAATGTTTGCCTTTATCCTTCTCACCGTGGTGCTGGGGATGATTTACAGACGATATCTGGCGGACCCGGATGATCTGGGAACGGATTGGAATGAACTGTTTTTCTTCCAGGTGATTGTGGCGATGATGTGGCCGATCTCCAGCTTTAATCCGGCCGTGTCAAGAATGTATTACTATTACCAGGTGTTCCTGGCTTTGTTTGTACCCCAGCTGACAAGCAATATTCAGCAGAAAACAGTGCGAATTGCCATTCATGCCGGATATATCTTTGTCTCGTTCTTTTTCCTGATTTATTACCAGCTGCCGGCGTTTTACAAACTGGAACCCTATTCCTTCTTCTGGCAGATCGGTTGAGAGGAGCTCTCATGGAATCCACAGCAGCAATTATTGTCCTGTACAATCCTTCTGAAACCATTCTGAAGATCTATGAGCAGATCGCGCTGCAGGTCGACCAGGTGATCTATATTGATAATTCGGACACGAAACCGCAGTGCATCGATGCATTAATCAACCGTGACAAGACGGTTTACCACGCGATGAACGGAAACGAAGGGCTGGCCAGGGGGCTGAGAAAGGGATGTGAGATAGCGATCCGGATGGGGTATCGCTATGCCCTGCTTCTCGACCAGGATACAAGCATCGGTGAGCAGACGATGGTGGAGAAGATGTCGCTGCTCTTTCAGGATAAAGATGTCGGCCTTGTGTGCCCGAATATCAAAAACTACTATTATCAGGATGAAAAACGAATCCTGGACGACCGGGCCTGGTATCCGCAGACTGTTGAAGACACCGCATTTGCCATTACCTCAGGCAGCCTGATCGATCTGGACGTCTATTCACAACTCGGGGGATTCGATGAACACCTGTTTATCATGCTGATCGATCAGGATTATTGCGCGAATCTGATGAGCCATGGGTACAGAATCGTCCGTCATGGTGAAGTCTATATCTATCAGGAGTTTGGATATACCAAACAGCATAAGTTCCTGAACAAAACAGCCAGGGATCCGAACTATTCACCAAGGAGATACTGGTATCTGTTCAGAAATGAACGGTACTGCCGTCTGAAATGGAAGGAACAGTATGCCGCACAGAAAGTCAATCTGATGAAAAACTATCTGATCGTGGCCCTGTATGGAACCAGCAAGCTCAGGAAAACACAGGCCTGTATCAGCGGCTGGATGGCAGGAAAAAGGATGTATAAAGAGGTTTCATCACAATGAGCAGAGTTCAGCAGCCCATCATATCGGTCATCATTCCTACATATAAAGGGAGCGCGCTGATTGGGGAGGCCCTTGAATCGGTACGCGCACAGACCTATCAGCAGATTGAGACGATCGTTGTGGATGACAACGGTCGGGGAACAGAGGAACAGATGGCCACGGAAAAGTGCATCAGCAGATTTCAGGACATGCGTCTGAAATACATTGCGCACGAGAAGAACCGGAATGGGGCCGCTGCGAGAAATACGGGCATCAAAGCAGCAGAAGGAGACATCATTTCGTTTCTTGACGATGATGATCTGTATCTGCCGACGCATCTTGAACAGTGCCTGGAAGCACTGTCGGGGGATGAGCAGGCGCAGGGCGTTCTGTCCGGGGTTCTCTATGAGAGAAACGGCACACTGGTTGACTGTGACCTGCCTTCATCGAATGATATGTATCATCAGCTGCTGGTGCACAGAAGCGGTCTGTTTACAGGAAGCAACCTTTTTCTGACCCGGACTGCAGTCCGTGAAACCGGTCTCTTTGATGAGAGTTTCCGCAGGTTTCAGGATGTGGAATACATGATCCGGTTTTACAGGAAATACAATATGGTGGATTCAAGCTGGTTCACCATTGTCAAGCGGGACAACGGGGGAGCCAATGTGCCGGATTATGACAGGCATGTTCGTCTCTACGACCATTTCCTCTCGAAATTTGAGGAAGACATTCAGGCACTGCCGGACCATCTCAGAAAAGAACTGCTGCAGGGCGTTTCGCTGAATCTCCTGGACAACGCCATCATGCAGGGCGACAGGGAAGGCATTCGGAAAGCGGCAGAGCGGAGCGGTGGTTTTGCCACTCTGCCATGGAAGCGAAAAGTGAAGTGCATGGCTGTATATATGCACCTGAGCGGGCTTCTGAATCATCTGATTTCAAAGAAACAGAGCATCAGTCTGGATCCGAAGGAAATCACGGACCGTCTGCAGCGCGTGGACGCGGAGTATCTCCACTCTGTGCTCGGAGCGGCAGACAGATCTTAACGGCAGCTTTCATTGAAGAAAGCTGCATGCCGCGATGCAGAAAACCATAAGGAAGAACGGGAATGAAGACGGACATGACAGATCAGCAGAAGAAGAAAATCATGATTGTTGGCTCAACATTCACCAACAAGGGTGCTCAGTCCATGTTGTTTGTCACGATCGACGAGATTCGGAAAAGAATCCCGGATGCGGACATCTTTTTTGCGTCCACGGACAGGGGCGATTTTTCTGCATACAACTTTCAGTATCTGTTTTGTTCGGAAGATGCCAAGTCTATCGCATTAAACCGGGACAAGTGGAAAGTTCTGTGCAGCCGTGCAGCCCGGGATACAGTCAAATCGCTGCTGGGCAGACGGGAGCACACCTGGAAATTTCTGGATCTCAAACACACCATCTCTTCCATGGATCTGATCATTGATATTTCGGGGTTTAACCTTGGGAAACGATGGCCGGTCGAGATTCAGGAATCGTATCTTGACAATCTGCGCCTGGCAAAAATGCATCATATTCCGATCATTCTGATGCCGCAGTCGTTTGGTCCGTTTGATTATCCGCCGGAAAAGCAGCACCTGATTGAGGAAATCAGAGATTTGCTGCCGTATGCACAGAAAATCTATGCGAGGGAAAAAGAAGGGTATCAGATGCTGAAGGATACGTTTCATCTCTCGAATGTGGAAATGTCTACCGACCTGGTGCTTCAGAATACAGGGATTGAACTTCAGCATATCTTCAAAAATCCACCGAAGATGGAAGTCCCGGTCATCGATGAGGGAGCCGTCGGCGTGATCCCGAATCAGCAGTGCTTCCGGCATGGAGATAAGGATACGATTCTTTCCCTCTATCAGCGGATCATCGAAAAACTTCAGTGCGAAGGAAAGAAAGTCTATATTTTCCGGCACTCAGGCGAAGATCTGGATGCCTGCAGACAGATTGCTGATCGGTGCGGCGGAAGCGCAGTATTGCTTGAAAACGACTTTTCCTGTCTGGAGTATGATCTGTTTGTCAGACAGTTTGATTTCCTTGTGTGCTCCAGGTATCACGGCATTGTTCACGCGTACCGGAACTCCGTGCCATGCATGCTTCTGGGATGGGCGGTGAAGTATCAGGAGCTGGCAGACCTTTTTCATCAGGGACGCTATGCTTTTGATATCACGCAGGGAAATACAGCGGTCGATAAAATGGAAGCGGCTGTGGCTGAACTCAGCAGAGGTTTCAGGAAGGAATCACAGATCATTTCAGAAAAGCTGGAGCAGATTCAGAAGGAAAACTGCTTTAAGGATGATTTCTTCCGGAATATCTGAGATTGGACTATGAAGAAATGAAGAGAGAGCAAGAATTAGTCAAAAACACCCTGATCCTTTCCCTGGGAACAATCCTGCCCAAGCTGACTACACTCATTACGCTTCCGATTCTGACCGGTTATCTTACAAAGGCAGAATACGGCATCTATGATCTCATCAATACGCTGGTTTCGCTGGTCATCCCGCTCGTCACCATGAAACTGGAAATGGCCACCTTCAGATTCCTGATTGATCACAGGAAGGACAAAGAAAAAGCATCCGCCATCATCACCAGTGCATTCAGCGCGGTGGTGCCGGTATCTCTGATTGCGATTCTGATCATCTATTGTTCCCTGCGGTATTTCCAGTACACTCCTGTCATCAGTTTTCTGGTCAGCGCCTATTTTCTGATTGAAAATATCTATACGATGCTTCTGCAGACCGCCAGGGGCCTGGGACATAATCTTCACTATACCATCAGCGCGATCATCAATGCGGTCGTGAATATGCTGCTGATTGTGATCCTTGTCTGGAAGGTGCAGGCGGGGCTTATCGGTTTACTCATTGCTTTGAACGCAGCCCTGATTCTCTCCGGTCTCTTTTTGCTGATTTCCTTAAAACTGTCTTCTTACTTTCGGCTTTCCCTGCTCTCCAAAAAGCAGATCATGGAGATGCTTTCGTATTCCTGGCCCCTGGTGCCCAATTCTCTTTCCTCGTGGGTCATGAATTTGTCCGACCGCCTGATTGTGACCGGCATCCTTGGAATCGAGGCAAACGCCGTTTACGCAGTGGCCAATAAAATACCGAGCCTGTTTACTACGTTCCAGGGTGCGTTTATTTCCGCATGGCATGAAAATGCGTCCATCATTGTCGGAGATAAGGATACAGACGATTATTACAGTTCCATGTTTGATGCTGTGTTTACGATCATGATCGGCATCATGGCTGTACTGATTGCTGTCACGCCCATCCTGTTTAAGCTCTTGATTCATGAGAAATACAGAGATGCGTATGATCAGATGCCGCTTCTGTTCGGCGGAATGATCTGCTTTGCGCTGTCCTCGTTTATGGGCGGAATCTATACGGCGCACAAGAAAACAAAATCGGTTGGCATCACCACGATCGCAGCTGCGATTTCAAATCTTGTGATCAACTTTGCTCTGGTCAGAGTTATTGGACTCTATGCGGCATCGCTGTCAACCTTTCTCAGCTATCTGTTCCTGATTATCTTCAGAATGATTGACGTAAGGAAATTTCAGCCGATGCGGTACAACCTGAAGAAGATTGCGGTGTTTTCCGCCGTGATCTGCGGGATGTGTATACTGACCCTTTTTCATTCAGTGTATACGCAGATATTCAATTTTGTGTTTGGCATCGCGTTTGCTTATATGATCAATCGAAAATTCATCCGGATGACTCTTCAGAGTGTGCGGAAGAAGATACGGAAATGAAGGGTGCATGGATCCGGATAAACGGATCAACAACGAGCCGCTCTGTCCATGGGAGGAGTGACTTTGCTGCAGTGTGTGTGTGCTGCTGATTTGTACGGAGGGAAGCCGCGTGAACTTAAAACAGATGTATCACAGAATGATGCATGCGAGGACGGTCAGGCATCAGCTGAAAGAATATGGCGCACGATTTGAAAAATATGCGTATGTTGACTGTCAGTGCACGGACAGGGAACAATTCAGGGCTTCGATTACCCGGCTTTACCATACGATCGAAAAAGGACTTGCATACATCGATTTCCGGCCGGGATTTGGGAAAGAGAATATTGAACAGCTGCTGCAATCCCTGCATCAGTATGCTGAACATGGCTATGATTGTACTGCGGAGTTTTATGGGGCAGCACTTTCGTGTCTGGAAGCCTATATCTCCAAAAACAAAGCACACGGACTGGACTTGAAGGAGCTGGAGGAAAGAATTGCCCAGCTGCCCGGTGCATCCAATGGATTAGGGGGAGTTATTGAAATTCAGGCCCCCGTCGAGCCAGAAAAAATGAACTTCAAGGAACTGATGTCTTCAAGACACAGTATCAGGCATTTTTCAGCTCAGAGGGTGGATTCGGATGCGCTTGCAGATGCTGTGAGAACAGCGCAGTATACCCCTTCTGCCTGCAACAGGCAGGGATGGAAAACCCGTATCATTCAGGACAAAAACACCGTGGCGGGCATCCTTGCAAACCAGAACGGCAATAAAGGGTTTGGAAACGAAATCGATCAGCTGATCATCATAACTGCGGACTTGCGCGCACAGCAAAGAAACAGGGAAGTCTTTCAGGCATATATTGATGGGGGAATGTATGCTGCCAATATCTTAAATGCCCTGCATTACAAGGGGATTGGCAGCGTTCCGTTAAGTGCTGCACTGACATCCGAGCAGGAAAGAAATGTCAGGCAATTGCTTGCGATGGATGACGCTGAAGTCCTTATTCTCATCATTGGTGTAGGGAATTATCCTCCCGGCAGCATTCTTACAACGAGAAGTGAAAGAAGATTTGAACCGATACAGACCTGCTGAGAAACATGTTTCTTTGGATCATGGATCCGACGGCTCAGACAACAGAACATGCATTATTACAATGGCGTAAAGCTTCAGGGGGATGAGGAAGTGGTCTCGTTTCCTGAAAAGTTGAACTTTACACCATCTACAGAAAAATGGTAAAATATTCCAAAATAATTATATCTTCATAGTTCTTCGTTAATTTAATAAGAGTCATAGAAACACTGAGGAGGAAACGTGTTCATGAAACTGAAGTGGAACATTCTTGCGGGCATTCTGCTCCTGGCTGTGCTTTTCTGCTGCACGGCTTTTGCGGATGACCCCACTCCGCTCCCTGCTCCTGCGTTCAGCGTGACCGGCAGCACCTTTTCAAGAGGCGAACTGATGTACGGTACGCTCGGCGAAGTGGACGGGGCAGAGTATTACAAGGTGGATGCACGGGACAGCAATAACCAGATCATTTATCTGGGTCAGTTTGCTGACCCCGGGGAGATCGCCATTTCGACAGCCAAGCTGCCTGCGGGCAGTTATACCCTGCGTGCCTATGCCATGGATGAGGAGGCCGGGGTGGATGACAACGGTGATCCCACGGATGTGCCCGGACTGCCTGCGGAAGTCCCGATGACGGTGACGGCGTATGCTGCACAGACCCCGGCCGTGATCCGCCTTGGCCAGAGTACGGTGACACAGGGGAGATTTACCCGTCTTTCTGTGTATGCCCCCGGTGCAACCTTCATGCGTATTATCAGCGATGAGGATCCGGACCTGGACTTTTGGGCAGTCGGTGAATACTGGGATTACAATGTCCGCCTGACGCCCGGTGCGCATCACATCCATGCGGAAGTCCTGTTCAGTGATGAAACGGTTTACAGCACGGAAACACTGACCCTCACGGTCAATCCCATGCAAATCGTCGGCACGCTCGGACAGCCCTCCTCCAACCTGACGGAGCAGACCATTGTGACCCCCGGCACCGATCTGACGGTTTCGTATACCTTCGGACCGGAAGAGAATACAGACGGGATCGATGTCGTTTACGGCTGGAGCCTGTTTCATGCGGAAGATACCAGCACGTGGCTGTATGACAGCGAAAGCCTGACATCCGGCAGCGGAACATTTGTGGTGGATGGATCCCTTCTGGTAGCCGGACACCGGTATATCCTGCAGCTGTACACCTATACGGATGCCGAGGGCTATGCCACACAATCTGTGGAGTATGACCTTTTCGCCGTCCCGGCTGCATCCGGAAACACGGTGACGCTGTATGCGCCCGGGGTGGATGGGAATGAAATCACCATCGATAATCATGAGAACATTGATCTCCGGATTCATGCGCCCAACGCAGCAGGCGTCCGTTTTTACAGGTACAGTGATGAACCGTGGGAATGGCTTGGCGGTCTGGGTGAAGACGACATCTACTGTGACTTTGATTATTGGACAGATGGCACGTTTGCGCTGTATGCGCAGGCCTGTTTTAATGCTGATCCCCTGGATGAACAGACGGAATGGGTCACCAGCGCACCGCTGATTGTGCATGTGACGAGCAATGGCACACGTCTGCCCGCTCCGCAGTTCACCGTTCCAGCCACTGTCACGATCGGCAATGTTCTGCAAATTCCTGACATTACACTGAGCAGCGATGCCGTATGGTGCTGGGCAGACGTATTTGCCATCGACGACAATGGAGAAGTGGACTGGGATGGGATTGGCCACACCGACATGGTGAACGGCACCATGTATCTTGCGACCAACCAGATGGAACCCGGCCGCCGGTATCTGATCAGCATGGCGTGCAGCGCACCGGGGTGGCTTGACTCTCTTTGCACCTATCGCGTGATCACGGCTCAGGGTACGGATGTTTCGGATGCGCCGTACTTTGAAGTCTTCGGGGCCCAGAGTGTGCAGGACAGAACCATCGTGACCAATGGGCCCGTCGTGGCCATGGCTTACGTGCCCGGCGCAACTGAACTGCGCGTCTATGTGAACGGGAATCAGGATGAAAACTGGTGCATGGAGGGTGGAAATTCCTTCAACATCAGTCACTTTGAATTCAGAAACAGCGGAGAATATATCCTGACGCTGTCTGCACGTTTCACAGAAGGCGACTGGAACGGCTGGTCGGACTGGACGGATATGATTTCCATACGGGTGGAAGTTTCTGCTCCGAACGGCGAGCTGGACCTGACCGGTCTTACTTCGATCCCGCATGAATGGACGCCCGGACAGAATCTTGCACTGGATTTTACCCCTTCTCAGGCGGAAGGCATTGAGTTCAACCTGTGGAGGGAATGGGATTACAACTTTGACTGGTACTACGGGTCGGAGGACAATCTTTCCCTGACCATCCCAGGGTCTGTGCTCCGTGAGGGTGTTTACACGTATCGTGCTGAACTGTATGCTACGGGGTATGAGTCTGCCACGATCAGAGGGACGATTGTGGTCACTGAAAATCATGACACAGGCATTACCCTGACGGCCCCTGCGAGCGTGCAGTGCGGAGAAGAGTTTACCATTCAGGCAAGTGCCCCCGATGCAACCGCGATCAGCATCTGGATTCCCGGAGAAAATGAGGGGTTCCAGCTGGGCGATACCATCGAGATGAGCCAAACGTTCCGCAGAACAGGGGAATTCGTTGTCTATGCCCGGGCCTGCTATGACCCGCTGGGCGATGTGGATGACTGGTATGACGGCGTGAACTGGGGACCGGTGAGCGCAGTCAAAGTGATCTCTGCGACATCCCAGGGCACCGCCGGTCTTCCCAACATCACGGGTCTGGCGATGGGAGATGCTGTGGCCTGGAATACGGATATCGACCTTACACTCAGCGGCGGCACGCATGCTGACTGGTATGATGTGCGCATTTACATGAGTGGAAACGGCGACGATAAGTTCTACGCCCGGATCGATGAGGATGCACAGGGTACGGGCGGCAGTGTTCATATCAGTACCTATGATATGGAACCCGGCGACTACTTCCTTGAGATTCACGTGGGCGCAGAAATGGGCTATGCGGATAACGATACGCGCCTCAGCTTCCGCATCAACGGCTACGGTCAGTGCGAACAGGTGGATGCTCTGCTCCTGGCGGACAGTGTTGTCAAGGGCGATTTCCTGAGGATTTCTTTCCCGTCCGCTAACAATGCCATCTGGTATGATGTGCGGATCCGGGATGAGGGCTGGAACGAATTCTATTACATCCGTTACTATGAGGCCGGCCCGCATCTCCTTCCGACGGTCTCTCTGAACCCTGGGGATACGTATGTAGTCATGGTGGCTACCGGCGCGCCGGGATATCAGTGGAATGAATCCAGCTTTGACGATGCACAGCGCTTTACGGTGACTGAGCCGCAGAACAGCGGACTCCAGTTCAACGTGGATAAGACGCACGTCATGACCTGTGAGGATCTGATTGTCTCTGCGTATGCACCCGGAGCTGATCGGATTGTGGTCATGGCCAACAACCGGAATCGCGATATGCGTGACGGGGAGGCTTACTGCGAACCGCACTCTTTCGATGAAGCCGGTACCTATGCGATCTCAGTGGCAGCCCGTTACTGGGAAAATGAAGGCACACAGGAGCGATGGGAGTATTCGGACCCCATTGAAATCCAGGTCGGCAGTGCGGATACCCCGGACATTGATCTTTCAGCGCTTGCCTTGACCATACCGTCTGTCATCCAGCCCGGTCAGGATCTGACCATCAGCTGGCAGGACATTGATCTCTGGCATTATGATATCCATATCTATCGGACTGAGGATGGCGGGAGCGTATGGCACAGCTGGAATGCCCACGGCGAGACCAGCGTAACCATTCCTGCAGTGATGCCTGCTTATACACCGGACAATGTGGACCGCATGTATGGGACGGGCGAGGTGCTGCTGGAAGAAGGCGTGCTGTATGACATCCAGATCCATTTCACCAAGCGCGGGGCGAATTCGGCCCATTTCTTCCGCGAATTCCTGGTGCTTGGGGAAACGGACAGTGACATCACAGTGTCTGTCGGCGGAAGCCAGGATACGATCAGCGTGCCGATGCAGACAGACACTCAGATCCTGATCAATGCGCCGGATGCCGCCACCGCAGCTCTTGTGTGGGACGGATACCAGTGGCAATGGGTGGAACTGGATGAGCACGGGGATGGCGAAATGATGTGGAGCTGGTCTGACGACCGGCTGGTGTTCGCAAAATATACGACCCAAACCCCGGACGGCAGGAGCTGGGAAGACTATGCCTGGAGCGGTCTGAGCAATCAGGTGAGAGTGACCCCGACATCCGGCGGATCCATGCCATCACCGGATATCACGATGGATTCCACTTTCCAGACCGGAAGCACGGTCAGGTTTACGGTCAATAACACATCCTCACTGAACGGATTTAACTGGACCGTTGCGGATCCGGTGGAAGATTGGGAATGGGACTGGCAGGACTGGCATGGCAACCCCACGCAGGCGTTCAGAATCAACGGTTTCCAGATCGGGAGGACCTATGTGCTGAAAGTGCACGCGAACGCCTCTCAGGGACTGGATGGCAGCGATACGGAGATTCCGTTCACAGTGACCGGCAACGGACAGATGCCAGCACCTACGGCGAATGTACCTGCAACGGTGGTCCGGGGCGATCTACTCGAAGTCACCCTGGAAAACATTCAGGCAGTCAGCACCTATGAAGGCCTGAACATCACCGCAGCACCGTATGACGCAGTCAATGACGAGTGGTTCGACAGATGGTATGACTGGAACGGCGTTGACAGGATCCTGATCCCGACCTCCAACATTGAAGCGCGCACGGAACCCTACACCCTGTATGTGGAAGCGTATGCTGACGGATGGGTGACGACCCAGGTATCCTATGAATTTGTGGTGACTGAGGCGTCTGGTCCCAGAATGAGCTTTGGAACGAACAACGCGCAGACCATGGAAGAAATCTCCTTCAGCCTGTATGTCCCAGGCGCAGATGCGCTGACTGTGACCATCAATGAGGAAGAGGGCTGGACCTGGGAGAACGTCTGGATCATGGAGACCTGGGGCGGGAGCTTTGCAGATGGCGACTGGCTCCGATTCCAGCAAAGCGGAACATATGTTCTGAAACTGTATGCACAGATGGGGACCGATGAATGGCAGGATACCGGGCTGAGTGTAACCATCCAGGTCACCGGCCTGCCGGTGAACCCGCCGGTTTTCCCTGTCACCATTCCCGAACATCAGGATCTCGTGGTTGAAATTCCTGCGGGCATAACCTATGTCTATGCACATGCCAGGGATGAAACACACTGGAGTGATCAGATCTACTGGCTTGAATGGGATGAAGGCGCAAGCAGCAGATATGACTATTATGATACGGAGACAGGAGAATGGACGGACCCGGTAAACGGGCAGCCGATGTTCGGCACGGACGGCACCATTCGGATTCCGTCTGCGTACCTGAAACTGAACCATACGTATCGCTTCGATATCAACATGGGCGGTCCCGGCTATGATGAGCTGCAGCTCCATGATATCTGGGTGACTGTCGTCGGAAGTGTGGACAGCCAGATCAACTTCAATGTCTATCTCGAAGATGACACCCGCAATCCGTATGTCGGCGAAGAGTACCGGATTGCAGCACAGTCTGATGATGCAACGGCGATCCGGATATTTGACGGATGGAACTGGGCCTATGAAACAGGCAATTCCATCGAGCGGACGCGGGCATCCTCTGAGACAGGAACACGTTATCTGTATGCCCAGGCCTATTATGGGGAAGCACCCTGGGAAGCCCCGGACTTTGACTGGGGTGACTGGAACTGGGATACCTGCGGCCTTGCCTGGGGCGGCGTCAGCAACATTGTGACGCTGACCTTTGAAAGCCTCGGCGAGTGCGGTCGGGTCACCCCGCAGATCAGCCAGACCTCGGTCATCCGCGGCGATTTCCTGGAAGTCACCTTCCCGCAGGCCCAGCATGCGGAATGGTATGATATCCATATCCGGGATGAGGATTGGAACGGACGCTATTACATGCGCGTCAATGAACCCGGTACATACCGGATTCCGACAGCCGAACTCTCCACCGGAATGCCTTATCGGGTGATCATCTCGACCGGTGCATATGGATATATGACCAATGAAAACGAGTTTGAGACTGCCCCTGTGTTTACGGTGGATGAACCGCAGGACAACGGCATTCGTTTCTCTGTGGATAAAACCACAGTCGAGCCCTGGGAGCGTGTGAACTTCTCCCTGTATGCACCGGGTGCGGATGAAATCCGGATGCTTGAAAACAACAACCAGTATCATATGATCGTCGGCAATACCTATACGGATACACGCTCGTACGACGCGGCCGGCACCTATGAGATCGTAGCAGCGGTGCATTATCCCGATGACGACCGGTGGGAGTACTCAGATCCGATCGTCATCGTGGTCGGCGATGAGAATACAACGAGCATTGACCTGACAACGCTTGCGCTGAGTATGCCTGACCGGCTGCAGCCCAATGAAGCACTGACCATCAGCTGGCAGGATCTCGGGATCGAGCATTATGATCTCTTGATCACCCAGATGGAGGACAACCGGCACGTATGGCACTCCTGGGGTGACAATGGCGAAACCAGTGTGACGGTTCCCAGCGTGGCGCCTTCCCATGAGACCCAGAATGTAGACCCTCTGGCTGGATTCGGGGCAGCTGTCTTCGAAGCAGGACAGGCCTATCAGGTTGACATCCATTTCAACAAAACGGGATACAATGGTACCGGAATCAGCCGCCAGCTGATCGTGCTTGACCAGAATGCGCAGGGCGCGATCACACTGACCGTCAACGGCAGCCAGAATGAAGTGGAACTGCCAATTCAGACAGATGCCCAGATTGCAATCGATGCGCCGAACGGTGCAACGGCAGCCCTTTTCTGGAACGGATACGAATGGCTGATGGTCGACCTGGATGAACAGGGAAATGCTGCCTTCTCATGGAATAATGGCGGCGAGTGCAGCCTGATCTTCTATGCCAGGTACACGACAGAACTCATAGACGGACGGGAGTACACCGGGTATGCATGGAGTGATCCGAGCAATCTGGTGCCTGTGCATTTCATCGCAACCGGAACGGTACCTGATGCGGATGTAACCATGCCGTCTTCTGTACGGACCGGCAGCACAGCGATCTTTACTGTCAACAATCCCACCGAGATTGGCGGGTACCAGTGGACTGTATATGATCCCATTGATGGATGGGAATGGGGCTGGGAGGACTGGCGTGGAAATGCATCCCAGTCTTTCGGTACCGCGGGTCTGAAGATCGGCAGAACCTATGTGCTGAGAATCCAGACATTCCCTCTCCCCGGGCTGAGCAGCAGCCGGACAGAAATCCCGTTCACGGTTTCCGGCGATGGCCCCATGGTGCCTGTTCAGGCCAGTGTGCCTCAGAGCGTTGTTCGTGGAGACGTGCTTGAAATTACAATTCAGAACGTGCAGGAACTGAACGCATACCAGGACCTGTTTATTCAGGCGGCACCGTATGATCCGACCCAGAACCAGTGGTTCGGCCAGTGGTATGCCTGGGACGGCGAAGACACCATTCTGGTGCCGACATCCAATCTGGAAGCACGCAGTGAACCGTATACCCTGTATGTGGAAGACTGGGCCGAAGGTCGGGAAACGACGCAGGCTGAGTACAGCTTTGTGGTGACGGAGGCAACCGAACCCAGGATGGTCTTCTCAAAGACCTCAGTCCAGACCATGGAGAGGATCTCCTTCAGCCTGTATGTCCCCGGCGCGTCTGCGATTTGTGTGACGGTCAATGAACAGCTTGGAGCGGAGACGCCGGAAGGCTGGATCATGGAGACCTGGTATGGAGACTATGCAGAAGGCGACTGGTTCTATCTTGAACCGGGCGGAACCTATACGCTGTATCTGTATGCTCAGTACGGGACCGATGACTGGCAGGATACCGGTAAGCGCGTTGTGATTCAGGCAGCGGGTGTACCGATTGATCTCGAGGCCATGGTGCCGGGATATCTCACGACAAACACCGATTTCAGGATTGAACTGCCCAGCGGCATTCAGGGTGTCCAGGTCAATGTCTGGGATGAAATGACTGGTGCGGATATCTACTGGATGAACTGGGAAGAAGGACGCAGCAGCGATTACAATTACTACGATACGACAACGGAAACCTGGACGGCTCCCGACAACGGTGACTGCCTGCACGGCGCAGACGGCACGATTCTGATTCCTTCCTCGTATCTGAAAGCGAATCATGTATACCGCGTGAACCTGGAAATGTATGGTCTCGGATATAACCGGACCCGCCGGGAAGAAATGCCTTTCACGGTAGTTCCTGCGCAGGACAGCCGGGTGACACTGACTGTCACGCTTCCGGATGCATCCCGCAATCTGCTCATCAATGAGGACTTCCATGTCCTGGTGAATGCGGAAGGCGCTGCGGCCGTTCGATTCTTCGACGGCAAGGGCTGGGATTATCAAGCGGGCGCCGCATTGGACCGTGTCGGCGGAATGGGAACTGCAGGCACATTCCAGATGTATGCTCAGGCATATTATGGAGAAGCACCCTGGTCTGACGAGAACTTCAACTGGGATACATGGGACTGGAGCACCTGGGACTGGAATCACTGCGGGTTTGACTGGAGCGCCACCAGCAATGTTGTTGAGGTGACCATCGATTCGTATGGCCTGACAGAACCCTTTGATTTCACGAATCACAGCGACGTGACCGTGAACCGGGGTGAGATGGTCTGCTTCACATTCACTGAGCCTGAACATGCAAGCGTGTTCTGGGTGGATGCCTTCGATGCAGATAGTAACAGCATGAACCCGGAATGCAATGGTCACGGAAGTACGGTCTATCTGCGCACGGCGAACCTGCCGGAGGGCACGTATACCATTCGGGGCCGCGCAGGCGGAGTGACGGGCTATGAATGGCGCGATTCTGACGGCTCAGTGACGCTGACAGTGCAGAGTCCGAAGACACCGGGTACACCGACCATGAGAACCCCCGGCATGCTGAGCGTGATCGAGGAGGAAGCCTTTATGGGCACCGCGGCACAGGTCGTGGAAGTCGGAGAAGGCGTATCCACCATTGGCGAGAGAGCCTTTGCCAACAGCCAGCTGGAGCAGGTCATTCTTCCGTGGAGCGTCTATACGATCGGCACAGGAGCCTTTGACAGCGATGTCGAAGTCTTCACGCCGTACAACAGCTATGCCATGGAATGGGCACTGGAGAACGGACTTACGGTCTATGAAATCCAGTGATCTGCACAGCAGAAATCAGATGAGGGACTGAATTGACGGGGACCTGGGCTCCGGGCATACAGGAATCATCCAGACAACAAAACCAGGGGCGGCCGGAATGATCCGGCCGCCTTTTTCCCGCATGGCCGACTGTGCAATGGAAAATGACGGCGCCAAACGTGTGCAGCGATCTCCGCCGAATGACCGGAACTCAAAAAGACATGGTTTCCGGAAATCCTGGACATGAAAAGACCCCGCTGGTTTTCTCCTGCGGGGTCATGGTGGCTTCGGACTATACCGGGATGACGCAGTCCTTATCGCTGTCACGATTTTGAGGCAATGGGGCTGCAAACAGGGGGCAGATCAACTGATATGACCATCATTTGATCTGCCTGAATGTCATTGTTTTGATCTGTAGATTGTCAATGACAGCATACAGAAAGGGAATCGCATTGTGAACGTCCGGCAACAGGCACTCGTCATTCAAGAACAACCGGGAAGGCGTGCTCCGGATCCTGTGCCCAGGCTTCAGCATAGCTTCCGAGCGGCGCGAGAATCGTAATATCCGAGCCGTTGAAGGCGTCCGAAGCAATGCTGGTCACGGAAGCCGGTATGCGAACCGCATCGGCATCGGCGAGATTCGCAAAGGCCTGGTTTTCAATCGTGGTCAGATCGCCGGGGAGATCCAGGATGCTGGTACCGACCTCGGCAAGGTGGATCCAGATGGCGGTGGTGTTGTATTCCATGCCGGCTTTGCGGACAAATGCAAAGAGTCGATACACACCGGGTATCAGATCGTAGTTGTTCAGATTCAGAGTGACGGCTGTCTGGTCAGAATCTGCATCCAGCACCTCGCTGTAATCGTTTTGGTCGATGCCACCATAGGTCACATATTTGCCCTCGGCATGAACAGGGCTGTCATCAAACTCGCCCTCGACACGGGAAACCATATACCAGAGACTGTCGACAGGTTCCGATGCGATCGTAAAGTTCAGCGGTGCATCCAGGCTGATCGTATATTCTTTGGCGGTCAACTGTGTTCCATTCCACCGGATGACCGGCTGTTCCAGGAGCCCCAGAGCGTTGACCCGGACCTGATACTCCCTCGCCGTGCCGGACCAGACGCCTTGAAACCTTCCGTAAACACTGATGATCCAAAGACCGGGTTCAGACAGGGCGTCCAGCGGATGGGCTGTACTGCCTTCAATGATTTCATCCGGCCATCCGCCGCCTTCCTCCCAGATGGACACAAAGGCAACGGCATCAGCTCCCGGAATGGTAAAGGTGAGATCCGCGGCCTCGGCGCCGTAATCCACCTCAAGGGATGAGAAGACAGCCTCCGGGAGGGTGGGGATTCCGCCTTCAGGTTCCGCCAGGGTGACCTCGACTTCTGCGTAATCGCTGTAAATCCAGTCTGTGGACCCGTCATCAAGGGTGATTTCTTTTGCCGCATAGGCCTGGATGGTATAGGTGCCTGCGCTCGTGAAATGAAATCCGGGAATGGTCACCGTGCCCTGAGAACCTTCGAGATAGAAAGAGTAATCATCCGCTATATAATCACAGTCATCCGGGCCCGTCACCTGAATGGTGACATCCCGACCGGCTGTTGAGAAAGCGGTGACGGAGATCGTGGGTGCAGCCAGGGTGGGTTCGGGTTCATCCTCAGGGAGCGCATGAAGCGTTGCACTGCTCAGTACGGCATTGCCTTCTGCGCCAATATTCATCCCATCCCAGTCACTCTGTGTACCTGAAAAATAGATGTCCGTGAGTGCTGTGCACCCATCAAAGGCATAAGCGTTAATGCCCATGGAAAGAGGCGAAAGAGAGATGCTGCTTAAGCTTCCGCAGGAAGCAAACGCATAGGAACCGATATTCCACATCCCTTCCGGGAGCGTGACTTCGGTGATCCCGTCACAGTCATAAAACGCTTTTTCTGCGATCATTCGGGTGCCTGCAGGGACCGTGAAACTGCCGCTGAACCCTGCAGGACAGATCATCAGCTGCATGCCGCCCGACACATAGAGGACACCGTTGACGGAATTGTAGGCGGCATTTCCCTCGTCGATCGTAATGGAAGTGAGGTTCCTGCAGCTCTCAAACGCGTCCGGTTCCACGCGCTGCAGGCCGGCCGGAAGGGTGACGGAGGTCAGGGCGTTGCAGCTCTGGAATGCCTGCGCTTCGATCCTCAGCTGTGACTCGGGAAATGCAATGCCCAGCAGGCTTCCGCAGGATGCAAAGGCCTCGCGGCCGATCACCGTGACGCTGTCCGGAATGACGGCATTCTGGAGCTGGCTCAGGCCGGAAAAGGCGGAGACACCGATATGGGTCGCTCCGTTTTCAATGATCAGCGAGGAGATGGAGGAAGCATATCCACTCCAGGGAGCCGGAGTATCTTCAAAATCCTGCATTTCCCCGGTCCCGGACACGGTCAGCTGTCCATTGCTTGCGAGCGACCAGGTCAGGTTATCTCCCTCAGCGCCGCACTCGCCGGAGGCGATCACGGTCACATCCGGATCCCCGGATGCTTCCGCATACACAAAAGCACAGCAGAAAAGTGCCAGCAGGGTCATCAGGGTCAGACATTTCAGAAACAGTTTCATATGCGTCATCCTTTCTGGTTCTGCATCAGGTGTTTGGCAAAGCATGTGCTCTGTTGCGGGCAGAGTGCTGTGCGCATCAGAGCATGCGGCGGGGATTCAGACAAACTGATACCGCAGTTTTAAACGTTCCACGATTTCATAGACGACAGGACACATCCCGGCATATTCCATGACTCCATACAGAGAAGACATGCGGTCCGGCCGGTCGGTATACGGGAAAGCGCAGCATTCTTCCGGCTTGACATCCTGGATCCTGCAGGTGCCATCCTCCTGAAGCATGGGACACGGGGCCGGGAATGTATCAATGTCGTTTTCATGAAGGAGGTACTTTTCTTTCAGTTCCTCGACGGTGATGCCCAGAGCCTCTGCGATCCGCTCCATTTCTGAGGGCTCGACCGTCGTACGGTACATGCGGCAGCAGTTTCCGCACTGACAGCAGTTGTAATTGGCAAACAGTTCTTCGTGGAGTTCACGGAACGCTTCATCCAGTTCCTTTTCACTGACATGCCATTTCAGCCAGCTTCTGAAGCGGAGATTCTGGTTCTCTTTGCTTTTTGCTCTTTTCACAATATATTTCGGACTGAACATAAGACTTCTCCTTCTGACAGATGCTCTTCGCGGCAGGGAAATCCACGCGCCGGCTTTCCATTCTGTTTCTTTTGATGATAAAAGAATACCACTTCCTGCCATTTACGGCAAGCAGGAGGCAAAAGATCCTGCAGCCCCGAGGTCCTTCCGACAGATCCAATGGATGCTTGCCCTTGCAGTGACGGTTATGATAGAATACGCAAAAGGCATGAAAACAGGATGAATGCGGCAGAAGGCTGCTGCTTTGCCGGAGAACCCATCCGGAAACGAACTTCATCCTGCCTGACAGCATGAATCGAAGAAAATCAACAGGGATCAGGAGGAATCTGACGATGCGGAAATATCTGATGGAAGTCTGCTGCGGCAGTGTGGAAGACGTTCTTGCGGCAGCGCAGGGCGGTGCAGACCGGGTGGAACTCAACTCCTGTCTGTTCCATGGAGGACTGACCCCGTCGGTGGGTGAGCTCATTGTCGCAAAGCAAATGGTCGATATCCCGGTGATGACCATGGTCCGCCCGCGCCAGGGCGGTTTCTGCTACACAGAGGCGGAATTCCGCACCGCCATGGCGGATGCCGAGCAGCTGCTCGCGCACGGAAGCGACGGCCTGGTGTTTGGCTTCCTCCATGAAGACGGAACGCTGGACGTGGAAAGATGCCGGCAGCTGATTGCCCTGGCCGGGGACCGCGAGAAGGTCTTCCATAGGGCGATCGATGTGGCAGCTGACTGGAAGAAGATGCTCGGGCAGCTCATTGACCTTGGCGTGACGCGCGTGCTGACCAGCGGTCTTGAACCGGATGTGTTTTACGGGATTGACACCATTCATGAAATGGTGGAGTTTGCGCAGGGCAGGATCCAGATCCTGCCTGGGGCCGGCGTGAACCTGAAAAACATCGACCGGATCATTGAAGGCACCGGCTGCACACAGATCCATGTGGCGCGGGCCCGCATGCAGATGGATCCCTCCACGGCCAACAACCGCGATATCTTCTACGGCGGCGCACTGTATCCGCCGGAAGACCGGTATGAGATCACGGACGCGGATTATATCGCGAAGCTTCGCGCACACCTGTAAGCGGGAGGAAGAGCATGGACAACAGAACGTGGTTCAAGGAAGCCGGTTTTGGCATGATGGTGCACTGGGGATTGTACTCGGTCCTCGGAGGACAGTACAGGGGAAAAATAGCCCGGCCCTATGCGGAATGGATTCAGTCGCGCTTTGCGATTCCCAACCGGGAATATGAGCAGCTCGCCACCGTGTTCAATCCGATCTTCTTTCATGCCGAGCAGTGGGTGCTGCTGGCCAAAGCGTGCGGGATGAAATACATTGTGGTGACCAGCAAGCACCACGACGGGTTTGCCATGTACCATTCCAAAGCCGACCGGTACAATATTGTGGATGCGACGCCTTTTCACAGGGATGTCCTGGCAGAGCTTGCGGAGGCCTGCTACAAGCATGGGCTGAAGCTCGGGCTCTACTATTCCCAGGACCTCGACTGGCATGAGATGCACGGCGGCGGGTATCTGTCAGAGCCTGTGGGATGCTGCGGCGTTTCCTGGGACAACAGCTGGGATTTTCCGGATCCATCAAAGAAAGACTACTCGATCTGCTTTGAAAACAAGATTGTGCCGCAGGTGAAGGAGATTCTGACCGGGTACGGCGATCTGTGCCTCATCTGGTTCGATGTTCCCAATACGCTGACGCGGGAGCAGAGCCGGAAACTCTATGATCTGGTGAAGGAGTATCAGCCCTCGGCGCTCATCAATTCGAGACTCGGCAACGGCGTGTACGACTATGTATCGCTCGGGGACAACGAAGTGCCGGAAACCATCCCGGAGCAGATGGAGAGCGATGAGAACTCCTGTGACGGCTTTAAACCCAGCCCATATGGGCTGTATGAAACCGCAGCCACCCTGAACGACACCTGGGGCTTCTCCGCATATGACCAGAACTGGAAGACGGCAGAAGAACTCCGGTACATCCGCACGCATCTTCAGGAACTCGGCATCAACTACCTTCTGAATGTCGGACCGGACAGTCTCGGTCGGATTCCGGCCCCAGCAGAGGCTGTTCTTCGAGAGACGTTTGCAGAGGGAAAGCTGAAATGAGCGTCGGGCGGCCGCGCGAAGAGGATTCGAGACCATGAGATACAGACATACATCCCGTCCGGGCTTTCTTCTGGGGTTCGTTGATTTCTTTACCGCCGGACTGTTTTTCCTCCTGTATATGCCGCTTGGCGGACTCCAGGAGGAACTTGAGGAAATCCTGGGGCACCGGCTGATGCCCTACTGGAAAGCGTATCTGCTGGGTATTCCGACGCTGTTCATTTATCCGCTGATCTGGATGGCCCGGATCTCGGAGGAACTGAAGGAAAAAGCGCTGGACCTGGGCGTACCCGGACCGTACACCTCCTGGTGGCACATGTTTGGATGGAATGTGTTCGGGCTGCCCCTGATGGGGCCTGCGGTGGCGACACACCGCTTCTTCAGAACCCTGAACCTTGTGGAACAGGAACTGAACCGCAGGAGCGAAAACGCTGAGTGATAGAACGATAGAATGCGGATAAGATTTTCCAACAGTACACCGCACTTTCCCAGAGAGGATGGGGCCCAAAAAACAGCCCGAACGGGGCAGGGTGAGGAGAGAAAAGCATGAAAAAAGAACCGTGCGACAAACTGTACCGGCTGCATCTGAGACTGCGGATGGAACTGGACGCGGAGGAAGAAAAGACGCTGAAGAAATATGGGAAAGTGAAAAAAGAGCTTTCCCGCGACCTTGCGGTCCCCTCGGACATCACGCTGCACGCCCTGCATTTTGCGATTCAGCAGGCCTTCGGATGGAGGAACAGTCATCTGCACCGCTTTACCCTCGATCAACCCTTTACCAGTGACAGGACGGCCAAACTGACCGGTGACCGGTTGGAACAGTACGGCGCGCTCTGCGGGCGGTATTTCCGCGCCCCGTATTCCATCGATGACGAAAAAACGGCTCAGGATATCTACTGGGACGATGACTATAAAGACGACCTCGATCCCAAAGCCTGGATGCGCTCTAAATATACAGGGCCTTATTTCTATGGCGGCTCGATGGAGCATTATCTGGTTGCGCATTCATGGTATAAGGAATGCGAGAAAAAGAACCCGAACGTACGGGTTCCTCAGAGCTTTCAGGAGTATCTGGCGAACAAAGGAAAACCCACGGAACCCGCCATCAAGCCGCTGGGTGACCTGACGATCGATGAAGCGCACCGCCTGTTTGAAAGCTCGATCGGTGAGCTTCTGGAACGCCTGCGTTTGGATGAGGTGCTCGCGACCGATGGCATGATTCCGGCCAAGCTCATCCTTCCCATTACCTCTGCTGAAACGGAAGACAAATACGAGCATCTGCTGCGGGAACACACGGCGCTTGTGCAGAAATGCGACGAGGTTGATCGGGCGCGGCGCAAACGCGGGAAGCTGACGAAGCGGGAAAAAGAACTTCTGGAGGAGCCGGATCTTCATATCCGGCGCTGGGAAACGGAGGATGCGCTCGACGAGCTGTTCAAGGAGACAGACGGCCGCGTGGAGCCGCTGACGGATACGCTGTACTATGCCTATGATTACGGTGACGGCTGGGAAGTGGCCATCACGTGCATGGATGTGTATACGGTCGAAACGAATGCCTCTGGTGAGCAGACGGTGAAGAATATGCTGGAGTTTCCGATTTCAGAGAAAGAGCGTGAACAGATCCTCCGTGCGTCCAGAAAACATACCGTCAAATGTCTTGCGGTGGATGGCATCGGCCTGCTCGACGATGTCGGCGGTGTTTTCGGCTATCTGGAGCTGCTCGAACGGGCCGCACATCCGGATGAGGATGAGGAAGACAAGGTGGAGTGGGCAGAGAGCTGGGGATGGAAATGCCGCGTTCCCGCAGCGTCCACGCTGATGTAATCCGCCCTGAGAAACGGGGCGGGAAGACAAAACACTGAGCACCGGAGGTGCAGCATGGAAAATCTCGACATTGTGGATGAATCGGGAAGGCCGACCGGGAAAACGGTTGAGCGGGACACAGCCCACCGGGAAGGCATCCTTCACCGGACTGCCCATGTATGGATTGTCCGGAAGAAACAGAACGGATATGATGTCCTTCTCCAGAAGCGAAGCATGGAAAAAGAATCCTTTCCGGGACTGTATGACACGTCCTCGGCAGGACATATCCCGGCGGGAGATGAGCCTGTTGAGTCAGCCCTCCGGGAACTCTCGGAAGAACTCGGCGTGCAGGCGTCCCCGGATCAGCTCAGGCAGATCGGCACCTTCCGCATTCAGTATGAGAAGGAGTTTCACGGGCATCTCTTCCGGGACAATGAGTTTACAACGGTGTACGTCCTGGAATCCCCCGTTCGCACGGAGGACATGCGTCTTCAGGAAAGTGAAGTATCGGAAGTGCGCTGGTTTGACCTGGAGGAAGTCTGGGAAGAAATTCACAGGACCCGGGAGCGGTTCTGTGTTCCTGCAGCCGGCCTGGAAGTGCTGAGAAATGATCTGATAAAGCAGAGCTCCTAACCGTGTCAGGAACATCACAGAATGAAAACAGAGGAAGGCGGAGAAAAAACATGAAAATCGGATGCGTGAAAGAGATCAAGAACAATGAATTCCGTGTGGGACTGACCCCGGACAATGTCCGGGCCTATGTCGCTGCGGGACATCATGTGTATATGGAAAAGGGGGCCGGGGTCGGCTCCGGATTTACGGACAATGAGTATGTGAATGCGGGTGCCTCCCTGATCGACAATGCCGCGGATGTCTGGCACCTTTCGGACATGATGGTCAAGGTCAAAGAGCCGCTGCCCTGCGAATATCCGCTGTTCCATGACGGCCTGATCCTCTACACCTATCTGCACCTTGCAGCGGATCCCGAACAGCTGGAAGCGCTGCTCAGGGGCAAAGTCAAGGCGGTTGCCTATGAGACCATTCAGGAAAAAGACGGTTCGCTGCCCTGTCTGGCACCCATGTCCCAGATCGCCGGACGTCTGTCCATTCAGGAAGGCGCCAAGTATCTGGAAAAACGCTTTGGCGGGGAAGGCATTCTGCTCGCCGGCGTGCCCGGCACCCCGAAGGCGAATGTCGTGATCCTCGGCGGCGGCACCGTGGGTATGAACTCCTGCAAGATTGCCGTCGGCATGGGCGCGAACGTCACGATTCTCGACATCAACCTCAAGCGCCTGGAAGAACTGGACAACATGTTCGGCGCGCATATCCAGACACTGGTGTCCAGCGACAGCAATATTGAGCGTGTCCTGAAGGACGCAGACCTGGTCATTGGCTCTGTCCTCATCCCCGGCGGCTCCACGCCCAAGCTCTTCAAGAGAAAGTATCTGTCGGAAATGAAGGACGGCGCGGTGTTTGTGGATGTCGCCATCGACCAGGGCGGCTGCGGCGAGAGCAGCCGTGTGACCACGCATGACGACCCGGTCTACATTGAGGAAGGCGTGGTGCACTACTGCGTGGGCAACATGCCCGGCGCTGTGCCGCGCACGAGCACGATTGCTCTGACCAATGCGACCTTCCGCTACGGTCTGCAGATCGCCTCGGAAGGTCTGGAAGAGGCCTGCCGGAACCATGAAGCCATCGCCAAGGGCGTCAACTGCTACATGGGTAAGCTGACCAACCAGAATGTGGCATCCGCGCATGACATGGAGTATACTGACTTGAACAGCCTGATCGGGTAACGAACGGCACAGCAGGCCATCTAGGAAGGGATCAATGGTATGAATGTAAAGGAAACGGCCAAAGTATGGGGAATAAAACCGTACAAGGTGCTTCAGTATATCCGGGACGGTCTGGTGCCGACGGCCGAATTGGTGAACGCAGCGAAAGAAGATTATGAGATTCCGGATGGAACACCCCGGCCGCCCTGTTTTCGCGGCCCGGCGGTGACTATGCTGGAAAACATTGATGCCATCCGGGACGAAGGCGCGAATCCCTACGTCCGTGGGTTCAGTTACCCGGAAGTGGTGGAATGCTATTCGTTCTTCCTGGACTGCGGCTTCATAGCCGGCTTTGAGGAACCGGATTTTCAGGGACTGGATACGAAAGGGCAGAGGAAGGCATTGAATGCTGCGCTGAAGTGCTGCAGCATCACCCGGAGAGGGCGTGCTTTCCTTGCCGGGAAACAGGAAGCGGAGAAAGAAAAGCCGAAAAAACGGAAACCGGCAGAACAGGACCTGGAAGGAAAACTGAATGTGAAAGTGGGACCAGCCGAATTCGGTGCAGAATTCAAAAACAGGAAAGCGTATTCGGGGACGAAGACTGAAGCACCTTCGGATCCTGAAGAATAACCCCGCTTCACCATGAAATGCAGAGACCAACAAAATAGCACGCCTGCTTGATGTTTTGCAGGCGTGCTATTTTCGTCACGCATTACACGTCGTAGGTTTTGTCAATGGCCTTCAGTTCACGGAATGTGTCGATCTCGACAATATCTTCATCGCTGCAGGCATGGACTTCCACGGTATAGTTGGATTTTGCATAGACCAGCGGGACCTGCTCCCAATAGCGTTCCTTGCCGCCGGGGGAAGCGTAGACCGTGGCAATATCCTGGGACAGCTTATGGCCGTCAGCATCATTCCAGTAGGAGATGCCCACCATCTGCCAGATATCGTCGCCTTCGCCGCCAACCTTTTCCTCCTGGATGATGCCTTCCTTGACCCGGAAGCACCAGTCATCCGTGCGCTGCTTGGGGATGGCCAGGAAATCGGAGGTGTAGTGATACTTGCGGATGATGGAGGGATTGGAAATGACCAGGTCGGCCTCAAACACATAGGCGTTGGAGAGCATGTAGCGGGCGACCAGCGCAGAGCTGATATTGTTTGCTTCGTTATAGAGCGGATTTTCAAGGAAACGGATCATGGGATATTTGTACAGCAGCTGATCAAACTGTTCGGCGAGATAGCCGCGGACAATATAGATCTCGTTGATCCCGGCGGCCAGACAGGCATCGAGCAGGGTGTCAATGATGCGCACGCCATGGACACGCACCAGGGGCTTGGGCGTGTTGAACGTGATGGGCACCAGACGGCTGCCGAAACCGGCTGCGATGAAGATGGCCCGCTTGGCGCGGTAGGGTTCGAGCGCAGCAATGCCGGCGTTGGTGATTTTGCCGTCCGCGACATACTTGAGTTCGCACAGTTCCTTCATCACGCGGTTGATGGTGCCGAGCGAGTGCCCTGTGCTCTTTTCCAGGGCGCGCTGGGTCTGGAGGCTGGGGGATGTGGCCAGAACTTCCAGAAGATCAAACTGTTTTCTTGTCAGCTGTTTCATAATGATCCTTTCTATCTGAAACTGCAGGGGAAGAGGGAATTCAGGAAATGGATCTCCGCTTTCCGGGCAGGTCTGGTTTCAATGTTCATATACGGAAGACATGGAACAGAAGGAATGTCCTGCTTCATGCACGGAAGGCATCTGCATGCGGGATGCAGACGTCAGATCCGGATAAGGGAACGTATGGGGAACACAGTGGGTGTTCGTTGTTGAGGATAAAACCGGTATTCGAAAGACGAACGTTCGTCTCTTCAGCTCTTGAGTGTATCATAAAGGGAAATTGCATTTTCGTCAATCCAAAGTTCGCCGAAAAATGTATAAAAGTACATGTCTTTTTCAGCAGAATTGCGCGAGTTTTCGGCAAAAGTCGTCAGGTCCGGATTTTCATGGTGCCTGCCTCTGCTCCTGCTTCCAAAGGAGGCCAGTGAGGACCAGTCCTGAAAGAGCGGTCACCGCGCAGCCCCAGAGCGGCATGGGCGGAAGGAAACTGACGGCGTTGAGCAGCACGTGCAGAAGGATGGGAAAAAGCAGGGACGAGGAGGTTTCCAGGAGGAGAACCGCCAGGATGCCGAAGACAAACGCGGCGATCGGGCTGCCCGTATCCAGATGACCGGCGGCAAAGAGCAGACTGGAGAGGAAAAGGGCACACCACGCGGGCATCCCGCTTTTGAGTATCAGATACCCCTCCGCGCGGAACAGCCATTCCTCAAGGAGCGGGGAGATGAGCACCAGATCCAGCATCATCGGAAACGCGGGGAGCGGCTGCGCGGATGCATCGGCCGGGAGCAAAGCCCGGAGCAGCTGGAGCATCCCGAAACTGAGCAGGGAAAGCGCGAAGGACAAAGGCAGCCTTGCGCTTTTGCCTGGCATCAGGGATGCTCTTTTCCGCCTGAAGCGGGTCACCATGGGAATGCACCACACAAGATCCAGAAGAAGTGCCGCGATTCCATGGATGGAACCGTCCGGAAGCAGCTGACCGATAAGAAAACGGCTGAGGGTAAAGAGCACGGCCAGCGCAAGGGGCAGAAGGGGCAAGGCTTTCGGATGATCCAATGCGATTCAGCCCCTTTCCCGGTCGTTTGGGCTCCGGCAGGAATGGAAACCTTCCGGAACACACGGGTCATATTATACACCATTTTGGCGGGGAAACATGCGTTTTCGGCGCTAAGAACAGGACAAATTTGTATTATTTTGGTGAAAGAGGAGAAAACAGAGGACGATCAGAGCGCGTCATGCTTTCCTGTTCGGGTTTGCGCGGCGAGTGCAGGGAAAAGGCCTGTTTTCCCCGTTTAAAGCGTGATTTGCGCACAGAAAAATGGACGCTCGGATGCGTCCATTTTGTTTTCATTGGATTTCTTTGCCTGTGCCTTTGGATCAGTCCTTTTTCGGATAGCTCTCCAGCGTTTCCACGAAGCACTTCAGCTGCTCATTGGCGTCAAAGTAGGCATACTCTCCGCCGCCGTCGCCGTATTTGCCGCGCTGGATGCACTTGGGACCGAAGTTCTCCAGGGCCAGCACCTTTTTCTCGGTGTTGCTGACCTGGAAAGCCAGGTGATGCATGCCCTCACCGTGGGTGTCCAGGAATTCCTTCCAGACACTGGGCTTGTCATTAGGCTCAATGAGTTCGATCTGGATATGCGGACCCACATCGAAAAAGGCCATCTTGCAGTTGGCTTCGGGGGCAGGCTGGCCATAGACGGTGGTGCCGGTGACGGAGAATTCGCCGCCGTCGCAGGTCGGGGGAACGGGTACGCCGAGGAACTCGGCAAAGGTGCGCTTGGTGGTTTCCACATCTTTCACGATGAATCCCACCTGGGCGAGGGTGCAGGTGTCAAGGATACCGGCCATACAAAAGAACCTCCTGAAATAAAACTTGGACTGCCTGCCGGGCACTTTGGCCGCGGCGGCAGGCGCCTAAAAGAGAAACGTGTTTTATGCTGAGGAAAATTATACAGACAGACCCTGCGTGCGTAAAGCGTCATGAAAGGAAAAAGAAGAGACCGGGGAAAGCCTGTGGCACCTGGCGTTTCAGGGCGCGCAGGCCGAAAGGACCGCATAAAGAAATTTGAGAAACGCGGCTGTCTGACCGTTGAAAACGGGCATGCTCTCTTCTATAATCCAATCTAACGCATATCAAAACTGAACAGATCAGGAGGCAGTCAGATGGTCAGCAAAGATGGATTCATCCAGATCAATATTGTGGTCAAAGACATTGAGACAGCGGCCAGGAAATGGGGAGAACTCCTTGGCATTCCCACCCCGAAAATCCGGCTCAACCATCTCGAAGGCGGGGAAAACTATACCTACCGCGGAGAGCCGGTTTCCTGCGACCTGCTGGTGGCGGATATTCCCATGAACGGGTTTGTCATTGAACTCCACCAGCCCATTGGCGGCCCGAGCTCCTTCCAGGAATTCCTCGACAGGCATGGGAACGGTGTCCACCACATCGGGTTTGAAGTGGGGGATCGGCGGGATGATGTCATTGAGCAGCTCTCCGAGGCCGGGTATGACACGGGAAGAACCCTCGGCATCTATCCCGGGAGCAGCTGGACGATTGTGGACAGCGAGGACACGCTCGGCGTCAACCTGAACATCAAGCCCAGGCGCTGAGTCTGAAAACTCTTTCAGACGGTGGGAAGTTCGTACGCACCCTGATGGAAAAAACAGCGGCCCGAACGGATTCGGACCGCTGTCTGTCATTTGTGCTGATCAGATCAGGAATGCTTTCTGAAGCAGCGGGAAGTAGACGATGAAGAAGACCACGACGATGGCCAGGAGGATCACGAGCAGAATGATGTTCTTGATCATTCTGGCCTTCTTTGTGCGGAGGCGGCTGTCGCAGAACTGCTGCTCCGTCATGCGTCCGTACTGCACCATCTTCAGGATGCTGTAGATGAGATAGACGGCGAGGAGTCCCATGAGAACCCACAGCGCGATCTTATAGATCGGGGTGCCAACCTCAAACTTCACGTCTTCGCCCATGCCGTTCATGGCCAGGGAATTGGCCTGGTGATACAGCACCTGATGCGTGGAATTGCGCAGATAGGCGCGGCACCAGTTGGCCTTGACGTCGGAGAGTTTCAGTTCGCTCGTGGAGAGGATCAGGTTGCCGCCGGCTGCGAGGTACTTGTCGATCATGGTGACATCCATACTGCCGAGGTAGTCGGTGATGAAGATGCCATTGAAGCCCCATTCATTCCTTGTGACATTCGTCATGAGGTTGACATGGTCGCCGGTCCAGGTGGTGCCGATGCGGTTCATGGCCAGCATGATACCCTTGGCGCCGCCGTCCTCCACGCCCATCTGGAAGGGCTTGAGGTAGATTTCGCGGATGGCCTGTTCCTGGGAGAAGACAGCCACCTGGTTGTAGGCTGACCGGTTCGTCTCCTGGTCATTGAGGGCGAAATGCTTCATGTAGACATAGACGCCCTTCTTCTGGACTTCCTCGGTGATGCCAGCCGTGATCAGACCGGACTGGATGGGATCCTCGGAGAAGTACTCGAAGTTGCGGCCGGAGAACGGGGTGCGGTGAATATTGGTGGCCGGGGCATACCAGCCGGCGGTTTTGGTGAGGATGGCGTCCTCGCCGATGAATTTGCCGAAGTCCTTTGCAAGATCCAGGTTCCAGGTGGCGGCCAGGGTGATGGTGCGGGCATAGCCGAAGCCGGACTTGCCGGTGATGAAGTTGGAGATGCCGGCAGGGCCGTCATACTCGAACGTCTTGGGCTTCTGGATAGCCTCGATGGCCTTGGTGCCGTAACCGGAGTTATTGAAGAGAATATGCTGCTCGGACAGCTTGGTCTGATTGAGGAGGTCTTCCCACTGGGGATCATCATAGGCCTTGCCCTTCATCTGCACGAGCTTCAGGGGCTGCTCGACCTCAGCGCCGTAGATATAGTCGTCCTTGGAGGGGAAGTCCTGCGCGGCGAGTGCTTTCAGGTCGACGCTGTCGGCGCCTTTCTGTTCAAAGCCTTTGGCAAGGGTATCGGAGATGACGACCGAACCGACCGTGCCGACGGCATCGGTATTCTTGGAAAGCCCCGGGATTTCCTGCGTGGAGTAGCGCAGCCCCATGTTGTCCATGGCGCTCCAGTTGCTGCGGGAAAGATACACGGCATCGGGGAGGAAGTCATTGTCAAACTGGTTGGTGACCTTGGTGCCTGTGACTGCGGTATCGAGGAGGCGGAGCTCCGCGATGTCAAAGGTGCCGGTAAGGTCTTTGTTTCCATCCTTCGTCATGCCGTCCTGGACGGTATGGCCCTTGGCGGCAAGCACATTGTTGATGGCGTCATGCGCATCCCGGCCGGCTGTCACATAGTAGGTGCCTGCATCGAGAATCCAGGTCTTCTGGTTCACAAAGTCATAGGAAGCGATGTCCTTGAGGCGGAAAGTGACGGTCACCTTTTCGCTCTCGCCGGCTTTGAGTTCCTTCGTCTTGGCATAGCCTGCGAGCACGACGGACGCCTTTTCCACGCCGCCTTTGGTGTAGGGTGCCTGGGCATAGATTTGAACGACATCCTTGCCGGGAACGGACCCGGTGTTTTTGACGGTGACCTCGGCGGTGACCTTGTCGCCGTCCAGCTTCACAGCGTATCCGGACCAGTCGAAGGTGGTATAGCTCAGGCCGTAGCCGAAGGGATACTGGACGGTGGCGGCATAGTCAAAGTCGCCCGTGTTTTCGGTGCCCAGCACACGGTCTTCATACCGGGTCTCATAGTAGCGGTAGCCCACATAGATGCCTTCACAGTAATTCATGTAGGCATAGCCGTTGGGGGTGCCGTCCGCGTTCAGGAAGCGGAAGTCGCCGAAGTTCTGCATGGCGGGGGCGGAGAGATTGTCATAGGTCCAGGTGTCCACGAGACGGCCGGAGGGGCTGATCTTTCCGGCGAAGATATCCGCGACGCTGAAGATACCGTCCTGGCCGGCACCGGCATACCACACGCAGGCCTTGACGCCGTAGGCTTCATCCTCGATCTGGCCTAGTTCCATGGGGTTGGCGGCGTTGATGACAAGAATGGTGCCCTTGAATGCGCCGCTGTCATGGATGCCGCGCAGCAGGTCTTCCTCTTCCACGGAGAGCTCGAGGTAATGACGGTCGGTGCTGTTGCCGAAGCGGCCCATTTCACGGGGCAGGTCGCTGCCTTCACCGTTCTGACGGTTCAGGACCACAATGGCCGCATCGCCGAAGGAAGAGAACGTGCCTTTGACGGCATCGGTATACTCGCTCCACGGGATTTCGTCGATCTTCCATTCACCCATGGCATCTCCGCCGCCAGGGCCGGCACCGGTGCCGTGCACATGGCTGGTGGAGGCGGTGAATTTGCTCAGCTCCGTATTGATGCCGAACCCGGCCTTCTGGAGCGCGCCGGCGAGGGTATCTGAAGTGATGGCGATATCGCCGGACCCCGATCCGGAGGTGGTTGCCGCCACGGAGGAGAGGCCGAACACGCTCAGCTGGCTGCCTTCTTTCAGCGGCAGGAAGGCATCGTCATTCTTCAGAAGAACCGTGCCCTCGGCCACGACCTGGCGGGTGTAGGCGAGCTGGGCGGCCTTCAGGTCTTCCTCGCTCTTGTATTCACTGAGAAAATCGCCGGCCTGGGCACTCGTCTTCGTGCCGCCGACCGTGCCGAAGAAGTCCGTCAGGACGCTGTCCCACTTGGCCGTGACGAGATTGGCGACAAGGCAGACGATCAGGAGCAGTGCCAGCACGCTGGTATGCAGGGCAAAATAGGACTTTTTGCTGTAGGTCTTTTCTTTCCTCATGGCTGTCCCCGGTGTTCCGGGCTCCCTTCCTTTCATTGAACATCAAAGAAAAAGAGGGGAAGCAGGCGCTTCCTCCTCTTTATGGGGTCAATCAGTCGTCATCGGAGGAGGCGGCCTCATTGTAGCTGAAGGTGCTGTCGCCGTTCACGGTGATAGAGACAGGGGTGTCATGTCCGCCGAACTTGTAGACAGGGGTGGAGAAGTTGTCCATGGGATCGTAGTCGGTGCCTTCGTAGTTGCAGACGCGGTCGCCGTTGGAAGCGGTGCCTTCAGAGTTCTTCATGTAGCCCAGGCCGACGAGGGGACCCCAGTCTTCCGTGAAAACGCATTCATCAGCGATATTGAGCGTGACCTGATCGGCAGTCTGGGTATAGGTGCCGGTGAACACATAGCGCATGGCATAGGAGCCGGTTTCCGGGGCGAGGACTTCACCCTTCTCGTCAACAGTGCCAAGGAGCTTGGTGTACTCATAGGTGCCGTCATCCTTCAGGATGAGCGTGTTGCATTCAGACAGGCCGCAGCCGGACACGAAACCATTGTTGTCGGTGATGCCGGCCAGATCTTCAGTGGTGAAGAACTTGGTGTAGGTGGTATCGGCCAGAGCGGAAACACAGGTCAGGGCCAGAACCAGGGAGACGAGCAGAGCAGCAAACTTCTTCATGAAAAAATCCTCCTTGCATTTGAGCACGGTCTTCCGTGCTTTGATGGCTGGAGGATAGCATGGATTGATCATTCTGGTGCGGATTTGTCCTAACTGTGCATTTTTCCGTCCTGGTTGGCATCCTCTGCCTCCAGGGCGGGGAAAATGATGCGCAGAACGAACATGCCGCCGTCGGTGGACAGGTGCATCACGCCGCTGTACTTTTCGGCCGTATACTGGATGCTGCGCGTCCCGAACCCGTGGCTGGTTTTGTCTTCCTTGGTGGTGACCGGGAGACCGTCCCTGAGGACCACATCCCCGCTGTACGGGTTTTCCTCCTGCAGGATGATCAGGCCTTTTTTTTCGTGCACGGAAACGTGAATGGAGCGCACAGCGGGATTCGTCAGATGCAGGCTGGCTTCGATCGCGTTGTCGAGAATGTTCGCGAGCAGGGTATAGAGATCCACGGGATCGATAAAGTTCAGCAGTTTGCCGTCGGCCATGACGGAGAGGCTGATCTGGTTCTGGCTGCAGACAAGGCCCTTTTGCATGAGAACCGTATCGAGCGTTTTGTTTCCGGTGCGGTAAGCACTGTCATAGATCTGCACAGCCCGCTCCATGCTCGCAATGGCTTCCTCGCGCGCTTCTTCGCCGGCGACAGAGCGCAGGGCCATGACCTGATGGCGCAGGTCATGGCATTTTCGGTTGATGATTTCAATGTTTTCCTGTGTCATTTCGTACTGCGCTTTGCTCAGTGCCCAGAGCTGCTCTTTTTTCTGCATTTCATCCTGTGCATGCATATACTCCGTCCACCGGCGCTCGGACACCATGATGAAGAGTATGCAGATCATGGCATAGACGGCATGCAGCCAGGGCATTTCAATCTGGACGGTATAGATGCTGATCGCATACATGAGGCCCATTTCCACGACCAGGAGTCCGGCCGAATGCACATGCGAGGACGGGTAATGTCCGTTGATACAGAGGGGACGGGCAAGGAAAAAATAGAGGAAGACGTACAGGAGGATCATGACCGGGTAGTGGAAAAGGTCACCGTTCCACGCAGGTGAATTGCCCCAGAAATGGGTGGCGAGGGTATCCAGACAGTAGGAAAGGTGCTGGGCCATATACGCGCACAGGACGGCATGCGTGCTTTCCTCCCAGGAGGAACCGCACATGAGGCACAGGGAGAAGGACAGGCTGGCAAACACCGCCAGATAATGGATCCCGAAAAAGAACGGGCCAAGCATCCTGTTCTGAGGAAGCCGCGGGAAGAGAAGCATGCCGAGCCCGACACAGGCTGTCAGGAGCGCCAGGGGGAGCGGAAGATAAACATACCAGTTCCGCTTTTTCTGCATGGGGAGAAAAAAGGGAATGATGGCGTAGAGCATCATCCGGGGGAAACCGGAGAGATACTCCAGAAGCTGTGCCGCATCCATCAGTACGTCGCCTCCAGATAATCCGTGAACGCCTGAAGAAACTCCTTCTTGCGGTTTCTTGAAATGGACAGCTGATGGCTGCCGAGAATGACTGTGTCTTTGCTGATGCGGTCAATGCGCTTGAGGTTGACCAGGAAGGAAAGGCTGCACCGGGAAAAGGGAAGGCCTTCCAGCTCTTTCTCCGCGTCCCCGATGGTCGCCCGCTTTTCGTAGGTTTCATTCACGGTGACATACCGGAGTGTATGGCCGCTCACTTCAATATACAGGATGTCATCGGTGGACACTTTCACCCAGTCGCTCCACTTTTTCAGCATGATATGGGCATGCGCCTTTTTCTTTTCGACCTCGCGCACGGCCTTGGCCATCCGAAGCGTGAACTGCGGGTATTCCAGGGGTTTCAGGACATAGTCAAACGCATCCACTTCATAGCCGTTGATCGCATACTGAGCCATGGTGGTGACAAAGATAATGATCACGTCCTGATCGCAGGCACGGATTCTCCGGGCCGTGGAGAGGCCGTCAAGCAGCTGCATCTGGATATCCAGGAAGATGATATCCCACTTGGAGCGGAAATCATCGGCAATCTCCATGCCGTCCTGAAAAACGGTCACCTGAACATCCAGGTTCTGCTCCTTCGCATACCGCTGGATAAACCCGGTCAGCTGATCGCTGAAGGACTTTTCATCATCCACAACAGCAATGGAAATCAAAGACAACGCCTCCTGAATTGTTTTTCAAAACACTAGGCATCCTGTGAGCAGAGGAAAGGTTCATGGCTGGCAAAGAGTGTACTTGGATTGGTTCTTACACGATGGAGCTGGCATTCTGTCTGATGGTTTCACTGGAGGCATCTGCCATTCGTGCAAACAGGAATTCCTGAGTCATATGCGCAAGGAATGCATAGGAGACAAGAATCGTGAACATGATAAACTCGATGAGGATCATATAATCATCAAAAGTACGGTTGAAAATGAAGAAGACAATATGCGCAGCGCCGAACACCAGACCGATCATGCAGGATTTGTATCCATAGAAAGCCAGTTCATTGCGGCATGTCTGGCGATAATTCCCGTTGAGCAGGAACGCAAAATACATGGCAGCCAGCGCAAGATCGATGCCGTCAATGAGCAGAAAATGCGGGTAGGCGAAAACAGCCATCGAGGCAAGAAACATCAGGATGCAATAGATACATCGGCACAGGCCGGAACCGCCGCCGTGGAAATATTTGGCCACATGATTATACATGAAGCAGAGATAAATGACACTTGCGACTGTGATGAACAAAGGAAATGCGGGGACATACGTCCCATAGGGATTGGCGCCTGTCCAAAGGACAGCCCAGGGGTTGTAAATGAACCGCTCGATGAGATAGCAAAGCACCATAAAACCGATGGCGATGCCGGTCGTAATGGGGAAGAAGCGCTGAGGATACACCTGTTTGCGGTGGGCAATTTTCCGGGCAACCGCATCGGCCAGTTTTTCGTCCATGTATTCAGAAATAAAGAGATCCAGAGCGTTTTTGGTATCCCGGTTCATGCTGTTGGAGCAGTACGACAGAAAGGCTGATGCGATAAAATCATGGGCGATTTCATACTCCTGACTGCTTCTGTCTGTATTTTTCCGGATCAATTGCAGCTTTTCCAGCTGCTCCATGTTTTCCATCAGCCGTGCATGCCCTTTTTTGTCAAACAGGTTCGGGAACAGGGCATTCTCCAGATCGGCGGTCTTCATGGAAAGATGATGGATCCTTGCCTGGCTGAGAAGATACATCACGCGCGAAGCATGGAAGAAGCTCTGGCAGGATGAGAGCTGGACATCAAAATACTGTTCAAAGAGTTCATTGTTATTGCCGTCAATGAGCTGCTGCAGATCTTCCTCTGGACGGGAGAGAATCTTCTGGTTAAACTCAGCCATATGAAAGATCATCTGCTGCTCAATCAGGGTCTGATCTTCATGCTTTTTGTAGAGCTCAGTGCCTTTTTCTCCAAACAGCAGACGGCACTTGCTTTCCATGAGGGAATCATGGTGTGCGATGCCGCCAAGCTGTGAGGTGACTTCATTCTGATTCCTGCAGTAGAAGAGCGTCGCACCGAGTTGTTCAAGGACAATCCGCCCCAGGCTTCGGTCGGGAGCATCAAGGTATTCTTTGCTGTTCTGCTTGATGGCATATCCATCCCAGAGCAGGGTCTGATCCAGTCGCAGGAGCGGCGCATGCGGGCGGGTGGGTCTGCCCTTTTTTTCAATGATATTGATAATGGGCTGAAGAACACCCCGCGGTTCCACGCCTGCGGTTTCATCGGATGCCAGGAGATTATTCATATCAAACTGTTTGAGAAAATCAGCAAGATATTCCTCCCGCATGGAAATGATCACGGCGGTGTTTTCGCAGCACATATGCCGGATCATGTCACGCACGGACTTCTGCTGCTCTGAAGGAAGGGAAAAGTACCGCTCAAACTGATCGAGAATAAAGATCACTTTGGAATGCTGCGTCATTTCCCGGATCTTCAGGTCGATATTGCTACCGAAGAGCGCCGTCATATGTCCGTAAAACTCGCGATAATTGCCGGAAAAATCGAAGATCTTATACTGCTCTTCAAAAGCGTGCCTGAAGAAGGCAAGAATCGTGGACTTTCCGCATCCGCTGCGGCCGGTCAGGCAGAGTGCCTGTTTGACGGAGACCTGAGGGAAGATGGTTTCCTCCAGCAGACGGTGCATAAAAGCAATTTCTTCGTCTCTGGGAAGAACATCATGCTGATTAGCTGATTCAGTGCCTTTCAGATCATAGAGTCCGAGAAACTCGAAGCCGGACTGACGGCAGTATGGCCTGATTTCGATCCTGTTCCTGTTCGCCGTGATCAGGACTGCCGCGCACGCCAGGACGGAAACAGCCATGCTGATCAGAAACTGAACGGGCAGCGGGAGATGCCTGAGGTAGACATGGCTCAGAAGAAGGAGACACCAGGCAATGCCAAGTGCATACACAAGACTGCACATCATGGCGGAGAAGCCGAAAATATTGTGTCCGGCTCGTTTCATGCGGGAATAATAAGATGCATGTTGACGATCCATGATTCTTCCTCCAGGTATTACGTGTGCGCTGCGGATGATTTGCTGAAAAGGGTATCCTGGCAGCGTTTGAGCGCTTTTTCAGCCGCTTCGAGACCGGCTTTTGCAGCAATGTGATAATACGTGACAGCGCTGTGAAGATCGTTGAGATGGTTTTCGTAGATGACGCCCAGGGCATAGGCGGCCTGAGGAATGGCATGCTCTCCGAAGGCCACTCTCCGGTACATGGAGACCGCGGCATCCAGGTCCAGCAGTTCCACAGCCTGGGCGTAATTAAAGGCACCGGGTGCATAACCGTTTTCCGCCGCTTTCTTATAGTAAGCAATCGCCGCGGTTGGGTCCGGCCTGGAGGCAACACCGTTCATCAGATAATACCCCACAGCATTCTGAGCGGGAGGGAACCCCTGACTGGCTGCATTCCTGTAGCATTCAAACGCCTGACTCAGCTCATTGCGTTCTTCATGCAGGTTGCCGATCCGATAGACTGCCGGCGCAAAACCGGCCTCGGCGGATAAAGCATAATATTCTTTCGCGCGGTCAGACAAATAGACGCGGGCGCGGCTGGCGTCCATGCCGTCCACTTCGGAATCCAGCCCATAATCATAAAGAAGTGTCAGGTCTTTGGAACACTGCTCGTAGACATCGGCCAGATTGAACAGGGCACCCGGATGGCCGGCCGCACCGGCCTCCCGATAGAGGGAGACAGACTGGGTCTGGTTGGCCACCAGTGTTTCCGAACCCAGTTCATACCGAAGGCCGAGCAGGTTCATCGCCTGAATATCCCCCTGCTTCACGGCGGATTGCAGCTGCTCATCGGTAATCCGTCCGCCGACAGGGAGGCTTTTGAGAAAATGCGTCAGCTTTTCAATGACGGCATTGAAGAATTCGTTGCTGGCAGCGATGCCGTTCATATATCGGAGCCGGTCAATGTCCTCCGGCAGCTGATCGGGAAAAGTGAAATTCCGCATCATGACGGGAATGACATTCTTTTCTTTTTTCAGCGCATAGGCGATCTCCTGCCGGACCCAGTCATTCGGGTCCTTGCAGCGATCCAGACCATGCGGCGGAAGGACGACCAGAACATCGGTGGCTTCATCGATCTTTTCAAACAGCGCTGTGTTGAAGGCACCGGACCGCAGGGACTCAACATCAAAAAAGACAGAATATCCGCGGTCTTTGAGGTTGTCTTCCAGAAGCCGGGCCAGATCTTCTCCGCCGTCCCGGCGATAGCTGATGAATACCTGGATGGTGTCTGCCATGGAAGAGACCCCCTTTCTGTTATTCTGAACGCAGGAACCGGGAAATACATGCTGCATCGGCCATGCCGTCAAGGTAGAGCTGATGCAGGATTTTTTTGTCTTTGGTCAGCGTTTTCATCCCATAGATGGTTTTCGGGGCAATAATCAGCAATTGGCCGTCCTGCACATCCTGCCGGAGTTCACGCAGCTGTGACTGATACAGATGATTTCTGCTGCGCACGAGCTGGGCAGACAGCGGATACTGTTTCTCAATGAAGTGAGAAAAAAACGAGTTTTTCACAGGAGCGGGTGAAAAATCGAGCGGCTTGGTCAGAATCAGAACCACACGGTCGCATCCGTCCTGAAACGCCTTTCTGACAGGAACCGGGTCGCTGATCCCGCCGTCATAATAGGGAACGCCATGGATCCTATAGGGCCTGTTGACCACGGGAATACTGCAGGAGGCTTTGATGATATCATAATCGTCCTGGTGAAGATCCTCTTTTGAAAAATAGGTTGGCATGCCGGTCAGCGCATTGGTCGCAACCGCCTTCAGGATCATGTCGGAACGGGCGATGGCCGGATAGTCCAGCGGACGCTCCCCGGAAGCGTTGTACAGTGTGCCGTAGATATAATCCATATCGAGATAGGAGCCTTTTCGGATCAGATTGCCAAGACTCATATATTCCGGACGAAACGAATAATCGATAAAATAATGGTAATTGCGTCCTTTCTGACCGGCGGCGAAGGAGAAAATGTTCGCGCTTCCGGCGGAAACGCCGATGCCGTAATCAAAGTGAATGTTGTGATCCATGCAGTAGTCGAATACTCCGGCACCATAGATGCCGCGAAGTCCGCCGCCGACATCAACAACACCGATCATATGCTGCACCCTCCTTCAGATCATCCGCACTGCCGTGCACAGCGCACCCTGAAACAAATTCATGTTATTTAGGCTCGGAC
>DEFL01000049.1 GCA_002350845.1 Christensenella sp. UBA2853
TTTGACCCTAACATCATAAAATGAACTATATTATGAAAATACGGCAAAGACCATTTTTGCCAACCTATTCACTTGTATGAACGAGGTAATTATACAACACAGTGGAAAAAAAGCAACCATTATCGTTAAGAATATCCAAATTGAGCAAGAAATGGGCAGTTCGTAGCAAGAAATGATCAACACGAAGTGAAAAGATGCTGCATTTTTTGGGAAGTGCAGGAATCGGTGTACGATACGAGAAAAAACAATAGGGAATTTGAACGCGTGAACCGAACTGAATGGAAAGAAGGGATGCTGTGAAGACGGTCAGAGTGAGGCTCGACGGTGCCGGTGGAATGCCGATGCCTGAAAAAGTTCTGAAATCTGTGTATGTATCCGGAATGGATTTTGAACCGGATGAACGGCGCATGCGGATCTGTCCGGATGGAACAGTGGAACTGCAAGTTGAACAGACGCCTTATATGGTGCATGCGAAGATCACGGTTCCTCTTTACGGTCAGTTGTGGGTGATGGCAGACAATCAGGGCGAGGGGTACCAGTCCGGTTTTGTCGATTTTGTCACAGAAGCGATCCGCACCTATGTGTCATGGGCCAGGAAGTTTGGGGAAGGCATCCAGCTGTCTGTGGAAACCAAAGCCCATCTGGATGCAGCCATTGAGTTTGAACATCTGGCCAACCGCGGCATGGATACCCCCGACAACCGGCTGTATGCACTGTCTCATGCCATGTTTGCAGCGGAAGAGGCACTGCTCGAAAAGGCAAGGAATCTGGTTCATCCCCGCAGTGATCTGCGCCTTGGATGCAATTTTACGAGATTTACTTCTCCGACTGCGCGGTATGCAGGCTTTTTTGCCAAGGCGTTTGATTTTGCCACGCTGCCTTTCTATCCCGGCAGAACGGTCCCCAGTCAGGGTGTATACGATTACAGCTATGTCGACCGGGCTCTCTCTTTTTTGCTGGAAAAGGGAATTACACCCAAAGGGCATCCGCTTTTCTTTGGGCACAGGGAGGTCAACCCGCAGTGGATGTTTTCGCTGACTTATCCAGAACTCAGGCGGGAAGCTGCAGCCATCGCACGGCACCATGTTGAAACGTATAAGGGTGTCATCGACATCTGGGATGCGATGAATGAAGCCCATGACTGGGCAAACTGTTTTGAACTCAGTCAGGATCAGCTTATTGACCTGACCCGGGCAACGACGGATGCGCTGAGGGAAGGAAATGATCAGGCGGTCTCAATTGTGAATGTTTGTCTCCCGTTTGCAGAATATGTTGCCGGCCGTTATAACTGCTACGGAGCACTGCCGGAGCATCTGCGGTCCCCGCTGCGTTATTTCCGGGCCATTCTTGATGCGGGCGTCGATTTTGATGTTGTGGGCATTCAGCTGTATTTTCCGGGGCGCGACATGGTTGCCGTATCCCGCACGCTCGATGCCTATGCGGCGCTTGGCAAGCCCATCCATATCACGGAAATGGGCGTGAACGGCGGGTTCAGGGTCAAGGAAAACACCGGGAGCAGTTGGTCCCAGCTGGATATGTCAGAGGGCACATGGCACGGAGGATGGAATGAGCATACGCAGGCGGACTGGCTGGAAATGTTCTATACGGTTGCGGCTGCAAGACCGGAGATCCAGGCGCTGACCTGGTGGGATTTCATTGAGCCGAGTTTTTCAGGCAATGGAGCGTTCCTCTATGAGGATGAAAATCCTCGGGAGATGTATTTCAGGCTGCTTGCGCTCAAGGACAGGCTGGTCACGAAATCATAAATCACCGATTCCGGTACTGAATGGGTGAGCAAAAGAAAATGCGTCAGACCGCAGTCTGGCGCACTTTCTTTTGCATCATGGAAGTGGGGAACAGCGAAGAGATCATGATTCTCCGCAGGTTCTGTCGGAAAAGGACTGATAGAGGCGGTCGCGGAGAAGCAGGTACCGCTGGTATTTTTCTTCTTTAGAAAAGTGCACATCGCGCGACTGCTCGGGATTCCCTTCATAGACGAGGGTCTGACCTGTGAACTGTTCACTGGTGAGATCAAAAACACAGCTTCCCACGACATTATAACAGTGAAAGCCGCCATCGGGCAGCGGAATGCCGTACACTGTTCCGCCGAACAGATCCTGCACAAGAAAAGCCGTGACGGAACATTGCCCCAGGGTCGGGTTATCGGGGGTCCACTGTTTTTGCATTCTCGGAGCGCATGTTTCCCTTCACCATACCGTGCGGAGCATGTCATACAGATCCCTGGGCGTGCGCAGTGACGGAAAATCCTTTGAAATGCTCAGAACATCGGCGGTTTCCCATCCGTAAAATGCATAGGACATGGTCAGGCCTCCATTTGTGAAGATAAAGGGATCATGACAGATGCAGGGCAGTTTGTCAATGACAGGAGTCCAATGATCCGGACACGGGTGTACATATGCGTATATAAAGAAAGGACCATCGATTGCAGTTCAACCGATGGCCCTTTGCATTATTTCAGCATGGCGCAAATATCTTCAGGGGAAGGAACGCTGGAAATGCCACCGTGTTTCTGTGTGGACAGGCTGGCAGAGGTGCATGCAAAGCGGACAATCTGTGTCAGTTCTGCCTCGCTCAGATCGGCGGGAGCCTTTCCGCAGGAAAGGAACTGACTCATGGCGCTTCCTCCGAAGATATCTCCGGCACCGGTGGTATCCACGACATGAATGCCGGATGGACTGGAAACGGTCACGTGATGGGATGCGTTTGCAGCATAGCAGCCTTTCGGTCCCAGGGTCACATAGACGAGGGAGACGCCGTATTCGTTCAACAGCTTCTCTGCACCTTCTTCAGGACTGATCCCCCACAGAAAACTGACTTCCTCGTCGCTGATTTTGACGATGTCAGCCTGCTTCAGGCTCCATTCGATGGCAGCTTTTGCATCCTCTTCGGTTTTCCAAAGCGGCTTGCGCAGATTGGGATCCAGACTGATCAGGACGCCGTGCTTTTTGGCATACTCAATGGCCTGGCGGGTAGCGGATGCGGCCGGCTCATTGGTCAGGGACAGTGTGCCGAAATGAAAGACACGTGCATCGGCGATCAGCTTTTCATCGACTTCATCAGGCGTCAGGCATGTGTCTGCTCCGGGTTTGCGGGCAAAACTGAAATCTCTGTTGCCGCTTTCATCCAGGGAAACAAACGCCAGCGTTGTGAACACATCCGGATCGATCACGATGCTGCCGGTATCGATGCCTGCTTTGTTCAGCGTGCCGACGAGCAGGCGGCCGAACATATCGTCGCCAACCTTGCCGATCAGGGCCGTTTTGCATCCGAAGCGGTTCAGCGCAGCGAGAAAATTGCCGGGGGCTCCGCCGGGATTGGCCGCCAGAGTGGGATACCCCTCCTCGTTGACGGACTTCGGAGCAAAGTCAATTAAGAGTTCGCCGAGAGCAACAACATCCTTCATACTGATTCCTCCTAGGTTATGCTTTTGTGGTACCACCATATAAATAGGTAACAGGGAGACAAATTAAGGAAGGCACATTGGCAAAATGTTTGGACAGAACCGTGCTGACACAGGTCTCTGCGATATCAGCAACAGGCTGGACGATGGTTGAAACCACAGGCTCCATATTGCCGAACATCCGGATGCCGTCGAAACCGATGATCTGTACGTCTTCAGGGACACTGACATGCATCTTCTTGAGCGACTGGATGACCCGCCAGGCCAGCGTGTCGGTACCGACGAAAAGACCATCAAGGATCAGTTTGCCGTTTTCCATATGGTTCTCCAGAAAGTCTTCCAGAAGGGTATAAGGCTGGCCGTCTTCCAGCACAAGCACTTCAAAAGGCAGTCCGAGTTCGACGCAGGCACTGACAAAACCATCCTTGCGTTTGCTGGGCTCGTTGGTGATGGTGGAAGAAACCTGAAGAAATGCAACTCTGCTGCACCCGAGCTCTTTGAGCTTGTTTGCCGCCAGATGGCCGCCTCCGAAATTGTCCGATGCTATGCAGGGAACGGAAGTGGAGAAGAAGCGGTCGATGGTAACAAAGGGAATATCATCGGGAATGACCAGATTGGGATTGTAGGTCAGCGCGATAATGCCATCAACCTGATTCTGTTTTGCCATCTGGATCATTTCAATTTCCCTGTCCCGGTCATATTCGCTAAAACACAGAAGCATGCGGCAGTTCCGCTTTTCAAGTGCCATGTTCACATAATGGACCAGCAGAGCAAAATAGGGAGTGATGGTATTGGGAACAATGAGAGCGATGGTGTTGGTATGTCCGGTGCGAAGTGTTCGTCCTGTGCTGTTGTATTGATATCCCAGGCGGCGGATTGCCTCTTCAACTTTTGCACGAAATTCTTCTCCAACCTGCTGCCCGTTGACGACTCGGGAAACAGTTCCCAACGCAACCCCGGCTTCTCTGGCAACATCTGCCATGGTTGCCCCGGCTTTTTCTTTTGACAATCTACTGTCTCCTTTCAATTTCATGAAACAATCATATCATTTTCATGATGAGCGGTCAAGGAGCATGTTTTATGAAGAACAATGAAAAAAATGGGAGAAAAAGTGTCTGTTTGCATAAAAAAGGTGTTGACAGCGGATAAATCCTATGTTACCATGAAATCAATTCATGATACGTATCATGAAGATGCCCGTGAAATTCATCAAAGGGGGATTGGGTATGACAACGACGGCTGCACCCAAACACAGGGTGCACAGCAAAAGCCTCGGGCGTCGCCTTGCGGACAACTGGCAGCTGTACGTCCTGCTCCTGATACCGGTGGTTATCACCATTGTGTACAAGTACGGACCCATGTACGGTATTCAGATTGCCTTCCGCAACTACAACCCGGGCCTTGGCATTACAGGAAGCCCATGGGTTGGCTGGAAATGGTTTGAACGCTTTTTCAGGGCTCCTACATTTGACCGAATGATCTGGAACACGGTGAAACTCAGCCTGTACAGTCTTCTGTGGGGTTTCCCCGTACCGATCATTCTGAGCCTTGCACTTAACCAGCTTCGTTTCATGAAACTGAAGCGCACGGTTCAGACTGTGATTTATGCACCGCACTTCATTTCCACCATGGTTATCTGCGGTATGCTGCGCATCTTCCTGAGCCCCTCCGGCGGACTCATCAACCTGATTGCCGGCACAAAGGTTGACTTCCTCACGGAAGCATCTGCATTCCGCACCATCTATGTTGCAAGCGGCATCTGGCAGGAAGCAGGATGGGGAACCATCATCTATCTTGCGACTCTCTCCAGCGTTGACCCGGCTCTCTATGAGGCAGCCAAGGTGGACGGCGCTTCGGTCTTCCAGCGCATCCTGCACATCGATGTCCCGTGCCTGCTTCCCATGATCATCCTTCAGCTGATCATGAGCGCTTCCGGCCTGATGAGCGTCGGTTTTGAAAAGGCCTACCTGCTCCAGACAGACCTGAACCGCGCCACGAGCGATATCATTGCCATTTACGTCTACGAGCAGGGCATTGTCAGTGCAAAGTATGAACTGGGTACTGCTGTTGGCCTCTTCAACACGGCCATCAATATTGTGCTTCTGCTGATCGTGAACCGTATTGCAAAGAAATACGGTGACGTCAATTTCGTGTAAGAAGGGAGGATGCTGAACATGTCTGTGATTTCAAAAAGAAAACAGGGTGAACTCGGCGGACTGAGTGACCGCACCAGTGACATTATTCTGGTGATCTTCTCTCTGCTTATCCTGATTATTGTCGCTTACCCGCTGTATTACGTTCTGGTGGCATCTTTCTCTGATCCCTATGACGTCTATGCAGGCAAAACCTTCCTGCTTCCCAGTCAGTTCACGCTGGACGGCTACAAGGCTGTGTTTGCAGAACCCAATATTGTTCGGGGTTATGGCAACAGCATTCTGTATACCGTGGTCGGTACCATTTATTCTGTGGCCCTGATCTACCTGGTAGGATATCCGCTGTCCGTCAGTGACCTGCCCGGCAAAAAAATCATCAGCATTTTCTTCATTATTACCATGTACTTCGGCGGCGGTCTGATCCCGACCTACCTGATTGTGCAGAAGACCGGCATCATGCAGACCATCTGGGCGATGTTCCTGCCCGGCGGTGTTGCAGTCAGCAATGCCATCATTGCCCGCAATTATTTCGAGAACAGTATTCCCGGTTCTCTGAAAGAAGCGGCAAGCATTGACGGAGCCAGCCACTTCCGCATTTTCTTCTCCATGATCATTCCGCTGTCACTCCCGATCCTCTCCGTTATGGTGATCTTCTCCATGGTTGCCTACTGGAATGACTGGTTTACAGCTTTGATCTACATGACCAATGAGCAGGCTCCGCTGCCTCTGGTCCTCAGAAACATCCTGATCAAGTCTTCTGCATCCGCTTCCCAGACCAGCATGATCTCCGGCGGATATGCTGAACTGAACAAGATGACTGAAATGATCAAGTTTGCTTCCATTATTGTTGCAGCTGCTCCTATGCTCATTGCATATCCTTTCGTTCAGAAGTATTTCGAAAAAGGCCTGATGGCTGGCGCTGTCAAGGGCTGATCTCAATCCAAGTCTCACCGCACCGCAAGGTGCATCGAGATACATATTATCGAAGGAGGACTCATTATGAAGAAGCTTCTTTCCCTCGCACTGGTTGCCATGATGATTCTGTCTGTGGTATCCTTTGCATCGGCTGAAGGCCAGACTGAGTTCAACGTGCTCAGCGGTATTTCCGCACTGTCCGGCGGCTATGACAACAACCCTGTTCTGAATACCATGATGGAACAGGCCGGCATCAAGATCGTCTGGGATACCTGGTCTGACAGCCTGGGTGAAGTCGTTGGTACCCGTATCAGCGGCAACGCTGCCAGCAAGAACCCGATCGATGCTTTCCAGGCCGTGGGTTTCAGCAACTTTGACCTCATGCGCTATGGTTCCGCCGGCACATTCATCGACCTGACTCCCTACATCACCCCTGAAGTGATGCCCAACCTGACTGCCATTCTTGAAAAGCATCCTGAAATCAAGGCTGCTATCACCATGAGCGATGGCAAGATCTATGGTCTGCCTGCCGGTGAACAGATGGGTACTGCGGGTATCGGCCGTGAAAAGGATTACTCCATTTTCGCCGTTCCTCAGTTCTCTATGATCAACAAGGCCTGGCTCGATGATCTGGGACTGGCTATGCCCACCACGCTGGACGAACTCCATGATGTTCTGAAGGCTTTCAAGGACAACGACATGTCTGCCAAGTACTATGGCAATGCTGCCGGAACCACCATCCCCATGAGCACCGGTTTTGACCAGTGGTGCTGGGGCCAGAACGTCTTCTATGCAGGCTTCGGTTTCACCAACTGGCCGAACGACGTGTGCATGGACCTCGTTGTGGACAAGGATAACAAAGTCAACTTCGTTTCTGATGATGACGGCTATCGCGCTGCTGTGACCTATTTCCACGACTGGTATGCTGAAGGCCTGATGGATCTGGAAATGTTCTCTCAGGATACCAACCAGCTGATCTCCAAGTGCCAGAATGGTTATGTTGGTGTTTCCACCTGGTGGGAAATCAACGAAATCATGGGACCGCACGCTGCTGACTATGTCTATCTTCCGATCCTGAATGGTCCTGACGGAACCTCCAACGTGACCCTGCGTACCGGCGGCGCCACCAATGCCGGCCAGCTCTCCATTACCGCTCAGTGCAAAGATCCTGCTGCCCTTCTGCGTTTCTATGATCTGTGGTATAATGGCGAGAACACCATGCAGCTCCAGTATGGCCCGATCGGTGTGTATTTCACTGAACAGGATGAAAAGGGCATGTGGAAGTCCATCACCGATGAGGAATCCCGTGCCAAGTACAACAAGAGTGCCGGCGAACTCAAGGCTCAGTCTGAAGTTCAGGGCCCGAAGCTGATCCTTTCCGAATACTACAACGAGTACTTCTACATGGAAGACCGCGCTATGGAACGTCTGGCTGACATCTATGATTACTGGATGCAGTTTGTGAAGGACGATTCCGTGTATCCGCTGGACTGCGTGTTCACCGAAGCGGAACTGGACGACATTGACTACTACCGCGGAGACTTTGAGCGCGCTGTGGCTGAATATGAAGCCAAGTGGATCAAGGAAGGCGGCCCCACGGATGAAGAATGGAATGCTTACAAGGCGTTCCTCGATCGCTGCGGCATGAGCACGCTGCTCGATATCTATCAGTCCGTGTACGATCGTTATCTCGCTGCGAAGTAATTACCCCAAGCTCCCTTGCCGGGAGCCGGAGTTCCGGCTCCCGGTCTTTATCTATCATTTTACAGGAGGTTGCCATGAGTCTGAATCCTTCACCTTTGGAAAGGGTACGCGAATATGAACGGGAGAGAGCCAGCAAGCTCCCTGCTGATGAGCGGCCTCTGTTTCATCTGACCCCGCTGGTTGGGTGGATGAATGACCCGAATGGGTTCTGCTATTACAAAGGACAGTATCATCTTTTTTATCAGTATCATCCGTTTTCCCGTCAGTGGGGACCGATGCACTGGGGACATGCAGTCTCGGATGATCTGCTGCACTGGACCTATATGCCCTGCGCGCTCGCTCCGGATACGGAAGCCGATGCAGGCGGATGCTTTTCCGGAAGTGCTGTGCCTCTGAAGGACGGTCGTCTGATGCTGTGTTACACCGGTGTACAGCCGGCAGGCACATTCCGCAGGGAGACCCAGGCGCAGTGCGTTGCCTTTGGCGATGGAACAGACTTTGAGAAGAGTCTTCTCAATCCTGTGATCCGTCATGCCCACCTCCCGGTGGGATACAGTGCCTTTGACTTCCGGGATCCCAAGGCCTGGATGGCCGAGGACGGTACCTTCCGCATGGTGGTCGGGAACCGGCATGAGGAGCGTCAGGGAACCATTCTCTACCTTTCCAGCAAGGATGGTCTCGATTGGAATTTTGTGGGTGAGATCGATGCTTCCTGCTCGGAGTACGGCAGAATGTGGGAATGCCCGGATTTCTTTGCAATCGACGGCAAACAGGTTCTGATTGTCAGCCCGCAGGAAATGCACGCACGCGAGGAATTTCATGCGGGATACGGCACGGTCGCCATCCTGGGACAGTTTGACGAAAAAGAATGCGTCTTCACGAGGGAAAGCATTCAGCCGGTTGATCACGGCCTGACTTTTTATGCGCCGCAGACGACCCTGGCCCCTGACGGCCGGAGAATCATGATCGGCTGGATGGATAACTGGGAGACCTGCAAAGAGGCACCGCGCCGCCATCCGTGGTATGCGCAGATGAGCATGCCGCGTGAAGTGTTCATTCGAAATGGCCGTCTCATGCAGGTTCCGGTTCGTGAGATTCAAGGCCTCTGGAAGGATACAGTGAACCATGAAAAGGTCACGGTGAAAGAAGAAACCTCTCTGGAAGGCGTACATGGAAGAATGCTCGACATGACGGTTACGCTGTATCCTTCGCAGTCGGGATGCCGCAGATTTACCCTGCATGTTGCAAAAGACAGGGAGCATTATATTCAGATCCTGTGCAATCTGGCCCGCGGTGAGCTCGTGTTCGATCGAAGCCACGGCGGCTCTCACCGTGATATTGCCCATACGCGGCATGTCAGGGCGGAAGTACAGGATGGAAAACTGACGCTGAGAATCCTCATGGACAGGGAAAGTGTTGAGCTGTTTATCAACAATGGTGAACGTGTGGTGACTTCTCTGATTCCTACGCCCATTGAATCAGACGGAGTGACGTTTGCTGCCGATGCGCCGATTGAAATGTCAGTGGAGGCGCATCACCTGGGATAAAGGAGAGCGCTATGAAAAAGAACTGTTTTATTGTAACGCTTGCTCTGTGTATCCTTATTGGCTCTCTGGCACTTGCGGAAGCAGGAACGGAGGACATCCTGTATCTTTCCTTTGACGAAGGCAGCGGGTCCACGATTGCGGACCGAAGCGGAAGTCTTCCGGAGGAACTGGTTCAGTATCAGTATCTGGCCCCTGTCTATACAGAGCCGATGGATCCGCAGTGGAGAACCGTTGGCGTCGAGAACGGATCACTTCTGTTTGACGGATGCTCGACGTATATCGCATATGATTCGGACAAGATCAGCCTGTCCGGGAGTGCACTGACGATCAGCGTATGGGTTGCACCGCGTGCGTTTGAATGGGATGACCCCAATGCGGCTGAAAACGGAAATGCCCATCTGACAGCCATCGTGTCGCAGTATTACAAGGACGCATCGCAGGGCGTTCTTCTCGGATATCAGCGCTTTGGAAGACTCTGCTTTGAAGCTGGCAGCGGAGAAAACTGGTACACGCTCTGGGCAGATGACGAACGTCTGTCAAGAAACGCATGGAATCATGTGGCCGCTGTATTTGACGGGGATGCGGGCAGAATGACGCTGTATCTCAATGGCCGGGAAGCGGTCTCTCAGGAAATACCGCAGGGCGTACAGATTCAGCCTGCATCCAATGAACGGCTGCTGATCGGGAAAAATGCGTACGGGGAGCAGATCGGCGCAGGAGCGTACCAGATGTTTTCCGGCCTGATGGATGAGCTCCATGTGTTTCCGTCCGCTCTGAGTCCGGAGGAGATTGCCGCGCTCGCGGATGTGCCGGTCGCGACGATTGCACAGGAAGATATCGGACTCGAAAACATACTGACCGGTGATATCTACAAGACACAGTATCATGGGGGTCCCTATCAGCACTGGATGAATGAGCCGCATGCACCTGTCTATTACAATGGCATGTATCATTTGTTTTTTCAGAGCAATTCCATCGGTACCTACTGGAGGAATATCTGCTGGGGGCACCTGGTGAGCACAGACACGGTGCACTGGCGCCCGGTTATTGACGCGATCGTTCCGACTGAAAACACAGTGGTGCCAGACGGTGTATGGTCCGGCTGTGCAGCGCTGGACAGAAATGGCGTGCCGGTCCTGTTTTTCACGGCCGGAAATGACAGTTTCCGAAAAGACGGTCTGATTTCCAATCAGAATATCGGAACCGCCTATCCTGCAGACCTTTCAGATCCTGAACTCAGGGAATGGGTGATCAGCGATGCGCTTGCGATTGCCCAGCAGCCGGGACAGGGACGGCCTGGAGAGTTCCGGGATCCGCATATCTGGAAGGAAGATGAAAAGTGGTATATGCTGATCTGCTCAGGCAGTGCAGAAACATCAGGCGGTACGGCTCTTTTGTATGTGACAGACACACTGGAAGTCAAGCCTGACGGGACGATCGACATGGCTTGGGAGTACAGGGGGCCTGTCTATGAAATGGAAAACCAGCCGGTCACCTATGGTACCAGCTGGGAACTGCCGATTCTCATGCCGCTTTCCAATGAAGAGGGAACCATCACAAAATATGCATTCTTTTTCTCTCCGGCACCTGCAGGCACAGCGGACAATAAGGTCTATTACTTCATCGGTGAATTTGACCGGGAAAATGGCCGGTTTATGCCGGATGAAACCATGCAGGGGATCCCGCGTATTCTGGACTTTGGCAGCAATGTGTTTACCGGCCCCAGTGTGCTGCTGGATCCGGTGACGGGCAGGGTGTGCATGTTCTCCATTATGCAGGACCAGCGCACTGGACCTGAGGAAGGTGCAGCCGGGTGGGCACACTGTGTGGGACTGACCAGGAATCTGTTCCTGAATGAAGAGGGAACCGATGTCTGTGTTGTGCCGGACCCGCGCGTGTATGATCTGCTTAGTGAGGAACTTCTTTCCCTGGAAAATATCGGCATGGAGGAAGCCAATCAGGCACTTCAGGCTGTCACGGGTGATCTTCTGTATGTCAGGGCTGTCGTAAAGCCGATCGAATGCCAGTCTTTCGGTATGACCTGCAAAGCGGGAGGAAGAAGAAACCAGACCACCTTTACGTACTATGCTGACAGAGGCACGATGGACGGGTTTACGAGCAACCGGGGAAAAGCTGCTGCAGTCAGTGTGACAGAAGGCAGTGTTCCGCTGAAAGACGGGAAACTGACGATGGAACTGTTCATTGACAGATCCCTTGTGGAGGGATTCTTTAACAGGGATAAATCGATCAGTGTGCGGTCTTACGCCGAACCTTCATGTCAGCAGATCCAGCTGTTTGCAGACAATGAGCTGCAAATTGAGTCGCTTCAGGTTTATACGGTTTCTTCCATCTATGAGTAAGATCCATGAGGGGGCTTCCAATGGGAAGCTCTCCTTTTTTATTTACATGGAGCTGGTCTAATGGTTGCCATGCAGGACATAGGCTATTGACAAGATCCCTGACTTGAGCTTTACTGATAGGGATGAAAAGAATCAACACGGCTGGAAAATGCATTTTACGGCTGTTGAATGAACAGGAGTATTTTCTTCATGGGAAAGACATTGGTTCTGGCAGAAAAACCTTCAGTAGGAAAAGAACTGGCGAGGGTTTTGGGCTGCCATCAGGGTGGAAATGGATATCTGGAAGGACCGCGCTATGTGGTGACATGGGCGCTTGGGCATCTTGTGACCCTGGCGGATCCGGAAGCGTATGAGAAGGCGTGGCAGAAATGGGATATGGACACACTGCCGATGCTTCCTCAGAATATGAAGCTGGTCGTGATCCCGGAATCAGCCAAACAGTTCAAGATTGTTCAAAGTCAGATGAAACGCAATGATATTTCGGAACTCGTCATTGCCACTGACGCGGGACGTGAAGGCGAACTGGTCGCACGATGGATCATGCAGAAAGCCGGCTGGAACAGGCCGACCATGCGGCTGTGGATTTCTTCGCAGACGGACCGCGCGATCAGGGACGGGTTTGCCCATCTGAGACCTGCCCGTGAATATGATGCTTTATACCGTTCGGCGCAGGCGCGTTCTGAAGCAGACTGGCTGGTTGGGCTGAATGTGACAAGAGCCCTGACCTGCAGACACAATGCCCAGCTCTCCGCCGGCAGGGTGCAGACCCCGACACTGGCATTAATCACACAGCGTGAAGAGGAAATCCGGTCTTTCCGTCCGCGGGATTTCTGGACCATCCGCCTGAAGATCGGCGGGTTCAGCGTGCTTTGGAAGGACAGCAGGGGACAGTCCAGGATTTTTGATGAAAACCAGGCGCGCACACTGGCAAAGTCTTTCGAAGGCAGGCAGGGTGTCATCACGCAGGTCAACAAACAGTACAAACAGGTGCCGCCGCCTCCGGCGTATGACCTGACGGAACTGCAGAGAGACGCAAACAGGAAATATGCATATTCTGCCAAGGAAACGCTGAATCTGATGCAGTCTCTGTATGAACGGCACAAGCTGCTGACCTATCCCCGGACCGATTCAAGATATATCTCGGATGATGTGGTTCCTACACTGCCTGAGCGGCTCCGGAGCGTCATGGTCGGAGAATATGCAGACCTCGCGCGTCAGATCATCAGAACAAAACCTTTGCAGACACGCTATCTCGTCAACAATGCGAAGGTGACAGACCATCACGCGATTATTCCCACAGAAGAACAGCCTGAACTGTGGAGGCTTTCCGGACCGGAGAAAAACATCTATGATCTTGTGGTCCGTAGATTCCTTGCCGTTCTTCTTCCACCGCATACGTATGAGGAGATCAGTCTGACCGTTCAGGTGGATGGACAGCAGTTTACGGCCAAAGGAAAAGCCGTCAGGGATCAGGGCTGGAAAGCTGCCTATGATCAGAGCTACGCGATGGATGAGGATGAGGGAGAAGAAACCGACCGTCAGAATCTTCCGCAGCTTACGCGCGGGCAGAGGCTGCCGGTGGAAACAGTCCAGGTTGTCCCCGGAAAAACCACACCTCCGGCAAGATATACGGAGGCTACGCTGCTCACCGCGATGGAACATCCTCAGGTGGAGGACAAGGCGATGGCGCAGACACTTGCGCAGACAAGCGGACTGGGCACTCCGGCTACGCGTGCGGATATCATTGAAAAACTGTTTTCAAGTTTTTATATTGAGCGAAGGGGAAAAGAACTGGTACCGACAGCCAAAGGGCTTCAGCTGGTCAAACTGGTACCGGAAGAACTCCGGTCTGCGGTACTGACGGCAAAGTGGGAAGACCGACTGGCCGCCATTGCCCAGGGAAAAAGCTCAGACCGCGGTTTTGTCGGGGAAATGCGTCAGTTTGCCTCAAGACTGGTGGATGAGGTCAAAACAAGCAGTAAAACCTATACGCATGAGAATATGACGCGGACACCGTGCCCGGATTGCGGGAAAAACCTTCTGCGGGTGAAGACAAAAAATGGAGGGGAAATGCTGGTCTGTCCGGACCGGGAGTGCGGTTATCGCAGGAGCACGCTGCAGATTACCAATGCGCGCTGTCCCAACTGCCACAAGAAACTTGAGCTGCGCGGTGAAGGCGAAAAGCAGATGTTCGCCTGCGTGTGCGGATACCGGGAAAAGATGTCTGCCTTCAAGGAAAGACGGGCTCAGTCGTCCGGCAACAAGAACGATGTGCGCAATTATCTTGCACGGCAGGAAGGAAGCGGACAGCCGAAGAATACGCCCATGGCGGAACAGCTGGCCAAATGGCTGGAAAACAACCAGTCCCAAGGCAAATGAAGGTCGAAATGCTTTTTCTGAAGCTGTGCCGTGATCAAACATGCCTGCCCGGATGAACGGGCAGGCACGTTTTGCAGGCAATGGTCGGTATGAATCGACAGACTTGATAAAAACAATGGCGGCAGTCGTGCAGTCCATTGAAGAAGGCAGTCTTTTTCACTGCATGCAGGAACCGATGGTTCGGAAAGAAGGGAGAACGGATTGAACTTATATCTCATTCGTCATGGTGAAACCAGCCTCAACAGGGAGAAAAGACTTCAGGGCAGAAGCAATGAACCGCTGAGTGATACAGGAATCGGACAGGCAGAAAAAGTGCGGTCATTTTTTGAGAAACAGGCGGTCCGTTTTGACTGCGTATTCTCAAGTCCGCTGCTTCGGGCACGGCAGACAGCGGAAATCGTCACCGGATGCACCGGCATCATGCTCGACGAGCGGCTTCTCGAAATGGATTATGGACCCTATGAGGGAATGAGCCTTGAGCATCCGCTCCCTGAAGTGGCGCATTTCTTTCAGGATTTTGTTCATCATCCTGCACCGGAGGGCATGGAAAGCCTCGGAAAAGTGACCGAACGGATGCGAAGCTTTCTTGAAGAAATAAAAGCATGCGATGCACAGAATATTCTGGTGGCAACGCATGCGATCGCACTCAAGGGTGCCCTTGAAGCTCTCTCCCCGAGCCAGGAAGGTGCCTGGTGGTCGGTATACATCAGTCCATGTGCTGTCTATCACACGGTCTGTTCGAATCAGAACTATTCTGAACCGCTCCGGGTTTTCTCACTTTCCCGTGCGGCGGGTGTATGAGTGCAGATGGCCAGGCCTCCTGTAGGTTTTTTCTGATAAAAATAGCGCATCTGAGTGTCAAAAAACATTCAGATGCGTTTTGATTATGCGCGTGAAAGCTGCTTCGTCATCCAGTCCTTGACAGCATCTGTCACCATGTCCAGATGCACATCATAGCAATGGGTGTCACCCGGAATCAGCACAAGACTGGCATTGTCGTACAGCCGGGCAGCTTCAATACCGTACCTTACAGGGACTGCCTCATCTGCATCACCATGCACAATCAGGACCGGGCCTTTATAAGAAGCAATCGCGTTTTCCACATGAATGGTCTGTGCAACACGTACATAGTTGCCGCCCAGCGTCAGTCCTTTCCACGCATCCAGTTCATCCGGCACATGCTTAGGATCGAAGTGAATGCCCAGCAGTTCACCTTTTCTGGCCGATTCAGGGATCATCCAGGCCGGTGAGAGGGGAAGGATTCCCTTGATGACATCCTGTTCCATGGCAGCGGCTAGCATGACGGTCATACCGCCCTGAGAATGACCGCACAGATAGAGATCGCTGACATAATCAAGACTGCGTGCATAGTCAATGACTGCCATGGCGTTGTTGAGCCACTTGTACAGGTTGTGATCATGAAAGGCCCCATCGCTGTGTCCGTGACCATACATGTCGACACGCAGGGTTGCGCAGCCGACCTCACGCAGCGCTTCGGCAACGGCAAGAATATGCCGCTCGTCCATATGCCCGGTGAACCCGTGCATCACAATCACCATCGGCATCTTTGCGCCGTGCTTTTCCGGCAGCTCAATCTGAGCATTCAGTCGGATGCCGTCATCCATAATAAACATATATGTTCCTCCTAGTCCAAGATTTTCATAGGATTCCAGCGGAGAAAATCTCCGGAGACCAGACTGTATTGGATGCCCCTGAATCGGCCCTGGATGCTGTCATGAAACCTCGTTTCCCCATGACAGTGTGCATAAATCACCTGCTCAGCACCATACTCTTCAGCCAGATCGGTAAACACGCTTCTTTTTTCCAGTATGCTGGTCGGCGGATAATGCAGGAACATGATGAATTTCCGGAAACCCGCATTTCTGGCTTCTTCAAAAGAGGTGCGAAGTCTCTGCGCTTCGCGTTCGACAAGCTTTTGTGCCTGCGCCTCTTTTTCTCTGTCCCAATCGAGAATGGCACCGCTGCGCGTGACATAGAACGGCCCTTCAAAGGTATATCCCTTGGTTCCCACCAGTGCATAGTCTTTGTAGGAATAGAACGTATTCTGGAGGAAGAAAAGCCGGTCTTCAAAGAGTGCGTTCAGCTGAGACGTTTTTTTGGCGTCCCAGAACATATCATGATTGCCTCTGAGGAGAATCTTGCGGCCCGGAAGAGAACAGATGTATTCCAGATCTTTTTCACATTCGTCCAGATGACGGCCCCAGGAATGATCGCCGACCAGCACAAGTGTATCGCTGGAATGAATCTGTTCAGAACAGATTTTGAAAAAGCGCTCTTCATGACCGCGCCAGACGGGGTCTGTGAGCTGTCCGGGTGCTTTGAGCTCTGCCTGGAAATGAAGATGCAAATCACCGATAGCATATAGACTCATACACTGCCTCCGAGCAGGGAATGCCAGAGAGAAGCAAAACATGGAAAGCGTTTTGACAGTCTGGCGATGGAAATTCATTATATCATATCGCTTATGGAACAGATAGAGTCAAAAGAGTGGTCTGAAAGACACTTGACTATATCGTTGATGGAAATATAATAAAGACAATACAATTTGGGGCTGCCCATCATAATCTGAAAAGAGGCTGTTTGCATGGGAACCGATCTGTCGTTTCTTTCCTCAGATGGGATTCATACGGTGTTTGTGCGTGTCTGGACTCCGGCTGGAGAACCCAGAGCCATTCTTCAGCTGACGCATGGAATGGTCGAATATGTTGACCGATATGATGCGTTTGCGACCTATCTGGCTGAACATGGGCTTGTGGTTGTAGGACATGACCAGCTGGGGCATGGACACACGGCGAAAAACAATGAAGAACTGGGATATTTCGGATCCAATCCCAGTTCACTGCTGATCGCGGATATGCATACACTCCGGGAGAAAGCTCAGAGTTTGTATCCTTCGCTTCCGTATTTTATGCTTGGCCATTCCATGGGTTCCTATCTGCTCAGACAATACCTTGCAGAGCATGGCAGCGGGCTGGCCGGAGCCATCATCATGGGAACAGGATATATGGATCCGGCGACAACGGATCTCGGCCTTTTCATTGATGATATGATTTCATCTGTGAAAGGGGAGCGGTATCGCTCTGCGCTGATGGCTAAGCTCACAACCGGGTCCGGTCCATATGCTCAGTATTGTGTCGACGGATCCGATGTGACGAGGTCCTGGCTGACGAAGGACACGGAAATCGTCAAGAAGTACTATTCTGACCCTTACTGCACCACCAAGTTTACGATGAACGGATACAAGGGCCTGCTGGAATCGGTTCGATTTGCAGATACGTTTGCCAACATGCAGAAAATGGACCAGGATGTGCCCGTGTATCTGGTTTCCGGTGCCCTGGATCCGGTCGGGAATATGGGAAAAGGTGTAACAAAGGTCTTTGAACTGCTCAAGAAGGCAGGAATCAGGGATGTGAGCATGCATCTCTTTGAGGGAGACCGGCATGAGATCCTCAATGAGACAGACAGAGAAACGGTGGTTTTCCCGAATCTTCTTGAATGGATTGGGAACCATCTCCGATAATACAGGTAAGCAGCGCAACCGAAATTGCGCTGCTTTTATTATGGCTTTCTGCTTTTCCATTCCAGAATTTCATCCAGGCGAGTGTGAACGCGCTGCTCGTCTCCCTGATCCCCGGGGAGGTAATAGCGGGTGCCGGCAAGCGCATCAGGGAGGCAGACCATCCGGGTCAGCTTCTCTTCGGTGTCGTGGGCGTATTCGTAACCTTTCCCATACTCGAGATCTTCCATCAGTTTGGTTGGGGCATTGCGAATAACAAGCGGGACAGGATCCGCAGGACGGCTTCGGATATCTGATTTGGCGTGTTCGCAGGCCATGTACAGGCTGTTGGATTTGGGTGCCATGGACAGATAGACCACACAGTGCGTCAGATGGACATCACATTCAGGCATCCCGAGTTTGTGGCAGGCTTCGAAGACGGAAATGGCCAGAGGGAGGGCATTGGAATCCGCCATGCCAATGTCTTCACTGGCAAAGCGGACCAGGCGCCGTGCAATATAGAGCGGGTCCTCTCCGCCATCCAGCATCCGCATGCACCAGTACACGGCTGCATCGGGATCGGAATTCCTCATGGATTTGTGCAGCGCGGAGATCATATTGTAATGCTCTTCACCGTTTCGGTCGTAAAGCAGAGACCTGCGGTTCATTGCGTCGGCCAGCGTGGTATCCTCTACATGGATGCCGCCGTTTTCATCCAGACGGCCGTTGAGCACACAGACTTCAAGGGTGTTAAGGGCTGTCCGTGCGTCTCCATTGGAGAACCCCGCGATGGAATGAAGCTGTTCATCCGTTACGAACACCTGCATGCTGCCAAAGCCTTTCGGGCTGGTCAGGGCATGCTGCAGGAGCCTGAAAAGATCGGCCTCGGAGAGCGGTTTGAGGATGAACACCTTGCAGCGGGAAAGAAGAGCGGAATTGATTTCAAAGGATGGGTTTTCCGTTGTTGCACCGATGAGAATGATGCTGCCTTTCTCGACAAACGGAAGAAAAGCATCCTGTTGCGCTTTGTTGAAGCGATGGATTTCATCGGCAAACAGAAGTGTCTTCTGTCCAAGCATGCGGTTGTGCTCTGCGCGCTGCATGACTTCCTTGACCTCTTTGATTCCGGAAGTCACAGCACTGAACTCGACAAATTCAGCTTTGGCGGTTCGGGCGATAATCCGTGCCAGGGTGGTTTTTCCAACTCCGGGCGGTCCCCAGAAAATCATGGAAGAAACCTGTCCCCGGTCAATCAGCTGACGGAGAATATGCCCTTTTCCAATTAAGTGCTGCTGCCCGCAGTAGTCATCCAGCGTATCTGGACGCAGACGGCTCGCAAGCGGAGCAAGACTCTCGCGCTGCTCGTCCGGGCTGTCAAACATACTCATCTGTTCCATAGCATCTCATGCCTCCACATTCTGAGTGTAGCACGCGGAGTGCGAGGTGGCAAGTATGAATGGGTGAGGGAAATGGTGAACGCAGGGACATGACAGAGAGCAGCACTTGCGTCACGCCCGAACCCAAACACCGAGAAGTGCAGGAAGGTTTCTGTCAGTCGACATCAGGCTGGCAGAAAGAAAGCAGTAAAAATGCAGACACCTTGCAGAATTCCGTCAGGAAGGAAGGGCGGGCATGCTTGCCACAAAAAGTATCATGTTGTATAATTTTGAGGCATGCGCGGCATGCAACGATTGAAACATTTGAGGAGGTCTCCGTTGTATGGTACAGGCAGTTGTTGGTGCAAACTGGGGCGATGAAGGAAAAGGCAAAGTCACAGATCTGCTCGCGGAACAGAGTGATGTGGTTGTCCGCTTCCAGGGCGGTGCCAATGCAGGACATACCATCATCAATGATTACGGCCGTTTTTCGCTTCATCTTCTTCCTTCCGGCGTTTTTCATCAGAATGTCGTCAATGTCATTGGCCCCGGTGTGGCTCTGAATGTTGAGGCGCTTCTCAAAGAACTGAAATCACTGACAGACAGCGGAGTACCTGCTCCGAAACTTCTGATTTCTGACCGCTGCCAGGTAATGATGCCCTATCACGTCGATTTTGATAAATTCGAAGAAGAGCGTCTTGGCAAGAATTCCTTTGGCTCCACCAAGTCGGGTATTGCCCCGTTCTATTCGGACAAATTCGCCAAAGTCGGCATTCAGGTGTGCCAGCTCTATGATGAAGAGATTCTGCGCAGCCGTTTGGAGATCGCACTCGTTAAGAAGAATGTCCTTCTCAGCGAACTGTATCACAAAGACAAAGTGGATCTGGATGAACTGGTCCGCTATCTGCAGGACATTGCAGAGAAGATTCGTCCTATGGTCTGTGATACGACCCGTTTCCTGTTTGAGGCAGACCGTGCAGGCAAAGTCATTCTTCTTGAAGGACAGCTCGGAACTCTGAGAGACCCGGATCACGGTATCTATCCGTACACGACCTCCTCTTCTCCGCTGGCTGCATTCGGCTGCATCGGCGCGGGCGTGAGTCCGACTTCACTCAAGAAGATTTATGCCGTGACCAAGGCCTATTCAAGTGCCGTCGGTGCCGGTCCCTTTGTTGCTGAGATTTTCGGTGATGCAGCCAAGGAACTGCGTGACCGCGGAGGCGATAAGGGCGAGTACGGTGCCACAACCGGAAGACCGCGTTCGGTCGGCTGGTTTGATGTCGTTGCGACAAAATACGGTGCCATGGTACAGGGTGCAACGGAGCTGGTGCTCACCAATCTGGACGTGCTGGGATATCTCGATGAGATTCCGGTTTGTGTCGCCTATGAAACCAAAGATGGTGAAAGGATCACCGATTTCCCGACAACGCCGACCCTGATGCACTGCAAGCCCGTTCTTGAAACACTCCCGGGCTGGAAGACAGACATCCGCGGCATCCGGAACTATGAAGATCTTCCGGAAAACTGCAAGGCCTATGTTGATTACATTGAGCGTGTGACGGGCGTGGAGATTCATATGGTCTCCAATGGTCCGAAGCGTTCGGATATTCTTTATCGGTAAGTCTCAAGCTGCCATGATCTCATGGCAGCTGGTTTTGCCGGGGACACTTTCTTACGGTAAAGCGCGAAATTGCGAGGTGGAACGATGATTGGCATCATTGATTACGGAATGGGCAATCTGAGAAGTGTGCAGAAAGCTTTTGCTTATCTGGGGTTTCAGGCAGACATTATCGGCGATGCACATCTGGCAGCGAAGGCTGACCGACTCATCCTTCCGGGGGTTGGCGCATTCCATGACGCAATGGAGCGCCTGCGTATGACCGGCATGGATGAGGCGGTGCTGGACGCGGCAGAGAAAGGAAAACCGCTGCTGGGTATCTGTCTTGGCATGCAGATGATGTTTGAATACAGTGAAGAGAATGGCCTCTGGAAGGGGCTGGGACTGTTCCCGGGGAAGATCACGCGACTGGAAGACCATGGACTGAAAATACCGCACATGGGCTGGAACACGATTGATACCCGAAAGGGCATACTGTTTGAAGATCAGCAGCATCCGTGTGTCTATTTTGTGCACTCCTACTGCGCTGCGGAAATCAATCAGTATACTGCAGCGTCCTGCACTTACGGACAGATGTTTACTGCCAGCGTGCAGAAGGGAAACATCTGTGCAACGCAGTTTCATCCGGAGAAAAGCGGTACTGAGGGACTGAATATGCTCAGAAGATTCGCGCTGTGGGAGGGATCAGGATGCTGACAAAACGGATTATTCCATGTCTTGATATCCGCGACGGCCGTGTCGTGAAAGGTGTGAATTTTGTCGGGATCCGGGATGCCGGTGACCCGGTGGAGGCCGCTGTCCGCTATAACGAGGAAGGCGCTGACGAACTGGTTCTTCTGGATATCAATGCGAGCCACGAAGGGCGTAAAACGGTGTATGATGTGGTGAGCCGGGTAGCGGAACAGGTTTTTATTCCCTTTACCGTAGGGGGCGGCATTTCTGATCTGGAGCAGATTCGACAGCTGCTTCTTCTGGGTGCGGACAAAGTGTCCATTAATTCACCCGCGGTACGGAATCCTGATTTTATTACTGAAGCAGCCATGCGTTTCGGCAGTCAGTGCATTGTTCTTGCCATGGATGTCCGTGCCAGAGAAGGCGGATGGGATGTCTATGTCAATGGGGGAAGAGTGAATACCGGCCTTGATGCACTGAAGTGGGCTGATGAGGGCGTGCGCAGAGGCGCAGGTGAAATTCTTTTGACCAGTATGAATACAGACGGTGTTCAGCAGGGCTATGCCATGGATGTAACCAGGGCGATTGCCGATCTCGTACCCGTACCGGTGATTGCGAGCGGCGGGGCAGGCCGGAAGGAGCATTTCCGGGATATTCTGACCGAAGGACATGCAGATGCTGCGCTTGCAGCGACGCTGTTTCATTTCGGCATCCTGCCGATTCCTGAATTAAAAGAGTATCTAGCGAAGAGCGGAGTACCGGTAAGGAGGGTTTGAAACCATGCCATATGAATCCAGACTGGCATTGGGGCTGGTTCCCTATACAGCAGGTGAACAGCCCAAGGACAGAAAATTCATAAAACTCAATACGAACGAAAATCCATATCCGCCTTCACCGGAAGTGGAAAAAGCACTTCGGGGAAAGATCGAGACCCTCCGGCTGTATCCGGATACAGATGCAACCGAACTCAGGGAGGCTATTGCAGAGCATTTTTCCGTTTCCCCGGAGCAGGTTTTCTGTGGGAATGGATCAGATGAAGTGCTGGCTTTCGCCTTTGCTGCTTTCTTTGCGGGAAAAGATGTGTTTTCTCCTGAAATATCCTATTCGTTCTATCCTGTATACGCGTCACTGTTTGGGGCAAATCTCATTCAGATTCCTATGCATTCCGATTTTACTGTGGATGTCAAGGGGCTGATGCGTGAAGGTCCTGTTGTTCTCGCCAATCCCAATGCACCGACCAGCCTTGCACTGGCTGTGGAGGAGATTCGGATGCTTGCGGCTCATGCGCTGGAAAAGGAAGAAATACTTCTTGTGGATGAAGCGTATGCAGATTTTGCGAAAGAGTGTGCGGTTCCGCTGTTAAAGGAATTTGACAATCTTCTGATTGTACGCACATTTTCCAAGAGCCACTCACTGGCCGGGCTTCGTGTCGGCTATGCGCTGGGAAGTCCGCGCCTGATTCAGGCACTGCGCTGTGTGCGGGATTCCTTCAATTCGTATCCAACGGACCGGCTGGCCCAGGCCGCGGCGGCTGCGTCTATGCGGGACTGGAACTATACCCGGGACCAATTGCAGAAAGTGATCAGGGCAAGAGACAAATCGAAGGAACGGCTGCGTGCTGCCGGCATTGAAGTCCTTGAGAGTCAGACCAATTTCCTGTTTGTTCATGCCGATCCCACGGATGCCCTCTGGGTGCAGAAAGCACTGCGGGAAAAAGGCATTCTGGTGCGGTATTTTGCTTCTGAGAAACTGAAGCCCTATCTTCGTGTTTCAATCGGAACCGAGTCGGAAATGGAGATTGTAACCGACCTGCTCATTGAGCTGATTCAGAAAAAGTGAAAAAAATAAAGAGCCGGTGAGGCTCTTTTTCAGTTGGTGCGCCGCTTCTCAAAGAAGTCTTTCAGCAGCTTCGCACATTCTGCCTGATGGATTTCGGGAGTCCAGCGTGTCGGTGCGTGGAATCTGGGATCAGATGGCAGATCGTAGACTGAACCGCAGCAGCCATTATCTGGATCATAGGCTCCGTAAACGCAGCGCGTCAGACGAGACATGAGTATGGCACCGGCGCACATGGGGCAGGGCTCAAGCGTGACATAAAGGGTGCAGTCCTCCATGCGCCACGTCCCAAGGACTTTGCTGGCTTCCTGAAGGCAGAGGACCTCCGCATGGGCAGTCGGATCCTGCATTGTTTCCCGCAGATTATGAGCTCGTGCCAGAATGCGGTCACCGTGAACAAGAACAGCACCGACAGGGATTTCGCCCTGGGATGCGGCGGCACGCGCCTCCTCCAGAGCAATCTGCATATATTCAGCGTCTGTCATTCCTTCTGCCTCCCTTGTGTTCTGCTTAAAGGAAGCATAGATGAAGCGCACCGTTTTTGCAAGTGGAATGAGACGGCTTTTTCAGCATGACGAAAAGGACGAAGTTCGCAAAAGATATCAAATCATGGTATGATAATCCGGAAAAGAGGTGAGCAGGATGGATCGTGTGTGTATCGCTATTGATTTGAAAAGCTTTTATGCTTCCGTGGAATGCGTACAGCGCGGGCTGGACCCCATGAAAGCAAACCTGGTTGTTGCCGATGCATCAAGAACCGATAAAACGATCTGTCTTGCTGTGTCACCTTCCCTGAAGGCATACGGCATACCCGGACGTGCAAGGCTGTTTGAGGTCAAGCAGATTCTCAGAGATGTCAAGGCACGCACAGGCCGTGAAGTTCCCATCATCATCGCCACTCCACAGATGGCAAAGTACATGAAGGTGTCTGCAGATATTTACAGCATCTATCTTCGATATGTTGCACCCGAGGACATTCATGTCTATTCAATTGATGAAGTGATGATGGATGTCACACCCTATCTGAAAACATATGGTGTGAGTGCACATGAACTGACACGGCGCATGATTCGGGACATCCTGAACCAAACCGGCATCACAGCAGCTGCCGGCATTGGAACCAATCTGTATCTGGCCAAAATTGCAATGGATATCCTGGCAAAACACGTGCCGGCAGACGAAGACGGTGTACGCATTGCAGAACTCAATGAACGCATCTACAGAGAACAGCTCTGGGATTATAAGCCGCTGACCGCCTTCTGGCGAATCGGAAGAGGAACAGCGGCAAAGCTCGAAAAGAATGGCATGCTGACCATGGGGGATGTTGCACGCAGGAGTCTGACGGATGAAGAAGGTTTATACCGGCTTTTTGGGATTGATGCGGAGCTGCTCATCGATCATGCATGGGGAATCGAACCCTGCAGCATGAGAGATATCAAGGCTTTTCGTCCGAAAAAAACGTCAAGCGGGAGTGCGCAGGTGCTTCCATGCCCCTATGACGTCTATCAGACCCGTCTGATCGTGCAGGAAATGATGGATCAGCTTGCGCTGGAACTAGTACAAAACCATCAGGTCTGTGACCGGGTCACGCTCACACTGCATTATGACAGGGAAAATGTGGATCTGGGATTCTATAAAGGCACGGCCCGGCGCGACTGGTATGGAAGAATGGTTCCACCTGCGGCGCATGCAACCGCTCATTTTTCATCCATGACAAGTTCATCGGATCAGATGATGGAAGGGGTTCTTCGTGTATATGATGAGATTGCGGATCCTTCTCTGACCGTTCGGATGGTCTCGGTGACAGCCGACCATGTTCAGAAGGAACAGGATGCTGCGCTGCAGCTGGACATGTTTACCGACCAGGAAAAGCTTGAAAAAGAGCGCAGACTGCAGGAAACCATGCTGAAGCTGAAATCAAAGTATGGGAAAAACGCAGTTCTGAAAGGGATGAATCTCAAAGAAGATGCCCGCGAGCGTGAGCGGAATGAGCAGGTGGGCGGACATAAAGCCTGACAGAGGGCCGGAAAACAAAAATCATGGTTGGCGGCCTGCGGCAAAGATAAAGAAGGTGCAAAGGTATGGCTGGAATGGACCAGGGATCGAACCGTTATGCAGATATCATAGACAGGGAGCGCCCCAGACATCATGCGGATGATTTTTCCAGAAGGCATCCGCCGATGCCGCTGGAAGAAAGGGCAAAGATTTTTCTGCCTTTTGCTGCGCTGAAGGGATATGAGCAGAAGGTGGAAGAAAAAGAAATCATCTATGATCCTGAGAATGGGTTGTCAGAAGACATGCTTCAGGATTTGAACGACCAGATGCTCAAGCTTCAGACCCTGCTGCGTCAGGGCATCAAACCGCGTGTGAGAGTTCGCTGCTTTATAAAAAAGGATGGCACAGATGGGGAAGGCCGTGAACTCTGGAAAGAAGGGCAGTGCGAACACATTTATGAGGTTCGTCAGGTACTGGAGGTTGCGGGAAACAGCATACCGTTTGCTTCGCTTCGCGAAATTGTGATCATACAGTGACACAAAAAAAGCAGATCCGGAGAATCTGCTTTATGGATGGACGACTCAGTAGTAATCGGCCATATTGAAAACAAACAGGTCAGTGGAAGTTGCCACTTCTTTGTCCAGTCCGATCAATTCTGCGATGGTGACAAACTCGAATCCTTTTTCCTTCAGCTGGGGTATGAGCGTGCGGATGCAGCGCACATCGACCGGCCGGGCGTGAAAAAGGAGGATGGAACCGTTTTGAACCCGGGGCAGCGCTTTGGCGGGGTCGGTCTGACTGACATCCCAGTTTACAACGTGCTGAAAACCGGTCAGCTTGAGAACATTGTAGGCGTGTGTAATTCTTCCATTGGCATCTTCAATGTTGCCATAGGGCGGGCGCAGGGTTCTGATCGGATAATGATATCCCAGCACCTGATCCAGACGCTCCTGAGGACGGAGAATGGCAGAAATCAGGACACGCGTCTCATAGGCGCCGATTGCACCGTGATTCATCGTATGGGTGCCGATTTCACAGCCGGCATCGATTGCACTTTGCCAGACATCGCGATCTTCTTCCTTCAGTATGATTCCCAGGGGATAGAAGGTCATCACAATTCCGAATTCCCTGCAGATATCAATGGTTTCCTTGACGCATTCGATATCGTAGCAGTCATCCATGGAAAAGGCAATCTTGTTTTCATCGCGGCTGCCGTAGCGGATAATAAAGGGAAACGGATCTTCTGTGGCTTCAGGAAGGAGAGTCCCGGTCAAATCCGTCTCAGCACCAGGTGCAGGCGTTTCTTCCAATGCGGCAGGAGAGACAGCATCCGGGAGCGTTTCCGCGACAGCCTGTACGGCCAGGAAAAGCACCAAGAAAAGTGCGAGACATGCTAAAAATCTGCTTCTCATCTGCAGTTCACCTGAACCTTTCATGAAAATAAAAGAGGCATGTGAGCGTGACTGTAAGCCGAGTTCTGTCGAGGACGATCATCTATCCAGACCTGGCGTTGCCGCGCAGGCTCAAGCGATTTCAGGAACGCAGCGGGCCACTGATAGTCCCTATCCATCTTGCACCGGGTGGGGTTTACATCACGGACGAGTCGCCAGGCCGTGGGTGAGCTCTTACCTCGCCTTTCCATCCTTACCGGATCAATCCGGCGGTATCTCTCTGTTGCACTCTCCTTGGAGTCGCCTCCACCGGCCGTTAGCCGGCACCCTGCCCTGTAGTGCTCGGACTTTCCTCATACCCTTTCGGGCACGCGATCGCCTGGTCACCTCACATGCAAAGGAAATATACCTTTCTGCGGGCAACCTGTCAAGCATGAATCAGAAGATGCCTGTATACAAGCCGTTTCCAGTGACATGGAATTGACAAAGATGCTAAAAATGCTATGATATCAATGGGGTTTTAGGCCCTGTTGTGTTTTTATTGAAGGCATTTGTAAGGAGGACTGGCTGCTTGACGCATACCAGAAAACTTGCCCTGACAGAAGAATCCATGGATGCCTGGATGTCTCTGTTTGGACTGAATGATGCGAATATTGCTCTCCTTGAGCGGGAACTGAACGTGCGTATCAGCATGCGCGGGTCAGAACTGGCTGTGACAGGGGAAGATTTGGAAACAGAAATGACGCTGCTGGTCATTGATAAGCTTCTGGGCATGATCCGCTCAGGAGATCAGGTGGACAGCATGCGGATTCGCTACGCTGTGGCCCTTGCGCGCGAAGGGAAAGCAGATTCCATTGATGAGCTGCTTCGCTCTGTGGTTGCTGTGACGCACCGGGGAAAACAGATTCGAGCAAAGACGCTTGGACAGCAGCAGTATGTCGAAGCCATCCGTGAACACGATCTGACGTTTGCTGTCGGACCTGCGGGCACGGGCAAAACCTACCTGGCCATGGCGATGGCCGTGATGGCACTGAAAAACCGGGAAGTGGAACGCATTGTTCTGACGCGTCCTGCTGTTGAGGCGGGAGAAAAGCTGGGCTTTCTTCCGGGTGACCTGACGCAGAAAGTGGACCCGTACCTGAGACCTCTCTATGATGCACTCTACGACTTCATGGGCGTGGATGCCTATCAGAAGATGCTTGACAGAGGAACGGTTGAGGTTGCCCCGCTGGCTTACATGCGCGGTCGCACGCTGTCGGATTCATTTATCATACTGGACGAGGCACAGAACACGACAAGCGAACAGATGAAGATGTTCCTTACGCGCTTTGGTTTCCATTCCAAAGTGGTCGTAACAGGGGATATTACGCAGACAGATCTGCCCTATGGGCGCAAATCAGGTTTACAGGAAGCTCTTGATATTCTCCAGGATATCCCCGAAATCGGTATGGTCCGGCTGACGGGCAAGGATGTCGTCCGTCACGAACTGGTACAGAAAATTGTGGAAGCCTATGCTGCATATCAGGAAGCCAAAAGTGCTCAGACAGAGAAAAACTGACCTGCGCATCCTGCTTTAACAGCAAGAAAATAAGATCCGCTCTATGGTCTGCGGACCGGAAAGAAGAGGATCTGCGAAAGGATGTGGAACAGATGAGAAAGGTGCAGAAGATCGAACGGAGCAAACCGATTCCGGAACGCATTTCTGCATGGATGCATACGACCGGTGCGCATGCAGCCATGATCATTACGGTCGGTTTTTTGATTCTGTGTGTTATCTTCTTTACAACCATTGCACCCAGGAGGTACACCCTCACAGTGGGTTCCATCTCACATCAGACGATTACCGCCACGCAGAGTGTGGTCGATGAGATTACGACCGGAGAAAAGAAAAAAGCGGCTGCGGCGAATGTGGAACCGACTTATCATCTGGATGAAAGCGTTGCCATCAGAGTCATGGAAAACCTGCAGGCGGTTTTTGAAGAACTGAGCAAGGTGCAGCAGTATGGGCTGACTGTGCAGGAAGTCGATGATGACGGCAATGAAATTGCAAAGAACTTTTCAAACAGTGAAATTGAATATGCGCAGGGGCTTGTGACACGGATTTCACTGACCCGTTATCAGGCAACCGTGCTGATGACCGTTTCCAAAGAAGATTTCGATATCATGGTGACCAATGTCACCCGGGCTGTACAGAACGCTCTGAACAGCGGTATCCGCGAAGGCAAAGTGACGGATGCCATTTCCACGGTCCAGCAGATTGTGGGATACAGCGTAGACCTTTCCCTGATGCAGGTGATTGTGCCTACCGTTCTGCGCACATGCATAGAACCCAACATGGTCATCGATCAGACAGCCACAGAACAGGCACGCCAGAAGGCCATGGAGAATGTGGAGAACATCATTTACCTTCAGGGTCAGAATATTATCCGCGAGGGTGAAGTGGTGACTTCTTCGCAGTATGCGATGGTGAAAGCTCTGGGCCTCCTTGAAAATGATGCCCATGATTATACCAGCTATATTGCAGTGGCGATCTTCCTGAGCTTCGGCATTTTTGTTCTCGTCGTGCTGATCAATGTGTTTCGTCCTGTCATTCTGCATGATGTCCGTTTTATTTCTGTAGAAATTGCCGTGATTGTGATCACAATGCTCCTGTGTGCCATCAGTATCAAGCTGATCAATCCATACATGGCACCTTTGCCCATGGGTTCCATTCTGATTGGTGCCCTCCTGGGATGGCGTGCCGCTGTGCCGGCAACCGTCTGTATGGCAGTGATCACCTGCGGCTTTTCCGCCGGAAGCACGACCATTACGCTGGACGAAATGCTCATTAATTCCATGATGAGCCTGGTCGCACTGACCGTTTCAACACTGTATCTCAGAGGAAAGGGCGGACGCCTGCGTCCCCTGATCTGCGGTGTGCTCGTGGGCATCAGCAATATGGTGCTGATGCTTGCCATTGGATTCATGCAGGGCGCAGACATGGAGGAATACCTGTTCTATGCGCTGTGGAGTGGATTGGGCGGCGTCATAAGCGGTATGCTGTCCATTGGTCTTCAGCCGCTTCTTGAGTCTGCGTACAATCTGGCGACTCCGGCCAAACTGCTTGAACTGGGCAATCCGAATCATCCGCTTCTCAGACGGCTACTGATGGAAGCGCCGGGAACGTATCATCATTCCATTATTGTGGCCAACCTTGCGGAAGCGGCGGCTGAAAAGATCGGAGCGAATGCACTGCTTGCCAGAACCGGCGCGTACTTCCATGATGTGGGCAAACTGAAACGGCCGGGCTATTTCAAGGAAAATCAGCAGGGCATCAATCCTTTGGATCAGACGGATCCCTATGTGTCCGCGGCAATTGTGACGACGCATACACGGGATGGTCTGCAGCTGGCTCAGAAATATCACCTGCCGCCTGAAATTCAGGATATCATTATCCAGCACCATGGCGACACACCTGTGATGTTCTTTTATCACAGAGCGCTTGAACAGGCTGGAGGCAGGGAAGTCGACATTGCGGACTTCCGGTATGACGGCACCCGTCCGACCACCAAGGAAGCAGCGATTGTCATGTTTGCCGATACGATTGAAGCTGCTGTCCGTTCAATGAAGGATCCATCTCCCAAGGAAATTCGCGAGTTTATCCGCAAACTGATCCAGGGCAAGCTGCAGGATGGACAGCTGGATAATTCACCAATTACACTCAGGGATATTGAAGATATCTGTGATGCATTCTGTACCGTGCTCAACGGCGTATTCCATGAGCGGATCGAATATCCGGAAACCAAAGTACCGGCCCGTACTTCAGAGTCGGAGAAGAGTGAAAAAACAGAAAATCACCAGGAACAGACAGAGGACAAGCCTCAGGAGGAAACAAAGCCTGAGCAGGATGGGGAGGAACCGGAACATGGTGCTTGAACTGGAGCAGACTGCTGAGGTGCCATCTGGTTTTCTTTCACTGATGCAGCGCGCAGCAGACGCTGCTGTACAGGCTGAAGGCGTTCATGTGAAAACGGCTGTACATATTCTGCTGTGCAACGATGAGGAAATCCGCACATATAACAGGGAATGGAGACAGATTGACCGTGCGACAGACGTCCTGTCATTTCCACTGGTCTCCTATCCCAGCGGGAAAACGGCCGGTGCATGTCCCAAACGTCTGATGCAGGCTTATGACGATGAGAGCAACTGCTGTATGCTGGGGGATCTGATCATATCGGTTCCCCATGCACTTGCGCAGGCCGAAGAATACGGGCATTCCCCGGAAAGAGAATTTGCGTATCTCACCGTGCATGGACTCTGTCATCTCATGGGATATGACCACATCGAACCCGAGGATAAAGTCAAAATGCGCGCAAAGGAAGAAGAAATCCTTGCAGCCATTGGATTGACACGTGATGAATAAGCATGGACAGATGTCCGGAATGCACAGGAATATTAAAGGAGAACAATATGGCACAACAGGCTTTTCACTCAGGATTTGTAACGATTGTGGGACGCCCGAACGTCGGAAAATCCACCCTGCTCAACAGCATGGTTGGCGAAAAAATCGCAATTGTATCTGATAAACCGCAGACGACAAGAAATCGTATTATGGGTGTCGTGACCGGTGAAGACTGGCAGATGGTCTTTCTGGACACACCCGGCATTCATAATCCAAGAAACCGTCTCGGCAATTATATGATGCAGTCGGTCCGTGATGCGATGGATGGAATGGACTGCATTGTGACCATGGTGGATGTGACGCAAATCGGAAACCATGACCGCAAGATTGCTGAGGAGATGGCTGCGAAGTCAGTTCCCGCACTTCTTGTATTCAACAAAATTGACCTGATCCCGCATGAGAAACTGCTCGAGCTGCTTGCAGAATTCAAAGCGCTTCCATACAAGGCAATGATTCCCGTTTCTGCGAAGACAGGCGACGGGCTGGATGATCTGAAGCGCGAGATTGTCAATATTCTGCCGGAAGGCCCCAAGTATTTCCCGGATGATATGATGACAGACCAGCCCGAAAGGCTGATTGTCGCGGAAATGATCCGTGAAAAGGCACTGCTCCATTTGCGGGATGAAGTTCCGCACGGCATTGGTGTGGAAATCCTCGGCATCACAAAAGAGTCAGAAACACTCACGGAAATCCATGCAACCATTTACTGCGAGCGGGATGCGCACAAGGGAATCATCATCGGAAAGCACGGGAGCATGCTGCAGACGATTGGGTCTGAAGCGCGTACCGATATTGAAAAACTGATGAATACACACATTAATCTGAAACTGTGGGTTAAAGTCCGGGAAGACTGGCGTAACCGCATTGATGATCTGCGTACGCTTGGGTATGAAACCAAGTAATCAAGCAGCGGTCTTCAGGCGAACGTCAGCATCCTGACGGATTTTGCAGGAGGTGAGCAGCATGCCCAGGGGAGGCGGCAGCTCGGGGCGCAGTTCTTCGGGCGGCGGTTTCAGTTCCCATTCACGTTCCTCCTCATCCAGAAGTTCTGGTTCTTCATTCAGAAGTTCCAGTTCTTCGTCCAGAAGCTCAGGATTTTCATCCTCCTCACGTTCTTCTTCATCCAGAAGTTCAGGGTTTTCCTCGCATGCTCGTTCTTCTTCATCCAGAAATACAGGCCGCTCCTCTTCTTACCGTTCTTCGTATTCCGGAAGAGACACGAAAACATCGGATTCCAGGTCATCCTATCGGTCCACACAACGTTTTCCGGGCAGACGCAGAACTGGCACAGGAAGGCCCGGCGGTCTGTTTTTACCGCTAATCGTGGGATCCGGGATCAGAAAAACTCAGCGCAGAAGACGGTCAGCGGTTCAGAATCTGCGACGGCGCTCCGGATGCCTGGGGATTGTTCTGGCGGTATTGATACTGATCCTGTTGATTGGGGCCGCTTCCAATCAGACGAATTCTACGGTTGAACAGTCTTCGCAGCGCACACCGCTCGATGCAAGGGCGGTTCTGCTGTCCGAAGCATGGTATCAGGATGATTGGGGAGACTGGATTGATGCGTGTTCTATGGATGAACGCAGCAAGATGATCGAGGATTTCCGCTATTTCTACCAGAAGACGGGCATTCAGCCCTATCTCTGGATTCTGGGAGAGAACGGTGCATCCATTCAGGATTCGGAAGCGCTTGAGCAGGCAACACGGGACCGCTATGATGCTCTGTTTTCAGATAAAGGGCATCTCCTGATTGCATTCAGAGAATACCCAAATGCTTCAGGAAACTATATTTCCGGGTGCTTCGCTGGCGAAGACGCTGAGCGGGTCATGGATGCTGAGGCTCGTGAAGTGCTGCTCACCAATATTGACACCTGCTATGACCGCACAGACTATTCAGAGGCTCAGCTCTTTGGAACGGCAGTGCGAAAAACGGCAGATGCCATTATGCAGAGTCCAATGTCCACAGGAGAAGCGATCCAGACACTGCTGGGGCTTGGAGCCGTGATCTTTGCATTCATGCTGCTATCCTTTTTCAGGGGTAGAAAACGCGAGCAGAGGGAAGCCGTTCCGGAGCGCTCAGAGAGCGTCGAGACGCAGCCGGTAAAGGCAGACGCGGAGAACAGGGATCCCGCGGCACAGAGGGCTGTGAAATGTCCGAACTGCGGGGCGAATACTGTGATGCGCCTGAAAACAACAGGCAGATGTGCGTATTGCGGAAGCTATATCTCGATGGATGAACAGGGAAATGCGACAATCGCAAAGGTCTGACAGGCCGCATGGATGCTTCAAACATAATGAAATAATAAAGGATCTGACGCACAGGCGTCAGATCCTTTGTTTTTATGGGAGAATTTGGAAAATGCCGCATTTCAGGTACTGCGTTTCAGGAGCTGCAGGAAGGATCGGATGATCGCGTCCCTGCGTCCTGTATTCGACTTGACGAAGCTGAACACGGGCATCTTTGGCAGCGTCCTTCACGATGTCCAGGAATGCTGCAGGAAGAACATGCTGGGAACAGGAGCATGTGACCAGAAAACCACCGGGACGGATCATCTTCATTGCGCGAAGATTGATTTCTTTATATCCCTTGGATGCGCGTTCCACAGTGGATCTGGATTTGGTAAAAGCAGGCGGATCCAGGATAATGGTATCGTACTGGACGCCCTTGCGGCTTTCTTCACTGAGCAGATCAAATGCATTGGCTTCGACAAACGATACGCGGTCTGACAACTGATTCAGCTGTGCATTCTCAGTGGCGAATGCGCAGGCGTAACCAGAAATATCTACGCCAGTGACTTTGGCGGCCCCATAATGGCCTGCATGCAGCGCAAACGAACCGGTATGCGTAAAGCAGTCGAGCACAGTTCTGTCTTTCACAAAGGGGGCAATGGCAGCGCGATTCTCTTTCTGATCCAGGAAGAAGCCGGTTTTCTGACCTTCCTTTACGTCGACCAGGAACCGAATTCCGTTTTCGATCATTTCGACACGGTCAGGAACCTCGCCATAAAGCAGACCGGTTGTCATGGGAAGACCTTCGAGCGTGCGGACAGGCACGTCGTTGCGCTCGTATACACCGGCCGGATGCAGCTCATCGACAAGAGCATCGACGATCATCCCTTTGAAGGGTTCCATGCCCAGTGCCAGGCACTGGAGAACCAGCACCTCGCCAAAACTGTCGACGATCAGGGCAGGGAGACGGTCGCTTTCGGCAAAGACCATACGGCAGGAATGCAGATCGGCAAACGTTCTGCGATATTCCACGGCCTCATGGATTCTGCGCCGGATGAATGCTTCATCAATCGGCTCATCATGAAGACTCATGATGCGAAGTGCAATCTGAGAGGCGGGATTATAGAAAGCTTTTGCAAGAAAGCGGCCGCGGGATGAAAGTACATCCACAATGCTTCCCGGAGCAGGGTTGTCCTTCACAGAGAGAATATCACTGCGGAAAACCCAGGGATGACCGCTGTAAACCCGTTTCTCTTTTCCCGGGATCAGGGTAATACTCGACATAAAGGCTCCTTACTTGGCAAGACTGGCCTGAATAAATGCCAGGAAGAGCGGATGTGGGCGATTGGGTCTGGAAATATACTCGGGGTGATAGATGACACCGATGTAGAAGGGATGGCCGTCCATTTCAAAACCTTCGGGATATTCCCCGCACATAGCGGTGAAGTGCATGCCGTGCTCATTCAGAGCGGGCACAAAGGAAGGATCCACTTCGTACCGGTTGCCATGACGCTCATGGACGCAGTCCTGTCCATAGATCGCGCGGAGTTTTCCGTCAGACAGCTTGACATCAAAACCGCCCTGGCGTGAATTCTGGCGGGAATCATTGTCTCCGATACGGTCATCCGGAATCCGGACAACAGCAGGGCAAGCATTGTGCGTCACTTCAGTAGAGTTGGCGCCAGGCTCACCGAGCAGATCGCGTACAGCCTCAACAACAGCAAGCTGCATGCCAAATCCGATCATAAGGCAGGGCTTCTGATGCTTGCGCGCATAACGGCAGGCAGCAATAATGCCTTCTGTGCCGCGATCACCGTAACCGCCGGGCACAATGATGCCATCCATGGAGGAAAGAATGGATTCAGCCGCTTCATCGGTGATGGAATCAGAAGCAATCCAGTTCAGGTCAATCTGTGCATCATTGGCAATGCCAGCGTGATGAAGAGCTTCCGAAACAGAGAGATAGGCATCATGCAGATCAACATATTTTCCGACAAGGCCGATCTTGACGTGCTTGGATGCGTTCTTCATGCGGGAGACCATGGAATTCCATTCTGTAAGATCGCAATGATCCGGAGAGAGACCGAGTTCATTGCAGACGATGGTTCCGAGACCTTCCTTTTCAAGAAGGAGCGGGACTTCATAAATGGAAGAACAGTTCACATTCTGCACAACATTTCCAGGACGGACGTTGCAGAACATGGCAATTTTCTCTTTCGCTTCATTGGTGATCGGACGTTCAGAGCGGCAGACGATCACATCAGGCTGAATGCCGATGGAGCGCAGGCTCTTGACAGAGTGCTGTGTGGGCTTGGTCTTCATCTCGCCGGCAGCAGAAATGTAGGGAAGAAGCGTGACATGAATAAAGCAGGTCTGCTTCGGACCCAGTTCCCATTTGAGCTGACGAATGGCTTCCATATAGGGAGAGGATTCCATGTCACCGACAGTTCCGCCGATTTCAATAATCGCAATGTCGGCTCCGCTGTTCTCAGCAGCGGTGAGAATGCGTGACTTGATTTCGTTGGTGACATGCGGAACAACCTGAACGGTTCCGCCATGATATTCACCGGCAAGCTCGCGTTCCATGATTTTCTTGTGGACTTTTCCTGTGGTTGTGCTGGCCTCACCGTGAAGATTTTCATCGATGAAACGCTCATAATGGCCAAGATCCAGGTCGGCGGCAATGCCATCATCTGTAATGAATGCTTCGCCATGCTGCAGCGGGGAAAGAAGGCCGGGATCTACATTGTAGTAGGGATCACATTTCTGCATGCTGACACGATAGCCGCGGGCTTTGAGCAGACGACCAATAGAAGCGGCAGTGATACCTTTTCCCAAAGATGAAACAACACCGCCTGTGACAAATACATACTTAGCTGACATGAAGACGCTCCTATCCTTTCACGTTGAGAAAACCAAAAACCATACCGGATAATGATAGAGTTTAGAGGAAACTCTGTCAAGCAGGAAAACCAGAAAAAACAGCATCGGAACCTGATTTACAGCATGAAAAAAGCACCCACTGTGTGGGTGCCTGAGAGATACGATGATTAACGCTTGCTGAACTGAGGAGCACGGCGAGCTGCTTTGAGACCGTACTTCTTGCGTTCCTTCATACGAGGATCGCGGGTGAGAAGACCGCTCTTCTTCAGAGAGGTGCGCAGTTCGGGATCAGCCTTGCACAGAGCACGGGAGATACCATGACGAATTGCACCAGCCTGGCCAGAGATGCCGCCGCCACGAACGTTCACCAGAACATCGAAATTGGTGGTGTTGGTGATGGTCAGGGGCTGACGAACAGTCATCTTCAGGGTTTCAAGACCAAAATAGTTATCCAGTTCGCGCTTATTGATCACGATTTTGCCATCGCCGGGGACAAGACGAACACGGGCAACAGCTTCCTTGCGACGACCAACAGCAGTGTATTCAACCTTTGCCATAATACATTACTCCTTTCCGCCGCGAGCAGTTCTGTCCAGAACGATGACTTCAGGCTTCTGAGCTGCATGCTCATGTTCAGCTCCGGCATAAACCTTGAGCTTCTTAGCCATCTGACGTCCAAGAGGTCCCTTGGGCAGCATGCCAACAATAGCATGGCGGATTGCAAATTCGGGCTTTTCAGCGATCAGCTTGCGATAGGTGGTCTCTTTCAGGCCGCCAGCATAGCCGCTGTGATGATAATACTTCTTCTGATCAAGCTTCTTGCCGGTCAGAACAATCTTATCAGCATTGATGATGATGACATAGTCACCAGTATCAGTGTTAGGGGTGTAGGTGGGCTTGTTCTTGCCGCGCAGAATATTCGCTACCTGGCTGGCAACACGGCCGAAAACCTGACCCTCTGCGTCGACGACATACCATTTACGTTCGATGTCGTTAACCTTCGGCATATAAGTCTTCAAAGGAAACTCCTCCTTGGCAAATTGAACAGTTGGCTTCTGCATGATGGTCGCATGCATCGGCAGTGTACATAGCTTCCGGGGCTGGCGGATTCTAAATACCATCGGCTATTCTACAGAAAATCGATGCGTGTGTCAAGCCCCAAATGCATTGAATTTTAAATAATTTCACTGTTTTGAACCGCTTTTTTTCGTGATTTTTGTGTTTCTGTTTCAGAGGGTCCCTGCGGGTATACAGGCTCTGCCTGACAGAGTCTTGCACTTCTTTGAAAAACTGATAAACTAAGCATCAACAGCTTCAGTGCACTCTGCCTGCCGTGCAGGTCATGAAAACAGCCGGCCGGCATCTTTGACAGGACAGGAAGGAGAAATGTCAAGTGGATAAATGGGATAAACGGTTTATGGAAATGACGCATGTGATCGCAACCTGGTCCAGCTGTGCCAGACCCGGCAGAGCCATCGGTTGCGTGATCGTGAAGAACAAGCGCATTATGACTACCGGGTACAACGGCGCGCCGGCGGGATTGAAGACCTGCTTTGAGAGAGGCGGATGTCTTCGTGAGAAACTTCATATTCCAAGCGGAACGCGGTCGGAAGTATGCTACGCGACACATGCAGAGCAGAACGCGATTATCCAGGCGGCCAAGCTTGGCGTCAGCATTGACGGTGCAACATTGTACTGCACGCATCAGCCCTGCTCCATCTGCGCAAAAATGATCATTAATGCAGGGATCCGGCGTATCGTATACCAGGAAGGGTATCCGGATGAATTCAGCATTCAGCTGATTGAAGAGGCGGGCATCGAACTGGTACGGTATGCGCCGGAAAAAACAGAACCCTGAGCGGATTATTCTTCGGGGTTGGGTTCGTCTCCTACGCACCAGCCTCTGAGTTTGTTGACGGTGCGCGGGACAGCGTCCTGAGAATTCTTCCACGGTTCGTTCTGGAAGCGATAATCGAACTTTCGGATAAACCAGGAGATATCTTCCTGCATTCTGTCCATATTCTTCTCTTCAAGGCGCATCAGCGTGCGAATGAATTCGGCCGCTTCTTTTGCCGACAGTTCCTCCGTTGCAACACGGACAAGGTCTGCAGTATGCGGAAGACAGACGCCCATGGAAGCATCAAAGTGGTTTCTGAATTCCGTATCGTTTTTGTACAGATGGAAAAACGTGTGCAGGTAGCGTTCCATGTTTTCACGGATTGTTTCACACATGATACAGGTACCCGCCATATCGGAAAGGGCCTGAGACTGTTTTTGCATTTCCTGCAGGGCATTCTGACCATTGCGGGTCAGTTTTCCCAGCGGTGCTTTTGCATAATTATCCGCTGCGCGCTCCAGGGCGTCGGCGGCTTTTTTCATGCGTTCACGGGTTCTGGCCAGATGGCTCTCCAGCATCAGCGCATGGCCGAGGCGGTTGCTGACGGAATAGAACATGGCATGATGTTTCCGGCAGAACCCTTTCTCATTGACCTGAATGCGTGTGTCAGGCTCCATCACCGAAGCTCCGAGATAACGGTCTGCTTCACCGAGCTCTGTCTTTCGTTCCAGGGCGCACAAAAGACATTCACCGTCAAGTTTCATGGCATCCCAAACCGGAATCGTATCAATATGGTATTTCATAATGTCTGACCTCCTGTCTGGCTGTCGTTGAGTGCAAGTTTGGAAATGGCTGCAGCAACGCCGTCCTCCGAATTGCGAAGTGTATGATACGGGCATGCGGCAAGAACATCCTGTGTGGCGTTTCCCATAGCGACCGGGTAGCCGCAGCAATTGAGCATCGAAAGATCGTTGCTGTTGTCTCCGATCGCCATGACATCATCCATGGGAATGGAAAGCATGGAACAAAGTTCCCTCAGAGCGCTTCCCTTACTGACACCGGCAGGATTGATTTCCAGGTTGTCCTTCCATGAGGACGAATAGGTCAGCTCGGGCGCCAGATGCTCAATTTCGGGTCGGATTTTTGCGAGCATGTCCGAATGAAGCAGATCCACAACGACAAATTTGCTGATTCCTCTTTCTGCGAATGCCCATGCATCGCATTCATCCCGTGAGATCTGCCCGCGGCCTTCGGCAAGGTAGGTTCCCCAGATCATATCGGGCACAGGGTGAAGCGGATCCAGTTCATGGACGTAAAGATCGTGGTCGCAGAACATGCCGAAAAAAGCATTCTGCTCGAGAAGATGGCGCAAAACAGCGATACCACTATCTTTTTTGAGGTGATGAACACAGATCAGATTGTCGAACGGATGCAGGGTCATGCAGCTCCCATTGAGAGCGATAACCGCCATATCCAGTCCGGCATTTCGGGCAAACGTTCCTGCATCATCCGCGGGACGCCCGGAAGCAAGGACCAGTTTTATACCCTGCTCCGAAGCTTTTTTCAGTACAGCGATGGTATTTTCTGTGATATGGATCGGCGGGGGAGTGAGCAGGGTGCCATCCATATCCATAGCAATGAGCTGAATCATATGGACCTCGTTTCAAAAGGGGCAGGGTGCAGTAAAAACAACGCCGTCCAGCTGAGGCAGACGCCCCTGCGTATCCAGACACAGGCTGCTGGCGCAAAGTCTGAGCTTGCCCTGTGCATGCTGAAGTCTGTTAAAAGCCCGATCTCCATAGAGATCATCGCCCAGCAGAGGATGACCCAGGGCAGCCATGTGAGCGCGAATCTGGTGTGTTCGTCCGGTGATCAGGTGGACCTCCAGACGGGAGAGCTGGCTTTCGGATGCCAGTGTACGGTATTCCGTCAGAATGACTTTGGATCCGGGCACTTCATGGTCATACACCGTGACTCTGGCCAGACTGGCGTTCTTGACGAGATAGGCTTTGCATACGGCCTCAGGGGGCTTCATGGTTCCACGCACGAGACAGGTGTAGAGCTTGTTCAGCGTTCGTTTGCGGAACACGTCTTCCAGAACAGCCTGAGAGGTTGCATTTTTTGCAAACAAAAGAAGCCCGCAGGTCTGATTATCCAGACGATGGCACGGGACCGGAGGAAATGAGCCGCCCACATGTTCCAGGGCCAACTGAGTCATGCAGGTGCCTCCGCCGTTGTCAGGTTCGACCGAGATGCCGGGACGTTTATTGACCAGCAGGACATCGTCGTCTTCGTAGATGATATCCAGTGCCTGTTTTTCTCCCTGCATGTAATAGACCGTGACAGTCTGTCCGGAATGGACACGCGCATCCGGACGAATGCGCACGCCATCAAGCTTGACGTCACGGTGTGAAAAGATATTTCGGACATCCGCATCCTGGAGCTGCGGCATATAGCGGCGCAGAACGGTCTCTGCGCGCAATCCGTCCATTGCCGGCTCGATCGTAAACGTTTTGCATGCCATCAGCTGTTCACCTCACTGCGAAAGACCGGCCATACAGGAACATGGGATTTGAGCAGATGCAATGCGTCGATCATCTCTTGGGTCGGCTGAACAACCAAGTTGTACTTGAGTGTATCCAGAAGACCGTCAAATGGAGCGTTTTGTCTTGCAAGGAGTGCAAGGTCTCCAACCAGTTCGTCGGGCAGGACATCATTCCGCACAGCATGCCGAATAAGACCCGAAAGAATCAAAAAGACGTCCTCACATGCGTTCCACTGCTCCAGATCTTTATCCAGATCCATGGTATAGATGCCCTGAGGATAGGTCTGTAAAGTGGAGACAAAGGGAGCAGCATCATAGATGCACGAATGAACCAGTACGCTTTGTCCATTGAGATAGGCACAATCTGCGAAACCGGAAAACATGCGCATGCACAGATCATAGTTGCATGAGAATGATTTTCCCAGCAGTTTTTCATATGCTTCCAGTGCAAGATCCATAGGGAGAATTCCCTGGGCGAGCAAAATCAGTTCAGTTTTGTTCCAGTACTCGGGATAATGCCGTGTCTGCTGAAGAAACTCCGGTGTGTTTGTGAGTTCATACAGGGTGAAAAGAATCTCATCGGGCATGATCAGCAAAATGGAACCGTTGGACTGCATCACAGGATATGCCCACATTCTGCGAATAAAAGAAACACATGGAAGCAGCTCGCCACGATTGAGCAGGAGGATTTTTCCTTTTTGGGTGATCAGCCGCTGGATCAGCATGTATTCAGGGGAAGAAAGCAGATGGACTTCGAGCGGAAGCCGCTGCAGGATGCGGGCCTCCCATTCGGAAACATCTTCCGGAAGATCGGCGTGAGGATGCTCCGCACCGTCATAGGACATCTGCCACATTGTGGGCAGGTCACCCACCCTGCAGCCACCGAACAAATGCAGTGGCTGCAGGGTGCGGAGAAAGTTTTCGGCGCGTTCAAGCTCAGCATTCTGCATAAAGCTCATGGTGCGCTCGTACCACGGAGCATATTCGTGATTAAAAATCTTGAGCATGATTCTCCTCGGGAGCAATGAAGGTGATTTGCTGTCAGATCTTGACGATCCAGTGATTCTCATCCGGGAGACGTCCATACTGGATGCCGGTGAGCGTGTCATACAGCTTCTGTGCAACAGGGCCAATCTTTCCATCCTGGAAGATCAGCTTGTCGTCTTCCATAAGAAGTTCACCGACCGGGGAAATGACAGCAGCTGTACCGGTGCCGAAAGCTTCGGTGAGTTTGCCTGCATGGCCGTCAGCAAACACGTCGGAAATGGCAATACGCTTTTCTTCCGTCTCATATCCAAGCTGGCGGGCGAGGGTGAGAATGGAATCGCGGGTAATGCCGGGAAGAATGGAGCCGTTCAGCATGGGTGTGACAATCTTGTTGCCATAGGCGAACATCATATTCATGGAACCGACTTCTTCAACATACTTCTGTTCCACGCCATCCAGCCAGAGAACCTGAGAATAGCCTTTCTTCTCGGCAATTTCACCAGCCAGGATGGACGCGGCATAGTTGCCGGCACACTTCGTGAAACCAGTACCGCCGCGTACGGCACGGACATACTTGTCTTCCACATAAATGCTGACAGGCTGGAGGCCGTTTTTATAATAGGAGCCGACAGGGGAGAGAATGATAAAGAAGCGATAGGTCTTTGAGGCGTGAACACCCAGCTGGACATCCGTTGAAATCATGGTCGGACGGATATAGAGACTCGTGCCTTCCTGATGCGGCACCCAATCGGCTTCCACGCGGATCAGCTGCTTGAGACCTTCAAGCGCCGTCTCTTCGTCGAGCGCAGGCATGCCCATGCGCTCAGCAGAACGCGTCATGCGGGCAAAGTTTGCAGAAGGACGGAACAGCTGCAGAGAACCGTCAGCTGTGCGGTAGCATTTGCTTCCCTCGAAAATGGCCTGACCATAGTGGATCACCACACTGGCCGGATCCATGGAAAAATTCTGATAGGGGACGATACGGGCATCATGCCATCCATTTTCAGGATCATAGTCCATAATGAACATATGATCTGTAAAGATGCGGCCGAAACCAAGTTTACTTTCGTCCTGAGGCTTTTCCTTAAGATGTTCGGAAAGCGTAATAGAAATGGGTAGCATGACTTTTCTCCTCCTAAAGTATTCATTATGTATGTCGAACGGGCATAAGCCGCGTTGTGACGCGATTGAAATTGAATCAGATTTCGTCGAGAATGAATTCAAGCGAGACAGGGAAGAGCAGGACGCCATCCTCTTCAGGTGTCAGGATGCCGGGCTGAACAAAGAAGACAGGATTTCCGGTTTCGTCAAGATAGAAATCTTCCTCGGGAAAGAACATATCCTGAAAGAGATCATAGGAAATGTCGGGAAGATAAGTCCGTCCTTCCGAATTCTGCTCAATCTGTTCCCAGATGATATCACGGACGCATTTGTCTGCTTTTGCCGTCTGTCGGTCCTGAAGCCATGTGTCTGTTTCATTTTCTTCAAGGATTCCGAGCAGATGAGGAAGGGCAATGACAAGCCCTTCTTTAGGCCCGCTTCGGGCAAACACGTAAGCAGAATAGGATTCATACTCATAACCGTCCATGATGCTGTGGGATCGGACCAGGACAGAAAATGCACTGTCTGTATTGCAGGTGACTGTCGAGGAAATATCTGTAGTGGATACTTCATCTGTGCTTTCGATGGACTCACCGTTGATGGGAACCGTAAACGCAGCTGCATCCTCCAGATAATCGCTGAAAAAGGTGTTGACACCTTCTGCAAAGGCAGTGTCTCCTGACACACTGGGGAAAGAATACCTGTACATGTAGACGGCATGATCTTCATCTGCATCCTCAGGAAAGAAGAATGTTCCAGTGCGGGGTTCGTCTAGAAGGACGGGTTCAGCTGAAACGATGACCGGAAGACACAGCGCCAGGATCAGTGCAGCGAGTCGTTTCATTAGGCATTCCCTTTCTTCAGGGCTGCGAGATCAGCAGCGGCAGAGATCGCGGCAATGTTTCCCTCACCGACAGCTTTGGCAATCTGGAGCGGCTGACCGGTGCAATCGCCGCAGGCATAGACACGGGGGATGCTGGTGGCCATTCTGCGATCCACACGGATGGCACTGCCATCCAGCTCCAGACCGGGCAGGAGTGTACCCGGAGCCACTGCCGGGCGGAAAACAAAGACACCGGCATAAACAGCTTCGCCTGCATCGGTTTTGAGACGGATGCCTTCTTCACACTTTTCCAAAGATAGCGGTTTACCGGGCTTCATCGCGATCCGTTCATCTTCAGGAAGCGTGTGTTTAGCGAGCGTATAATAATCGACAGAGGAACATACACCGGCCAGAAATTCGGCATCTTCCACGCCGCCCTCCCAGGCAGACAGGACAGCAACGGGCTTTTTCCTGTAGAACATGCCGTCACAGGTTCCGCACCAGCTGACACCGTGACCGAGAAGATCACTTTCTCCCGGAAGCAGCTTGGGCATGGCGGCACCCAGTGCAAGAACAACAGCGCTGCTCTGGAGAATATCATTGCCGACGAGCGTCATGAAGCCGTTTCCGGCAGGCATGATCTGTCTTGCGTTGCCTTCCATGACCGTGCAGCCCATCTCAACCGCCTGTGAGCGCATCTTTTCCATCAGTTCATCTCCGGAGATGTTCGGCAGGCCTGGATAGTTGGTAATCATGTGGGCTTTTACCATGCCGCTTCGCTGAGTGCCCGCGGTGACAACCGTGCAGGTCAGGGAGCGGTTGATGGCCGTCATGGCACAGCTCCATGCAGCGGGGCCTCCGCCGATGATGACAAGATCAAGGTTGTTCATAGAAAAGCTCCTTTCAGCAGCTTATTCGGGATAGGTGTACCTGGCGCACAGCCAGGGCATGGAATTGTAGGTGGAGTAAGCGTCGGCGTAGATTCTGTAATTCTTTCCGAGCTCCCAGGTGCGGCTGGAATAATTTTCAACCAGAACCGGCTGACTCTTTCCGTCTTCACCTGTGTAGAAAATGGCCATCTGTGGTTTCTCTGATACAAACTCAGAGAGTTTGCCGGTTACGAGGTAGACCTGTGTTCTTGCTGCCCTGACTGTGATATTGGACAGGAGCTCTGCATAGCCGTCCGCATTCAGCGGCCATGCCTTGGGCGTGTATACATCGGCGGAAGGAACATAATATACCTGATACTCAATGACAGAATCCTTCAGTCCATTATAGGATGAACGAATTTTCACCGTATTGTATCCGATATGATCGAAATGCGCATAGAAGGAAAATGCACCAGTCGAAGCAAGCTTGGTGATGTCAATTTCCGTAAACGGGGATTCGATCGAAATGGAGGCACCGGGAAGCGTCGTGCAGGATATTTTCATGTATTCCTGCGTATAGGATGTATAGGTATCGGCAGCAAGGTCCAGGGGGATTTCCTGCGCTTCGCGGTACAGAACAATGTTCATGGACGTTTCACGGTGGTACTGGCTTCTGGCCCGGACTGTAAAAATGTTGTCGCCAATTGGCTGTACGGTGGCGTTGTAGGAAAACTCGCCGGTCTCTGAATTGACAGTATCGGACACATCCTCATCATTCACGTAGACCTTGGAACCGGGGGTGACCTCGAATCTCATGGCATACATTGTGGAGGCGACTTCAACGCGGTTCGTATCAGGCGAAAGCAGCCGGAGCTGACTGGCCGGGATCTCAATGGTGTAATGAATGACGTCAAGCGGCTTCTGCTGACCGGAAGCGGTTTTTACAAAAGGTGTCAGCGTGACTTCCATCGTTTCATCGAGAAAATCTTCCAGTGAGTCGTACCATGTATGGTCAGCCACCACGATCGTTGCGTACCCTCCCGTCACCACATAGGACGTGTGCAGTTCTCTCACGTAGATCTGCTGACCGTCGGTGCCGGGGATCATGATAGTATGTGCGGTCAGTTCATTCTCCATGGATGCCACAACAATAGCAGCATTTTCTTCCCGTACAGCGGCTTTTCTGGCCTGGTAATACTGATATCCAAAAAAGACTGCAGCCGCAAAAAGTGCGAGGATCCCGAGAATCATGAGGAAGCGGAGAAATCGTCTGAGGCGTCTGACACGGGCGGGAACGATTCCGGTCAGGTCTTCACGGACCGGCGCCTGAAAGCGTGTGCCGTACATTTCGGCTTCGCGCCAGAGCGGATCGTAATTGCGGGAATCATCCACATACGCAGTCTGCTGAACCTGTGCACGCGCGGTTCTGCGCTGGGATCTTGCACCTGACTGCTCAAAGGATTCCTGGGTGATGTGTGTGCGGACGGCAGAGGAAGCCGGGCGTGAGGCATTTTGCGCAACCATTGTGCGCATGCGCCTCTGTCTCTGAGCGCCCTCTTCCTTGCGTACTTTCAGCTCCTGCATTTCAACAGCCAGTGTATCGCGGCTGTCAGGAGCATTGTTATCCAGACCGTCTTCATCAATGCGTAGATAGGATGGCGGAGTCTGATGATCCTTCAGCTGGCTCCGCCATGCGGGCTGCTCGTTTTCATCCTGGGAGAGCGGGCATCCGCACTTCATGCAGCGTGGGATAGATGCGCGGTTCCACTGACCGCACTGTGGACATTTCATAGATCTCTCCTGGTGGTATTAATCTAAGTCGCTGAAACTGCCAAAATCGTCGATTGCCTCGGCATCGGTTCCCTCATCCAGGACAAGGAAACTGTTGACAAGGAAATCTGCCATCACGTTACGGCACACGTTCCAGTCCAGTTCCTGCACAGACATGCCCCAGTGTGTGATGGGACGTGTGGCGCCGTCGGGCGGGATGCGGAGCTCTTCGATCGTTGAGTCTCTGAGATCATATGCATACCTGGCTGCCTGCAGCATTTCATCTGTGTTGATGTTGGTCAGGGTCGTATGCTCAGCGATGGAATTGACAAGAGCCTGCGCATCTTCCCATGTAAAGTTGCGGCACTGATCGGCAAGGGTGGAAAGCACTCTTCTTGCACGCTGGGTTCGTGTGAAATCTCCATGACCGCCAGCTTTGCGGATCCGCATATAAATGACAGCGGCATGACCGTTAAAGTGATAGGTGCCGGAATAGCGGAGAGCAGGGGTGGTTGCATTTCGGTTAATCGGATAGCGTCTCAGGTAGGCAGCCTCTTCAGCGTTGACTGTAATATCAACACCGCCCATATAATCGATGATGTCCTGGATCTGACTGAAACCAAAAAGGATATATTTCTCAATTTTGACGCCGAGATGCTGTGAAATGGTCTGACAGAGTGCTTCAGGACCGAATTTCTTGGCAATGTAGTTAATGCGGGATATTTTCCCGTCAGGATGCTGAACAAGCGCATCCCGGATGATGGAAGTCAGCATGACACGATGCGCCCGTGTGTCCAGTGTGACAATCATGATGCCGTCGGAATCACCGAGATTCCAGGACTTGGCTTTCCACTGGTCCACGCACAGCATCAGATAATGATGCTGCCCCTCCTGCAGCGGCGGGAGTTCATCATATGGAATCAGCTCAATGGGTTTGGGCTGCGTCTCAGCAAGGCCTGTTGAACCTGACATCACAAGGCAGAAGAGAAGAAGAAAACAAAATAAGCGTTTCATGGGCGTACTCCTTTGTTATGCTTCTTTGTGATCGTGAAGGTGTCGGGGAATCACACGCACCAGCGTGGGCTGCCAGACGGGGTTGGAAGCACGTTTGGCTTCTCCTTTATGCACCAGGAATACAATCAGAAGCAAAAGCAGCACGCCGAGCACGGCAGAGGAAAGGGGAGCATACTGCGGAAGAAAGGCTTCACCGATTCCCATTCCTGCGAGAAAGCCCAACAGGGGAAAGATATAGACAAGAAGAGAAGCCTTGACTACATTTCCGGTTGGCATCTCGACCTCAGCGAAGTCACCCACCCGGCCGGAAGCATCCATTTCAAGAACAGCGGTGCTTTGTCCGCCTTCACATCCATGACAGTTCTCACAGCTCTCATGATTGCAGAACTCCACTGTCATTTTACTGCCGTGAACTTCCTTAATTTCACCGATGCGTTTCATATGACCTCCAAAAAACAGAAGATGATGGAAACAATCCACCATATTACAGTATACCATAATCCTCTTGAATTGCCTATCAGCCGGACCGGCCGGTGGAGCAGATGCGCGTCGATATTGAAACGAAACGGTGAGGCATATCATTCCCGGAGGGAAGTGTTGGGACCGCATGCGTGCGGGGGGCAGGAACAGATACATGATACATCAACTTTTCTCTGTGATTTGTTCTTTTCGTGTATTGAAAAAGACAGCCAGAGGCTGTCTTCAAATGGTTATTTAATAAGGATTCTGCCGCAGGTTTCGCACTCCACGATTCCGTCACCTGCATCGATTTTACGCAGTGCGGCGGAGGGCTGTGAGGTGTTGCATCCGCTGCACTGACCATAGACCAGTCGTGCAATGGGCGGGGAAATCTGCTTCTTGACGGTGTTATAGATGCTCAGCAGCTCCGGATCAATCTGATGAAGGAGTGCATCCGCTTTTGAGCGCTGAGAGTCGAGGAGGGTCTTTTTCTCTCTGGCTTCCTTATTATAGACTTCCTTCATGCGATCGAATTCCTGCTTTGCAACCGCCGTATCATGACGGATTGTGCGGGAACGGGCATCAAGTTCATTGCCCTCTTTATGAATATGTCTCAGCTCCTGCTCATAGCTGGAAATCGTTTTGCGGCATTTTTCCACGTCCTGCAGCAGCGCTTTGGCAGACTCTGCATCCCGGGGAGGATCATTCTCCAGGCGCTCCTGAAGAGCGCGCAGCTGCTCTTCACTTCTCTTAAGAGCATCCACAATGCCATCCTTGCGGTCAATGCTGATGGAAACACGTTCTTCCATTTCTTTATAGAGCTTTTGCTGATCCATGATGAAGTCCCTTGTTTTTTCCAGCTTCTGGCGTAAAGGGGAGCGGCGGATCTCAGTGTCGATTTTGTCCGCTTTGATATCTTCCTGCATGTAGTTCCAGAGTTGTTCCATTTTGTCCATAGGGTCCTCCTAACTGCGGGCTCAGCTTCCCGCGACCGGCACAGTTGGAAGTGCATACGCACCAACAGCTGATTTAAAAATCGTCACATTCCATTCTACTTCATTCGCATGGCTTTGTAAAGCGTCCGCGAGGGCAAAGAGACCGGGCTCCTCGGTTGCAAAATGTCCGGCTTCCAATCCAATCATGCCGCACGCACACATGGCCAGACCATGATGATGCTTGATTTCCCCGGTGAGAAACACCTGCGCACCAAGGTGATGCGCTTCTGACCAGAAATCGCTTCCGGCACCGGAAGAAACAGCCATTGCAGTGATTTCCATGTCCGCAGGTGCCTGTCCGAAAACGCGGACTGTGGTGCGCAGATCGTGCTCAATCCGGGTCACAAGCGAGCTGAAGCGGACGGGTTCAGAGAATCTGCCTTTGCGGAGATACCCTTCTCCCTGAACATCCTGAAGTCCCAGAACAGATGCGAGGGTGTCATTGATACCGCCCGGTGCGCTGTCCAGGTTGGTATGGGCGGAGATCAGACTGACATGGTTTCGGATCATGCGGGATATCAGCCGTCCTTCCACATCATCTTCTGTGATGGACTGGACCGGTGAAAACATCATGGGATGATGGGTAATGATCAGGTTGGCGCCGTGCGCTTCCGCTTCATCCAGCACACGATCCGAGACGTCGAGCGCAAAGAGAATGTTCTGAACAGGCGCGTCTTTTCGCCCGACCAGAAAACCGGAATTATCAAAGTCGGCCTGCGTATCAAAAGGCGCACGGGAGTCGACCCAATGGAACAGATCACTCATGAATGGCTGCATGATCACTGCCTCCCAATTCCTGAAGTCGTTCCCGATAAAAGCGGAGTGCACGCTCTGCTTCGGCAACTTCTTCTGCTTTTGGCTGCTTTCCGGATAATAAACCAGCCAGTTTTCTTGAGTACACACCAATGCGGAACTGCAGATAGTTCAGGAGCAGTTCAGAAGGTTCCTGATAGAGAAGCGACCCATAAAGAATCTCATCTTCTGTCTGATGCATGGAACCCGGCATGCACTGCCATACAATATAATAGCGGCCCCTCTCAAAAACCAGCTTTTCGGCGGTGAAACGATAACCGATCTTTTCAATGGCCTGCCGTGTGAAAAATGGATCGGTATGCACACTGATGACCAGCGTACATCCCTGCAGACGATCATGGCCGCTGAGCAGGATCTGGGCCGCCGTCTCTCCGCCCATTCCGGTAATGGAAATGCAGTCGCACGGTTCTGTGACTGCATCAAGACCGTCCGCACATACAAGTTGCACGCGGTCTTCAAGGTGTTGATGATGCACCTGATAAGCCGCGTGCATTAAAGCTTTTTCACTGATGTCAGAAATGATCATGCGCCTGCATATCCCGCTTCGCAGAAGATGACAGGGAAGAAGCGCATGATCAGATCCGATATCGCAGCCAATCCGGGACGGAACATAGAGACTGGCTGCGAGCGAAAGACGATGATCCAGCACAGATTACCCCCGAAGATTTTTGATCTGACGATTCGTGCGCAGTTTGCGCAGAGCCTTGGCTTCAATCTGACGAATACGTTCACGGGTGACCTTGAAAATTTCGCCGACTTCCTCAAGTGTGTAGCTTTTTCCGCCATCCAGACCGTAACGGAGACAGATGACCTTTTTCTCGCGTTCAGTGAGTGTATCGAGTACTTCCATTAACTGTTCGCGCTGCAGAGCATAGAATGCGGCATCAGCCGGTGCGGGTGCGGATTCATCAGGAATGAAATCACCGAGATGACTGTCTTCTTCCTCGCCGATAGGGGTTTCGAGACTGACCGGATCCTGCGCAATCTTGATGATTTCCTGGACACGGGCTTCAGTCAGATGCATTGCATCGGCAATTTCGGCTGTGGTGGGCTCGCGTCCGAGATCCTGCATCAGCTGACGGCTTGTGCGGATCAGGCGGTTGATGGTCTCAACCATATGGACAGGAATGCGGATGGTGCGGGCCTGATCAGCCAGTGCGCGCGTGATGGACTGGCGAATCCACCAGGTGGCATAGGTCGAAAACTTAAATCCTTTACGGTAATCAAATTTATCCGCAGCCTTAATCAGACCCATGTTGCCTTCCTGAATCAGATCCAAATACTGCATGCCGCGGTTGTTATAATGCCCGGCAATGGAAACGACAAGACGCAGGTTTGCCTGAATCAGTTCATCTTTTGCGGTCTGATCCCCGGCTTCGATTCTTTTCGCCAGAGCGACTTCTTCGTCTGCAGTGAGAAGAGGAATCTTGCCGATTTCCTTGAGATACATGCGAATCGGATCTGCAAGATTGACTTCATCGGCAACATTGGGAAGCGACTGGGATGAGGCAGGATTTGCAGCTTCTTCCTGCAGAAGAGCCATGGCAGTCGGTTCCTCGGGATCTGCTACCTCCTGGGCGGATGCGGAACGGGAAGCACTGTCGTCATCAATTTCGACTCTGATACCGCCTTCTTCCAGTTCCTTGACCCAGTCATACAGGGTCTCCGGATCCAGATCAATATCGCCTGCAAGGTCTCTGATCTGCCCCAGGGTAAGAAATCCTTTGGCTTTGCCGGTTTCCAGAATCTCTTCAAAACGGGTGTTACGGTCTTCCGTGCTGTAGGTCAAACGGAATCTCTCCTTACTAATCAATCGAGAGGGGAATATGGGTGTTTGTGGTTACTCCAGATAATCATGGAGTTTATGACTGTGATTTGCCTGCCGTAATTTGCGGAGTGCTTTGGCTTCAATCTGTCGGATTCGCTCCCGTGTTACATGAAACTCACGTCCGACTTCTTCGAGCGTGCGCGTTTCTCCGTCGTCCAGACCGAAGCGAAGACGCAGAACAAGCTTTTCACGGTCGGTCAGATTGTCGAGAGCATCATCGAGCTGCTCCCGCATCAGGCTGCGTGAGGCTGCGTCAATGGGCGCGAGTGTTGTCTCGTCAGCAATAAAGTCACCAAGATGACTGTCGTCCTCTTCGCCAACCGGAGTTTCCAGACTGACGGGTTCCTGCGCAATTTTCAGCAGGTCAGCCACTTTCTGCTCGCTGGTGTTCATCGCATCAGCTATTTCATTATTCGTTGGTTCACGTCCAAGTTCCTGCTGCAGCTGATGAGAAATGCGAATCATTCTGTTAATGGATTCCACCATATGGACCGGGATGCGGATGGTCCGTGCCTGGTCGGCAATCGAACGTGTAATCGCCTGACGAATCCACCAGGTCGCATAAGTTGAAAATTTAAACTGCTTGGTATAGTCGAATTTCTCGACAGCCTTCATAAGGCCGAGGTTTCCTTCCTGAATCAGGTCAAGCAGCTGCATGCCGCGCCCGGCATACCGTTTGGCAATGGAAACGACCAGTCTCAGATTGGATTCGGACAGTTTTTTCCGCGCTGCATCCTGCTCGTCAGGTGTGCCGCCCTGTAGAATTTTGGCGAGCTGGACTTCTTCATCTGCACTCAGAAGAGGAATCTGACCGATTTCTTTCAGATAGAGACGGACCGGATCATCCAGTGCAATTCCTTCCGGCACCGTGATTTCTGTGGGCGCCGTGAGCGAGGGCTTGACCTCCTCGCTGACGGGAATACCGGAATCCTGGAGTGCTTCCATGATCATCCCGAAATCTTCCATATTCGACTGGGACATGGCATCGAGGACATCAGCGGTCGTGAGGCTCCCGCGCTCCTGGGCCTGCTGCTGAAGTTTCTGGAGCAAGAGTTGCTGCATTTCTTTTGTCATCGCCACGGGAACCACTCCTTTCCTGAACGGTCCGTCAGATCCGGCTGCGCATTTTTTGAAGTTCCATCAGTCTGGTCATCGCCCGAAGCTGCCCGTCAGGGGGAAGGGCAGACATGGACTTTGTGATTTCTGCAATCTCTGCATCAATACGAGCTGCACGCATGGTATGCATGCCCTGTTTGGCCAGCTGAAGAAGTTCGTTTGTATCTTCTGCCGGGGGCGGCGTCATCAGGCGGCTCGCACGAGCAACATCTTCCGGTGTTTTCTGCTTTTCGATGATCGCGGCAGGGGAACGTCCGGATTTGAGATCAATGAAAACATCTTTGAGAAAAGGATCCGTGAAATCTTCTTCCTCCATCAGTTCATCCGGCGGAAGTTTGCCGGTGGCAAACAGAGAGATCAGCAGTTCCTCACCCCGTACATGTTCATTGACCGGTGTGTGAACGGGAACTTTTCTGGGGACGGATGGAGTACGAATTGGCGCAGACGCGGAAGATGCAGGGTCAGGTCTGGACTGACCGATCTGCGCCAGAAGCACATCTCTGGAAAACCCGGTCTGAAGGACCAGGTCCTGAAGATGATTTTCCAGCTCCACCGGCTCAAGACCTTTGAGTATGCTCCCTGCAGCTTTTGCATACTCAGTCCGGCCTTCCTTGGTTGAAAGATCGTACTGCTCCTTCAGCCGGCGCAGCCTGTAGGTTTCAGGGGATAAAACAGGAAGGTTTTCGAAACCTTCCAAACCATCTCTCCGGATGAACTCATCAGGGTCCAGCCCATCCGGGAAGTCCAGAACACGAACATCCATGCCGGCATTCCGGAAGATCTCCAATCCGCGCAGGATGGCGTGCTGGCCTGCACTGTCACCGTCATAGGCAAGATAAACCTTTGGCACATAACGCTTGATCAGACGGGCCTGTTCATCGGTGAGGGAGGTCCCAAGCGTGGCGACTACGCCTTTGACACCATACTGCGAGAGCGCGATGACGTCCATGTATCCTTCCACCAGAACAACATGATCAAGATGTCGTTCCTTATGAAGCAGATTTGCAGCATAGACACCTAGACGTTTGTTGTAGATGGGAGTATCGCTTGTGTTCAGGTATTTGGGCGTTCCCTTGCCGAGAATTCTGCCGCCGAAGCCGCGGACATTCCCATGCGCATCAATAATTGGAAACATCGCACGATTACGGAACATATCGTATTGCCGCCGGGGACGGGCAGGACTGTCGGCTGTTGCGTTTTCTGCTTCCTTCACAACTGTGAGACCGGCCAGTTCGAGCTCCTGCGCAGTAAACCCCATGGAAGTCAGATGTTTCATGAGGCTGTCCCATGAATCAGGGGCTGCTCCAAGCCCGAATCGCCGGATCACATGATCATTCAGACCTCTGCCTCTGAGATAATCCAGACTTGCTTTTCCGGCATCTGTAAACAGGGTCTGATGAAAAAAGCGCGCAGCTTCACGATTTGCATTCAAAAGACGTTCATTCTGCGACTGCCTTTTCTGATAATCAGGGTCGTCTACTGGCTGGGGTACCGGGAGATGGACCAGATCGGCGAGATATTTTAATGCCTCACCGTATGTCAGGTGCTCCATTTCCATAATGAAATTAATCACGGAGCCTCCGGCTTTGCAGCCGAAGCAATAGTAGAATCTTCCTTCCGGGTTAACAGAGAAGGAAGCTGTTTTTTCCCCGTGAAACGGACACAGCCCCCAATAGTTTCGCCCTTTCTTTTTCAGTGGAACATAGGATGAGATGATCTGAACCAGATCTGCCCTTTCCCGGAGCTCCTCAACCCATGATTCCGGATACCTTCCTGGCATTTCGATCACCAAACCATAGTTTCGTCGCACTTTGATTTTTTCCTGCCGAGAGGATGAAAATCTGTGCTGAGGTTACAGAACACTGAATCCGGATGGAACAAACATGGAATTAAATGTACGGATGGCATAGCGGTCCGTCATGCCGGAGAGAAAATCACAGACACCGCGTTCTGTCCCTTCCTGGAAACAGATGACCAGATATTCCTCGGGCAGTTCATTGGTATGTGTGCAGAAATACTGAAACATGGTATGGATGATGTGATCACATTTTTCTTCCTGCATCCTGCGCCATGAATCCATATAGACTTTTTCGAACATGAATTCTCTCAGTCCGTCCATGGCGCTTTGAATCATCGGAGACATGGAAATACTGGTTTTGCCCTGGGAAGAGTCAATCAGATCGGACACCATCGTGCCAATCCGCTCAGAGTGTGTTTTCCCGAGAATGCGCAGACAATCAGCGGGAAGCTCAAATTCCTTAAGGACACCGCCACGGATCGCGTCATCAAGATCATGATTCAGATAGGCAATCCGGTCGGCATACCGCACGCACCAACCCTCAAGCGTGGATGGCGTTTCTTTTCCGGAATGACAAAGGATGCCGTTTCGGACTTCTGCAGTCAGATTCAGGCCTTGACCATTGTGCTCCAGCACATCCACCACGCGAAGAGACTGCTCATTATGCCGGAATCCTTCCGGCATAACAGCATTGAGTGAGCTTTCCCCAATATGTCCAAAGGGGGTATGTCCAAGGTCGTGTCCGAGTGCAATGGCTTCAGTCAGGTCTTCATTCAGATGAAGTCCGCGTGCAAGGGTGCGGGCAACCTGCATGACTTCGAGCGTATGAGTCAGGCGGGTTCTGTAGTGGTCTCCTTCAGGGGCAAGAAAAACCTGTGTTTTTCCTTCGAGGCGGCGGAACGCTTTGCAATGAATGATGCGGTCGCGGTCACGCTGAAAACAGGTTCGGATGCTGTCCTCTTCGCCCGGATGAAGTCTTCCCTGGGTTTGATCTGCAAAGGAGGCAAGAGGGGAAAGAAACTGATGTTCCCGCGCCTGGACTTCCTCGCGAAGACTCATAAAAAAACACCACCTTAGAGTGAAATCTAAGGTGTATATACTCCGCGTATTGCATAAAATCCTTCTTTTGGCCGTGCGGCGTTTTGCCGGAGGGGGAAAAAGCATAAAAAAAGCGGGCATCCGCCCGCCTGGAAGAATTATGAAAGCATCGCTGCGCCGATAATGCCTGCATCAGCACCGAGCCGTGCAAGTTCAATATGCGCATAGGGAAGTTCTTTATAAAGAATATACTTCGGGACTTCTGCGCGCACGGCATCAAGAAGGAATGCGCCGGATTTTGCCACACCGCCGCCGAGTACGATCACTTCGGGGTCGAGAATGTTGATGACATTGGCAATGGTCTGACCGAGCGCTTTGATAAAGCGGCGGAAGACTTTGACAGCAGTGGGATCACCTTCACGGGCTGCATCGATGACGTGGCGTGCTGTCAGCTTCTTCAGGTCACCTTCGCAGGAATCCATCAGCATGCTTTCGGGATGACGCCCGAGCAGTTCTCTTGCCATACGAATGATGGCTGTTGCAGAACAATAACGCTCGACACAGCCGTGATTGCCGCATGTGCACGGTTCACCGTCAAGCTCAAGGATGCTGTGTCCCAGTTCGCTGCCCACTCCGTGCGCTCCGCTCCATACACGGCCTCCGAGAATAATGCCCGACCCAATGCCGGTACCGATGGTGATGAAAACGGAAGAGGAGGAACCAGCACTCACACCGGCAACGCTTTCTGCGAGCCCCGCAACGGTAGCATCATTATCGACAAACACAGGCTTGTCGATATATTTTCTGAACTCTTCACGGAACGGGACATGCTTCCATCCAAGGTTTGTGCAGTAGATGACAGCACCGGTCTTCTGGTCTGCTACGCCTGGAACACCAGCGCCGATGGAGGCGATGTCCAGAAGGGAGTATCCGCCTTTTTTGACCATGTCAAGGGCACATTCAGCCATCTGGCGTACCTGCTCTGAGAAAGGAAGGGATGTGTTGGTTACAACTTCACCGCGCTCAAGAATATGGCCTTTCTCGTCGACAATCCCCATTTGAATACCGGTGCCTCCGATATCCAATCCGATGCGATACATAATGAAACCTTCTTTCAGATATATTATATATTTAATGATGAACTATGATTACCGTGCGGGGTGCAGTGTGCGCATACGCCTGTCCAGCTCATGCGGCGCACTGTAGCCAATGCTTTTCAGAGAATAATTTCTTGCGGCGACTTCCACAATGATGGCAAGATTTCGTCCGGGACGAACCGGGGTAATCAGCAGGGGAAGTTCCACATCAAGAATCTTGATATGCTCATCTTCCATGCCGAGCCGCACATATTCTTTTGTCTCGACCCATTTCTCCAGGTGAATGACAAGGTCAATCCGCTTGGAAAGCGCGACAGCACTGACACCATACATTGCGCGAATGTCGATAATGCCGATCCCTCTGATTTCCATGAAGTTGCGGATCATGGCAGGACACTGTCCGACCAGTGTGTCGTCCGCAACGCGGCAGACCTCGACAACATCATCTGCGATCAGCACATGACCGCGTTTGATCAATTCCAGCGCGGTCTCGCTTTTGCCTACGCCGGATTCTCCAGTGATGAGAACACCGACACCGTATACATCCACCAGTACAGCATGCCGGGTTACGCGTGGAGCCAGGGCGTGGGTCAGGTACTGCACGCAGTCAAATGAAAACTTGGTGGTGATTTCCTGCGTGAGGTAAACAGCGATGTCATGCTCCCTGGCCGCATCAAGAAAATCCTTGGGCGGTTCCATGCCTCTGCAGCAGATAACGCAGGGCATCTTATAGGAGAAATACTGGGAGTACATGGCAACACGCTGCTGCGGATCCATGGAGTAGAGATAACTCATTTCCACTTTGCCGATCACCTGAGGACGCTCATACGCAAAGTACTCATAGAAACCACAGAACTGCATGCCTGGACGGTTGAAGTCAGCACTGTGAATGTCCCAGGCTTCCACAGAGGAGGGGGACAGGAGGGTGAGACCGAGTGTGGATGCGAAATCTTCTGCCTGTATCATAATAGCATCCTTTCAGATCAGAAGTAGCTGGGAAAATGGTCCAGAAGGTAATGCGCGATACCGTCGTTTTCATTGCTTGGGCACACATCATCTGCACAGGACTTCACCTCATCCCATGCATTGGCAACCGCAACACCTGTTCCAGCGGCCTGTATCATGCTCAGATCATTCAGGCTGTCACCGAAGGCAATCGTCTGTTCAAGATGAAATCCAAAATGATCCGCACAGAATGAAAGAGCGAGCCCTTTGGATGTATTGAGTGGATTCACCTCAAGGAATGTGGGCTTGGACGTCGTGATACTGGCCCGGCCAGCAAAGCGGACCGAGGCATCGGATCGCATCCTGGAGACCAGGTCGGGATCAGCCATCAGCAGGATCTTGCATGTCGGGTGATTCTGAAGGAAACCGATCAGATCCGGCGTCTGCACGCCGCGCAGACCCGTGGAAACCGCATACTCCTTTGCGTGATAAGATTCCTTATTATAATGGAAGGAACCATAATCGTAAGTCTGCATATAGACGCCATACTCATCACCAAAACGGATGATGTCTTCAGCTGTCTTGAGCGGAAGTGCGACCTTCATGAGGCATTTGCCACCAGTGTTCCACACTTCAGCGCCATTGCATGCGATAAATGTATCACAGCAACCGAGCCGATGAACATAGGGTTCCATGCTTTCGGGAGATCTTCCACTGGCAGGAATGATGCGGATGCCCTTCAAGGCAAGCGTACGCAGAACACGTACGGTTGTATCGGATATTGTACGGTCATTATGCAGAAGAGTATCATCGAGATCAAAAACAACAGCTTCCGTCAATGGTATACCTCCCTGCTTCGGGTGTAGAGGACTGGGAGAGATTATAGCAGATAAGGTTTCATTTTGCTATGGCTTTTACTCTCTTTTTCAGACAGCACCAGACAGCACCAGACGGGCAGGAAAAAGCAAGGGAAGTTAATTGACAAATTTACTATTCAAGGTAAGATAATAAAAAGTGTTTTCTGTGTTTCGTTTTAACTGAAGGAGGATATCGGTATGAATCATGCGGAGGCTCGTGTCCTGGCGGAACGTCTTGTTGCTCAGATGACACTGGAAGAAAAAGCATCGCAGCTGCGGTATAATGCGCCTGCCATTGAGCGCCTTGGTATACCCGAGTATAACTGGTGGAATGAAGCACTGCATGGTGTTGCACGGGCAGGCACGGCGACTGTTTTTCCTCAGGCGATAGGACTGGCGGCTGTGTTTGATGAGGCATTCCATCAGAAGATTGCCGATACAGTGGCGACGGAAGCCAGGGCAAAATACAATGCCCAGAGAGCACATGGAGACCGTGACATTTATAAGGGACTTACGTTCTGGAGCCCGAATATCAATATCTTCCGTGATCCGAGGTGGGGACGTGGTCACGAAACGCTTGGCGAGGACCCGTATCTGACCAGCCGCATGGGTACGGCGTACATCAAGGGCCTGCAGGGAGACGGCGAATATATGAAAACTGCGGCCTGTGCAAAGCACTTCTGCGTGCATTCAGGTCCTGAGGCCATCCGTCATGAATTTGACGCAGTTGCAACACCGAAGGATATGGAAGAAACGTATCTCCCGGCATTTGAAAGCGCAGTCCGTGAAGGACATGTGGAAGCCGTTATGGGAGCATACAACCGGGTGAACGGCGAGCCTGCATGCGGTTCCAAAACGCTGCTGACTGATATTCTGCGGGATAAATGGGGATTTGAAGGACATGTCACCAGCGACTGCTGGGCGATTATGGACTTTCATATGTATCATCATGTGACGGATACAGCACCGGAAAGCGCTGCTCTGGCCCTGAAGAGCGGGTGTGACCTGAACTGCGGAGAAGTCTATCTCCATCTTCTTGAAGCGTTGCAGGAAGGCCTCATTACGGAAGATGACATTACGGAGGCTGCTGTCCGGCTCTTCACGACACGTTACCTGCTGGGTATGTTTGCAGACGACTGTGCATGGGACGCGATCGGATATGAGCAGAATGATACGGATGAGCATGATGCACTTGCCCAGGCTGCTGCCGAAAAGAGCATGGTCCTTCTGAAAAATGACGGTATTCTTCCGCTTGATCCGGAGAAAATTCATTCTGTTGCTGTGATTGGACCCAACGCGGAAAGCATCAGGGCACTGATTGGAAATTATCATGGAACAAGCAGCCGCTATGTTACGCTGCTTGACGGAATTCGCTCCTACTGCCGCGAGCATGGAATCCGGGTATTCTATTCTGAGGGATGTCCTTTGGTAAACAATAAGGCGGAAGGACTTGCAAAACAGGATGATCGTTTCTCTGAAGCCGTCGCGTGTGCTGAAATGGCCGATGTGGTGATTGCCTGTGTTGGTCTGGATGAAACGCTTGAAGGCGAACAGGGCGACGCGAGCAACTATTCCGCCAGCGGTGATAAGATTTCACTTGAACTGCCGGAGCCGCAGGTGCGCCTGATGGAAATCCTGGAAAAAACAGGGAAGCCCCTTGTAACTGTTCTTGCTGCAGGCTCTTCGCTGAATGTCCCGCAGGGAAATGCGGAGGTGCTCGCATGGTATCCCGGACAGGCCGGCGGAACAGCACTTGCACGGATCCTGTTTGGCGAAGTTTCGCCTTCCGGTAAACTTCCAGTGACTTTTTATGAGAGCATTCAGGATCTTCCGGAATTTACCGATTACAGCATGAAAAACAGAACGTACCGGTATTATACAGGAAAACCATTGTATCCTTTTGGCTACGGCTTGAGTTATACCTCCTTCGGCATTGAGGTTCTGGAGGCTGATTCAGAGTCCGTGAAGGTCAGCGTCAAGAATCTTGGTACGATGGATGCGGAAACTGTGGTTGAGATTTATGCGCAGACAGAAGACCCCAATGATTCTCTCCATCCACATCTGTGTGCCTTCGGAAGAGTCTTTGTTAAAGCCGGAGAAAGTACTGTTTGTACACTGAAACTGGATTCCAACGCATTTACAGTTGTTCATGAGAGCGGCGAGCGCATCCCTGGAGAAGGGAATAAAAACCTGTGGATCGGTTTTTCACAGCCGGACGACAGAAGCTGCGAACTGACAGGAAGCAAACCTGTCCATGTGACAGTGAAATGATCACTGGAAAAAAGTCATCCTGATGGATGGCTTTTTCTTGTTGAACGAAGTCAGGAAGAAGTTGGGGCGGGCGGTTTTGTTCCGGAAAATGTGATCTCATAAACCGGGAAAAACAGGGGGGTCTAAGAAAAATGCATTGTAAAAAGAAAGGGGTTTGGATATAATGAAACTGTAGTTTAGGGGGTGCAACCATGTTTACCGGCTTCCCGGAAGGGACGGACCAGTTTTTTCTTGATATTCGATTTCACAACAATGCCGATTTTTTTCATTCGAATATTGAGCGTTATCGAAAAGAAGTGCAGGCTCCGTTTTATGCACTGATTGAGGATCTGGTCCCTTCTTTGCTTGACATTGATTCACAGATGGAAACGCGGCCGCATAAGATCCTCTCCAGACTTCGCCGCGACATCCGTTTTACGAAGGACAAAACACCTTACAGAGACCATCTGTGGACCTATTTTCACCGTGCAGCTGAGCCAAAGGAGGCTTCAGTTGGATTCTGGTTTGAGTACGGTCCCGGACGTCTTGCATGGGGAATGGGATGCTGGGGGGACAACCGCCCTCTGATGGACCGCATGCGCAGGTATTTAGCAGCGAACCCATCCTATTACAGCGGCCTTATTCATGGATGCGGGCTTGCGCAGAAACATCTTGTTCTTCAGGCGGATCTGTGGAAACGAATGCAGATTCCACCGAACATTCCCGCCGACCTTGAAGCGTGGTACAGGATACGAAACTTTGGCATTGTGCAGTCGTTTCCGGACCTGCGAGAAGCTGCAGACCGAAGCCTGTTTCTGCATATCCGATCGGATTTTCAGACGATGGCACCTTTGTACAGAATGCTCAGGGGAATGCAGGACGAATTGGATACTGAAGCACTGAATGCACAAAAAAACATGGAGGAAACAGTATGAATTGGCAATCATTAATCAGCGGTTCTGATGTCAGAGGCGTTGCTATGGGTGAGCATCCTGTGCTGACCGAACACATCGCCAAATGCCTGGGCATGGCATTTGCTCGTTTCACCGCACAAAAAACCGGCAAGCCTGTGAGCCAGGTCACCATTGCAATTGGGAGAGACAGCCGTGTAACCGGACCGGCGCTGGCAACAGCTGCAGCGGAAGGCATTTCCAGAGCCGGGGCATCTGTGATGAATTTCGGCCTGTGTACCACACCGGCTATGTATATGTCGATTATCACGCCTGGATTTCAGCCGGATGGCTCCATTATGGTGACTGCCAGCCATCTTCCGCCTGAACGGAATGGTCTGAAATTCTTCCTCGCGGACGGTGGACTCGAGACAAAAGATGTCGTTGAGCTGCTGAATACAGCCAGTGAACTGAATCCGGAAGATTTTGCTGTTTCCGGCAAAATTGCTGATAAGCCATTTTTGCCTGTATATATGAATCAGCTTGCAGACAGAATTCGGACGGGACTTGATACAGATCTCCCCAAGCCCCTGCTTGGACTGCATGTGGTGGTCGACGCTGGCAACGGCGCTGGCGGGTTTTATGCCGAGCTGATGGAAAGCCTCGGCGCATGGATTGAAGGCAGCCAGTTCCTTGAGCCGGATGGCAGATTTCCGAATCATATGCCCAATCCGGAAAATCCCGAAGCAATGCGTTCTGTCTCAGAGGCAGTGAAACGTGCCGGGGCTGACCTTGGTGTGATTTTTGACGCGGACTGCGACCGTGCAGCCATCGTGGACAGCGATGGCAGAGAGATCAATCGAAACCGGCTGATTGCCCTTGTTTCGGCCATGATCCTGGATGAAAAACCGGGTCAGACCATTGTTACGGACTCTGTGACGAGCTCGGGTCTCAGAAAGTTTATCAATGACTGGGGCGGAGAGCATTACCGCTACAAGAGAGGCTACCGCAATGTGATTGATGAGGCACGGCGGCTGAATGATGAAGGCATTGAATGTCCTCTTGCCATTGAGACCAGTGGTCATGCGGCACTGAAAGAAAACCATTTCCTCGATGACGGCATGTATCTTGTGACCGTGCTGATTGTCAAGGCAATGAAGCTGAAGCAGCAGGGCAAAACGCTGGGATCCCTGATTGCTGATCTTCAGGAACCGGTCGAGAGCAAGGAAATCAGACTGAATATAACTGATGAAAACTTCCGCGCGGCCGGTCAGAATGCCATCGCAATGGTCATGGATTATGCCAATGCAGCGGAAAACTGGCACATCGCGCCGGATAATCGGGAAGGTGTACGCATTTCCTTTGACCTGAACGGAGGAATGGACAATGGATGGTTCCTTCTGCGGCTTTCGGTCCATGATCCTGTGCTTCCGCTGAACGTGGAAAGTGATGTTCCGGGCGGTGTGAGCACTATGCTCAAGGCACTCTATGAAGTCCTGAAAGATGCCAGCGGCATTGATTTGGAACCCCTGAAGAGTGAGATCGGCGGGTAAGACGCCTATCATAAAAACAGAACCTTTGCGGGTTCTGTTTTTATGATGCCTGAACATTTTGCATTAAACGCGCACGATGCGATGGGAGTAAAGACCACCCATGGGCAGTCCGCAGCCGACCGACCACAGGTCCCATGCTTTTTCCTCCGACTGCCGCCAGGAATCAGACAGCTGGGAAGCATTCCCGATGATCTTCATCGGCCCCAGAAGATGAAGCAGCTCTTCAGACTCCCGGCGCACACCAAGCAGGAGGGCCTGCGATGGACCATCTGAAGGAAGGACAGAACGATCGAACTGAAGAAAGGCATGCATGACAAGCCGGGCTACTCTTGGACGCGTATACCGCCGTGTACAGGCTTTGTCCAGCAGATCTTCCAGGCACACGGCTGTTTTCAGTGCATTTCGTACTCGATCCGGAAGCCCCTCCGACTGATCGGGAAGCTGTTTCCAGAATTCAGGGGACAGGGTGCGGAGCATGCAGAGGACAGCATGATCCAGCGCTCCGGGTTTCAGGATTCTTCCGTTAAGGGAAGCTTCTCGGAGAAGACGCACGCCTGTTTCCGGCATAGCCCCTGAGATGGCCGGCCAGTCACCGCGGGCTAGTGCAGCCCGGATTCCGGAGGCACTTGCAAAAGTGGATGCATCCAGGCGGGTTTCAAGATAATCGGATTCCCGCGGAATGCAGAGCGGAACCATGCTGCTGCCCAGACGCATCAGCTGGCGGAGGTAGCAGACGGCGAGGGTGTTGTTCGGAGAACTGAGCACGGAAGAGCAGGCAGGATCGAATCGTCCTGCCGCTCTGGCAAGGGCTGCTGGATAAGGCAGGCCTTCAGCGAGAAAGGTGTGCAGGTCATCCAGCATGCTTTCAGGCGGGAATTCGAGAAGCGATGCGGTTTGGCTGAGCAGATCCGCACGAGGTGTTTCACATCCGAACGACAGCATGCTGCAGCCCAGACCGTTTAACAGTGAGACACCGCCCAGGGCAAAATGCTCAGCATCTCTCAGCGACCATGCAACCGGAAGCGCAAAGACTGCATCCGCACCGCCCTCAAGCGCCATCTGAACACGCTCTTTGACAGGGAGGACAGCCATTTCTCCACGCTGGGTGAAGCATGTGGACATGACGACCACTATGAAATCAGCTCCAGCCTGCCTCGTCTGCTGGAGATGATGCAGATGACCGTTGTGAAACGGATTATATTCTGCAATGACACCTGCGATTTGAGGAAAATGTGCTTTTGAAAAATGAGAATCAGGGAAGGTGTTCTGCATGAAAACCCACTTTCTTTTATGTTTGAAATCATGTATAATTATTCGGGCATCTTTTTTCGTGTCCATCGAATCGACTGATAAACAAAATGGAGGTATTGCTCATGTCTGTGATTGATCAGATCAAAGCCAAAGCAAAGACAAATGTGAAGCATATTGTTCTTGCAGAAGGCGATGAACCGCGCACTGTTCAGGCTGCTGCGAAAATCGTAGCGGAAGGTCTTGCAAAGATCAGCCTTGTCGGAAACCCTGAAAGCATTCTGAAGGTTGCAAAAGAGACGGGTACTGACCTGAAAGATGTTGCCATTGTCGATCCTGCCACGTGGCCGAAGTCCGAAGCATATGCTCAGAAGCTGTGTGAACTGCGCCAGAAGAAAGGTATGACCATGGAGCAGGCAACAGATCTGGTTTATCACAATACGCTGTATTTTGCAACCATGATGCTGAAAATGGATGATGCTGACGGTATGGTTGCCGGTGCAATCAACTCCACAGGCAATGTGCTTCGCCCGGCACTTCAGATCATTAAGATGGCTCCTGGTATCTCCACTGCTTCAAGCTGCTTCATTATGGAACTGAAGACCAAGGAATACGGATCCGATGGCGTGATGCTTTTCGGTGACTGCGCAGTGAATATTGAACCCAACAGCGATGAACTTGCAGCGATTGCCATTGCGACGGCCAATACCTGCAAATCTCTGCTCGGTGTTGAGCCCAAGGTTGCCATGCTTTCCTTCTCCACCAAGGGAAGCGCAAAGCATGATACCGTGACCCGTGTCCAGGAAGCCACTGCCAAGGCCCATGAGCTCGCTCCTGACCTCGCACTTGACGGCGAACTGCAGGCCGATGCCGCTCTCGTCGAGACGGTTGCCAATCTGAAGGCTCCCGGTTCTCCTGTTGCCGGCAAGAACCCCAATGTTCTGATTTTCCCGAACCTCGGTGCCGGAAATATCGGCTATAAGCTGGTGCAGCGTCTGGCTGGTGCCAAGGCGATCGGACCCATCATCCAGGGCCTTGCGAAACCTGTCAACGATCTTTCCCGCGGATGCAATGTGGAAGAGATCATCAATACTGTTGCTGCCGTTGCAGTCATTGCCCAGGGCTAATTAATATATAGGAGAGACCTTGCTCTATGAAAATTCTGATTGTGAATGCCGGCTCCTCATCCTTGAAGTTCCAGCTCATCGATATGGACGGCGAAATCGTTCTTGCCAAAGGCCTTGTGGAACGCATCGGCATCGAAGGCGGACATCTCAAGCAGACCGTGACGCTTCCGAGAAGTGACAAAAAGGTTTACGAAGTGTTCAAGCCGATCGCAGATCATGTGGAAGCAACCCAGATGATGCTTGCTGCTCTGCAGGATCCTGAGAAAGGTGCCATCAAGAGTGTTGTGGAAATCGGTGCTGTTGGCCATCGCGTCCTGCATGGCGGTACCAAATTCTCCGCATCTGTTGTGATTAATGAAGCCGTGAAGGATGCCATTCGTGAATGCATTCCGCTCGGACCTCTTCACAATCCTGCCAATCTGATGGGCATTGAAGCCTGTGAAAAAGTGATGCCGGATACTCCTCAGGTGGCTGTTTTTGATACGGCGTTCCATCAGACCATGCCTCCGAAGGCATATATGTATGGCGTACCGCGCAAGTATCATGATCAGTATGGCGTGCGCCGCTATGGTTTCCACGGAACATCCCATCGCTATGTTTCCAAGCGTGTGTGCGAGTTCCTGGGCATTTCACCTCTTGGAACCAAGATCATCATCTGCCATCTTGGAAATGGTTCCAGCCTGAGCGCAGTTGTTGATGGTAAGTGCGTGGATACATCCATGGGTCTTACGCCTCTGGATGGTCTTCTGATGGGCACCCGCTGCGGCACCCTGGATCCCGCTGTTGTGCAGTTCATTGCCAATACCGAGAAAATGTCAGTCGATGATGTTCTGACCATGATGAACAAAAAGTCTGGTCTGCTTGGCGTGAGCGGTCTGTCCAGCGACATGCGTGACATTGATGCGGCTGCTGACAAGTACAATGGAGATGCCATGCTCGCACGTGATATGCTGGTATATGGCATTAAGAAGTACATCGGAAGCTATGCTGCCGCGATGGGCGGTGTGGACATGATCGTCTTCACTGCAGGCATTGGCGAAAACAATGGCCAGCTGCGTGAACGCGTGATGTCTGACATGGAATGGCTTGGCGCGAAACTGGATCATGCAAAGAACGCAGCATGTGCAGACGGACATGCCGAAGAGTGCGTGATTTCTACTGATGATTCCAAGGTGAAGATCCTTGTTATTCCTACAAATGAAGAAATCATGATTGCCCGCGATACACTTGAACTGACAAAGTAATGGTGTGGAATGGCCGGACATGGTGCATTGCTGCCATGTCCGGCTTTTTTTCGGGATCAAGGGTCCTGAATGAAAGAAATCAAAGGCTTTTGGAGGAGAAGGCAATGGAAAACAATCGCCCGCGGGCAGGCTGGAGTGCAATAGGGATGGTCGGGCTGGTCTTTTTCCCGATTGGTTTGATTTTCCTCGGCATCGGGTTGGGGATTGGCGCCGCATTTTATAGCAGATCAGGATTCAGCAGCCGATTTTCCGAAATGGTTTTCCTGCCTGCAATATTTGTACTGATGGGCTTGCTCTTTGCTGTGCTCGGTGCGATCTTTCTCATCATTGAAATCAGAAGAAGGCGCGGAATTCGGCGCGTGTTTGAAAGCGGCTATTCTGTAAAGGGCACGATCGCCGGATATCATCCGGTAATGAATGTGACCATCAATGGAAGACATCCGTATGTTCTGGAAATTCATGTCCACCATCAGGATACTGGCACGATGGATGTTTACCAAAGCAGATACCTTTCATTCGTTCCAGATGAGGAACTGATGGGCCGTGAAGTGGATGTGTATATCGACCGCATGGGTGGAAAAGATTATTATGTCGATATCGATGCGATACTTCCAAAGGTTATTGTTCATTGATGATCCGTAAGTGTGCGAAGTTTCATGCATTGGAGTGGAATTGATGTTTCGGAAAATGAGACGGTGGAAACAACAGGTCAGTGAGGAGCGTGCCTGGGAAATGCTCCGTGAAGGAAGAACCGGCACGCTGGCCTTGACAGGAGACAACGGGTACCCCTATTCCGTTCCTGTGAACTATACTGTCGCAGATGGGAAGGTCCTGTTTCATGGGGCTAAAGACGGATATAAGGCAGATCTGCTCCGAACCCACCCCAATGTATCGATGTCTGTGATTCTGAGAGATGAACTGGACAGCGTAAGACTGACAACGATATTTGCATCCGTTATCCTTTTTGGAGAAGCAAAGGAACTTCAGGGGGATGAAAAACTGGAGGCTGCAGCTCTTTTTGCCCGCAGATATTCAGATGACCAGCGTGCAATTGATGCTGAAATTGAAAGAGAAAAAAAGATGCTGGCTATGTGGGCCATTGAAGTGAAGCACATTACCGGAAAAGAAGCGATCGAAATCGTCCGTGAGCGGGAGGAAAACAGATGAAGTGGTCCGTTGCACTGGGAATGATGATCCTCATGTTCATGTTTTGCACTGCAGCCTGCGCGGATATTCATACCGTGACGCTGAAAGGAAGGTTTCTGACGGATTCAGAATCTGCAGTAGCCGGTTATCGGCATGATCTTGGTGCAACTGCAGACTTTCAATGCCGGGACAGAGCAGGCAACGAATGGAACATGATGGAAATTGCTTCACTGGATGGATTTGAGGTTCTGGGGGCTTCCATGCGCATCTATGCCAGCGAAGTTGAAGGAAAAAACAGGTATCTTGTATGGCGTGCCCTCGATAAAGAAATGCGCTCCTATCCCATGCGTTCTTCGGGCGGAAAATTCATTCATGAAGGATGGAACCTGTTTGATGTGACTTCTCTGTTCAACGCATGGCTTGTGGAGCGGGAACCTGTGTGTGGTTTTTCACTGTCCTGCGTTGGTGGTAAAAAAGGCCATCAGGCAATCATGGACAGCGAAATCCATTATTCCGTGACATTCAGGACGTCTGAGCAGTTGCCGCTTTTTCCTTATGACCGGGTCAATGAGACTGAAGTACTGGACAATGCTTTTTCTCTTCTTGAGGAGGAAAATGTATTCCTGAGACACTATGATGAGACTGCTGACTCGCTGACGACGGCCCTGTATCCGCTTGGCGTCCCGTACTATTTTGGCGGTCACAACGAGGATAAGATTCTGCAGATATTTTATCCGCTCCAGGAATCGAATTATTTTAAGCCATACCGTAAATATTTGTGCGGATTTGACTGTGCCGGCTATACCAATTGGTGCCTGAGATCGGCGGGCGTTGCGGAACATCCGGACCTGGATTCAATTCTGGCACGCGGGGACGACAGCTTTTTCCTGGACAGGAATCATCCGGAAACCTGGCCGTACTTTCTCCTGCAGGGTGATATCATTACCGTATGCCATGGATATGATCATGTGATGATATACGTCGGCACATTAAGGACTATGGGCTTTACAGAAGAGGATGCCGGAGATGCGGCTGCATTCATGGATTACCCGATTGTGATTCACTGCGGTTCGAATCCGTTTTACTATGAGCGGTATGCTGAATATCTGAAAAAAGCGGGAAATCGCAGCGTGACCCCCACAGACGGCGGCGTGACAGTATCCATCCTGATGACGGATCTTTCGAATGCACCGAAGGAAAAAGACTCTGTCTGGGGAACGAAGTATGGTTACTTTATTGTCGGTGGTACACCGCTTCTGGTTTTCCCACTGAAAGACTGCACAGAATGTGCATGGTATGGTGTCATTCAATGATGAAACCGGGCTGCAGGGAGGATGAAGCATAAGAAACAGGGAAGCACTGGCGCGTGTCGATGTAAAGATTCGCTGTTTCCCATCCATTGCAGCCGGAACAGTTTATGGATTCATGACCTGAAGATCTTCCGGAAAAGGATCATCGGAGCACAGCTGTTTGACGGTTGTGCTTTTTTGATAAGCGCAAAGTGATTTTCATGCACTGCCCTTCCTGAACTGGGAAAACACATCTACAGCCCTGGGAAACAGGAGAACAGAAAAAGGGACAGACTCCGGTCTGAAAAGGATATACATAAAAGGGGTCCGGGGAGTAAATCACGGTATGGAGCGCAATCCAAATCAGAAAACAGGCCGTATGGATGCATGAAACATGCATTCATACAGGAATTCACAGAGAAAAGGCAAAAAAAGAAGTTGACAAGATCACAAAACGGTGTATAATACGCATCGTTCGCTGCGACAGCAGCCACGTGCACCATTAGCTCAGTTGGTAGAGCACCTGACTCTTAATCAGGGTGTCTAGGGTTCGAGTCCCTAATGGTGTACTGGCCTGAACCGTATGGTTCAGGCTTTTTCTGTGCCATCGTCATGCCAGGGGTGTGGAACCCTTGCGACGCCTGAAAGAACTATGCTATAATGACTCTGAATGCGGAAGAGGAGGCGAGAGTTTGCTTTTGCATGGTGAAGAATCCATGACAACAAAAGAAGCACAGCTGTGTTCTCCGCTGAGACTGGCATACGTCGGCGATACGATTTGGGATTTGCTGGTCAGAACCCGACTGATGTTTCTTGGCTATAATCTGCATCACATGCATGAAGAAGCTGTTCGATCTGTGAATGCGCAGGCTCAGGCTGCCGGATTCCACAAGATTGAAAGCTTCCTGACTGAGGAAGAGCAGGCTATCGCCAGACGGGGACGCAATGCCCATGCCAGGCATCCCGCCCCGAAGCATCAGACTCCTGAGGATTATCAGGCGGCGACTGCTTTGGAAACATTGTTTGGGTTTCTTTATCTCACTGGGCAGGAAGAGAGAATCAGAGATCTCTTTTCCAAAACGTTAGAAACGGGGGATGCTTATGCCTGCTGTAGAGATGAAATGTGAATTGATCAGGCATACGCTGTCGCCGGAGGAAATGGTGGCCTTGGGTGCCAAGCTCTGCTACTCCGGCGCACATGTGAATGATCTGCTTCAGCGCGTTGAAGCAAAGGATCAGAGTGCGTTTGTAGAAAAAATCCTTGGCATGGGACATGAGTCTGTGATGGAACACGCCAGCTTTACCTTTGCGATCGAAGGCGTAAGCCGTGTGCTTCTCGCACAGATTACGCGTCATCGACTGGCCAGCTTCTCCGTTCAGAGTCAGAGATATGTATCCTATGAGAGTGGCTTTGGATATGTGATTCCTCCCAGAATTCAGGCATTGGGCTGCGAAGCTGTCGAAGAGTATAAGCAGCAGATGCAGACCATGCAGGAATGGTATGTGCAATGGCAGGAAAAGCTTGGAAAAACCGGGGAAGGCACAAACGAGGATGCACGCTTTGTTCTTCCCGGTGCATGTGAAACACGCCTGATTGTGACAATGAATGTACGCGAACTTCGGCACTTTTTCTCATTGAGAATGTGCAATCGCGCACAATGGGAAATCCGGGCACTCGCCACTGCCATGCACAGGGAGTGTCTGAAGGTTGCGCCTGCATTATTCAGGGATGCCGGACCGGGCTGCCTGAGGGGCGCATGTCCTGAAGGTGCTAAATCCTGCGGAAAAGCAGCACAGATCAGAAGTGAACGTCAGCAGTTGCTGGAAATGCTTGCACAAAATGCAGAACAAGGATAACAGAAGGAGATTTGTAAGATAACATGGCATACTATGATCAGATGAAAAAAGGCAACAAACGTCAGGCGAAGAACAGCGGACGCTGGGAAGAGGAAGGCTCGAGGTATCGCGGCGAATATGCCCCGAAGCGCGACAGGGATTCTTTCCGGTCCGACAATGCGGGCAGACCTGGCCGTCCGGGAAAAAAGTTTAACGGTGCGGGTGAGCATCATCAGAATGCTGACCGGGAATGGGGCGATCGCTCTTCCTTTGACTCAAGAAATGATCGCTTTGGCCGGGACGGAGAAGGCCGTCAGGGCAGAAACTACGGTGACCGCAGGCCTTCAGGCAGAAACTCCTATTCTGAAAAGCGGCCCTATGAGGATCGTCGTCCGCAGGGACGCGAGTCTTTTGCTCCGAAAAGCGGTTTTGATCGGAGAATGAACGATTCCTACAAGCGGAATGACCCTGCATCAGAAATCAGTTACCGTGATTTTGAGCATGTTCCTCAGGTTCCCCCGAGAGAAGAAAACATGCCTGCGGACAATCTTCTTGTTGGACGCAATCCGATTCGCGAAGCACTCAAGGGAAACAGAGATCTTGAAAAACTGCTGGTTGCAAAGGGAGAACTTCAGGGTTCTGCCCGTGAAATCCTGCAGCTGGCCAAGGATGCACATGTCGTCATTCAGGAAGTGGATAAGTCCAGACTGGACGAGATTGCGCCGCACCATCAGGGAATGATTGCATATGCGAGTGCTTATCAGTATTCAACGGTTCCCGAAATGCTTGATGCAGCGCAGGAGAAGGGTGAGGATCCTTTCCTCGTCATTCTTGACGGCGTTACAGACCCGCACAACCTGGGTGCTATCATCCGCTCGGCTGAATGCGCAGGTGCTCATGGTGTGATCGTTCCTGAACGGCGCTCTGTCGGTCTGACTCCGGCAGCAGTCAAGGCCAGTGCCGGCGCCATTGAACATATGAAAGTCGCAAGAGTATCCAATCTGAACCGCACGCTGGAAGAACTGAAAAAGCTTGGTATATGGGTTTATGCGCTGACAATGGACGGAAAGGATTATCAGAAGATTGATTTCCGTGGGCCGTGCGCTTTGATTATTGGAAGCGAGGGTGAGGGCATTTCCCGCCTTGTACTGGAAAACAGTGATGTCCAGGTCAGTCTTCCCATGAAGGGACACATCGACAGTCTGAATGCATCTGTAGCCGCAGGTATTGTTATGTATCGAGTGCTTGAGGCGCGCCGTCGATGAAACCGCTGCTCGTGGTGGATGGATACAATGTGATCGGGGCGTGGAGTGATGTCTCGAAGAAAGAATGGTCCATCGATGAGGCACGGGATCAGCTGATCCATATATTGCAGGACTTTAGCGGCTATGCAGATGAAGAAGTTGTCGTTGTTTTTGACGGATGGCAATCGGACAGGCGCATAACAACAGAAGAAGTACAGGGCAATATTCGAGTGGTTTTTACGCATCATGGTGAGACTGCAGACAGCTATATTGAGCGATTTGTTGCCCAGACTCCGAAATACCGGCATGTACGGGTCGCAACTTCAGATGGTCTTGAGCAGTCTCAGGTGCTTTCCACCGGCGCGGTCCGGATGACCAGCCGGGAGCTGCTGCGCGAACTACGCGAGCTGCGAAGCCGGGGCATGTCTGATCACAGACAGGATGCAGGAATGCAGCGGAACCCTCTTGAAGGCAGGCTTCCGGAAGATACAGTGAAAGAATTAGAACGACTGCGCAGAGGCATTGTGCAGTGAAAGAGGACAAGATAGATGGACGAGCGTGACATGAGTGAATGCGTACAGCGAAACACGGACGCTCAGATAGAAGAACTGAATAATCATGAGAATAGTATGGCATATACCGAGGATGAAATAGCAACGATGAATGCCATACGTCGCGCTCAAATGCAGTATCCAGCTGAAGTTGTGGAGCAATCTCTTCAGGAAGAAAAGGATGAAATTGATCCAGTGCTTCATGCCGGCTACGGTGGTATGACAGATGAACAGGTCGTTGAATTGTGCCAGTCGGGAGATTCACTGGCCATGGAGTACCTGCTGAATAAGTACAAGAACTTTGTACGGTCTAAGGCAAGAAGTTATTTCCTGATGGGCGCTGATCATGAGGATATTGTTCAGGAAGGCATGATTGGCCTGTTCAAGGCAGTTCGTGATTTTCGTCAGGACAAGCTGTCTTCATTTCGTGCTTTTGCGGAGCTTTGTGTAACAAGGCAGATCATTACAGCCATTAAAACAGCCACACGGCAGAAGCATATTCCATTAAACAGCTACATTTCATTGAATAAGCCAATTTATGATGAAGAATCAGACAGGACACTGATGGATGTCATCGTTGAAGGTCATGTTGATAACCCGGAGGAACTGATTATCAGTCAGGAAGACCTTCACGGGATCAATACCCAGCTGGCTGAAATGCTTTCGAGTCTTGAAAAGGATGCGTTAAGCCTGTATCTGGACGGAAAAAGCTATCAGGAAATTGCACAGCTTCTTGGGAGACATGCTAAATCCATTGATAATGCTTTGCAGCGTGTCAAGCGCAAGCTGGAGAAATACTTAAAGGCCAAGGCTCACGAAGAATCTGCAAATTGAGATCGGCACTATTGAAATCACGATGAAAGCGGCCTTTAAAACAGATCCTGCAAGAACGGCGGCCGTATGAGAAAAACCAGCCCGAATGATCGGACTGGTTTTTCTCTTTGCAGATGAATCGAGAATAGATCAGCATGCTCAATTGACGGCTGCTGAGAATGCGGAGATAAATTCGGGACAACTCCAGACGCCGCAGGCTGCAAGCCGATCCTCGGATATCAGCATCTGAGCACTGATGCCATCACTCAGTGTAATGGTCAGAATGGAGGAGGACCGGATTGAGCCACTGCTTTCATACGTTGCATTATCCGTCAGAATCCTGAAGAGATTTTCTGCAGCGGAAGAATCAGAGACTGTACCAATGCCGGAGATGGACATGGACTGAATATGACCGGAAATGGAAAGCGTATCAATCAGCGTTTCTTTTCCCAGCGTTGCATGGCCGTTAAAGCTGACGCGCTGAAACAGGCGATATTCACCATTGACCTTCGCACAGACAAATGTATTGTTGTATCCATTGAATGTATACACTTCATCGCCTGCACTGACGCAGTTGCTGCTGATGATGCCGGTGTCGCTCAGAGAGGGCTCTGTTGTATATTCCTCAACAATCCCCAGAGACTGAAGAGCGCTGGATGCAGAGACAGCAGAAGGTGAGGAGAGCATACGATAATAACGTCCCTTTACGCCAATGAGAGGAAATGTACCGGAAGTGACAGATGACCAGATCCCACTGTCGCCTGCAGCACGGGAATTGGAGACTGAAACCTCACCAAGCAGCGTTGCACCATTGGTATCCCCGGCCTGCAGCTGTCCAAGTGGGAGAGAAGTAATGGATGGCGGAGCAACCGTGTTCAGTGGAGCTGAAGGGAAAAAGAACAGTGCAAGCAAAACCGCTGCACACAACACAGGGGCTGCGATTTTTGTAAAAACCATTGCCTGTGTCTTTCTTTTTTGCTGTCTTGCCGCCTTCATTTGAATAGCATAACGCATTTCCGGGGAAGCATGAAGACCACCAAGTGATCGATTGGCAATTTCGGGGAGCTGATCGAGTTGTTTCATTGAGCGTCATCACCTTTCAGAAGAGACTCTAAACGTTTCCGGCTTCTGCTGAGTCGGGAGGAAACAGTGCCTTCTGGCAGAGAAAGCATTTCAGCGATCTCATTGATGCCATAGCCCTGATAATAATGGAGCAGAACGATTTCTTTAAAATCGGGGGGCAGCTGATTAACGGCAGCCATGATCTGCTCTTCCTCGTCTATTTTTCCAAATTGATCGGGTGCAGGAATGAGTTCGAATACGGGTGATCCAAGGATCACACGTTTGAACCATGCGCCACGCCAAAGATCACGGCATCTGTTTAATGCGACCTTAAGCAGCCATGCTTTTTCGCTGCCTGCTTTCAGGTCGGGCTTGGTAGTCAGCAGTTTCACAAAAACATCCTGACAGACATCTTCTGCTTTCTGACGGTCACCAATATAGAAATAACAGACACGAAGGACGTCTGTGGCATACTGTTCATAGAGCTCTGAGAAACCCAACGGGCTTGCTTCCAGTACCGATTCACTCAAATGCTCAACCTCCGTTTCGTGCTGGATTGGTTCCTCGATCATTCAACGTATTGTAACATGAAAAACTTCCCGCAAAAATAAAAAAATAAAAAGAAAAATCAATCCAGAGAATGTGATTTGGAAATGGGCAAATCAGTAAGAAAACTTGACGAAAAGACGGCATGCGTTTACAATACACATGAATGGGTAATGCTCGCTTTCTGATGCATATATCAAAAAAAAGGCAGGTGCGGACAATGCGCTATGTGGCTCCTAGTGCTCAGGTTCGGGAGTCGTTCCATCAGGGGAACAACATGCAGGCTTATGAAATGCTTGGTGCTCATCCTGTGGAACAGGACGGCACGAGCATGTGGCACTTCTGCGTGTGGGCACCCAACGCTAAGAATGTTTGTCTGGTTGGGGAATTCAACGAATGGAAAGTTCTTGCAAACCCGATGGTAAAGCAGTACGACGGGACATGGGAACTCCGTCTGCCGGCTAAACTGTTTGATGTTTCATCTGATCCGAAAAAATATAATTATCCGGATGCTGCTGAGAAGCTGAAGAATTACAAGTATGCAGTGCAGACCGCTGAAGGTGAGTGGTTTGAGAGAGCAGACCCATACAGCTTCCAAATGCAGCAGCGTCCGCACAATGCATCATGCCTGTACAGCATGGATGGCTATGAATGGCATGACGATGCATGGATGGATCAGAGAAGGAACTGGAATTCTTATGATAAGCCAGTCAACATATACGAACTCCATTTGGGTTCCTGGCGCCGGATCGGATCAACCAAGGACGGTCTTGGCAATACAGGAGAGAATGAAGCAACCGGTGATACAGCCGGTCGGGTGATGACCTATCTTGAAACAGCCGATGCGCTGATCCCTTATGTGAAAGAAATGGGATATACGCATATTGAGCTGCTTCCTGTGATGGAGCATCCGTTGGATATGTCCTGGGGTTATCAGGTGACCGGCTTCTTCGCAGCGACCTCCCGATATGGAACGCCGAAAGAGCTGCAGGAAATGATCGATCGATTCCATCAGGCTGGGATCGGCGTGATTCTTGACTGGGTTCCGGCGCATTTCCCCAAGGATGAAGTTGGACTTCGAAGGTTTGATGGCACCCCCTGCTATGAACATCCGGATCCCAGAAAAGGTGAAATGCCGCAATGGGGAACCTGTATGTTTGACCTTGCCCGCGGTGAGGTGCAGTCGTTCCTGCTGTCAAGTGCCTGTTTCTGGCTGAAATGGTTTCATGCTGATGGAATTCGAGTGGATGCTGTGTCTTCCATGGTTTATCTTGATTTCTGTCGGGAAGAAGGCCAGTGGATGCCAAACAAGTTTGGCGGCCGGGAATACCTTGAAGGCATTGCATTCCTCCAGAAACTCAATCAGGTGACAACAAAGACATTCCCCGGGATCATGATGATCGCAGAAGAATCCCACGCGTTCCCTGGTGTGACCAAGTCTCCGGCAGAAGGCGGACTTGGGTTTACATACAAGTGGAATATGGGATGGATGAACGATATGCTGGCTTATGTCAAACTCGATCCGGTATATCGCAAGTGGCATCATGACAAGCTGACATTCTCGCTTTTCTATGCGTTTTCAGAGCACTTCATTCTTCCGTTCTCCCATGATGAAGTTGTTCACGGCAAAGGATCTATGGTGGATAAGCAGCCGGGAGATCTCTGGAAGAAGTTTGCAGGCCTGCGTGCACTGTATGGATATACGATGGCACATCCGGGCAAGAAGCTGCTGTTTATGGGCGGGGAGTTTGCTCAGTTTATCGAGTGGAAGTATACGGAGCAGCTTGACTGGTTCCTGCTGCTTTATGATAAGCATCCTCAGATGCAGAAATGTGTGAAGCGCCTCAATCAGCTGTACAAGGATACGCCGGCGCTGTATGAGGTGGATGATTCCTGGAGCGGTTTCCAATGGGTTCAGGCGAATGATCATGACAACTCTGTTGTTGCATTTATTCGCTGGGATAAATCCGGAAACGCCGTGCTGGCAGTGACCAACTTTACTCCCGTATATCACGGCGATTATCAGATCGGTCTTCCTGTCAGTGGGAAAATCACCGAGATTTTCAATTCTGACCGTGAAGAATTTGGCGGGTCGAACCAGTACAACGCCGCGCCTATTCAGACACGCAAAGAGAACTGGCACGAATTTGCATATACGCTATCCATTATCGTGCCGCCTCTGGCAACTGTCTACTTTAAGTATGAACGCGATGAAAAGACAGTTGCCTCCATCAAATGATATCTGCAGAGGGAACCCTAGTAGGACCTGCTGATACAACATATTACTTATTCTAACAATCAGGTAAGAGGAGTGTGCTTTCTCATGATGAGAAAAAAGACCTGCGTTGCCATGTTGCTTGCCGGTGGACAGGGCAGCCGTCTCGGTATTCTGACCAAGACAGTGGCCAAGCCGGCGGTTCCCTATGGTGGAAAGTATCGCATTATTGACTTCCCACTGTCGAACTGTACCAACAGTGGTATTGATACTGTCGGCGTGCTGACACAGTATCAGCCTCTGGAACTCAACCGCTATATTGGTAGCGGTGCACCGTGGGATCTTGACTTGAACAATGGCGGTGTGTTCGTACTTCCTCCTTATCAGAAGGGCAAGGTTGGCGAATGGTATCGCGGAACCGCTAACGCCATCTATCAGAATATGGCTTTTATTGAGCAGTACAATCCTGATTATGTGCTGATTCTTTCCGGTGACCATATCTATAAGATGGACTACAACAAGATGCTTCAGTTCCATATTCGCAATGGCGCTGATGCAACCATTGCTGTCCGTGAAGTGCCGTGGGAAGAGGCCAGCCGTTTCGGCATCATGAATACTGATGCTGAGAGCAAGATTATTGAATTCGAGGAAAAACCGAAGCAGCCGAAATCCAACAAGGCTTCGATGGGCGTTTATATCTTCACATGGGAGAAGCTTCGCAAGTATCTCACTGAAGATGAAGCGGACAAGACCAGCTCGAACGACTTTGGCAAAAACATCATCCCGAAGATGCTGGACGATAAGCAGGTTATGGTGGCTTATCAGTTCGATGGCTACTGGAAGGATGTCGGAACCATCGAGAGCCTTTGGGAAGCAAACATGGACCTGCTGTCCACTCCGCTGCCCATTGACCTGCACGATAAGAAGTGGCGTATTTATGCCCGCAATCCCGGCTATACCCCGCACTATATCGCAAAGGGCGCGACCGTGACTGACTCCATGATCACTGAAGGCAGCGAGATTTACGGACACGTTCATCATTCTGTGATCTTCTCCGGCGTCACTGTCGAAGAAGGCGCAAATGTTCAGGATGCAGTTGTTATGCCTGGCGCAGTGATCCATCGTGGTGCCATTGTCCGCAGAGCGATTATCGCTGAGAATGCCGTTGTGGGACCTGGCTGCGTAGTCGGCGAGGAAACTGGCAATATTGCTGTTGTCGGCAATGGTATTACCCTGCCCGCAGGCGTTTCTGTCACCGCTGGCCAGCAGGTTGACGCAAGCACTACTTTCTAAACTTGCCATTCAGGCACTTGTAAAGGGGAATGAAACAACATGTTGAAAGATGTGATGGGCGTCATCTATACTGGTGAGAATGACGCGAACCTTCGTGAACTGACCATGATGCGTGCGATTGCGGCTCTTCCTGTTGCAGGCCGTTATCGTGTTGTCGATTTTCTTCTCTCGTCCATGGTCAATGCCGGCATTCGCAATGTTGGTGTTATCATGCAGAAGAATTATCATAGCCTTATGGACCACCTCGGATCCGGTAAAGAATGGGACCTTCATGGAAAACATGATGGACTCTATGTGCTTCCTCCCTTCCTGACCCGTGAGAATGTCGGTGTCTATTCCGGCACACTGGACGCACTGCGTTCCAACACCAATTATCTCAGCCGTTCAAAGCAGGAATATGTTGTTCTGTGCAATTCTTCCATGATCTGCAATCCGCATATGGATCAGTTCATTCAGTTCCATATGGATACCAATGCAGATATTACGCTCATGTATACCCGTGAAGAATCCATGATGCGCGACGATATGGGCACCTATATCCAGGTGGCTGAAGACGGACGCGTCACTGACATGGAAGTGGATCCCACCCATCCGACCCACAACAACACGTTCATGGAGATCCTGATCCTTAAGCGTGATTATCTGCGGGATCTGGTTGACAAGGGAGTTGCTCATGGCCATCATGAACTGAGCCGTGATGTGCTTATGCCCATGGTGCGCGATGGCAATGGCCGTGTGATGGCATGGGAATATGACGGACCTGCCTGGCGTCTGGATTCTGTACAGGGCTATTTCAAGTTCAATATGGATGTCCTGGATGCAGATGTTCGCCGCAAGCTGTTCAGCGATGATCTGCCCGTGTACACCAAGATTCGTGACGAGATGCCTGCCCGTTACGGTGAAAACGCAATGGCTGTCAATTCTCTTGTTGCTGACGGCTGCATTATTGAAGGCACTGTGGAGAACAGTATCCTGTTCCGCGGCGTACGCATTGCACCCGATGCACATGTTAAGAACTGCATTATCATGCAGGACGGCCAGGTCCACTCCAACGCCTATATCGAGAACTGCATTCTCGATAAGCAGGCTGTTATCAAGCGCAATGCGCGCCTGATTGGGCCGAACGCCTATCCGATTGTGATCGCAAAGAATGTTGTGATTTAACAGGATAGACAAACCTGCATCAACTAAGGAGACGATTCCAATGAAGATTCTTTTTACCGCCAGTGAATGCGTCCCGTTTATCAAAACGGGCGGCCTGGCTGATGTTGTCGGAGCACTGGCTCCGGTCCTTGCAGCGCAGGGACATGACGTCCGCGTGATGGTGCCTCTGTACTCCAAAATTCCGGACACTTATGTCAATGAAATGACGCATGTGCTCGATTTTGAAGTGCAGCTGGGCTGGCGCAAGCAGTACTGCGGCATTGAAATGCTTGTGCGCGACGGTGTCACATATTATTTCGTGGACAACAAGTTCTATTTTGGCCGTTCTTATATCTATGGTCTTGGCGGAGATGAATACGAGCGTTTCGGTTTCTTCTGCCGTGCCTGCCTGAACAGCCTCCCGCTGCTTGACTTCCAGCCTGATGTGATTCATGCACATGACTGGCAGAGCGGTATGGTTCCTGCACTGCTGAAGATTCAGTATGCTCATCTTCCGTTCTTCAGTGCTGTGAAGACCATGTTCACGATCCACAATCTGCAGTATCAGGGTATCTTTGGTATCCGTGAAGTGCAGGATGTGCTCGGACTGGGCGACAGCCTCTGGACGAATGACAAGCTCGAATGCTTTGGCTGCGCGAACTATCTGAAAGCAGGCCTTGTGTATTCTGACCTGATCACAACGGTCAGCCCGAGCTATGCTGAGGAAATCCAGACGGCCTACTATGGTGAGCGCCTGGATGGACTTCTTCGTGCCCGCAAGCATGAAGTCTATGGCATTCTCAATGGTCTTGATGTTGTCGATTACAATCCTGCTGAAGACAACAGCATCGCTGCAAAGTTTACAAGCGAAGATCTCTCCGGAAAAGCAGAGTGCAAGCTTGCACTGCAGCGTGAAATGAATCTGACCGAAGACCCGAATATCCCGATCATCGGCATGGTGGGACGCCTGAGCAACCAGAAAGGTCTTGACCTTGTAGACTGCGTGCTGGGCGATATGATTGATCAGAATGTGCAGCTTGTGGTGCTTGGCATGGGTGAAAGCCGCTATGTCAACCTCTTTGAGTGGGCACAGTCTGCGTTCCCGGGCCGTGTTGCCTGCCGTTTTGACATGGACAGCGCTCTTGCTCACCGCATTTATGCCGGCTGTGACATGTTCCTCATGCCTTCTCAGTTTGAGCCCTGCGGTCTCAGCCAGATGATTGCCATGCGCTATGGTACGATCCCGATCGTCCGCGAGACTGGCGGTCTGCGTGACACCGTTCTCTCCTACAATGAGTTTACCGGTGAAGGCAATGGCTTCACGTTCTTCAATTACAATGCCCATGATATGCTCCATGTCATTGAAAGAGCTACGGAGTATTATCATGACCACAAGGATGTGTGGAATCTCCTCCAGAAACGCGGCATGACCACCGATTTCAGCTGGACTCGTTCTGCCAATCGTTATGTGGAACTGTACCGCGGCATGATCGGCGAAACCGAGCTTCGTGATCCTTCTGAGCCTGAAGAAAGCCCGGTGGCTGTTGTTGAAACTGCTGCTCCTGTGGAGCCTGAAAAGCCCAAGAAGCGCACAACAAGGAAGGCCGCTCCCAAAGCTGAAGGTGCAGCTGAAGAGAAACCCAAGAAACGCACAACCACGAAAAAGGCCGCTGCTGCTGACGAGGCTGTGACTGAAGAAAAGCCGAAGAAGCGCACGACCAAAAAGGCTGCTGCTGAGACGGAGGAGAAGCCGAAGAAGCGTACGACCAAGAAAGCGGAAGCCGCTGCTGAGACAGCCTCTGAAGAACAGCCCAAAAAACGGGTTCGCAAAACAGCAGTGAAAAAAGAGGAAACCAAAGAGTAATCACATAGAGCCGCCGAGAGGCGGCTCTTTTCCTTTCCAAACGGAAGAAATCGGGGCGGGTGCCATAGGTGAAACACTTGGAAAGTGTCCATTAGATATGGTTTTCCGCCTTTTTTCTTATGGATGTTTGTATCGACAGTACTTTAAAAAAATGATATAATTACTTAGTATTTTGCTAAAGTGGGGTTATTTCGGCACTTTGGCAAACTGCTTGATTTTTGCTGCGGGAGGATGGAGTGTGTTACAGGAAATCCAGCCCCTTGCGGGTGAAAAAATCGAGGATCTTCAACTGGCCGGGTTGAAGATTCTGCAGAAGGAAAAAGGATTTCGGTACGGCATGGATGCAGTGCTCCTGGCTGACTTTGCACGGATGGGGAGACGCGATGCTGTTGCAGACTTTGGAACCGGAACCGGCATTCTTCCACTTCTGCTCTATGGCCGCGGCAAAGGAAAAACATATGATGCCTTTGAGATTCAGCCCGATATGGCAGACATGGCCTCCAGAACAATGGCACTCAACTGTCTTGAGGAGACGATTCGTGTTCACTGCATGCGGGCAGAAGAGGCACATACAATCCTGGGCTATGGGAAAATGGACGCCGTTGTTTGCAATCCTCCGTACGGGATTCCAGGTGGAACACTGAAGAATCCTGACCCTTCCAGGGCGATAGCACGACACCAGGATACCGGCGGGATTATGCCATTCCTTTTGTCTGCTTACAGAATTCTACGTGTTCGTGGACGGTTTTCCATGATCTATCCGGCTCAGCGCATGCTGGAAGCAATGGAACAGATGGATCAGGCGAAACTGACGCCCAAACGCATCCGCATGGTCTATCCATCGGTTGATAAGCCGGCCAATCTTGTTCTGATTGAGGGGCAGAAAGAAGCAGCACCACTGCTTCATCAGGAACCACCTCTGATTGTTCATGAAAAAGACGGACAGGAATCCGAGGAAATCAGGCGCATATATCATCTGGAGAGTGAGACATGACAGATCTTCTGATAATCGGTGGAGGTGCTGCAGGACTTTCTGCTGCAGTCACAGCCAAAAGCCTGGGCGACTCGGTACTTGTTCTTGAGCGGATGGATCGTGTCGGGAAAAAGATCCTGGCAACAGGGAACGGAAGATGCAATCTGATGAACAGCGGTTCATATCGCTATCCGGATGGCTTTGCATTTGCACAGCGCGTATTGACTCATGCAGGGCCAGACATGCAGCGTAAATTCTGGCATTCCCTGGGGCTGTTCTTAAGAGAAGAAGAGGCAGGGCGTGTGTATCCTGCCACATTACAGGCTTCAACAGTGCTGGATGTGCTCAGATTCCCTCTGGAAAAAGATATTCTCACCGGTGTCGACGTAAAAGACATCCGCAGAAAAGGCGAAGTTTGGGAAGCGGATGACGGACATCGGGTTTACAGAGCCAGAAGAATTCTCATGGCTGGAGGCGGATGTGCCCAGGAAAAGCTGGGGAGCAATGGAAGCTGCATTCGGATTCTTCGAAAGATGGGGTATCCCTGTTCACCCCTCCGGCCTGCACTTACGCAAATCGAGACGGATACCAAGCCGATCAAAGGACTTGAAGGAATCCGCGTGAAGGCAACAGTGACTGCACTTGCAGGAGGCAGACCGGTTCATGCTGAAAGCGGAGAGGTTCTGTTTACGTCCTATGGACTCAGCGGTGTGTGCGTAATGCAGTGTGCACGCTATGTCGATGAGCAGGATGCTTCCATTTCGCTGAATTTCATTGATGCTTTGGGACTTGACGAACAAGGCATGCAGAAGGAGCTGAACATGCGTATTGCGCGTTTGGCATCCGCTCCTGCAGAAAGACTGCTGACTGGCATTCTCCCGCCGAGGGTTGGTCAGGCAGTCCTGAACAGTGCGAAGATTCGCGCAGTGCACCTGGAGAATCTGTCTGAGGATATGATTCACAGGATTGTGCGGACAATGGCTGATTTCAGGGTGAATGTCAGGCAACTGAAAGGATTCGAGAGTGCGCAGGTGACACGCGGAGGGATCAGCACAGAGGTTTTCTCCGATTGCACGATGGAATCGAAACGGGATCACGGACTGTATGCTGCTGGGGAACTACTTGATGTTGACGGGGACTGCGGTGGCTTTAATCTGATGTTCGCCTTTGCCAGCGGGATTCTGGCTGGGAAAAACGGACGGACTGCGCCTTGGGAGGTAGAAGGATGAATATTACAAATACATTGGCTGAGGAATTTCAGGTCCAACCCTGGCAGATCGATGCTGTCATAGCATTGCTTGATGAAGGGTGCACAATTCCGTTTATTGCACGTTACCGCAAGGAGCAGCACGGCGAACTGGATGATCAGAAACTGCGTGATATTTCTGATCGTCTGACTGCACTTCGCAATCTTGAACAGAGACGGGCTGAAATTACAGATTCACTCAAAAAACTGGATAAATGGACGGAAGAGCTGCAGAAAGAAATCGATAATGCCTCTACGATGGCAAGGCTTGAGGATATTTATCGTCCTTACCGCCCGAAGCGCCGCACGCGTGCGAGTATTGCAAAAGAAAAGGGCCTTGAACCCCTTGCCGACATGATCCTGCTTCAGCTGAGCCGTGCGAAAACACCGGAAGAACTTGCAGACGGGTTTATCAATCCTGAACTGGATGTGAAAGATGCGCAGGAAGCACTTCAGGGAGCCATGGATATCATTGCTGAACGTGTTTCAGATGACCCCAATGTGCGACTGAAACTCAAACAGCTCTATGCGCGGGAAGCTGTCATCAAAACTGAAAAAGCCAAAGATGAAGACAGTGTCTATTCCATGTACTATGAGGACTATCAGGAAAGATGGCTGACCATGCCCGGCCATCGTGTGCTTGCAGTCAACCGCGGCGAAAAAGAAGGCTTTCTGAAAGTCAAAATGGATCTTGACCCGCTCCATGCTTACCAGGTGATTGCCGAAGAATATATTGCCAATACCGGTTCGATTGCAACCAATTATGTGAAGATGGCCTGTGAAGATGCTTATTCACGTCTGATCGCCCCATCTCTTGAGACCGAGCTGCGCAATGATGCGACAGACCGTGCCCAGAAGGCTGCGATTTCAGTGTTTGCCCTGAATCTGAAGCCTCTTCTGATGGCACCTCCGGTTCGTGGTCAGGTCACCATCGGTCTGGATCCGGGATATATGCATGGCTGCAAAGTGGCTGTCGTCGATGCGACCGGGCGTGTGCTGGATACATGCGTAGTTTTCCCGACACAGAAGAATCAGATTGAGCGGTCGAAAGCGATCATCAAGAAGATGATCCTTGAATACCATGTAACCGTGGCCGCGATTGGCAACGGTACTGCCAGCAGAGAAACAGAACAGTTCTTTGTCGATGTCATGCATGAGCTTCCGGAAGGGACAAAGATTGCCTATATGATGGTGTCTGAGGCCGGCGCTTCGGTGTACTCGGCTTCTCCGCTCGCTGCTGAAGAGTTCCCGCAGTACGATGTGAATATTCGTTCTGCGATCTCTATTGCACGGCGTCTTGAAGACCCTCTGGCTGAGCTTGTGAAGATTGACCCGAAAGCGATCGGTGTGGGGCAGTATCAGCATGACCTGAAGGAAGCCGAACTTGACGAAGCGCTGGACCATGTTGTTGAGGACTGCGTGAACTCGGTTGGCGTGGATGTCAATACAGCCAGCGCTGCTCTGCTCAGCCATGTCGCAGGCGTGAACAGCACGGTTGCCAAGAATATTGTTTCTTATCGCGAAGCAAACGGACCGTTCTCGGCCAGAAGCGAGCTCAAAAAAGTGCCGAAGCTGGGACCGAGAGCGTTCGAACAATGCGCGGGCTTCCTGAGAATCCCGGGTGGAAAAGACCTGATTGAGAATACCGGTGTGCATCCTGAAAGCTACAAGGCCGCAAAAGCGCTGCTGAAGCGTTTTGACATCAATGCGCAGGAAGCTGCAGGCGGCAAGCTGGTTCCTCTGGTGGAAAACATCGGATATGGTCTGATTGCCAAGGAACTGGAAATCGGTGAGCCGACACTCCGGGACATTGTCAAAGAAATGAGCAAGCCAGGACGCGACCCGCGAGACGAACTTCCCCCGCCACTGCTCAGACAGGATGTCATGAAGATTGAAGACCTGAGTGTCGGAATGGAGCTTCGTGGCACCGTCAGAAATGTTGTGGACTTCGGAGCCTTTGTGGATATTGGGGTTCATCACGACGGACTGGTTCATATCAGTCAGTTTGGATGTTTTCTGAAGCACCCATCTCAGGCGGTCAGTGTGGGTGATGTCGTGACTGTCTGGGTTCTGAGTGTCGATGTGAAAAAAGAGAGGATTGGCCTGACCATGGTAAAACCCGGAAGTGCACCACAGGCAGAAAGACGGACTGCGGGGGCTCGACAGGCAAAACAATAAACTGTACAAGGACAAGGAGGGTCTCTTATGGATGAGGATAAAATCCGGAATGCTGAGACGGATACGCTGATGCATGCAATTCTGAGCATTCAGACGGAAGAAGAGGCGTATTGTTTCTTTGAGGATCTATGTACGGTTGCAGAAATTCACAGCATGGCACAGAGACTGGAAGTTGCCTGTCTGCTGAGACAGAAAAAAACCTATAACGAGATTGCACAAATGACGGGGGCTTCCACGGCGACAATCAGCAGAGTGAATCGCGCACTTGTCTGGGGTCGTGACGGGTATAAGAACATCCTTGATCGAATAAGCGAACCGACGATGAAAGATGAGGTATGAAATGAATCTGAGTGGATTGAATCCTGAACAACGCAGAGCTGCAGAAACATTGGATGGGCCTGTACTGATCCTTGCTGGTGCCGGATCAGGAAAGACAAGAACGCTGACCTATCGCGTGGCAAATCTGATTGATCATGGTGTGGAACCTTATCATATCATTGCATTGACATTTACCAATAAGGCTGCGAAGGAAATGAAGGAACGAATCACAGCCCTCATTGGTGACAAGGCGGAGGATGTCTGGGTTTCGACTTTCCATTCCTCATGCGCAAGAATTCTTAGAAAAGATATTGAGAAAATCGGGTATGAACGCTCTTTTACCATTTTTGACGATGATGACCAGAATGCGGTTCTTAAGGAAATCTATAAACGCCTGAACATTGATGACAAGATGCTGTCCATCAAAATGATGCGCGGCATTATTTCCGACGCAAAGAATGATCTTCTGTCTCCGGATGAATGGTTCCAGAATTCTCCCAGAGATTATATGTCCCAGCGCGAACATGATATTTATCTCGAATATGAAACCCGTCTGAAGGGCCTGAATGCACTGGATTTTGATGATCTGCTGCTGAAAACACTTGAACTGCTTGCGGATCATCCTCCGGTCCTGGAGTACTATCGTCAGCGTTTCCAGTATATTCTTGTGGACGAATATCAGGATACCAACAAAGCGCAGTATGAACTGATCCATCTGCTTTCCTCAGCAAACCGCAACATCTGTGTTGTCGGTGATGATGACCAGTCGATCTATGGATGGCGCGGTGCGGATATCCGAAACATTCTTGAGTTTGAAAAAGACTATCCCGGTGCTGCTGTGATCAAGCTCGAGCAGAATTACCGCTCGACGAGCAATATTCTGGATGCAGCCAATCAGGTCATTGCGCATAATGAAGGGCGCAAGGAAAAGCTCCTCTGGACAGAGGAACCCGAAGGCGAAAAGATCCATGTGTATTGCGCCTGTGATGAAAAAGAAGAGGCGGCATGGATTTCCGATGTCATCCGGCAGTATCACAAAGAGGGCGAAAAATACGGATCCTTTGCGATCCTGTACCGCACCAATTCGCAGAGCCGTGCACTGGAAGAAATGCTGATGCGCTCAAGCATTCCGTATACGGTTTTCGGCGGACAGAAATTCTATGAACGCAAGGAAATCAGGGACATTACGGCCTACCTCCGTGTCCTGGCCAACCCGTCGGATGATCTTTCATTAAGACGGATCATCAATGTGCCAAGACGTTCGATTGGTGACAGCACCGTGCAGATGCTGGATGATTACGCACGTGCGCAGAATATGCCCCTGTACTCCTCCCTGACGGATCTGCCGCCTGAGCTAGCGTCACGTCCGCGCAAGTGTGTAACCGAATTTGCAAATCTCATGAATGAACTGCTGGTGCTCAAAGAAACGACACCGCTGGAAGAATTCATTGTGACGCTCATTGACAGGGTTGGTCTGAAAGAACCGTATGAAAAAGACAAATCGGATGATGGTCAGGCCAGGCTTGAAAACATCAATGAAATGATTGCGGCTGTGCGTGATTTCGCTCTGAATCATGAGAATGCGACGCTTGAAGGATATCTGGAGAGCATTGCGCTGGTGATGGATATTGACAGCATGGAAGAGAGCCCGGACTATGTCATGCTGATGACGCTGCATTCTTCCAAGGGACTTGAGTTCTCCAATGTCTTTATTGCGGGTATGGAAGAAGGCGTGTTTCCTTCCTATCGGTCTCTTGAGGATGAAGCACGGCTCGAAGAAGAGCGCAGGCTGTGTTATGTCGGTATTACCCGTGCCAGGAAACGTCTGTTTCTTTCCCGTGCGGAAAGCCGCATGACCTATGCTCAGGCCAACTTTAATCCACCCTCCAGATTTCTCGCTGAGATCCCTAAGCGCCTGATCGAGGATGATCTGGCAGCCCAGAGGGCGAAAAACTTTGGGCGCACGGTTCCGCAGCAGACGAGGACACCGATGAAGATTCAGCCGCGTTTGGTCAAGCGGCCGGGTGATCCGCTGGGTGTATCCGTGACGGATCCGCTAAATATTCCGGGTGTGACAAAAGGTTTTGTGCCGAGTCAGGCGAGAGAGAATCCACCGGCTGACATTGGCATGTATAAGCCCGGAGATCATGTGCAGCACAGAAAGTTTGGTGTGGGTGAAGTACAGGAAGTGGTCGGAAACGGACCTGACGCACGGATCAGAATTGAATTTACAGCGTATGGTATGCGCGAGTTTGTGCTCAGCCTTGCACCGATTGCCAAACTGGAGGAATAAAACGTGACAGGCTCTCTTGAAAAAATGCGGGCACTGGTTGATCGGCTCAATGAAACGGCGAAGGCATATTATGCCGGTACGCCCATGATTGCCGATATGCAGTGGGATGCGATGTACCAGGAACTGCAGAACATGGAAAAGGAAACAGGGATTGTACTGGATGACTCGCCCACACACCGGGTGGGAACAGACAGACTGGATCGTTTTCCTGAGCACACGCATGTTTCGAGACTCTGGTCCATGGACAAGGTCCAGTCTCTGGAGGAGCTCGAAAAATGGATTGACCGGACTGAAAAACTGGCCGGACGCACGGATCTTACATATTATGTCGAATATAAATTTGATGGACTGACTTTGAATCTGACGTACAACGAAGGTCGTCTGATTCAAGCTGCCACACGTGGAAACGGAATCAAAGGGGAGGCCATTCTTCCGCAGGCACGCACCATTCGAAGTGTTCCGCTGACCATTCCATATAAGGGTTTTCTGGAAATCCAGGGTGAATGCATCATGCGCCTCTCGGTGCTGGATGAATACAATAAAACGGCCAGAGAACCCCTGAAAAACGCCCGCAATGCAGCGGCTGGCGCTCTGAGAAACCTCGACCCTCAGGTGACGGCCAGCCGCCATCTGGATGCATTCTTCTATCAGATCGGAACGATTGAAAATCCACCTTATGATTCTCAGCCCGGGATGCTGCAGTTTATCCGTGAGAACGGGTTTCAGGTGAGCCCTTATCTGGGTACCCCGCATAATCGCCAGGAGATTGAGGCCTGCATTCAGCAGATCGAAGCGGACAGACCGAATCTTGACTGGCTGATTGACGGTGTTGTCATCAAGGTCGGAGATTTCAGGCTGCGCAATGAAATGGGATATACGGACAAATTCCCAAGATGGGCTGTGGCCTATAAGTTTGAAGCGGAAGAGGCAGTGACCGTTCTGCGGAATGTCACGTGGGAGCTGGGCAGAACCGGAAAACTGACACCTCTGGCTCATCTTGATCCTGTCAATTTTTATGGTGTCACTGTTAAAAAGGCGACTCTGAATAATTTCGGAGACATTCAGCGTAAACGTGTGGCGATTGGTGCTGAAGTCTGGATTCGAAGATCCAATGATGTCATTCCCGAAATCATGGGGAGAGTTGGGGAAGCAGGTGAAGGTGAGACGGAGATTGTCCCGCCTGAATACTGCCCTGCATGCGGGGAAAAACTGATTTCACGCGGCGCTCATTTATACTGCATGAACCGGAAATCGTGTCGGCCGCAGGCGGTTGCGCGTCTTGCGCATTTTGCCAGCCGGGATGCCATGGACATTGAAGGCTTTTCAGAAAAAAATGCAGAGCTGTTCTATGATGAACTGGGCGTAAGGGATCCTGCAGATTTATATCATCTGACCCGAGATATGCTGCTTCATCTTGACGGTTTTCAGGTCAAAAAGACAGACGGACTGCTTCAGGCCCTGGAGAAGAGTAAACACTGCATGCTCGATGCCTTCCTCTTTGCGATTGGCATTCCCAACATTGGCAGAAAGACAGCCAGAGACCTGGCTGGCACTTTTGGAACACTGGAGCGAGTCGAGGTAGCGACCGTTGATGAACTCAAGGCTATTCCGGATGTGGGTGAAATCGTTGGACAGTCGGTGGTGGAATTCTTCTCATTCCAGGAAAATCATCAGATGATTAACAGGCTGCTGGAAGTCGGTGTCCATCCGCAAAGCGTTGAAACTGTCACAGAAGGCCCGTTTGCCGGCATGACTGTGGTCGTGACAGGAACACTGCCCACACTGAAACGGAATGAGGCAGAAGATCTGATCCGTGAAATGGGCGGAAAAGCAGCGGGCAGCGTGAGTAAGAAAACATCCTTTGTTGTCGCTGGAGAAGCGGCCGGGAGCAAACTGACAAAAGCGCAATCTCTTGGGATTGAGATTATTGATGAGCAGGAACTGCTCAGGCGAGCTGGGAGGTAAAAGGCCATGGCAGAACGGACCGTCCTATATATCGATCTTGATGCCCTGAAGAAGAATTACAGGACGGCCTGCTCAATGACCCAAGCCAGGGTCTGCTGTGTGCTGAAAAGCAACGCATATGGGCACGGAAGTGTTCCGGTTGCCCGAGCGTTAGCAGATGAAGGATGTACAAGCTTCGCCGTGAGCTGTGCGAGGGAAGCTTTGGAGCTGATCTTGAACGGCATACACGGTGAAATACTGATTATGGGTCCCTGTGAAAAGGAGTATCAAGCAGATCTGCTCGGGCAGAATATCCTGTTTACGGTGACCTGCGAAGAAGACATCGAAGAACTGGAGGAATCGTGTCGTCTGCAGGGAATGACCTGCAGGGTTCACCTGAAAATCGACACTGGGTTTCATCGCCTTGGCTTTGATCCTACGCCGAAGGCTGCGCAGAGGATTGCTGAAAAGCTGGAGACATGCCAGCATGTTCATGCAGTCGGGCTGTATTCTCACCTCGGACTGATCGATGAAGAACTCGACCATGCCCAGTACCGCAGATTGATTGCGATGCAGGATTATCTGCGTGCTTTCTCAATCGAGCACCTCGAGCGGCACATTTGCGATTCCATTTCCCTGGTCCGTTATCCCCAGTGGCATATGGAACGGGTTCGGATCGGAGCGTTTCTCTATGGTGTCCGTCCAAGCAGGTCGGATCAGATGCCCTTTGAGTGCCTGGAAACGATACGCTTTGCCACAACGATATCACAGATTCGGCAGGTACGCTGCGGAGATGCGATTGGCTATGGAGAAGAACGCATAGACCATGATGCGAGGATTGCCACATTGTGCGCAGGGTATGGTGATGGGTATCCCCGGCGTCTTTCCAATGGAAAAGGCTCTGTTCTTATCGCCGGGAAGCGTGCGAAGGTCATCGGACTGATCTGTATGGACCAGATGATGGTGGATGTCACGGATATTCCGGAGGCGCATCGGGGATCAGAAGCTGTACTGCTGGGAGGCGGCATTTCCTATCAGGAATTTGCAGACTGGGCTCAAACCAATCGGAATGAATGTCTGGCCATGCTGTCCAGACGCCCGGTCAGAATCTATATGGAGCAAGGGAAAAAGGTTGCATTCAGCGATGAACTGCTGGGGAGGAAATCAGAAAGATGACCATAATTCAGGCATCTGACATTTCCGGGATACTGCCGGAAGTGATTGCGTTCCGAAGAGAGCTGCACCAGTGGCCCGAGCTCAGCGGAGAAGAAAAGGAGACCCGGGACCGCCTTCTCAGAGAACTGAAGAAGACGGATTGTCAGATCCAGTTGTTTGATCATCATTACGGCATCATGGCTGTGATGAAAAACGGCCATGGGCGCTGCATGGCTGTACGTGCCGATATGGACGCATTGCCGGTTCAGGAAGCCACCGGGCTTTCCTTTGAAAGCAGACATCCCGGTGTCATGCATGCCTGCGGCCATGATGTGCACATGGCACTTGCATTGGGCAGTGCCCTCTATCTGGATACACATCGTGATCAGTGGCAGGGTGAAGTGCGCTTCCTGTTTGAACCGCAGGAGGAAACTGTCGGCGGCGCGCGGTTCATGGCGGAAGCGGGCTGTATGGATCAGGTGGACTGCATTATCGGACAGCATGTGAATCCTTCTTATCCTGCAGGAACCTATTTCTGCAAGCCCGGTTTTGTTTCGGGCTCGAGCGATGAGGTTGAGATCACCGTCAGGGGTACAGCGTGCCATGGTGCGTATCCTGAGCGCGGGGTGGATGCGATTCTGATTGCCGCAAATATGGTCACTGCACTTCAGTCACTGGTCAGCCGTCATATTTCTCCGTTTGATTCTGCTGTCCTGACACTGGGTACCATACAGGGAGGCAAAGCCAAAAATATCGTCTGCGATCAGGTCTGTCTTGGCGGTACACTGAGAACGCTGAGAAATGAAACGCGCAAGGATATGCAGGAGGGGATTCGGCGCATCTGCCATTCAGTGGCTGAAGCCTTTGGAGGAAGTGCTGAGGTTGTCATCCGTCCTGGATACGGAGCAGTCTACAATTCAGATCGGTATTATCCGGTGATTGAACAGGTTGCTCAGGAAGTATTTGGAATGGAGCACATGGTTCGCCGTGAGAACCCAAGTCTGGGCGTGGAGAGCATGTTCTATTTTATGGAGAAAACGGACGGGGTGTATTACGACATTGGAAGCGGTGTCAGTACAGCACTCCACACGTCCACGATGACCATTGATGAAAACTGCATCAGCGCGGGACTCCGCATGCAGATCAGTTCACTGCTTACGCTGTTAGGAGGACATGTATGATCTTTCCCAGGCCTCTGCATCCCGGCAGCAGAGTGCGAATGATTGGTATTTCGGGATGCCTGCACACAGAGAATATTCCTGCTGAAGCAGAAGCCTGCAGGCAGCGTCTGGAGGCACTTGGCTTTCAGGTGGAAATGGATGAAACCTGTCAAAAACAGGTAGGATATCTGTCCGGCACGGATCGTGAAAGGGCAGATGCTTTGAACCGTGCTTTTCTTGATGATACAGTGGACGCAGTGTGGTGCATGAAAGGCGGATGGGGTGTCAACCGCATGCTTCCGTATGTGGATTTTCACGTCATACGCGAGCATCCGAAAGCATTCATCGGATACTCGGATATTACATCCATGCATCTGGCCATACGGAAATTCGCAGACTTTGTGACTTTTCATGGGCCGATGGGGACTTCCGGGACATGGTCTGATGCGGTCAGGAATTCTCTTCTGCATGCACTGTCCGGACATCCGGATCCTGTCTTTCAGGACGGAAAACTCGAATGCATACGTGGGGGATCCGGTGAGGGCGAAGTCATTGGCGGCAATCTGAGCCTGCTTGCATCTTCGCTGGGCACTGCGTATGCGCCGGATACGCAGGGAAAGATTCTTTTCATCGAGGAAATCGGGGAAAAGGTATACCGCATTGACGAATTTCTGTGTCATTTATATCTTGCAGGCAAGCTGACAGGGCTTGCAGGATTGGTATTTGGCGGGTTTACGAACTGTACCAATGAGTATCCGGAATCAGGCTTTGAACTGCATGAGATTCTTGCTCATTGGGCTGAGCTGGCTGGATGTCCGTGCGCATGTGGACTTCAGTGCGGGCATATTGCCGAGAATTTAACGCTGCCACTGGGTCTGCGATACCGCCTGGATGCGGATGCCGGTGTACTTTGTCTGTCGGAAAGGAACTGATTTATGCTTACACGTCTGTCCGCTTTTGCACAGATGCTCAGGACGGATCCTCTGGGAGGACTGATTTTCCTGGCAATGTTTGCAGTAGCGATTCTGTTATCCCTGATTCTTCATGAATGTGCTCACGGCTATGTTGCACTGAAGTGCGGAGATCCTACAGCAAAATATATGGGGAGACTGACACTTGATCCAAGAAAGCATCTGGACCCGATGGGAACTGTCTTTATGGTGCTGCTGGGGTTTGGCTGGGCCAAACCGGTACCGGTGAATCCGAGAAACTATCGGAATCCCAAGCGCGATGATATCCTGGTTTCAATTGCCGGCATTTGCATGAATCTTGTGCTCTTCCTTGTATCCATGCTGCTGTATGTTGTTCTGATTCGGAAAGCATCTTCTTCATCGAGTGTTGTGGCATGGATCAGAGAGTTTCTGTATATGCTCTGCTCCATTAACGTTTCGCTTGCAGTGTTTAATTTGCTCCCGATTCCGCCGCTGGATGGATATCATGTAGTGAATGATATTCTTCTGAAGGGCAGACTTCAGCTGGATTATCAGACATTCCGGATTGCGCAGATTGTCTTGCTTGTGCTTTGTTTCTCCGGTGCGCTTTCCGGCATCCTTTCCACGGTCAACAACTGGCTGATGAACTCTGCATTTCGTTTCTTTTTGAGTATCATTCACTGAGGACGCCTATGAATTTTCAGATTAAGAATTTTGATGGTCCCCTGGAACTGCTGCTCACACTGATTCATAATGCGCAGATTGAGATCAAAGACATCTTTGTGAGTTCGATCACAGACCAGTACATCGCTTATATTCACAGCGAAGCGTTCCTGGATATGGAGGATGCGACAGAGTTCCTTGTGATGGCAGCAACCCTGCTCGAAATCAAAAGCAGGTCCATGCTTCCCAAGCCTCCAAAGCTGGAAGACGGCGAAGAGGATCCAGAAGAGGCGCTGATCCGGCGGTTGGAAGAATACAAAGCCTTCCGGGAAACGGCTGGCGCTATGAAGGAATTTGAAAACGCTGCCGGGCATATTTTTTCCAAACTCCCTGATGAGTTTCCTCTGCCGCCGCAGGAGACAGAGCTGGTGGGACTGAACCTGGATAATCTTCTTGCGGCCCTGAATGCTGTCCTTGCAAGAAAGCCTGCACAGGAAAGCAAGCCGGAAGTCAATCATTATAAACTCAGGGATATTCACAGGGATGAGCATAATGTTCAGGAATGCATGCTGGACATCCTGACAACCGTGAAAAAAGCAAAAAAGGTCCGATTCGAGGACATATTCAGCGATACCCCAACCAAGGAAGAAGTTGTGACATATTTCATGGCACTGCTTGAACTGCTGAGGCTTGGGGAAATGCATGCTGTGCAGAATCAGGTAGGCGGTGAAATCTACCTGATATCGGGACGAAAACCTGAGGAGGAGATTCCTGTTGGATCAGACGATGATGAGCAAAACCCCAGGCGAAAGGGAAGCAGAAGACGAGGCGCTGCTGGAAGGAAATCTGAAGGGCAGGATTGAAGCCATCCTTTTTGTTGTGGGCGAGCCCGTATTGGTGACGGAACTGAGTAAGGCATTGTCTGTCGACGTGAAAAAACTGAATAAAGCACTGAAAGAACTGAAGGATGAATATGACTTTCAGCAGCGCGGGTTTTCTCTCCGTTTTTTCGGCAGCCATGTGCAGCTGACCACAAGAGAGCTCTACTCAGAAGACGTTGTTCATCTACTACAGCCGGTTCAGAGGCAGACACTTTCACAGGCAATGATGGAAACACTGGCTGTAGTGGCTTACAAACAACCGGTTACGAAAGCGGATATTGAACAGATTCGAGGCGTGAAATGTGACTATTCTGTCGCGACACTTGTCAATAAAGGCTTAATCTGTGAAGTGGGAAGAAAGGAAACCCTTGGACGTCCGATTCTGTATGGAACCACCGATATTTTCCTGCAGCACTTCGGGATTGCTTCCCTTGAGGAACTTCCTCCAATGCCGCTTCAGCAGGAAGGCGTTCAGGAAGAATCCCAGGAACTGGAAGGTTTCACCGACCGTTAATACATTTCACATGCAGTGACTGAAGATCAAAATAGTACACATCCAATTCATCATTGATTTGCTGAGGCAGGAACAGGAGCGGACGATGCGGCTGGGTATTCTTTCTGACACACATAATCTGCTGCGCAGTGAAGTTCTATCTGCATTGGATGGCGCAGACTGCATTCTGCATGGAGGGGATATCTGCAGGCCGGATATTCTTCACGCCCTGGAAAAGATTGCCCCGGTCTATGCGGTGCGGGGGAATGCGGATAAAGAAGGAATGGATTTTCTTCCTGCATACAGGGACATGGAGCTGCAGGGACTGCATGTGTTCATGTGCCACAAAAAGAAGGACCTGCCGCAGGATCTCCATGCATTTGATCTGGTCATCTGTGGGCATTCACATCAGTATGCAGAGAACAGACAGGGAAATGTCCTTTTCCTGAATCCGGGCAGCTGCGGTCCGAGACGATTTCATCAGGCCATCACGATGGCAATCGCAGATGTCTGTGGAAAGGAAATTCATATTTCACGCATCGAAATTGCCCATGAAGAAAAGAAAGATGTTCCACAGGTGGACATGCTTTCGGCGATTGAAACGGTGCTGCGTGAATATCACAAGGGAAAACCGCAGAATGATATTGCGGTCAAAACAAGATTGCCGAAAGAGACGGTAGAATTGATCATTCGGCTGTATGTGACCCATCCCGGGGTAACAGCGGAAGGAATCATGAGGAAAATGGGATTATGATCTGCTCTGAGTGAAAAGCAATCAGGGTATGGGAGACATCTGGGGGAAGCAGTGGAAAGAATGGAGAACGTAACGTGGAGCGGATTCCAGCATGGCGTCAATCTGGGCGGCTGGTTTTCACAGTGTGATTATTCTGAAGAACGCTATCGCAGCTTTATCTGCGAGCGTGATCTGCAGACAATCGCTGCATGGGGGCTTGATCATGTCCGTCTGCCGGTGGACTACAATCTTGTTCAGAACGAGGATGGCACACTCATTGAGTCCGGGTTTCAATATATTCAAACAGTGATTGACTGGTGCAGGGCCTATGGATTGAATCTCATTCTTGACCTTCATAAAACGATTGGTTTTTCTTTTGATGCAGGAGAGGCGCAGACCGGCTTTTTTGAAAATGAATCGCTTCAGGAGTATTTTTATCAGCTCTGGGAGGCATTCGCTGTTCATTTTGCAGAAGATCTGGATATTCTTGCGTTTGAACTGCTCAATGAAGTCACAGACAGGAAATATGCGTCCGTATGGAACCGGATCGCGCGCGAATGCATTCGGCGAATCCGGAAAACGGCTCCTGAGGTGCCGATTCTGGTCGGCGGATACTGGAACAACAGCATTGAAGCTGTTCCTGATCTTGAGGAACCCTGCGACGAGCATATTATCTATAATTTTCACTGCTATGATCCTCTGCTCTTTACCCATCAGGGTGCCCCATGGGTTCAGGGCATGGATCATGCATTCCGATTCTCCATTGAGCAGCCGATGGGTGAATTGAGGAGACATACAGAGGCCTTCAGGCATGCACCTGCACATGATTTTGATGACATGGACCCTGATCAGCCTCTTGGCGCTGAATATTTTCTGCGCAGATTTGAGAAAGCCGTTGAAGTGGCAAAACAGCGTCATGTCCGACTGTACTGCGGAGAATACGGGGTCATTGACCGCGCTTCTCCGGAAGATGCACTGAAATGGTATGAAGCCATTCATCAGGCCTTTGAAACCTATGGCATCGGACGCGCTGCATGGTCGTACAGAGAAATGGATTTTGGAATCTCTGATCCGAGGATGGACTCTGTGCGCAGCCGATTGATAGAACTTCTCTGATTGATCTGACACTCTGCGTTCCATGGGACATCTGGAAATGATGAATCCCATGAGCTATACATTATATTTTGGGTAAGCGAGGTCCATATGCAGACACAAGAAAAGAAAATGCGCTTTTTTGGCGTTCCGCATATTCTGCCATATGTTAAACCCTATGGCGGAAGAATCGTATTTATGGTTTTTCTGGGTGTGCTCAGCAGCCTGATCGACTCGATCTATCCGTTGTTTAACCAGCACATCATCAATCACAATCTGACACTGGGAACCAATGATACACTGGTAAAGGTTGGTATCGGTTATTTTCTGGTACTGGCTTTTCAGGTTTGGGATAACTATTATTCCGCTTTTATGTGTTCAAAGATGGAGTTATGGCTGAACAGGGACCTCAGAAATGCCAGCTTTAATCATCTTCAGACACTCACATTTGATTATTTCAACAGGAATTCTGTTGGCTATATTCATGCCAGAGTGATGAGCGATTCCGGACGCATCGGTGAATTTGTGTCGTGGCGTCTGATGGATTTTGTATGGAGCGGAAGTTATGTGGTTTGTGTCATTATTATTATGATTGCCACTAATCTCCGTCTTGCACTTCTTGTCCTTACACTGGTACCTGTTGCGGTGATCATCGTCACTTTCTTCCGCAAAAGGCTTATAGAACAGAACCGGCGCGTTCGCGAACTGAACTCGACCATTTCAGGGGACTTCAATGAAGGGATTACAGGTATCCGTGCCATTAAAACCCTATCTGTTGAAGAACGAATGAATCATGATTTTTCAGAGCATACCGGCGAGATGGAACGTGAATCTGTTCGTGCAGGGCGGACCAGCACGCTGATTGGGACAGGTGTATCCTTCCTTTCTTCTGCTGCATTGGCCCTGGTCTTATGGAAGGGCGGAACACTGACCGTTGAAAAACTCATGGAACTGGGCACACTCTCAGTGTTTATGTCTTATGCCATTGGCATTATGGAACCGCTTCAGAACTGCATCAATGTGATTACGGCGATGACAACCATTCAGGTCAATATTGAACGTTTTACAAAACTGATGGACACTGAAAGCAGTGTTGTGGATACGCCTGAAGTCATTGAGCGGTATGGGGATACATTCCATCCCCGGAAAGAAAACTGGGAAGACCTCGGCGGAGATGTTGAATTCAAGGATGTCACTTTCCAGTATCCGGATGGTGATGAACCTGTGCTTGAGCATTTCAACCTGCATGTTCCTGAAGGTGCGTCTGTTGCCATCGTTGGCGAAACAGGAGCCGGGAAATCGACGCTGGTCAATCTTGTGTGCAGGTTTTATGAGCCGACCAAGGGTCAGTTACTGATCGATGGAAGGGATGCAAGAGAGCGCTCTCAGTTATGGCTCCACAGTCATATCGGCTATGTTCTGCAGACTCCGCATCTTTTTTCTGGCACTGTGAGAGAAAATCTCAGGTATGGAAAACCGGATGCGACCGATGAAGAAATCTGGGAGGCGCTGAAGCTTGTTTCTGCTGACCAGGTGGTCAAGAAAATGGATAAACAGCTCGACAGTGACGTTGGTGAAGGCGGCAGCATGCTTTCCACCGGTGAAAGACAGCTGCTCTCCTTTGCACGTGCGATCCTTGCTGACCCGAGAATTCTTGTGCTGGACGAAGCGACGAGCTCAGTCGATACTGTGACCGAAAAGACGATCCAGGCCGCCATCAAAACAGTGACCGCTGGCAGAACCAGCTTTATGATTGCTCACCGTCTTTCTACGGTGGTTGATGCAGATATGATTCTTTCAGTCAGGGACGGAAAGATCGTAGAGCAGGGTACACACAGGGAACTGATGGAGAAAAAAGGGTATTATTACGAACTGTTTACCCGTCAGTTTACCGATGTTTCCGTTGATATGGCCATGGAAAGGGTGTGATGAAATGAATAAGACGCACTTTTCAAGCAGAACCGGTGTTCTTCTCAGGCTTGTCCGTGGCTCAAAACGGTTCTTTGTAGCGAGTATTCTTTTTGCATGGATGACTTCGCTTCTGGATCTGATCAATCCAAAGATTATCTCTTTTGCGGTTGACGCAGTCATTGGTGAAAAAAACATCTCTGCGCCTGCCTACCTACAGCCGCTGCTGAATGTTTCAGGCGGTATCTCAGGGCTGCGGCAAAACATCGGATTGATTGCGTTGGCGATTTTGCTGATTGCTCTGCTGGCAGGCAGCTGCCGTTATGCATTTCGGGTGATGAATTTCAGAGGGCAGGAGAGAATGCTGAAGAACACCCGAAATCTGTTGTATCAGCATATTACTTCGCTCCCACTGACCTGGCACAATCAGAATCATACAGGTGACATCATCCAGCGCTGTACGAGTGATGTGGATGTGATCCGCTCTTTCTTATCGGACCATATCACCACCCTGATTCGTATGGTTGTCAGCATTCTTCTGTCCATTGCTTTTATGATGTCGATCTCATGGAAGCTGACGCTGATGGTCTGCTGCTTTATTCCGGTGATTATCCTTTTCTCTTATTTTTTCCATGTGCGCATTGAATCCAGTTTCCTTAAGGTGGATGAGATGGAAGGCCATCTTTCTGCTGTTGCACAGGAAAACCTGACGGGTGTGCGTGTGGTGCGTGCGTTCGGAAGAGAAAACTATGAGCGCAAACGCTTTGAAACAGCGAATGAAGAGTATACAGGATTATGGAAGTACCTCATGCACCTGCTGTCTCTTTTCTGGGCAACCGGTGACGCGATATCGGGACTTCAAACGCTGATGATTCTGCTCATTGGAGCCAACTATTGTCTGGCGGGTGAGCTTACCGTAGGCAATTACATTGCATTCCTTTCATACAGCGCTATGCTCTCGGGTCCTGTGCGTATGCTCGGCCGTGTGATCTCAGGCATGAGCCGCTCCGGTGTATCCATTGACCGTATTCGCTATATTCTGGAAGCGCCTTCGGAAACCAATACAAAAGGCAGTCAGAAACCGGCGATGGACGGGGATATTGTCTTTGAGCATGTAGCCTTCCATTACGGCGAAAATGACGCAGATGTTCTTCGCGATGTGTCCTTTACAGCAAAAGCCGGGAAGGTCACGGGTATTCTGGGCAGCACGGGCAGCGGGAAGAGCACGCTGATGTATCTTCTGTGCAGACTGTATGATCTTCCGGAAAACGGAGGCAGGATCATGGTTGGCGGCAACGATATTGCCTGCATGGACAGGACCTGGGTCCGTGAGCATGTTGGCATTGTGCTCCAGGAGCCGTACCTGTTCTCCAAAACGCTTGGCGAAAACATTGCCATGACAGATGCAGGCGCAGATTTTGAACGGATTCGTGAATCAGCCCGGATTGCTGCGCTGGATGAAACGATCGAGCATTTTGCGAAAGGTTATGAAACCAACGTTGGCGAACGGGGAGTTACACTTTCCGGCGGACAGAAACAGCGTACGGCAATTGCCCAGACACTCATGCGGCATACTCCGATCACAATTCTGGATGACAGTCTTTCTGCTGTCGACACGGAGACGGATGCCAAGATCAGAAAGTCTCTTGAAAACATGCCTGAACAGAGCACGCGCATTCTGATCTCGCACCGGATTACTACGCTGATGCATGCGGACCAGATCCTTGTTCTTGATAAAGGCAGGATTGTTGAGCAGGGGACACACGAGGAATTGATTGCAAAGAATGGACTGTATCGGAAAATCTGTGACATGCAGTCGCCGGAGGGTGCACTCAGCGCGTAACGGAGGAAAAGGAATATGAAATGGTTTATTGCCTCTGATATTCATGGATCCGCCTATTACTGCGACCTGATGATTCGCCGGTTTCAAGCGGAAAAGGCGGACCGGATGATTCTCTTGGGAGATATCCTTTATCATGGACCGCGCAATGATCTGCCGGAGGAGTATGCACCCAAAAAAGTCATAGAACAGCTTTCTGCATATGCAGACCGGATCCTTTGTGTCCGCGGTAACTGCGAAGCGGAAGTGGACCAGATGGTTCTACCATTCCCGGTACTGGCAGAATATGCCCTGATGGACCTGGGCAGGTCTCTCCTGTTTATCACACATGGACATGTGTATCATAAAAACCATTTGCCACCGATTCATGCCGGGGATATCCTTCTCCATGGGCATACACACATCCCGGTTTGCATGGAACAGGATGGAATCATGATCATGAATCCCGGGTCTGTATCGATTCCAAAAGAGGATTCATGGCATGGATATATGGTCCTTGAGAACGGTGTTTTCAGATGGAAAGACCTGGATGGCAATGAAAAAATGAACTGGGAAAGCTGCACAGCCATGAAGCAGATGAATCAATGACCTGCAGATGGCAACACGATTCTCAGGTTCAAAAAATCGGGTTTACAAAAGCCTGCTCATTGGAACGAGCAGGCTTTTGTTCATGTTTTAAGAACGATGGAATGCGTTGCCTATGATGATCATACTAGTCTCAAATTAGATTAG
>DEFL01000072.1 GCA_002350845.1 Christensenella sp. UBA2853
ACCACATTTTTCTAGCTACACCCAATTTATGCAATTTAACTTTTCTTCCATTGGTGTTTCGTGTAAAATGGATTACACGCTACATATGATCACGGTGACTCAGTCCCAATTCCCCAGGCAGGACAAAGGTCCGAAAATGAAGGAGGAATCTACCCATGGCTCTCGATTACCGGAAATGTGCGCAGGAGATCACTGCCAATATCGGCGGCGGCTCCAATGTCATCAGCGCTGCACATTGTGCAACGCGGCTTCGTCTTGTTATTGCTGACAACAGCAAGGTCAACAGGGCGGCGCTCGAAAACGTCGACGGCGTGAAAGGCATGTTCGAATCCAACGGACAGCTGCAGCTGATTATCGGCACAGGCACCGTCAACAAGGTCTACGAGGAATTCCTTTCGGTTGCCGGTGTTTCCGCGGCATCCAAGGATGACGTGAAGAAAGCGGCAGCTTCCAAAATGCCCTTGTGGAAGAAAATCCTGAAAACGCCAGGCGATGTGTTCGTCCCGATTCTTCCCGCAATCGTGGCTTCCGGTTTGATGATGGGCCTTGTGGAAGCACTGGCCAAGGCAATTCCCTCTTTTGCAAGCAGCGGCTGGTTTGGTTTTCTGGACATGGTGGCCAATACCGCATTCGCACTGCTGCCCGTTCTGGTCGCAATTTCCGCCGCACGGGTATTTGGCGGAAACATTTTCCTTGGCGGCGTTATCGGCATCATGATGGTTCACCCCGCTCTGATGAATGCCTGGACCGTTACTCCGACCAATCAGCCCGCGGTCTGGGATCTGGGAATCTTCAGCATCGCGCAGGTCGGATATCAGGGACATGTCATTCCGGTCATTCTTGCCGTACTTCTGATGAGTACGGTGGAAAAATGGCTGCATAAACATGTGCCGGAAATGATTGACCTGTTTGTGACGCCCCTGGTGACCGTACTGGTGACCGCTTTTGCTACCTTCGTCGTGATCGGACCGATTTTTTCCATTCTGGAAAACTGGGTTCTGCAGGGAGCCGAATGGCTGGTGACCTCCACCGGCGGTATCGGCGCTCTGGTCATGGGTGCTCTTTATCCATGGACTGTCGTCATGGGCCTGCACCATATGTATAACGTGATTGAGGCTGGTATGCTGAGCGGCGCACTGGGGCTGAATATCTGGATGCCCATTGCGTCTGCTGCAAACTTCGCTCAGTTCGGCGCCTGCCTTGCTGTGGCCATTAAGTGCCGCAATGCAAAGCTCAAGTCCGTCGCGCTGCCGTCCTCCCTCTCTGCATCCCTGGGCATTACGGAGCCCGCTATTTTCGGTGTGAACTTCCGCTTTATGAAACCGTTCATCGCAGGTGTGGTCGGCGGTGCGGTCGGTGCTCTCTTTGGATCCCTGACAGGTCTTGGTGCAACAACCTATGGTGTGACCGGCATCCCCGGCCTGCTGGCGATCAACAATATTCCTGTCTATGTGATTGAACTTCTTATCTCATCTGGCATTGCCTTTGCAGTGACGATGGTTCTCTGGAAGGAAGAAGAGCCGGCGGCTGCTCCTGCGGCAGCACCTGAGGCTGAAAAACCCTCGATTGAAGTGCCGACAGCTTCCGTGATCCGCTGCGCCGCCGGAACTGTGCTTCAGCCGGTAAAGGGCAAAGTCATTGCCCGGGAAGCCATTCCGGATGACACGTTTGCTTCCGGTGTGCTGGGTGATGGCGTTGGAATCGAACCGTCAGATGAGCTTGTAGTGGCTCCTTTTGACGGTACCATTTCTTCCGTGGCGGAAAGCCAGCATGCAGTGGGTGTTGAATCTAACGGCATGGAAATGCTGATCCACGTTGGTGTGGATACCGTGAATATGCAAGGCGACGGCTTCACCTGCCTGGTAAAGGAAGGCGACGAAGTGAAAGCCGGTCAGCCCCTGATCCGTTTCAGCCGGGAAAAGATTAAGGCAGCAGGCTACAGCGATACCGTGGCGGTTCTGCTGACCAATTCCGACGATCTTGAAGGTGTCGAGTGCGGACTGCAGTAAGCAGCAACTTTGATGAGATTCGCAGTATGCGAATAAAAATAGGAGGAACGAAACATGAAGTCTTTTGAGTACACCATTACCGATCCCGTTGGTATCCATGCACGTCCTGCCGGAATCCTGGTCAAGGAAATCAAGAAGTATGCTTCCACAGTCACCGTGAGCAAGGGCGACAAGGCAGTCAACGCCCTGAAACTGATGGCCCTGATGGGTATGGGCATCAAGCAGGGAGATACCGTGAAGGTCACGATTGATGGTGCGGATGAAGATACCGCAGCTGCCGCAATTGAAGCGTTCTTCAAGGCCAATCTGTAATCTGAATCCGAACAAACGGCTGCCGGTCGACAGCCGTTTGTTTTTCACACGAAGAAAAGGAGATGACGGAAATGATCCTGATTCAGGGAAAAGGCGTATCAAACGGTGTGGCGATCGGACCACTGTATTTCTATCAGCGGGCAAAAGCTACGATTACCCGTTATGAAGTCGAAGATGCGGATGCCGAATGGAACCGGTTCAAGGATGCTCAGCAAAAGGCGATTGACCAGCTTGGCGAACTGGCGGAAAAAGCCAGGGAAGAAGCCGGCGATGAAGCTGCACTGCTGTTTGAAACCCATCAGATGATGGCGGAGGACATGGAATACGAAGAAGCGATTCAGAGTGCCATTCAGGATATGAAGCTGAACGCGGAAGCGGCCGTAACGGATACTGCGGCGCAGTTTGCTGAAATGTTCGCAGCCATGGACGATCCATACTTCCAGGCCAGGGCAGCGGACGTGAAGGATGTTTCCGCACGGATCATTGCCGCGCTGACCGGTGTGGTGCAGGGAGGAATCAATTCCCCGGTACCGGTGGTTCTTGCAGCAGATGATCTGGCGCCAAGCGAGACGGTTCAGTTGGACAAAAGCAAGATCCTTGGCTTTGTGACCGAAGGGGGATCTGGTTCCAGCCATACGGCAATCCTGGCCAGGACCATGGGGATTCCCGCTATCATTGGTGTAGGCGATCAGCTGAAACCGGAATATGAAGGCAAAGAAGTGATCATCGACGGCGGCACCGGCAATGTGACGATCGATGCGGATGAAGATGCGAAAGCACATCTGCTCAAGAAGATGGAAGAGCAGAAAAAGATGCGCGAAATGCTGGAACTTCTCAAGGGACAGCCCAATGAAACTCTGGACGGTCAGAAGATCAAGGTTTACTGCAATATCGGAGGCCCGGACGATGTTCCGGCCGTGCTGAGCAATGACGCAGGCGGCGTCGGCCTGTTCCGCAGTGAATTCCTGTATCTGAACTGTGATGATTTCCCGTCTGAAGAAATCCAGTTTGCAGCATATAAGAAGGTTCTGTCCGACATGGGCGGAAAAGAGGTTGTCATTCGCACACTGGATATCGGCGCAGACAAACAGATCGGTTATTTCAATCTGCCCAAGGAAGAGAATCCGGCTTTGGGCAACCGCGCACTGCGCATCTGCCTGAACCGGCCGGAAATCTTCCATACCCAGCTGCGTGCTCTGTTCCGCGCTTCTGCTTTCGGCAAGCTTGGCATTATGTTCCCCATGGTGACCAGTGTATGGGAAGTCAAGGAAGCCAAGAAAATGTGCGACCGGGTGCGGGAAGAACTGACAAAGGAAGGCATTCCTTTCAGTGAGGATGTTGAGATCGGTATCATGATTGAAACACCGGCAGCGGTTCTGATGAGCGACCGCCTGGCGAAGGAAGTTGACTTCTTCAGCTGCGGCACCAACGATCTGACCCAGTACACACTGGCCTGCGACCGGCAGAATGCTGATCTCGGCCGGTTCTACAATCCGCATCACCCTGCTGTGCTTCGTGCACTGAAGATAGTCTGCGACAATGCGCATAAGAACGGCGTATGGGTTGGAATCTGCGGTGAACTCGGCGCGGATCTTGCCCTGACGGAAACCTTCCTTTCCATCGGAATTGATGAACTTTCTGTATCGCCGCGCTCCGTGCTGCCGCTGCGTCAGAAGATCAGGGAAACCGATGTTTCAAAGGTGAAGGAAAAGGTGCTGGCGGATCTGCTCAGCGATGAGAACACGATCTGATGGCCTCCGGAACGCTTCAGGAAAGATGGCGCATACAGTGTTTTGGCAAGGTGCAACATGTCGGATTCAGGTATACGGCAATGTATCTTGCAAAAGGGCTGTATCTGACCGGTTGGGTGAAAAACCTGCAGGATGGGAGTGTGCTTCTGGAAGCTCAGGGTGGCACGGCACAGCTTCGGAAATTCCTGATTCAGCTGAAAAGCCAGAAGCATCTGCATATTGAAAAAAGCTTGATTACCGTGCTTCCATTGCAGCCCTATGAACGTGGTTTCCGCGTAGAACCGGGCTGACGGTCAAATGAAAGCCGCCAAACAAGACCGGGAGAGATTGTTTCATGACGGCGTTGCTGCAGAAGCAAGAGATCTGCAGCAACGCCTTTTTTGATGCAATTATGAGAAAAACAACGAGAGAAAGCAAACACAAATCAGCCTGTCAACAAATGTCACTTTGACAAGCTGAATTGAAGCGATGTAAAAGTCGGATTTTCAGAAAATCAGGAATTTAAGCTACATCTTCGGGGATAAAAAGATGATGGTCCAGCGTTCCAGTGTTGCATTTGGCAATAGCTTTCAGAATGTTCTGTGATATGGCCAGAAGGTAAAGTTCGGATAGTACCTTTACAGTTCCACCGGTAAGAAAACGAACAAATCTACGATTATGCTTCAGCTGGCCGAAAGCGCCTTCTGCCTGGATCGAACGGTTCATTCGAAGCGTTTTTCCCTCTTCAGAGGTGATCCTCTTCTGTGATGCTTCCCGGTAATCTGAAAACTCACGACAGACAACCAATTCTTTTCTCTGTTCAGGATCTTTTGCTTTGCAGCAGGCTGCCCGATACGGACACCCATGGCAGTCCTCACAACGATATCTGGTCACTTCCCGCGTGGTTCCATCCTTGGAGTGCTCTGTTGATGTGCCCACGTTCACGACCATCCGACCAAGTTTACACAGATAATAATCTTCCGGACCATAATAGGCCATGTTCTCAGCCCGTCCGATCTGTTCCCTGTATTTCTTTGTCCGACTGCTTTCGTAATGATTGGGTTTTAGTATAATTTTACAACAAAACAGAGCATTCCTCCACATCCTCAGTGGTTGAATGCTCTGTTTTTTCTGTTTGGGGGCTGTTACTTCTGCAACAGCCCCTTTGCTTTATGCGTCTGCGGGCTTACTCGGCCTTTTCCGTGGCCGGGACCAGGATCGGAGGACGGACCTGCCAGAAGAGGCTGTCCGGTTCATCTTCGTCCTTTTCCAGTCCGTAGAGGACCGTCATGCCGTTGTTCAGGCGGACGCGGATCCCGCGGAACTGCTCGTCGCAGCACCGCCAGAGGCTCCAGCCCTTGACCTGCCCATCCAGTTCCGGGAAGGTCGTCCGGAAGACTTCGTAGATTTCTTCAACAGTGTCCGTGACCAGGATGATGTTGTCAAGCTGCTTCATGCTTTTCCCTCCTGCACAGTCGTTCAGTTTTCAGAAAACAGGGCCCAAATTTGACTATACCACGTGTGTCAAGCCCTGACACGGCGGCAGGAGAAAAAACGAAAGGCATGCCGGGTTTCATCCCATTCCTGAGATTTTTTTGTCCCTGCATGCGTTTTTCGGCTGCAGGAACCCAGCAAAGCCTGCATCGCTTGCGTTTCAGGGAAATATCCTGTATACTTTTTCCACCGAAACAGCATAATGATAATTTCATAACGGAGGAAAAGGTATGCTTGCCGATTTTGAAAAAGTGGAAGCGGAAGATAAGGACGTTTTAAAAGCGGACATCAAGGAGCTCAAAGAGCGTCTTGCGGCGCTGCCCCAGAAGCTGAGGGACAAAAAGATCCCGGTCCTGGTGCTCATTGAGGGCTGGGCAGCCGCCGGAAAGGGCAGTCTGATCAAGGAGCTGATCAGCGAACTGGACCCGCGCTTTTACAATGTCGTCTCCCCGGTGATTGTGCCCGAAAAGGAATCCCGTTATCCGTTCCTGTACCCGTATGCCACGGCGATCCCGGAAAACGGAAAAATCCTGTTCATGGATTCCGGCTGGATGGAGGATATCATCCGCAAATATCTGCACCGGGAAATCACCAAAGAGGAATTCAAGCGGCGTGTGCGCGCGGTCAATGAGTTTGAGCGCCAGCTCCGCGACGGAGGCTATCTGCTCCTGAAGATCTTTGTCCATATCGACAAAAAGGAACAGTATGAACGTCTGGAGAGCCTGACCGCGAATGTGGAAACGGAATGGCGCGTGACGGATGAGGATCTCTGGCAGCACAGGGAATATGACCGCTTCCTGGATTCCTATGACAACTTCATGGAGAAGACGGACGATATCGTCCCGTGGCATATCCTGGACGGCAGCCGGAGAAAGATGGCAGTCCGCGATGTCCTGAAGCTCCTGGTGGAAGGCATTGAAGATGTGCTGGAGGAAGGCCGGTATGTGGGAGAACCTTTTGAAGAGGAATTCCCGCTCAGGGAAATGCCGGCGCTTGCGGACGTGGACCTGTCGGTGACCATCTCCGATGACGAATACAAGGAAAAGCTCAAGAAGCTCCAGAAGCGGCTCAGCGAGCTGCACAACATCATCTACCGCCTGAAGATTCCGGTGGTTCTGTGCTATGAGGGCTGGGATGCCGCCGGCAAGGGCGGCAATATCCGCAGGGTGGCCTATCCGCTCGACCCGCGCGGGTTTGACGTGTGCCCCATTGCCTCCCCGGAACCCCATGAACTCAACCGGCAGTACCTGTGGCGGTTCTGGACGCGTCTGCCGAGGAGCGGACATATCTGCATCTTTGACCGCACCTGGTACGGCCGCGTCATGGTGGAACGCCTCGAGGGCTTCTGCTCTGAAAAGGACTGGCAGAGAGCGTACAATGAAATCAACGAGTTTGAGCGTCAGCTGACGGACTGGGGCGCTGTGGTGATCAAGTTCTGGATCCATATCGATCAGGACACGCAGCTGGCCCGCTTCAATGACCGCCAGAATACGCCGGAAAAACAGTGGAAGATCACGGACGAAGACTGGCGCAACCGTGAAAAGTGGCCGCTGTATGAAGTCGCAGTCAATGAAATGCTGCAGAAAACCAGCACGAAGAATGCGCCGTGGTATATCATTGAATCCAATGACAAGCAGTATGCGCGCATCCGTACGCTGGAAATCATTGTCAAGGCACTGGAAAAAGCCTGCGAGGAGCACTTTGCAAGGAAGGTCTGCAAGGAGTGAGACGGCTGGAAAGCCGTACAGCCGGGGAGCTGGAGTGTTCCCCGGCTTTTTGAAGTGAAACCAGGCATACAGGATATGGATTGTGTTTTCAGGGAATCCAATTTATAATGGTTTCAGGCAACAAATCAAACGATGGGTGGAAGGGTGTTATGAAGAAACTGTTGTGTATGCTCCTGTGCGTGCTTCTCCTGACGGGCGCTGTGTCTGTCCTCGCTGAGGAAAGCGAAGGCGTTTCAGCCGAAGCCATGGTGCAGGAACTGCTCGAAACACAGATCGCCAAACAGAAGGACGCCTGGATTCTGGCTGTGCTTGAGAGCGGAGCGCAGGATATCCGGCTCGAGGAGAACCAGCTGAGCTTTACCCTGTGCGGATTTGATCCGAACCTGACGGCCCTGGGCAAGTATGCCGCCGCCGGGAACAAGGCTGCATGGACCGCCTCCATGCTGGAAAACATCGCGGGACACAATGCAACCTTTACCATTAAGCTTCAGGCGGACGGCACCATCAACAAGAACGGCGTCAACCAGTTCATGAACGCGGTCAAGAAAGTCGTCAACGTGTCCAAGAAGGCCGTCAACGGCAAGGAAGTCGCCTCTGCGCTGACCGACCTGCTCTTCTGCTCTCCGACCACGGACAGAAAACCCACAGCCCAGTCGCTTCTGCAGGTGACGGATGCGTTTGAACAGTTTATTGCGGGAAAACCCGAAGTCTTCCCGTGCGAGGACGCATCAGAGTGGGCACCCATGCTGTATGCGCAGAGAAATCAGCACTACCGGATCAAGAACGGCCCGCACGCCATTGAGATGACGTGGGACGGCATTTCTCCCTCCAAGCTTCTGGACACAGCGTACGGCTCCATCTCCTCCGAGCTGGCTGCCCAGACGAAGGCTGAGCGCCTGAGTCTGGATGCACTGCCGGATGTCTGGAAGACCCGTCTGGCCGAATCTTCGGTGGCCCTGATGAAAAAGCGCCTGGTGCGGAAATCGGCCACCCTGGACCTGACCGAACTGGCCCGCGGCGTGCTTCCGGAAGGCTATGTGCAGTATTTTGCACAGTTCACGCCCGCTGCAACCTATCAGAAGCTTGTGGACGGCTATGCACTTCTGCCGGATGAAGCCTCCCAGCCCATGCCCAAGACCGGCACGGTATCGGCCAAGGTGAAGAAGGGAAGGACCGTGACCTTTAATAATCCCGACGGCGGAAGCTATGTGTATCTTCAGATGCGCGACGCGGATACCAATGTGATTGTCACAGATGCCTTCATCGAGCCCGGAAAATCCCTGAATATCAAGGTTCCGGAAGGATTCTATGTCATCCAGTATGCGGGCGGCTATACCTGGTACGGTACAGAAGGGCTGTTTGGACCTCTGGGAACCTACAGCGCGAGTGAAGAAATCAGCATCGCCAAGAAGAAGTGGAAGGTGACTCCTCTTGAGGAGGGGAACGGCATCATTCTTCACCCCATCAAGGTGGCGGATTTTGCTGTGACAGAGGATAAGTCCATTCACATTCAGGGCGTGCTGGATGCCCAGGTGCCGATCAAAACCTACCCGGCGGTCAATCCTGTCATCCCGGGCGTCAGCTCGACAACGGGACTTCCCGCGTCCGGTGAACCCTATACACCGGTGGTGATCGTCCTGGATAATGCCGAGGATGCCTACCCGCACTGGGGCGTCTCTCAGGCGGACATCATTTTCCAGGTTCCCAATGCCGGTTCTGGCGCGACCAAGCTGCTGGCGCTCTTTGCGGATCATTATCCGAGCCAGGCAGGCCCTGTGCGCTCCGGACGTGCCAGCATGCTTCCTGCTGTCACAAGTTTCAATGCCGCCTTTGCCTATGCGGGACCGCCTGCGGTGAAGGACGACAATATTGACATCGATGCGCTGATGTCCAAGTACAGAATGACCTATACGCACCGTGTGTACAACCTGCTCCATGACAACGGTTTTAAAGAGCGCTTCCATGATGCGGCGGGCGGACACAATCTGTCCTGCCATATCGACGGCATCCATGACAATCTGATGACCAAGAATGTCGAGTTTGAGGAGAGACCGTTCCTGTTCACGGACGAAAAGCGGACGGACGGTGAAACCGCGAACATTATCCGCGTGCTGCACCGCGGCGAAAGCGCAGATACCGCTTCCAACTCTGCAAGCCGTGCCGTGTTCCGGTATCTGCCGGAGACCGGAGAATACACCAGAACCAATTCCAGCGGCAAGTATTCTGACCGCCTGACCGGCGAAACGGTTACGTTTGCCAATGTGATTGTCCTTCGCGTCAAGTTCAGCTGGGAAAAGAACTATGTCTTCCTCAGGAAGCATCTGGTGGGTTCCGGCACGGCGGAGATCTTCCAGGACGGCCGGTATGTCCGCGGCGCATGGACACGCGATGATGTGACATCCCGACTGGTGTTCACGGATGCTGACGGGTCCGAGCTGAAGTTCAAGCGCGGCAAGACATTCATCGTGATGACCAATGAGGTCACCGACGTCATTTATACCGAATGATGACCGCCTGCGTCACGATCCGGTGAATCAGACCCCGCATGAAAACGGGTGGAAAACAGAAAGCAGGGACATCCCGGATGACTGCGCGCAGCAGCGTTCGGGATGTCCCTTTCTGTATGCAGTGCTGGGGGAGAGATGAAAAGGGCATCAGGGGTGCATGCTTTTCCACGCATAAAAAAGGCAGCCCAGGAGGACGCCGGGATGAACATGTTTCTCCCTGTCCTTCAGGTGCTGCCTTTTTTCATCCTGCCGGATTATTCTGCGGCCTGATCAGCCGGATCGGCCAGCACGGCGCTGTCCAGGATGCGACGGAAATACTTGGCATTGCCCTCTGCGGCTTCCATGGAATAGACGCCCTCTGCGCGCAGGACCTTTCCGTTTTCTGAAACGAGGGTCAGGAAATGAAAGGTTGTGTTTTCCAGCTCGCAATAGACTTCCGTCGTTACACGTCCTGTCTCCGGGTCATGCGCGGTTTCCACCTCTCTGTCTCTGATGAGCTCGTCTGCTTCCTCCTGTGAGATCAGGGAGAGGAGCATGAAATCATCCGAGTCGATATTGGAGACCCTGATGCGTTCCGTCTCATCAGCGGTAGCGAAGTCGGCCTCCATGAGGTCGGCATCATACCAGAAGGAAAATCCTTCCGGGCTTTCAAACTTTGTCTCGATGATGGTCTCCTCCATGCCCTCCAGCCAGATGACACTCTCGCGGGTTTCGCCAAAGGCACAGGTCACCATCAGCAGAAGGCAAAGCAGAGACAGGAAAAACTGAAAGGCGCTTTTTTTCATCACAGCATTCTCCTTTCAACCGTTGGCTGAAGCAGATGTGCGGACGGGAAAACGCCCGCATCAGCCTGCAGACAGACAACGATTCAGCGGCGAAGTTTTATCCCGGACAGAAAAAGGACGGCCGGAAATCAGGGATTTCACAGCCGCCCCGGGTTATGGACTGAGATTAACGGATCTGGGTTTCGGTTCCGCGGGGAGCGCCGTAGGTTTCAGCAGTAATCTTTCCGCCAAGGACTTCGTCGATGTAAGCCATCAGGGCTTCATCCATCGGGATGCCGGTGTCGAAGGAAGAGCTGGAACGTGCGAAGACATTGTAGGTGTCGCCGCCGGCTGCGCAGAAGTTATTGGTCACAACAGCGTAGGTGGCCTTCTCGTCAAAGGGTTCGCCGTTGATCGCGGTGATGGTGACACGCTTGATGGCGGCAGGAGCATAGTAGCTGCTCTCTTTGCCGTTGAGGGTGTACACTTCGCCCTGTTCAAAGGGAACGGTGGTGTCCAGTGTCCAGGTGATGCCGCTGGTCTGCGGATAACCGCCGATTGCGCTGGGCGTGCAGAAGGTGGAAGCTTCGAGTGCTTCGAGGAGTTCAGCGCCGGTCACATAGACAACAGCCACAGTATTGCCGAAGGGCAGCACGGTGTTGACGTTGTTCTTGGTGATGTCGCCGGCTTCGATGGTAGCGCGGATGCCGCCGCCGTTGGTGATGCCAACCACAGCATTGGGTTCAACCTGTTCGATGCCGCCTTCTTTGACAACGGACCAGACCATAGCGTCGGTGATCAGATCGCCGAGGTTGGTTTCTTCGGTGCGGTTGCCGGGATCGCGGTCGCCGTTGAGACGGACTTCCGTGGTGGCGAAGACAGCGCCGTACACAGATTCAACATCACTGATGATGCCCTGGGCCTTGGCCAGAACGTCGGGATCCTTGGCCAGGTACTTGGTGGAGACGAGGAACTTGTCTTCCACAGCCTTGGTTTCATTGTTGATCACAACAACGCCGATGTTTTCGAACTTGGTGCCGGTGGAGACAATGGGTTCACCGTTTTCACCGGCGGACATGACGGTGTGGGAATGTCCGTCAATGACGAGATCCACGCCGGTCACTTTGGTCAGCAGGTCAATGGAGCGGTAGCCGTTTGCAGCGGATTCGGCGTCCACACCGAGGTGGCACAGACCGATGACGAGGTCCACACCCTCTGCCTTCAGGTTATCCACAGCACCCTGAGCGGCCTTATACAGGTCTTCAAAGGCAGTGAAGGAGATTTCCTTGATCATGCCGGGGTTGACCTTGGTGGCGGTTTCAGGGGTTTCCAGACCGAAGAAACCGAGCTTCATGCCGCTCTTGGTGGTGATGACGGTGGTGCCGGGCAGGATGGACTCGCCGGTTTCGTCAGCAATCACGTTGCAGCAGATCGTGGTGAACTGGGCCTTGGAGAGGTTCTCCATCAGCTGAGCATAACCGAAGTCGAATTCATGGTTGCCCAGGGTGACCAGGTCATAACCTGCGGCGTTCATCATTTCGATTGCGGAAGCGCCCTTGGAAGTGCTCACATAGGTGGTGCCCTGGCTGAAGTCGCCGGCATCGACAGTGATCACTTCAGCACCATGATCCTCGAACCAGGCGCGCAGGGTGGGGACATAGGCATAGCCCTCGAGAGCGCCGTGCACGTCATTGGAGTGAAGAATGACGGTGGTGCCGGTATAGTCGGTGCGCAGGTCGCCTGCGAAAACTTTCGCTGCGGCAGCATAGTCAGCATCGGTCATGTCTGCAGAAGCGGACACGCATACTGCAAAGACCATGACGAGGGCGAGGACCAGACTCAGAAGCCTTTTCATAAGACATTCCTCCTTATGATGTTGTACATGGGTATAAGGTACCAAAGCAAGATTATTATAATCTTTCCGCGGCGAATTTCAACAGCGGACGGTCAAGAATCATGGGAAATCAGGCAAATTCCCGGGAATATGAGAGTGCGGGAGACAGAAGGAAAGCAGCAGGAAAAAACCAGGCGGGGGAGAATTTGAAAGCAGATGTCTTCCGAAACGGCGGACACGAAAAACTGAAAGCCGGAGAATGCATATGGAACAGTACGAGAAGGAACATATAGAGAGCATGCGGGCCCTGGCAGCGGAGTGCATGGTGCTGCTCAAAAAAGACGGGGAATTCCCGCTTGACGAACCCGGAAAGATTGCGGCCTTTGGCAGCGGCGTCCGGCATACCGTCAAGGGCGGCACCGGATCAGGGGATGTCAATGTGCGCCATTTTGCCACCATTGAGGAAGGCCTGAAAAATGCCGGGTTCGAGATCACATCCGGCGAATGGCTCGACGCCTATGACCGTGTCCGCGAAGCATGCGAGGATGCACTTCACGCGAGGATCCGCTCCAGGATTGAACAGGAAGGCCCCGGCGTCATTTTTGAGGCCAGCAGCACCGTCATGGAGGAGCCGGAGTACGAGATTCCCCTGGAAGGGGATGGCGATACGGCCATCTATGTGCTCTCGAGAAATTCAGGGGAAGGATCTGACCGGTCCAACGCCCGGGGAGACTTCCGGCTGTCGGAAACGGAAAAGCGGGATATTCTTGCTCTGTGTGAGCAGTATGCGCGCTTCATGCTCGTCCTCAATGTGGGGGGACCGGTGGACCTGACAGAGGTTGTGGAGCGCGTGCCGAACATCCTGCTTCTCTCACAGCTGGGCAGCGTGACCGGGGACGCCTTCGCGGATGTCCTGCTGGGCAAGAGCTATCCCTCGGGCAAGCTGGCTGCTTCCTGGGCGGCATACAGGGACTATCCGGATGTCGGAGACTTCGGTGACCGCGACGAGACGCATTACAGGGAAGGCCTGTATGTGGGGTATCGCTGGTTTGATGCCACGGGAACGAAACCCCTGTTTCCGTTTGGATTCGGACTGAGCTGCACGCATTTTGATATCCAGTTCGTGGAGACCAGGATCTACGGATCCATGGCCCGCGTGTTCGGCATGGTCCGCAATACCGGCTTTGCCCCCGGCAAAGAGGTTCTGCAGCTGTATGTTTCCATGCCCTCCGGCAAACTGGACCAGCCAAGAAAAGTGCTCTGCGCGTATGAGAAAACCCGTGAACTCTTCCCGGGCGAGGTCGCTGTGGTGGCGCTGGACTACCGGATGGAGGATTTTGCGTCCTATGATGAGGAACTCTCAGCGAGGGTGCTCGAGAAAGGCGACTATGTACTGCTCATGGGGACCGACAGCACAAATGTGCGTCCGGTGAGCACGCTGCGCCTGGAAGAGGATGTGGTGGTCGAAAAGGTCGCGCCGGTCGGCGGAACTCCGGAGCTTCCGGACTGGAAGCCCGAGCGTGTGCCCCAGCCGGATGCCTCCTGGCTGCCAGTGTTTCCTGTGGCCAAGGACCTTTTCTGGAAGCGGAAAACCAAAAGGCCCGAACCTTCGGCGGAAGCGACTACCGAGGCTGAGCGCATGACCGATGAGGAGCTCTGCTTCCTGTGCACCGGGGCGATCCGCGGCGGAAAGAGCATGAGCACGGTCGGGAATGCGGGCATCACGGTGCCCGGTGCGGCCGGCGATTCGACGAGACTCTTTCTGGATCGGAAGATTCCCGTCATGATTATGGCTGACGGCCCGGCAGGCCTTCGCCTGACCCGGCGCTACGGCGTGGATGCAGAGGGCGCCTTCCCCATTAATCCCGACGGACTGGCGCATGCCAGGAAAATGATTCCGGAGGCCTATGTGCGTGCGCGCGAATGGTACGGGGAAGGCCGGACCGGCGAGGAGCATGAGCAGAACTGCACCGCGATCCCGATCGGGACGGCGCTTGCACAGAGCTGGAACAGCGAACTGGCAGAAGCGTGCGGAAACCTGGTGGGGGATGAAATGGAACGCTTTGGCGTGCACCTCTTCCTTGCGCCGGCCATGAACCTGCAGCGCAATCCCCTGTGCGGCAGAAACTTTGAATACTATTCGGAAGAGCCGCTGCTCTCCGGCAGGACTGCAGCCGCCGTATGCCGGGGCGTGCAGAGCCACAAAGGATGCGGGGCTGTCATCAAGCATTTTGCCTGCAACAACCAGGAGTACAACCGGGTGCATTCCAACAGTCAGGTGTCCCCGCGTGCCCTGCGCGAGGTCTATCTCAGAGGGTTTGAGATCGCTGTCAGGGAAGGGAAGCCCAAGGCGATCATGACCAGCTACAACCTGATCAACGGCGTGCACAGCAGTGAGCGCAGGGATCTGTGCGATACGCTGCTGCGCAGCGAATGGGGCTTCAATGGCATTGTCATGACCGACTGGCTGGTCGGCAAAGACGTGAGAGGAAACGACCGGTACCGCAAGGGCGTGGCCAGCTGCTCGGTCGCTGCCGGCAATGATCTGATCATGCCCGGCATGCCGATGCATGTGGAGGACCTCATGCAGGGGCTTTCCGATCCGGAAAATCCGCTGACCCGCGAGGCGCTGGTGCTCTCCGGGGCGAGAATCATTGACATGGCCAGGGAACTGCAGGGCATGCGCGACGGGGAAACGGGAGAAACACAGGCATGAAGACGGCACTGAGCATGGAAGGCGGTGCCATGCGCGGCATGTTCACCTGCGGGGTGATTGATGTGCTGATGGAAAACGGCATCACCTTTGACGCGGCCGCCGGCATTTCGGCGGGTGCAGCCTTTGGCTGCAATTACAAGTCCCGGCAGATCGGGCGGCCGATCCGCTACAACAAGCGGTATGGAAGCGATCCGAGATACATGTCCTTCCGGTCGCTGCTGAAAACAGGCGACCTCTATAATGCGGACTTCTGCTACAGGGAACTGCCGGATGTGCTGGATCCGTTTGACCGAAAGGCATTCCGCGATAATCCCATGGCGTTCTATATCGGGGCCACGGATGTGAAGACCGGGAAAAGTGTCTATCACCTCTGCTCGGATGGGGAAGAGCGGGACATTCTGTGGATGCGGGCCTCTGCCTCCATGCCGCTGGTTTCCAGGCCGGTTGATGTGGACGGATACCTGCTTCTCGACGGAGGAATTACGGATCCCGTGCCTCTGGACCATATGCAGAGCCTCGGCTTTGACCGGCATGTCGTGATCCTGACCCAGCCAAAGGGATACCGGAAAAGCCCGACCCGCGGGCTCATGCTCATGCAGTGGATGCTTCGCCGCTATCCGGCCGTGGCAGAGGCTATGGATGAGCGGCATGCCGTTTATAACCGGCAGATGGATGAGATCGACCGGCAGGAGGCGGAAGGCAGCATCTTTGTCATTCGGCCGCCTCAGCCACTGGGCATCCACAGGACGGAAAAGCGTCCGGAGGAGCTGGAACGGGTGTATCAGACCGGCAGGCGGGAGGCTGAAGCCCGGCTGCAGGCGATGAAGGAGTTCCTGGAAAAATAACCGAAAACGAGAAAACAACGCTGTGGAGCGCGGCAGGAAGAAGGGCCGCCTTCACAGCGTTTTTATGTAGGGATGTACGGTCCCCTTCATGTCGAAGACGGAGAGACGGTCTGAGGGCAGGGCCGCGGGTGATTATTTGCACCCGGAGTCCGTTCATCCGTTTGACTATCGCATGTTGTTTCTGGGAAATCAGGCATCGCTCAGCAGAAAATCAAATATGGCAAAGTTTGACACAAACAATGGCGAAAAGTACAACAAAGAGACAAAAATTGTGACACATTTCCCAAAGGAGTTCTTGACGTCGGACCGTGATTGATTTAAACTATATTTTGGGGTAATGTCCCTTATAGAATAAAGGCTCGCGAGGGTAAAAAGGGAACTTTCAGACCAGATAATCCCTCATTATAAATGATTTGTAAAATTTCTATAGAAAATAAAGTCTACAGGGAAGGAGATGAGAAACCATGAAAAGAGCATTCAACCGTGCCATCGCTATGCTGCTGGTTCTTTTCATCGTGTTCCCCATGCTTCCTGTCTCTGTACTTGCTGAGCAGAGCACCACGCTGCAGGGTGTGGGTTCTGTTCATACGGTGACTTTTGAATCGGACCAGCCCGCGTCCTATCTGGTTGCGGACGGAAAGACACTGGAAGCATTCCCTCAGGCCCCGGAAAAACAAGCAGCTGATTTTATTGGATGGTATGACGGAGAACAGGAGATCTCAGCTCCGTTCCGGCCGGAACAGGATATAACGCTCGTTGCAAGATATGTGGAGTGGGGTGTTATGACTCTGAGTGCCGCGGTGAACGGAGTCACGATTACTGTGACCGGAAGAATGCCTTCGGGATGCAGTATGAGTGTGACGGACCGGAATGAAACATCGGATGCTGCGATTCTGAAGGTCGCTCCGGTGAATTCCTCCCGTTCCGGGGAAGAAACGCTTCTGAATCTTTATGCTTACGATATTTCGATTCTGAAAGACGATGATTCAGCTTATCAGCCTGAAGCGGATTATCCGGTGACAGTAACGGTTACAGGTGAAAAAATATCCGCTGCGCTTGCTGAAGGACGCGATCTCCGTGCGACACATCCACTGAATGATGGGACAGAAGAAGTGATCACAGATATGGTGATCCAGGGAAATACGGTCAGCTTCAGCATGAACCATGTTTCAAATTTTGATCTGGATGCGGTGTGGAATCTCAAAGACACCAGCCAAGAGCCGATGAAAGGCATTACACTGAACGGAAGAATGCCGGTCGGGGCTGAGGCTGCGGTTTCTGTGTCGGCAATTGAAAATGCCGTCATGGCTGTTGATCTCTCACTGAACTATTACGGCCACAAAGTACAGCCCCTGAACTGGAACAGCAGTGTCATGATTACCATGCACGGAGATGCAATTTCCCGGATTCTTGAAGACGGGGGCAGTGTGAGCGTATTCCGTTATACGGATCAGGGAAGCGAAGAACTGGAAACCACAATACACGAAGATGGCAGTGTGAGTGTAATGACGGACCGGCTGACCGTCCTTGCCGTAGTCAAATCCAATACTTCGAATACACTTGCAAAATTCTGGACACTCAGGTCAGGTGCGGCGCTTACAGTGTATGACACAGAAGAAGGGACAAACGGAATTCAGACTGCCGCAGAAGATTTCCCTGTCGTTAAGACAATTCATCAATCATCGGAATGGACAGTCATTGAAACGGACGGAACAACAAAATATGTGAAAACCAAGGAAGCGCTCAGCGTGGGAATACCTTTCACGGATGAGCATGTCCTGCAGAACCTGCGTAAAGTCCATGTGCTCAGTTTCCGGGAAACGAGCATTGAGGAGGGCGGGATCGTCCTGCTGACAGCTGACCTGAGTGATTTCACGGACTGTTCTGAAGTGAGCGTCATCTGGGAGATCAGTACGGATGACGGCTGGATTGAGGCAGGGGCCGGAGAGACTTTCGAATATACTGTGACACGAGAAAGTCTGCAATGGATAATTCGGGCAAGGGTTGAGTATACGCCATAAGAATGCATCCAAAAAAGAAAGCCATCATAGTGATATAAGTGCAATTTCACAGCAAAAACGGGAGGAGGTGAAGAGATGAAACGTTTTCTGGCATTTGTTATAGCGATGATGATGCTTGTTCAGACGGGAAGCAGCCTTGCAGAGGCTGTAACCGACGGAACATATGAAGCTGTGTCAGAACCGGTTGGACTGTCGATGTATCACATAGTTACGTTTACGGCAGATGGAGAAGATGTTTCCACCATCTTTGTTGTCGACGGTGCAAAGATGGAATCTCTTCCTGAAGCTCCTGTACTTGATGGGAAGGCCTTCCTCGGATGGTACGACCAGAACAGGGCCTTTACAGTCGATACCATTATTGACCAGGAAAAAGAGATCCAGGCGGTCTACAAAACAATTGACAGCACTCTGGAAGCGAAGAAGGCTGCTGCCGATTTTCACTTTATCCAGGCGGGCGACTATGCAACCGTTGAAATCTTCGGTACACACAAGGCAGACCAGGTGCCGTCTGCTGAAAAAAGAGATCAGGTTGGTGGCTTGGAAAATATTGTGGATGCATGGACTGTTTCCGGTCTTAAGAATGATACGGATCTGACCGTGGAAGCGGTTGTGACCGCACTGCCTGAGGATGGTGTGCTCTCTGCCTATAGCGTGGAAAACGATGCGGTCTTTCAGCTTGCTGCAACGGATCTTTCCATCGGCGATATCGTGACCTTCGACCTGTCCATGAAAGGTGCCGACGGGATTGCTTTCGTGATCGAAGACACATCGGAAGAGAATGTCGAGGTGGAAGGTACACTCTATGCGAATGACACCCTCTATCTGTCCGGTAAAGTACCGTGCAACGGTGTGATTGATGTGCAGCCCGTCACAGTAACGATCGATGGAGAAGAAGTGCTCGCTGCCTATGATATCAGGATTTATGCCAGCGAAAAACAGCGTGCTAAAGGAAAGACCTGGCAGCCTTCCGATCAGAAGGTCACGGTGCACTTTTTTGACGAAGCATTTACAGGTACATTAAATATTTATCATGTTGAAAATGAAACCTCTGAATATGTGACAACCGTCGAAGCGCAGGACGGCTGGGTGGCATTCGAAGCGGATCATTTTTCCACCTATGCTGTGACACGCACCCTTGAGAAGACGATGACAATCGGCGGGAATACATATCATATTACCGTCGCATATGATCAGAACGCAGGCATTCCGAAAGGTGCGGAGCTGGCTGTTGAGGAAGTCAGCACAGAGGAATACCTAGCTGAAACAGCCACAGTTCTTGAATGCGGTGCAGAGGACGAAATCTTTTATACCAAGTTCCTGGACATTTCCATTATGTACCAGGGCGAGATCATTGAACCGAAGACCTCAGTCAAAGTGACGGTGGAACTACTGGATGTAGAGGATGGCGCACAGGCTCTTGAAGTGGTTCACTTCTCAGACATCGGCGCACAGAAGGTTGACAGCCAGGTCGATGAGGGCGGAGTTGTCACTTTTGCCACAGACTCTTTTTCCATCTTTGGCTTCACTTCTGTTCTGCGTGCACTCCTGTCTTGGACAAGTGACAACTCCAGCTATACACTCCAAAGTTTTCCGGATCTGCGGACTGCTGCCCCTCAGACTTTTGCTGCCCCACAGCGTGCTTCTCTGCGCAGCAGATCCGGCTGCGCGGAACTGGATGTTGCAGTGGAAGAGGGAATCGAAGTCCTGAATGCCTACCAGGTCCCATCTACGCTGGGAGACCTGCAGAATCCGCTTTATGTGAAGGTGCAGACCGTTGTTGATCTTGCCGAACGGGAAAGTGTTGCTGTCTACAGCGTAAAAGATGGAGAAGTCGTGGATTTCCTGGCTGAAGGCGAAGATGTAAGTGTCTGTCTGGGAAACAATGACAGTTTTGCTGTCGTGAAGGACAGTGGATACAGGCAAAAGACCTTCGAACTCGGAGATGTTGAACTCAATGGCATGATGCCCAAAGCGGCTGAAGCGAGTGCGGAGAACGTGACCGGGCAGTATGAAGCATTCGATATCACTCACTCAGAAGGTGGGCCCGAAGAAAGCGGCGATGAGGAGCTGCCCTATCGCATCGTGGCAGCCTATGATATTTCCATCATGGATGGCAATAACGAATATCAGCCGGATGAGGAACACCCGGTTGAAGTGGGAATCACATGTGATGATCTGTCGGATCATGGACTGCTTGCATTGTGGCACATCCGAGATGACGGAAGCATGGAGCCGGTAACAGCGTTCACCGTGGAAGAGTCCACCATCCGCTTCACGGCGGCAGGGTTCAGCGTCTATGTTGTTGTTGAGATGCCGGAACCGGTTGTGTATGGTGACACACCGGAAATCATCGCGGACCTGACGAGCAGCCGCGGTGTCGAAGGGTTCTATCTGTCTTTATACCGCCCCATAGGAAATAATAGTCCCATTTATAATACCTTCTTTGTTACGTCCACACTCGGAAATAACGTTCTGGTGGAAGACACGGACCAATCCGTGGCGGCCGTATGGTATTTTGAACCAGTCGAGGGAACGACCAATCAGTTTACCATCTGCACAAAAATTGGGGACGAAAAGAAGTACATACGGCAGGTCAGCGCAAATAACAACAATATTACTCTGTCAGACAACGGAACCATCTTCGTAGTCTCAATAGCCAGCAACGGATTGTTTGAAATCAAACATGCGTCTGAGGAACGCTACCTGCAGCATTCGGGAAGCGGTGGAGGAATTCGTTTCTATACTGATAATAAAAATAAGCCAAATAGTCAGTTTACACTGACGTATGCTTCTGAAGCCAGTGCGGAGAAAGATCCTTATGGCCTGGATGGCAAGACCTATGGCATCATGAACAGGAAAAATGAGATCAGCGCTTATGGCATGATGTCAGATGTAGTCAATTCAGGCAAACTGGCTGCAAAGGAAATGCTGATCCGCACAGACCCCATGAATCAGAGCAACACACTCTATGTGGCCAAAAACAGTGACCTCGCCATGTGGACGTTCCACGCAATTGAAAATGATCTGTATTATCTGACGGTTAACGGACAGTATCTGCGGATTGACGCAAACGGGTCGCTGACACTGGCAGATGAGCCGGATGAAAAGTGCCAGATCCGTGTCATTCCAGGTACCGGAAGCAATGCTGGGAAAGTCTGTCTACTTGGCAAAACGACCCACAGTTCGATCTCTCTTGCGGATAATAATACTTCCTTCTCTACGAATGCAAATACTACAAGCAGCAATGCCTGGCAGAACCTGGTTGAATATTCAGTTTACTCGGAAGATGATTTTGTTCAGTATTCCGCCCACAAAGTCAGTGTATCGGACAGTGTTAATGTTGCGAACGGCAAGCAGGTGATCATTTATACCCGCGTTTGGAACGAGACCGAAAAGAAGTATGAATTTTTTGCGATAGACCATAACGGTGATGTGCTGCCCTGCTATGAATCCGGCGATTCCCTCTTGTGGATCGGTACACAAATCAACACACTGCTCTGGAATTTCACTGAATACTACAGACCGGGTACCACCGTGCCAAATGGATATTATGAGCTACAGAATGCATATTCCGGGAATTATATTGCACCACAGATCAACAATGGACAGATATTCAAAGATGGGACCATCGGAATCAATCTGAATGGCCGACTGTACGGAGACTATTTTACTTCGATCCTGTCCTGGGATGATTCCCACTATGACTATGCCGGATATAAGGTCGAGAATGGCAAAATCGTATCCTGTCCGATGGCACAGGCCGATACGTTCTATTTCGCTGTGATGGATCTGACCGAGCATACCCTGACGCCTGTTGACACGGTGGATCACAATGCGCTGGGCCTGACCATGAAAATGATTGACTGCCCTACGCGTGAGTACATGAGTGGAATTCTTGGGAACAATGATGGCGGTATGGGTACTACGTTGCACCAAGGGCTTCTTTCAACAGAAATCCCGGGTGATGGAGCTGGCTATCCGACAACTTCTGTCAACCGTTCGCTGTCTGAGATATACAGCAATGCTGTACCGGTCAACCATCTCTTCATCAGGAGTATCTATGAAGGCAGCGGATATTTTCAGTTTGACAGTTCAGAGAACTTTGCTGAGCTCAATGGATCCAACTTTACCGTCTATCGGGAACTGGGTGCCATGAATGGCAATGGACCCACGCGTACTCATGGTCAGTTCATGCCCTTTAATACGCTGACGGGCAATGTCAACCAGAGAAACCCATACAATCTGACGGATATTTACGGAAACTCCCTTTCCGACAACAACCCGCGGAAATACGAACCGCTCTTTGACTTGGGCGAGGCGGAAGACTACCACTTCGCCATGGAAATTACAGGCCGCTTCATGCAGCCTCCGAACGGTCATGACGCCTGGGGCCATGATATTATCTTTGAGTTTGTGGGAGACGATGATTTCTGGCTGTATGTTGACGGAGAACTGGTGATTGACCTGGGCGGTATCCATAGTGCCGTACCCGGTTCTGTCAACTATTCAACAGGCGATGTCTATGTGAACGGAACGCATACGACCCTGAAGGATCTGTTCTACAATAATTACAAAAATCGCGGACATTCGGCTGCAGAAGCCAGGGAATATGTCGACGGTATCTTCCAGGAGAAGACCGTCAACGGCAAAACCTGTTATGTTTTCAAGGATTACTCCGCTCATACGGTCCGTATCTTTTATATGGAACGCGGCGGCGGTGCTTCCAACCTGCGCATGCGGTTTAATCTTGCGACTGTTACACCCGGTCAGGTTCTTCTGACGAAAGAAATCGCCGGTACGGTCAAACAAGACTTTGCCAGCGTCCGATTCCCGTTCCAGATCTACTATAAGACGGAAGGCAGCGAAACGTATGAGCTTCTGAGGCAGGAAGTGACATCAGGCATAGACGCACAGTGGAGAGCTGTGTATTATAACACCTCAACCAAGGTGGATTTCGAAGACTCCGTCACGATCAATGGCGTGACATATGACAATGTCTTCTATCTCAAGCCGGGGCAGACAGCTGCCATCAAATTCCCGGAACATACCATTTCTTATTACGTGAAGGAATGCGGCGTAGATTCGTCCATTTACGATCATGTGTATATTAATGATGTGGAAACCGAAGGGGAAACCCCGAGTGGCGCAACGGTGACGAAGATCTTTGAATCCAGTCCGGCAGCACCCGAGGAAAGAGCGCGAATCGCATTCAGCAATCATGTCGATCCATCGCAGCTGAGAACCCTGACGATTACCAAGCGGCTGTTTGACGCTTCAGGAACAGAAATCACGTCGGAGCAGGATGACACCGGATTCACTGTTCGTCTCCGTCTTGGCGAGGAACTGGCATACTACAATCATGGCGAGTATTATGTCAAGGATGCCAGCGGAAACTATTGTCGTTTCAATCCGGACATGCAGGAATTTGAATCGATCGGTGTCCATGACTTTGACAGCCTGACCGACGAGCAGCTGCTCCAAGTCACATTCAGGACGTCTCCCAGCGGCGCCGCATCCAAACTTCCGGCCGGGCACAGCATTGAAGTCCGGGGGCTGATGGTCGGAACAAGATTCCAGGTGGACGAGGAGGACTATGATCTTCCGATTGGATATGGAAAGAGGGTATGGACGGAAGGCGATACAACCTATAACGGGTATAAACGAATCGAAGGGTCCTACCTTGTTGACGAGGGTGATACCCAGAATTCGGGTACAATCCGTGACAACAGCAACCCCAAGATTGAAGTACACAACCAGCGAGGCTGGGGAATCAGGGCAGACAAGGTATGGTCTGATGCGGATTTCATGCTTTCACATGACGACATCTATTTTGCGGTTTATGTGAACGATCAGCTTCTGGAAGGTTCTGTCCACAGAATCGACGCTTATAACTACACGACGTATTTCTTCCCAGTACTTGAGAGCGGCGCAAGCTTTTCCGATTATAAGGTTTATGAGGTGAGACTCACAGATCCTGTGACCGCGGCAGATGGCACCATTTCATACAGTGAGATACAAAAGGTCGAAACCAGCGACACCATCACAATCAATGGTGTAAGGACGGACGGGACCCCCGAGACAGGACTGAGCTATGCACCGTCCTATGCGCAGGGCAGCGAGACGGATCTGCCGGGAGAAAATGGCGCCATACGCACCGATACGGTTACCAATATGCGGATCGGCGGCCTAAGGATCATCAAAACGGATGATCAGAACGAAGCCCTTCCCGGTGCAGTATTTATCCTGAAGCAGAACGAAAGCTCCCTGGGAACCTTCACCTCAGCGGCTGACGGACTGGTGACAACGGTTTATCTCCAGGACGGTGTGTATACGCTGGAAGAAATCAAAACACCGAAAGGCTATGCTGCAATCAATGATTCCTTCCAGATCACCGTCAGCAACGGAACTTTCGCTGTCCGTGCAGACAAGTCGGAAGGATTTGAATACAACAGCAGCAGCCAGACGCTGTCCATCCGAAATGTTCCTTATACACTGACGGCCATGAAGATCGATACGGCTGATCATTCCCCGCTGGAGAATGCGCACTTTGCACTATACAGGCAGGTGATGGGTTCTGATGGGCGGATGAGAAAGGATTATTATCCCATAGAGGGATACGAAGATCTGGTTTCTGATGAAAATGGCGTGATCCCTGGAATTAATCAGTCGCTTGCAGCAGGCAGTTATTATCTGACAGAAACGCAGGCCCCGGATGAATACGAGCTTCCGACTCCAGTAAATGAAGTCCTGTTCAACATAGGAGAAACAGGAAAAATCACCGTGGAAAATGGAACCGGATACATGGGGTGGGTTGAAAAACTGCAGAATGAATGCATCATCATGGTCCCGAATGGAAAATTACCGAATGCAAATCTGACGATCGAGAAAATTGTCGGTGGGGATTTTGGGGACAAGACACAGCAGTTTACATTTACACTGGTTTCTGTGGACGATGAAGAACCTAGAGCAGAATACGAATGGACCAAAATGGCTGCAGATCAGACAAAGACCTACGGAACGATCAGTTCGGGAGAAACCTTCACGCTGGCTCACGACGAATCCATAGTAATCACATTGCCCAAGAACAAAAATGTTCAACTTTGTGAGGAAAACCAATACTATAAAGCAACCTGGAAGAAGGATAATGATCTCATCGAATCGTCATCATCATCCGGTAATTCGACGATGACCATTTCCTTGAATACAGATACAACAATCACAGTTGAGAACATCCTGAATCCAGCGGCACCAACGGATTATAGAACCAACATGGTTCCCTATCTGATGATGCTTCTTGCCGGAAGTTTCCTGCTCTTTATCGGAAGGAAGCGATCCGCAGGAAAAGGAGGTGGTTCATTTGATGATTAGATTCAGGGCTCGGGGAAAGCCTAGAGCCAGAGGTGAACCAGCCTATATTCAGTGGGTCTTTGGTGAAGGAGCTGCAGGAGAAACAAGAGCAGGTTTTGCGGTGCCTGACCCGATACTTATGCAAGGGAGGATGATGATTCATCTTCTGGAATAAGCTTTGAGACGCTTCCAAAGCATTGATTGGCATAAGGATCATTGTGTCAGTGGGATCGATGCAGAAAAAAGCTGGAAGAGCCAGCTTCACACAAAGTGAAAAAATGTCTGACGAGGACAGAAAGAAGGAAAAAGCAATGATGAAGAAAATCTGGGCGGCTGTACTTACGCTGTTGATTCTCGCAATGAGTGTATCTGCTTTTGCGTCTGATACTACTACAGATACTACTACAGATACTACATTGGAGGCGAACGGAGAACAGGGTGCATTTTCAGCAGCAGACACTCCTGAAGTTCAAGACAAGGTGCTGGTTCTTGAAAAAGAACTGAAAGTGTATAACCTGGATGAATCTAAAGTGAATGCGCCAACAATCACATATAAATATACAATTGCTCCAGGTTCTGCTGGCAAGACAGTCACTGATAATTCTGACAAACATGCAGCAAATCCACCCCAATCTGTCACAGCTCCAACTAAAGCGGGCATTATCAATGAAACCAGCACTATTGCGGTGAATGGAACAAATACTACTGGAACGGTATCTTTTTCTGCGGAAACAGATGAACTGGATGCAGGGACAGACGGTGTTAAAAATGTAAAGCCCATTTCCATTGATTTCTCAAAGGTTGTCTTTACTGGTGCTGGTATTTACCGTTATACAATCACAGAATCCTTGGCGGAAGGTTTTGAGTATGACAATACGGGTGTAACCGAGACCAAGATTTCTGGTTCCGAAACTCCTGGTTCTCATGTACGCTATGTTGACGTGTATGTAAAGCCTACGGATAGAAAGAATGGTGAGACTCCTGTATTTCAAAACGGACTTACTGCAGATGAATGGGATATTTATGGCTTTACCTGCTTCTATAATGATAAAGATATCACGGATTCAGATAAAACTAAAAAGGCAGTAAAGACCACTGGCTTTGTGGACGGCACAACAAATGGTTCCACAAAAGTTCTTGCTGACCAGTACTACACCTACAACCTGACGATCAGCAAGACGGTTGAAGGGGATAATTTTGCTAAGCTTAATCATCAGTTCCCCTTTACAGTCATTTTTACCAATGGGGATGTAAAGAAGGATATTCAGCTGAAGACAAAAACAAATGGGACTGTGACAGATTTTACGCATGAGGTCGGTGAACCGACATGGAGTGGTGTTGCAACTCTCCTAAGCGGCGGAAGCATCAAGTACATCGGTATCCCCATGGGCACAGATGTTGAAGTCTATGAAACCAATGATGTGGCTGGTACAACCTATCAAGTTACAACAACCAGAACGAACGCTACAACCGAAACTGCAACGGATGCTATGGTTATCGCAACTGCTAACACGCCCACCTCAGACCCTCAGGCAACAAATAAACCGGACTATCAGTCCACCAAGTCCATCATTGAAACCACCAAGAATGAAGATGACGATAAAGTTCATACAATCGCCATCACCAACACTCTGGTCACCATTTCTCCGACCGGTGTTGTGCTCCGTATTGCACCGTACATCATGATTCTGGCCGCAGGCATCATCCTGCTTCTTGTCAGCCGCCGCAGAAAGGCTGTTCAGGACTGAAACGTGAATCAATAAAATGCACATGGGGTGGCTCCCTTCTCAGGAGCCACCCCGCCCATTCCTGCACGTATGCTGAGCAGAGGACACGGGACACATGTCTTCTGCTCAGTATATGACAGGCCGTGAAAGGAAAGCATATGGACGACAATAAAGAAAAGATGAAAATACCCGGCACACAGGAAAAAACAGCACCTGTGGACGAGAAAGCAGCCATACGGCAGAAACTGCATAAAAGGCATATGCGGGCACTGAGAGATATCCTGATCCGCTTGGGTATGCTTCTGCTGGTGGTGTATATCCTGTTTTTCCATCTGGTAGGTGTCACCAAGATGCCGAGCGGAGATATGTATCCCAGAATCGACGCAGGAGACTTTGTCCTGTACTATCGTCTGGAAAAGAACGACATCCATGCCCAGGATATCATTGTCTTTGAGAAGCCTACGGCATCCCTGGAAGCCTCGTATCAGGAGCATAAAGAAGCAGAAACACAGGCGGCTGCAGGAAAGACGTGGTGGAGGAAATCACTGGACTGGCTGGGATTTCGGGATCCTGCGGATCCGCCCAAGACACTCTTTGTCTGCCGCGTGGTGGCAGGCCCGGGGGATACCGTGGAAATCGGAAACTCCAGTCATCTGATCGTAAACGGAAACCCTCAGGTGGAGACCAATATTTTTTATCCAACCCCGCTGTATGAAGGCTTTGTCAGATATCCCTTGACGCTCGGGGATGGTGAGTACTTTGTACTTGCGGACTACCGGAACGGCGGCGCAGACAGCCGCTTCTTCGGAGCTGTGCGTTTGGACGAAGTGCTCGGCACCGTGATTACCATTGCAAGAAGAAATAATCTGTGAGTCCGGTCTGCGGGCGGAAAAGGCGGATGATGCGTTCCGCGGCGCAGAAGAAGAAACCGGAAGGAAAGGAGGCGCAGCATGGCAGACCATGATGATCTGAAAAACCCAGAGCCCCATGCGGCCCCGGAGAAAACACTGGTGGACAACATCATCGAACTGGCGCTCAGCGCCGGCGGCGGGGCAGTGACACTGCTGTCCGGCCTTCTTGCTGCTGTCCTGATTCTTTATTCCGGTTACGTGCTCTATGACACCTTTGCCACCGAACGCGCAGCGTCCTCCAATGCGTGGGACCTTCTGCAATATAAGCCGGAAATCCTGGAGGACAACGGATCTGCCCTGAATGCGGATGCGCTGGCGGAGATCAATGAAGACTACCGGGCATGGCTGACCGTCTATGATACGAACATCGATTACCCTGTTGTACAGGGCCCGGATGACTATTATTACGCGTATCATGACATTTACAATGAGTCTTCCCTGACCGGTGCCATCTATTTGGCTGCTGGAAACAGTGCAGACTTTTCGGATACCTATAACGTCATCTACGGCCACCACATGGATAACGGCGCCATGTTCGGAGGACTGGACCACATGACCGGTAATGAAACCGGCGTGGTGGTGACAAGAGACAAAATCTATGATGTCCAGTACTTCGCCGTCATCACAACCGACGCCTATGAACATGAGATCTACGATGTCGGCAACCGCAAGGATTCCGTGCTCGATTTCCTGCGCTCCGGTGGGGAAGGCGGCGTCGGTGTCGGGACGAATGTCGTCTACTTCAATGAGGAGGCGGCAGAGGATGCAGTCAAACTGGTTGCCCTCTCCACCTGTGCCAACGTAAACACAAACGGCCGTCTGGTTGTCATCGGTAAAATGACAGAGCACATCGTGATGAAGGATGTCACTGTGCAGAAGGTCTGGAAAGACCGGGAGAATCAGGATGGCATTCGTCCTGCATCCCTGAAGGTGAAGGCAAGCGACGGAACCGAGGCCGTGCTGACAGAAAGCAACGGCTGGAAAGCGGTTGTCTCCCTGCCGAAGTATGACAATGCAGGAGAAATCATCTATACCTGGACGGAAGAAACGGTCCCCGGATATCACCTGACAGGCAATGTCACACAGGGCGATGTCACAACTCTGATCAACACGCACGTGCCGGCCACAAAAGCGGTCATGGTCCGGAAAGTGTGGACAGATGATGAGAACCGGGATGGAAAGCGTCCGGAAGAATTGACCGTGACGCTGAATAACGGCATTGCCGTTACACTCAATGAAGAAAATGACTGGAAGGCCACGGTTGCAGGTCTCTATGTCTATGAAAACGGTCAGCCGATTCAGTATGCCTGGACAGAAGGCGAGATCGAAGGGTATACGCTGACCGGGAATGAAACGCAAAACGATGAAACCACACTGACCAATACGCACGTGCCTGAGACAGTATCTCTGGGTGTTCAGAAGATCTGGCTGGATGCAGACAATCAGGACGGCATCCGTCCCGAGACAGTCACAGTGACGCTGTATGCAAACGATACAGCGGCAGGAACCGTCACGCTCAGTGAAGCGAATGAATGGACGGACACCATTGATAACCTGTATGTCAATGAAAACGGCCAGCCGATCGTTTACCGCTGGGAAGAAGAGAAGATTGAGGGCTATGAGCTGACCCGTGTCACAGAAGGCGCGGTGACAACGCTTGAAAACACACATATCCCTGCGACCGTAGAACTGACGGTTTCCAAGGTCTGGGATGATGACAGCAACCGGGACGGTCTGCGTCCGGGAAGCCTCCAGGTGACGCTCAGCAACGGACAGAGCGTGACGCTCAATGAGAACAATCACTGGACGGCAGGGATTGAAAACCTGCCGGAGTTCAGTGCAGGCAAGCGCATTACCTATACCTGGACAGAAGCCGATGTACCGGGCTACACCCTGAAGAGCACGGTCACAGCAGGCAGTGAAACCATTCTCACCAACCGTCATGAAACCGATAAGACGGTGGCGACGGTCACAAAGGTCTGGGACGATGACGGGAACCGGGATGGATTGCGTCCCGCCAACCTGAAGGTCACACTGTCCAACGGGACAGAAGTGACCCTGAATGATGAAAACCTGTGGACTGCCACCGTGGAAGGTCTGCTGGTGAATGAAAACGGTCAGCCGATCACCTACACCTGGACTGAGGAAGCCGTCACCGGATATACGTCGAGCGAGGAAGTCGCAGGAACAACCACCAAGATCACCAACCGCCATGAGATTGCCGTCACCGATCTTTCCGTGGTCAAGGAATGGGATGACGCAGACAATCAGGACGGCATCCGTCCTTCGGAAATCCATGTCGCTCTGACAGCCAACGGGACAGAGGTCGGATCGCTGACACTGAAGGCGGAAGAAGACTGGACAGGAACCATTAGAAACCTGCCCGTGAATGACGGCGGAGAGCCGATCAACTATCAGTGGACAGAGGCCAGCATTCCCGGATATACGCTGAAAGAGTCTGTCCTGGAAGGCACCCGCACAACGCTCATCAACCATCATACGCCGGAAACAGCCACGCTGACGGTGCGCAAAGTCTGGGATGACAACAGAAACCAGGACGGCATCCGTCCTTCGGGAATCAGAGTCACCCTGAAGGGCAACGGAACAGAGGTTGGGTCCGTTACGCTCACTGAAGCGAAGACCTGGCGTGACTCCATTGAGAATCTCCCGGTCTATGCGAACGGACAGAAGATTACGTATCAGTGGACAGAAGACAGCATCCCCGGATACACGCTGACAGGCACGGAAGAGAAGGACCATGTCACGACTCTGACCAACCGTCACACCCCGGAAACAACGACCCTGAGTGTCCGGAAAGTCTGGGATGACGACAATGATCGTGACAGGCTCCGCCCGAGCATTCTGGCGGTCACACTTATGGCCAATGGAGAAGAATCGGGAACTGTCAGTCTGAACCGGGCCAATGACTGGACCGCATCCATGGAGGATGTGCCGGTGTTTGCCGCAGGCGAGCGGATTGTGTATACCTGGAGCGAGGAAAACGTGGAAGGATACACACCGCTGGCCCCGAAGACGGAAGGCACTGTCACTACGCTGACCAACACGCATGTGCCGGCAGCTGTGTCCCTGACCGTGGTCAAAGTCTGGGAGGATGACGGAGACCGGGACGGCAGACGTCCGGATACGCTCAGTGTCACCCTCATCGCCAATGAACATGAATACCGGACAGAAGAACTGACAAAGGGCAGCGGATGGACGACCACGGTAGAAGTGCCCCTGAATGAAAACGGCAGGGCGATCAACTACTCGTGGAAGGAAGCCGACGTGCCTGGCTATACCGGAAAACGCACTGTTGACGGCCATACAACCACATTTACCAACAGCCATACCCCGGCCACGACATCCCGGACCGTTGTGAAAGTCTGGAATGACGGGGACAACCAGGACGGTCTGCGTCCGCAGACCCTGCCGGTCTATCTCATGGCAGACGGTCAGCCGGTGCAGACGGTCGACCTGAGCGAAGCAAACCAGTGGACAGCCACGGCGGAAAATCTCCATGTCTATGAGCATGGCGTGCCGATTGTCTATTCCTGGCATGAGGACCCAGTCACTGGATATGACAAAGTGAAGGCGTCGACCAACGGACTGACGACGGTGCTGACCAATACGCATGTGCCTGCTGTACAGGACATGACGGTGAAAAAGGTCTGGAATGACGCGGAAAACAACGACGGATTCCGCCCGGATACCCTGAGTGTGAAGCTGCTCGCGGACGGCCAGCCGGTCGGCATCGTGGAACTGAAGGCAGGCAACAACTGGCAGGCCACGCTGCCCGCGCTTCCTGTGTTTGCTGCCGGACAGCGCATTGTCTATACCTGGGACGAGGGTACGATTGAGCACTATACGCAGAACGGAAATGTCACCAGCGGAGAAGTCACGGTACTCACCAACGAGCATGAGAATGAACGCACGGTGGCCACGGTGATCATTGTCTGGGATGACGATGATGACCGGGACGGCGTGCGGCCGGACAGCGTGGAGGTCACGCTGTCGAATGGAACCGTGGTTACCGTCCGTGCATCGGAAGACTGGACAGCCACGGTGGAAAACCTGCCCAAGTACCATAACGGCGAGGAGATTCAGTACGGTTGGACCGAAGCGCCGGTCAGCGAGTATGAACAGACCGGGTATGAGACGGAAGGCACGGTTACCACGATTACAAATACGCACAGGATTGCACGGACCTCTGTCACGGTCATCAAGGTCTGGGATGACGATGACAACCGCGACGGCATCCGTCCGGAAACCCTGTATGCAACGCTGAGCACAGGGGATACCATCAAACTGAATCAGGCAAACGGATGGAAAGCCACCATTTCGGACCTCCCTGTCTATGTCAATCATGGGCGTCAGATTATCTATACGTGGACAGAGGAAGTCCCCAAGGGATACAAACAGGCCTATCCGCAGACGGAGAATGGTGTCACGACGCTCAAGAACACCCATGAACCCGAAACGATTGACCTGACTGTGAAGAAGGTCTGGAAGGACACGGATGATTCCGCAAGACCGGGCAGACTGACCATGACGCTCCACGGCGGAGAGGAAGAAAAGACGGTCGTGCTCAGTGCGGGCAACCGCTGGACCGGAACGATCACCGGACTGTACCGGTACAGCGGCGGTAAGGAAATCCAGTACACCTGGACAGAGCCCGCAGTGCCCGGATACAAGAAGACCGGCGAGAAGACAGAAAACGGCACGACCATCATCACCAATACGCAGCAGGAGACGGATGACCAGTATACCCTGACCATCCATTACGTGTATCCGGATGGAAGACAGGCTGCCCCGGATTATACGGCAGACCTTGCATCCGGCGCTCAGTACAATGTGGCGTCCCCGGTGATTGACGGCTATCTTGCCCTGACTCAGCTGGTGTCGGGCACCATGCCTGCAGAGGATGTGGAAATCACTGTCATCTATATCCCGGTCATGGGTGAAATCATCAGCCGTGATGCGGGCGCACCGCTGGGATTCGGCCGGATCCATATCGATACCGGCGATTGTCTGGAGTAACCTTCTCTGCGGATCATGCGGGCACTCTCAGCGCCAGGGACGTTTCCCGGCGCTGAGAACCGCTGCTGCGGAGAGAAAGGAGAGACCAATGAAGCGATTCGGAGCTGTTCTGACGGCCCTTCTGCTGCTCCTGTGCCAGGCAGGCGCGGAGGCGGACGGAACGGCTGAAAACAGTCTGGTGGTCGGCAACCCGACGCCGATGCGCGGCGAGTTTTTTACCGACATGTGGGGCAATGCCACCTCGGATATCGATGTGCGCGACCTTCTGCACGGCTATAACCTGATCATGTGGGATACGGGCAGCAGCACGTTTACCGTGGACCCCTCCGTTGTCAGCCAGGTCGTGCTGATGGAAAACGAAGCGGGAGACCACACGTATGCGCTGGTCCTCCGGGATGATCTGTACTACTCGGACGGAAGCAGGATCACGGCCTGGGACTATGCGTTTTCCTATCTCTTCTCCATGGCCCCGGAGCTTGCTGAAATCAGCGCTTTGCCATTGAGAAACGAACACATTGCCGGCGCGGAAGCGTATCTTGCGGGAAACGGACCGCTTGCCGGGGTCCGGGTGCTCTCGGATACGATTCTGTATGTCACGCTGGACCATGCGTACCTGCCGTTCTTTTACGAGGCAGGCCTCCTGAGCTGCAATCCCTATCCGATTTCCGTGATTGCCCCGGGCGTGCGTGTCCGGGATGACGGCGAAGGCGTGTATCTGTGCAACGCAGATCCTGCCGTCACAGAGCCGGTGTTCACCTCTGACCTGCTCAGGAAAACCGTCATGGATGAGGAAACCGGTTATCTCTCCCATCCATCGGTGGTCAGCGGTCCATATGTCCTGACCGCCTTTGACGGTGTGACCGCAGAATTTGAAATCAATCCTTACTATAAGGGCAACGCGGCGGGGGAAAAGCCGACGATTGCACATCTGACCTATACACTGGCCGACAACGATACCATGATCGAACAACTGCAGAGCGGAGCATTCGGACTGCTCAACAAGGTCATGCGCACCGACCGGATTGAGGCAGGCATTCAGTCCACTCAGGACGGAACCCTTGCCATGGCGGATTATCCGAGAACAGGCCTGAGCTTCATCAGCTTTGCATGTGAAAAGCCGACCGTGTCCTCCGCAGCTGTCCGGAAAGCCATTGCGTACTGCATGGACCGGGATGCGGTAACCGCGGATTACACCGGCAGCTTTGGACAGCGGGTAGACGGATTCTACGGGATCGGCCAGTGGATGGTCGGCCTCGTGAACGGTACGCTGGATTTCACCGACGGAGCGCATGCGGAAACGGAGGCAGCGATCCGGGAAGAGATCAGCCTTGACCGCCTGATTCCCTACACGGTGGATATTGAAAAGGCGGTTTCCCTGCTCGAAGAGGATGGCTGGGTGCTTAACGGGAACGGCCGGCGCGAAAAGGACGGCGTCGTGCTGGATCTTCTTCTGGTGTATCCGGAAGGAAACAACATTGAGCCCTCGCTTCAGAAGAATCTGGCGGACAACCTGGAAAAGGCCGGAATCGGACTGACCATGGAAGCGGTCCCGATGGATGCGCTTCTGTCGGCATGGTATCAGCAGAGCGAGCGCAAAGCGGACCTCATGTACCTGGCCACCAATTTTGACCTGGTCTTTGATCCCACGGTGCATTTTGGCGCGGACGGCAGCTGGAGTTATACCGGCTGCCAGGATACAGCGCTGCAGGAAGCCGCCGAAGCGATGCGCAGGACAGACCCTGGGGACGTGCTGAACTATCTGCGCCGCTGGGTCCTCTTCCAGGAACGCTTCAACGAGGTGCTTCCCATGCTGCCTGTTTACTCCAACCGTTATTATGATTTCTATACCTCAGACCTTCAGCAGTACCGGATTGCGGAGCACATTACATGGGGCGAAGCCATTGTCGGTGCAGAACTGAAGCCGTAAATCTGCCCGCCGACAGAAAGGTCGGCAGGAACCATGAAAAGCCGGACGGAATTGTCCGGCTTTTTGTGACCCTTCCCCGGGGCTCGCAATTCCATGGGCTTTGTACTATAATGAATGCAGCGAAAAAACTGAATCCTTCATCCGACGGTCCCGGAAAGCGGATGACCCGACTCCAAAACGCGTGCTGCAGAGAGGGCAGGGGGAGAAAGCCGGCGGACCGCGGATAAGAGAAAACGAAATCAAAGAAAAGGAGCGACAGACGATGAGAAAACTACTCTCATGCATCCTGATCCTTGCGATGCTGGTGACTTCGGCCGCTGCAGAGGAAGCGTATGTGAACGGGCTCGTGGGACTTCTGGAGAGCATCCAGCTGCCGAGGGACCGGGTGACGGTGAAAATGACAGCGGAAGAAACCCTCCAGGCAGTGGTTCAGGGCGAAGAAGGAATGACTGACCTGAGCCTGGATGCAGGCGGGAGCCGGCTGCAGCTTCAGGTCATGGAGGACCAGATCTATCTCGGCGTGGACGGCATGGTGCTGAACCTGAAATACGCAGACCTGCAGTCGATGCTGACGCCGAAGGTGGATTTGAACCTCATTGGCAGACTGCTGGAGCTGGCTGCGAAATGGTTGATCAACCCGTATGCAAAGACGGATCTGCAGGACGGACTGCAGGTCACCTATGAAGCGACCGGAGAGCAGCTGGCGGAGGGGCTGACAGGCCTGATCGACGATGTCCTCCATGACGAAGCGTACACCGGCGCGCTGACGGAGTTTCTGAACCTGCTTTCCAGGCTTTCCGGTGAAACCATGCCGACTGTGGACCAGCTGATCGAGGCCTGGCAGGCGGAAAAAGAGGATCTGAAGAAGGAAGTCCCGGATTTTCATGTATCCTTCCGCCTGCATATCAATGACAGCTTCACAGAGATCCTGTGCAGCGGGGAAATCGGCACGTCGTCCAATCTGTATCTGATGGACTGGAATGCGCAGTTCAAAGATGACTGCGCCACGGTGGACGGAAAACTGACCCAGAGACTGCAGACCGCTTCCGGAACACGAGACTATGATGTGCCGGTCAGCTTGACCTACAACAGGGGCGTGTGGTCGTTTGATGTGGAGAACCCAAATCGGCCGTACTCGCTGCATGCCGAGGGCAGCCTGTCCGAAGGCGGGAGCCGGTTTACAGTGACGGCGCGCAGGGGCAAAATCGTCAGTGATCTGATCCAGGGAAATGTTGCCCTGAATGAGGACAGCTGTTCTGCCATGATCAGCGTGATGAACAGAAGGCAGGTTCCCTATGTGATCTCGGCCGTTGTGGACGAACGCCTCATCGACATCAGTGTGACTCTGCAGAACGGGCAGCGGCCCTTTGCGGTAAAACTGGTGCAGGAAAAGGGAGACCTCGCATACGGATGCCTGGAATTCGAGCAGTACGGTGAAGCGTACACACTGGTGTATGACGGAGAAAAGGCGGTCCTGCGCACTGATAGTTTGAATGTCATCATTACCGGCGCTTTTGAATCGGATCATGTCTATGTGCTCACACTGCATCCGGAATTCCCGAAAGAGCCGGAGCGGATAGAGAAGGATGCCTATGTTCGGCTTGAGTATGAAGGCGCGGAAGGAAACTTTGTGGTCACAGGGAAAGTCATCGATCCGGAGGGGACGACGATCTTTGAGGGACAGTTGAAGTGTGAACCTGCTTCAGACATCCCGGAAAAACTGTCCGAAGCGGAGGGCGTCATTGAGCTGACACCGGAAATGCTTCTGCAGATGCTGACGGCCCAATAACCGATGATATCCAAGTGCCTTCTTTCTGCCACCCTGTTGGAAAGTCCGGGGGAGCGGCAGGAAGAAGGCACTTTTCTGAAGAATACACGGGAAGAGAAGTGTTCAGCGGTGTGCACAGCATCCGTTGAAAAAAGGCAAGACGAAAGCCGGCAGGCTCGGAAAAGGGGATAGAGCATGAACCATGAAACAGCGTGCTTTCCGGACGGCACACCGATCGACCCGTGGTTTGATAATACCCATGTGCCCTCGAGGGAAGACATGGGCAGAAACTATGTGCTGACAGATTACGGCATTCTGCCCGGGGACACCATTCAGACGAAGGCGATGCAGGCCGTCATTGACCGCGCGGCTGAGGAAGGCGGCGGGGTTGTGGTGGTGCCGCCGGGCATCTTCCGCACAGGCTCCCTGTTCTTCCGTCCCGGCGTGCACCTCTATGTGGAGGGCGGCGGTGTGCTCATGGGCAGCGATGACATCAGCGATTATCCCGTCGTGGACACCCGGATTGAAGGGGAGAGCTGCCTGTATTTTGCCGCGCTCATCAATGCGGACCACTGCGATGGGTTTACCATGTGCGGACCGGGTACGATTGACGGAAACGGCCTGCGTGCCTGGAGGGCGTTCTGGCTGCGGCGTGCCTGGAATCCCAAATGCACCAATAAGGATGAGCAGCGGCCGAGGCTGGTCTATATTTCCAACAGTTCCCATGTCACTGTGGCCGGACTGCATCTGCAGAACGCGCATTTCTGGACAAACCATCTCTACCGCTGCGATCATGTCCGCTACCTGAACTGCACGATCTATTCGCCGTATGAACCGGTGAAAGCGCCGAGCACGGATGCGATCGACCTGGACGTCTGTTATGACGTGCTGATCAAACACTGTGACATGCACGTCAATGACGACGCTGTTGTGCTCAAGGGCGGGAAAGGGCCCTGGGCGGATCAGCAGGAGGAGAACGGAAGCAATGAGCGCATCCTGGTGGAAGACTGTCACTACGGGTTCTGCCATGGCTGCCTGACGGTGGGATCGGAAGCCGTGCACTGCCGGAACATCATTGTGCGCCGGATTACGGTGGATTCCGGATACAATCTCCTCTGGCTGAAAATGCGTCCGGACACCCCGCAGCACTATGAATATATCCTGGTGGAGGATGTGCAGGGCAGGGTGACCAACTTCTTCCAGCTGCGTCCCTGGACACAGTTCTACGACCTGAAGGACCGCAAGGAGATTCCGCTCTCCTTTGCGGATCATATCACGATGCGCCGCTGCCGTGTGCAGTGCGAAACCTGCTTTGATGCCCAGCGCAATGATGCGCAGTACCGTGTGTCGGACCTGGCCTTTGAGGATCTGGAGATCCAGGCGGAGAACCCGGGAAATCCATTCTGGGAAGAATAACAGGGCTTTGCCATGAAATGCGCGCTCCGGAAAAACGGAGCGCGTTTTCATCTGCAGACGAGGAAGGGCTTCTCACGCATCGTCGATCTTACAGTGCAGCGGATCCCGGGAAACAACCGGACGAAAGGACGTGAGTTCAAGATTGACAGCATCGACGGGGCAGGCTATCATTACAGACAGAACAACAGATGACACACCGGCAGTGCAGAACGTCCCGAAAGGGAAGGCCTTTGCGCAGCCGGTGGAAAGGAAACACGATGGCGAGAAATACGGATCCGGGACTCAGAAACCGGATGATGTACTGTGTTTTTGTCCGCAATTACAGCGAGGAAGGCACGTTTCGAAAGGTGCAGGAGGATCTGGACCGCATCCGGGATCTTGGGACGGACATCGTCTGGCTCATGCCGATCCATCCCCTCGGTGAGCTGAACAGGAAGGGATCCCTGGGCAGTCCCTATGCGATCCGGGACTACCGGGCTGTCAATCCGGAATTCGGCACCATGGACGACTTCCGGTCCCTGGTGGATGCCATTCATGCGCACGGCATGCAGTGCATGATTGATGTCGTCTACAACCATACCGCGCCGGACTCCTGGCTGCGGGAGCACCACCCGGAATGGTTCTATCACAAACCGGACGGCTCCTTTGGCAACCATGTCGGTGACTGGAGTGACATCATTGACCTGGATTACACGAAGCGGGATCTCTGGGAGTACCAGATTGAAACGCTGTGCATGTGGGCCGGGATCGTCGATGGATTCCGGTGCGATGTCGCGCCGCTGGTGCCGCTGGACTTCTGGAAGGAAGCCCGCAGGCGCGTGGAGCAGGTGCATCCCGGATGCCTCTGGCTCTCGGAGTCCGTCGAGCCCTCCTTTATCCGGGCGATCCGGGCCATGGGCCTGCCGGCCGCATCCGACGGGGAAATCTATCAGGCGTTTGACATGGCCTATGATTATGACATCTATGGAAAGTATGCTTCGGCCCTGACCGGCGAAGGAACGCTCGAGGCGTTTGTGGAGGCACTTGACGCGCAGGAAGGCATCTATCCCGACAATTATGTCAAGCTCCGCACGCTCGAGAACCATGACCGCCCGCGCGCGGCTGCACTGATCCCGGACGCGCGCAGCAGAAGAAACTGGACAGCGTTTGCGTTCTTTGCCAAAGGAATTCCGCTGGTCTATAACGGGCAGGAATGCTCGTGCACACAGCGGCCGAGCCTGTTTGACAGGGACCCGGTGCGCTGGGGAGAGGGTGAAGACATGTCCGCCCTTATCCGGAGACTGTGCGAGATCCGCCGGGACGCGCTGTTTACATGCAGCAGTTTCTCTGCCAGAACGCAGGGCGAAACCGTCATAGCGGAGCACCGCGCAGGAGAAAAGCGGATGATCGGGTGCTTCTGCACAAAAGGCAGGGGAGGCGTGGTGAGCGTCGATCTCCCGGACGGTGAATACCGGAATCTGATCGATGACAGCACGGTCCGCGTCGACCAGGGCCATCTCGCGCTTGTCGGCGAGCCGGTGATTGTGAAAAGCGAAACAGCATGACATGCTGAGAATAAGAAAGAAGGTCATTTCATGACACGCTCCGCAGGAATTCTGATGCCCGTTTCCAGTCTTCCCGGGCCCTACGGGATTGGCTCGTTTGGGAGAGAGGCGTATGACTTTGTGGACTTTCTGGAGAAATCCGGACAGACCTACTGGCAGATTCTGCCGCTCAATCCGCCCAACCACGATAAGTCCTTTGACACGCCCTATCAGTCCTTCTCCGCCTTTGCGGGAAACCCGTATTACATTTCCCTTGATGCGCTCATTGAGGAAGGCGTGCTGACACGGGAAGAGTGCGACGCGGTGGACTTTGGGAATAATCCCGTTCGGGTGGATTACGACAAACTGTATACCCTGCGCTTCCCGCTGCTCCGCAAAGCCTACGAGCGCAGCCGCATTGCGGAAAATCCGGAGTACCAGCGCTTTCTCCAGGACAACGCCTGGTGGCTGAATGACTATGCCCTGTTCATGGCCCTGAAAGCCTTCTTTGGCGGGCGTGAGTGGACGGACTGGCCGGAGGATATCAGCAGGCGCTGGGGCTATGCCGTGGATTATTACAACCGCACGCTGTATTTTGATGTGGAATTCCACAAGTATACGCAGTTCAAGTTTTTCCAGCAGTGGAATGCGCTCAAGCAGTATGCCAATGAAAAGCAGATCCGCATCATCGGGGACATCCCGATCTACGTGTCCTTTGACAGCACGGATGTGTGGGTGCACCCGGAGCTCTTCCAGCTCGACGAGAACAATCACCAGATCACGAAGGCCGGCTGTCCGCCGGACGCATTCTCGGCCGACGGCCAGATCTGGGGCACGCCGCTGTACCGGTGGGAGAAACACCGGGAGAACGGCTATGGCTGGTGGATGGCCCGGCTCTGGATGAATTTCCAGCAGAGCGATCTTCTGCGCATTGACCACTTCCGCGGGCTGGATGAATACTTCTCGATCCCGGCGGGCAGCAAGACGGCCAAAGACGGACACTGGGAGCCCGGCCCGGGCATGGAACTGTTCCGGAAAATGTGGGAGAACATGGGTTACAAGCCGGTGATTGTCGAGGACCTGGGCTTTATGACGGAATCAGTGCGCGCCATGGTGCGGGATACCGGATTCCCGAATATGAAGGTGCTGCAGTTCGGGTTTGAGAAAGACGATTTCGGAGCAGCCAACAGTTACCTCCCGCACAATATTCCCGAACACTGCGTGGTCTACCCCGGCACGCATGACAATGACACCATTGACGGATGGTTTGCAGGGCTTGACGCGGAAGACCAGGCGATGATCCGGCGGTATTTCGGGTGCGAGGAGCTCCCGGCTGCAAGGATGCACGAGGTGTTTGTGCGCGCGGCCATGATGGTGCGCGCGGAAACCTGCGTGATCCCGATCCAGGATTACCTTGGGCTGGGGAGTGAGGCGCGCATCAATGAACCGTCGCATCTGGAAAACAACTATCACTGGCGCCTGAAGCCGGGCAGCCTGACCGGGGAACTCGCCCAGGCGATCTTCGAAACCACTAGAAGGTACGGCCGCCTGAACTGGGAGTCAGACTTCGTGAAACTGACGTTTGCCGAGCGGCTTTCCTGAAGACGACATACAAAAACCCTGGGGCTGTTGGGCTCCAGGGTTTTGTACGTCCTGAAAAGGATTATCTCTGCAGGTTGATCAGTCCGCTGCGGCAGGCATCGAGGAGCTGCATGAGGTCATTCATGCGCTCTTTGAGCAGGCGCCCGCGGTCGGTATCGATGACATATTTCCGCTCGGCAAAGGTGGCGAATTCATAGGACTGGGAGTGAATGTCCCTTCCGGTCTCCTGGGCATCGCGCAGGGTGGTGAAGGGCTGATGGGACATGAGGCGCATGCCGTGGCTGTTGGAGATGAGCGTATAGCCGGCGATCCCGGTGGTCTTCTGGTACGCCTTGCAGAACCCGCCGTCGATGACGACAAGCTTTCCTCCGGCCTTGAGCGGGCTTTCACCATGTGTCACCCGGATCGGGGTGTGGCCGTTGACAATGCAGGCGGTCTCCTCCTCCAGGCCGAACTCGGCGAGGATCTCCCGGCACTTGGCCTCCGAATTGTACCATTCGTAGTAGGGATTGCGCGGCTCGTGCCATGCGCGCTCATCCGGAATGAAGGCGCGGGCAAAGGTCTTGATCTGCCGTCCGCAGACCGGGGAATCCGTGCCGCACCAGAGGTACCACATGAAATCCAGTGCCGGCTGATCGCCGGTATAGAAGGCGCGGCGCGCGACCTGGTCGGCATAGTCCATGAGCGCTTTGCCTCCGCGCAGGACGCCGCCCAGCTTTTTCCGGAGGAATGTGCCGTCCGCATTGAGCGGGACGCAGCCGTGGAAGAGCAGGTTGCCGTTGAAGGTGCGGTACATCCATCCGCGGCGGTAGAGGAAGGCGATCTGCTCGTGCAGGCGCAGGGAATGCGTGAAGGCGCGCCGAAGGCCGGTCATGACCTGCGTTTCCTCCGGCGTGAGCGCATAGGGATCGGCATCGAAGTCCACGGTGGGAAGCGGGACCTCCTTGAGCGGCCAGACTTCGCCGTCAATTTCAATGGTGTGCTGCTCCAGGTCCATCCGGTGGAGCAGCAGCCGGTCCTCCATCTGGAATTCCGGATTCCGGCGGATCAGCTGGCCTTCCAGCTTGAACATCATGACATTCACAGCCTGGACCATGGCCTTATCCGGGGGAAGATCCGGATACAGTTTTTCCGCAAACAGGGTCAGCTCGCGCAGCGGGATGCCGTACCCGCGTTCCAGAATGTCCATGTTGCCGTAGGACAGGGAATTGCGCAGGACACCCGCAATGCAGCAGGTGCTGCCTGAGGCCGCACCCATCCAGAGGACATCATGGTTGCCCCATTCAATGTCCACGGAGTGATGATGCATGAGGATATCCATGATGCTGTCGGCATGCGGGCCGCGGTCAAAGATATCGCCCACGACGTGCAGGCGGTCGACAGCGAGGTTTTTGATGAGGACTGTGAGCGCGATGAGCAGGCTGTCCATGCTGCTCGTGGTGATCAGGGTTTCAATGATCGCGTCGTGATAGCGCCTGCGGTTGCCTTCCTGCTCGGTTTCCTCTCCGGCTTCATCGTTCTGGTAGTGCATGAGTTCGTCGAGCAGGAACGCCCAGTCTTCGGGCATGGAACGGCGGACTTTGTCGCGCGTATACTTGGAGGACAGCATTCTGGCCAGGTGCACCATATGCTCGACCTGTTGCTTGTACCAGGCGGAGGGAATCTCTCCCTTCTGGTGGTGCTGCTTGAGGATCGCGTCAGGATAATAGATGAGCGTGCACAGTTCATCGGCCTCGCGAACCGACAGGTCCGGAAGCCACAGATGCACCTTTTCCCGGATGACGCCGGAGCAGTTGTTCATGATATGGCAGAACGCTTCGTATTCCCCGTGAATATCGCTCATGAAATGCTCAGTGCCCTTGGGCAGGCTGAGCTGAGCACTGATACGGGTGATTTCCGTGCACAGGGCTTCAATGGTGGGGTACTGTTCCCCCAGAAGACGCAGGTATTTCAGTGATGCGGAAGACGGCTGTCCTTCCATCTTGCGGCCTCCTTTGTGCGCGGGAGGAAGGCCGGACGCGGTCTTCTCCCCGGGATGAATCGGTTTCCGGATCGGGTGATGAATATAGTATGCCTTCTGTTATGCCGGAATTCAAGTGTTTTTTAAACCCTTCTGCACAGGGAAAAAGAAAAATCCCTGCCGCAGGGCAGGGAAGCAGATGCAGAAGGACTCCTCACCAGATGAGCGAGGCAAAGGAAACCACCAGCGGAATGGTCAGAAGGGAAAAGAGCGTGGAGATCACGACAGTTTCCACCGCGTACGGATAATCCCGGTCATAGAGCTGCGCATAGACGGCGACATTCGAGCCGACAGGACAGGCAACGGCGAGCAGAAGCGCTATTTTCATGCTGTGCATGGACTCCGGGAGCAGGGCGAGGAGGAGGACGGAAACCAGCGGAACGATCAGCAGTCTAACCGCGGAAACAGCATAGTTTGCTTTTCTGCGGAACATGCCCGGAATATCGGTCTGCGCCAGATAAATACCGACGGTAAACATGGCCAGGGGCGTGTTCAGGGATGCGACCGAGGACAGGCAGCTGGTGATGACGCCGGGCAGGGGAATGCGGGAGAAAAAGAGGAACAGGCCGATGAGAATGGCAATCATGAACGGCGCCTTGATGAGCTTCTTCGGACTGAAACCGCTGAGGATGGACTGGCCGGTCAGGATGGAGACGCCGTAGGTCCACTGCCCAATATTGAGAAAAGCGATAAAGCAGGCGACATAGAAGACTGCGCCCTGTCCCACGGAAGCGAGGATCAGGGGAATGCCGAAGAAACCGGGATTGGAGAAGGCGCCGGAAAAGGCCGCGACGGCATCCTTCCTGAAAAACAGACGGGCGATCAGGATGGAGACAGGGAGCAGGACGAGCGCCGCGGCGGCACTGAGCAGGATGCCTGTCACATGCTCCGGGGTGTACTCCACCAGAAAACTGTTGATGATGACAGCGGGCAGGGCCAGATGAATCAGAAGATTCCCAAGCGTTTTGCTGCCCTCCTGAGAAATCTTGCGGGTTTTAAACAGGATAAAGCCGATGAAGGCCAGGAGAAACATCTGCAGGATCTGCCGGACAAGTGTGCCTATCATATCCATCGGGATTCCCTCGCTTACAGGTGTTTTTTCAGCCGGTCGAAAACGGTGCGGTAGGCCGCGGCATCAAAATGAATGCCGTCCTGGGTGTGCTCCAGCTGCAGGCAGCCCTGTGCGTCCTTCAGCCCGTCATTCACATCGATATAATGGAAGCCGAACTCGGCGGCCAGTTTTTCTACCATGCGGTTGGCCCGGTCTATGTTTGCATTGGTGCGCACCTTCATGCCGGGATTGTCCTTTGCGCCTGGCGCATCCGGATTGACGGGGTAGTAGGCCATCATATAGACGACGGTTTCAGGCAGCTGGTCACGGATGATTTCGCAGATCTTCCGGTAGTTGGAGGAGAGGTGTTCATACCAGTCTTCGCCTTCCGGCATGGGCTTGATGTCGTTGGTTCCGATATTGATAAACAGCTTGCTGGGCTGAAGGTCGAGCAGCATGGGGCCGATGGCCGCGAGGAACTCATCGGTTGTATAGCCGCCGATCCCGCGGTTGTAGGCGATGGGGAGACCTTCGTTGATGCAGTATTCCACAACAGGGAACTGCTCCATGAGAGAAGAACCGGTAAAGAGGACCTGGCCTTTGCGGATATAGGCATTCTGCTGACGGAAACTGGTCAGCTTTTTTTCTTTTTCCCGGGCAAAGTGGGCCATCAGGGTCTGCATGATCTGCTGCCGGATCTGATCTGCGGGGATCTTGTTGTCTGCCATGTGAACCGCTCCTTTGTGATGCATACTGGCTGACTGGCGGCTTTCCTGAAAAGGATGGTCTATTCAGCCAGGATTCATTGTGGACCAGCATGCACGGTTTGTCAATTGAGAAAGCACAGGATGTTTTTGTGAAAAGTCGCCGGGATCATCTGCCGAGGCTTTTCTTTGGCCGGGAAATAGTGTAAAATGCGGCAAAACACAACAAGAGAGAAGTGAGCAATCATGCGGTTTCCGGAAAAGGAAATTCTGTTAAAAGACGGCAGACGCTGTATCCTCAGACCGACAGGCCCGGAATATGCTCTGGAAATGATTCAGTACATGAAAGAGACCTCGGCGGAAACGCCGTATCTCCTGCGGTATCCGGATGAGGTCAGCTATACAGAGGAAAAAGAGCAGGAACTGCTGAAATTCGTGCAGGATGAGCCCGGCTCGGTCATGATGATGGCGCTGGTGGACGGACGCGTCGCCGGCAACTGCAGTGTGTCAGGCTATGGGCCCAAGCGCAAGGTCCGCCACCGCTGCTCTGTGGCGATTGCCCTGTACCGGGAGTTCTGGAATCTGGGGATTGGAAAAGCGATGCTCGGGTATCTTGAGGAACTCGCCCGGGAGATCGGGTATGAGCAGATGGACCTGGAAGTGGTTGCCGACAACACGCGGGCACAGGCGCTCTACAGGAAATGCGGGTTTGTGGAAAGCGGAAGGCATCACCGGGCACTGCTGTTTGATGACGGCACATATCATGATGAAATCCTGATGTACAAAGAACTGTAAGCACAGAAAAGAACGCCTCGGAAGGCGTCGCTTCGTAAGGAAGTGCCGCCTTCGAGTGATACACATTCTCATTCTGTGCTTGATAAAAATTGGGGAAGGGTATTGACCTTACAGCAAACTGCAATGATATAACGGTTTCAGAAAGGAGGTGCATGATATGACGATCAAGGAATTTGCCCGTCTCTGCGGCTGTAATCCGCAAAGTCTTCGTTATTATGATCATGTAAATCTGCTGAAACCGGTTAAGGTAGATCAATGGTCAGGATACCGTTTTTATGAGGAGGAACAGGCTCTTGCCTTTGTAAAGATCAAAAATCTTCAAAAGGCTGGGTTTACCATTGAAGAGATAAAAGAACTCCTTGATAAGGATAATCTTGTGATCTACAAAGCCTTCGATGCTAAAATTGCAGAGCAGGAGAAAAGATTGCAGGAAATCAAAGCTATCCAGAAGTCATATCAGACCGAAATGACAGATATGAAGAAAAAACTGGAAACCATGCGCGATATGGTGAAAAAATCCATGGAGGCATATGATCCTACTGAAGAATTCGGCATAGACAGAGATACCTATTCTCAAATGATAGAAAGTGTTAATGGGTTCTTTGAAAGCATGATAAGCCGCAGTGATGATAGTGATTTTGAGTATTCGGAATACTCTGAGAGCGATGAATCTGTTGAAGAACTGGAATATGTGAATATGCTGAACAACCCTGACTATGAGATCGTTTATGAAAAGCATGGCTGGAGCTTTGTAAAAGAATTCTTCTCAGAGTTTTCTACACTTAATGAAGGGCAAGATTATGCTTTAGAATTCCATCTGTGCCCGAGCAAACGCAATCACACTGCATTTGCGAACACGGTGCTTGGTATGCTTTTGAACTGCAATCCCGATGACCTCGATAACAAAAGGTCTCTGAGTTGTAATACGACGGATTCCAAGGATGGGCAAAACCATTTTTGGATGCTGAAACGGAAATAAGATTGTGAATGCGAGTTTCATTTAATATTTCATGCGAAACAGCAGTACGAGTTGATGTTCGTGCTTATAGCGAGCATCGGATTTTGCCCCACAAAATCCGAAAACCGGCGTGACCGCAATGGTCACGCCGGTTTTATATCCTTTTGAGTCGGTAATTGCAACTCCAAAGCAGCTTCCTTATGAAGTGCTGCTTGAGTGAGACGTTCTTTTTTACGTGGACAATGGGGATCAGTCGTCTTTCCGGGCATGCCGGATATCCCGGATGGCCTGGCGTATTTCTGCTTTTCTCACGGCGCGGGAACTGAGCCGGGGCAGCCGGACATCCCCTTTGGTGGCGAGCGCCAGGAGCATCATGGCAGCATATGAAAGAAAAGCCACTTCCTCTTTATTGTATTCAGAATAAAGAGTACAACAATTCCCATGCGTCTGCAAGAACCAATCGCACATACGCGGGAGGCCTTCTCCTGCCTGATGCAGGCATGAAAAAAGGAAGGGAGCCGCAGCTCCCTTCCCTGAGTGATTCAGGCGTGGATTATTCGCCAATGGTGCAGTACATGAAGTACTTGTATCCCAGAGGATTGGCGAAGAAGCCCTTGACATCCTTTTCGAGCATGTAGATGTCGGTGTAGTAGTACAGAGGCGTGATAGCGCCGGTGCTCATGAGCAGATCTTCTGCAGCATGCATCATGCCATAGCGGGCATCCTTGTCGGTGCAGGTCTTGATGGCAGCGATGGCAGCATCATAGGTCTGAGCCCAGGTGCCGTTCTCCACCTTCACATCGGAACCATAGGGGGTCAGGTCGATGGAGTAGATGGCCACATCGGCATTCTCGCCCTTGCCGAACTGGGAGTCATTGTTGCCGGAGCCGGAAACCCACATATCCAGGAAGGAGATCGGGTCATTGTAGTCAGCCAGCCAGCCGTTGCGGGCAACAGTGTAGTCGCCGTTCTTACGGGTGTTCAGGAAGGTGTTCCATTCCTGGTTGGTCAGGCTCATGTTGATGCCCACGCCGGAGACAACGCTCTGCAGGTATTCGCCGATGGCCTTGTGGCCTTCGCTGGTGTTGTAGAGGTATTCAACAGCGGGGAAGTTGGTGAACTGCTGGGTAGCCTCGTCGAAGGTGTAGTACTTCTTGAGGGTTTCCATCGCGGTAGTCCAGTTGGCTTCGTATGCGTCAGCAGAGGTGTCCCAGTAGCCGACATACTCGTCAGAAGGACCAGCGTTCTCATAGAACTGCTTGATGCCGTCAGCATCGGTCAGGCCCAGAGCGACGAAGGAAGAAGCGGGCTGCTGGCCGGCCTTGCCAATTTCGGTGACGATGTAGTTGCGGTCAAAGAGGAGGCCGATGGCGAAACGGATTTCAGCGTTGGCCTTGGCAGCCTCAGCACCGGTCAGTTCAGAGCCTTCCGGCAGCAGGTTGGCGTTCATGTTCCAGGAGACATAGTAGGTGCCCATCTGGGAACCGACGAAGAACTCGTCAGGATACTGCACCTTCAGGTTGTCGATTTCAGCGTTGGGAACGTCGTCGATCAGTTTCCAGTCGCCGTTCTGGAAGTTGGCAAGCATGTTGTTGGCGTCATCAGACAGATAGAACTTGATTTCGTCCATCTTGATGGTGTCAGCCAGGAAGTAGTTGGGGTTCTTGGTCAGGGTGATCACAGAGTTGTGATCCCAGCCGGTCATGGTGTAAGGACCATTGCAGACATACGTTTCAGGAGCGGTTGCCCAGGCTTCGCTGGCCACGATGTCCTCACGGACAGGCAGGAAGGTCGGGAAAGCGAGCAGCTCGTTCCAATAGCTTACGTCGTTGTTCAGGGTCACAACCAGGGTCTTGTCGTCGGTGGCTTCCACAGCCAGCTCGTCCGGATAGCCCTTGACCACTTCGAACATATAGCCGTAGTCAGCGCCGAGTGCGGAAGAAGCAGCGCGCTTCCAGGCAAACTCGAAGTCCTTGGCGGTGAGATCCTTGCCGTCAGACCACTTCAGGCCGTCTACCAGCGTGTAGGTGTAGGTAGCGGTGCCGTCTTCGTTGACCACAGCAGCAGGAAGCTCGGTGGCGCAGGCAGGCACGATGCCCAGAGCGCCGTTCTCGTCCATGGCCCAGTTGCTCAGACCGGTGAACAGGTGAGCGATCATGGTTGCACCGTCAACAGCGGAGTTGAGAGCCGGATCAAGTGTGTCGGGTTCAGAAGCGATGCAGACGTTGATGCTGGTCTTGCTTTCTTCAGCAGAAGCCAGAACAACACAGGAGAGCACCATCAGGACAGCCAACACAAGTGCAAGCAGTTTCTTCATGGTATGTTCCTCCAATAAATATTTTTTCAAAAATGCGCAGCTTTTCATTACGCATTCATGAATCAGAATGAAAGGGCGGGAAAAGCGGGTCAGCCGATTTCCCGGACGCGGTGGCAGGCCACAAAATGGCCCTTATCCACTTCCTCAAACGGCGGCATGCTCTGTGCGCAGGCTTCCGTGGCATGAGGGCAGCGGGTGCGGAAAGGACAGCCGGACGGTGCATTGAGCGGGCTGGGAATGTCTCCGTTGAGCACAATGCGCTTGTTGGCGCGTGCCGCTTTGGGGTCCGGCAGGGGAACGGCGCTGAGCAGAGACTGGGAATAGGGGTGCAGCGGGTGAGAGTAAATCTCCTCGGCATCGGCCAGTTCCACCATCTTGCCCAGGTACATGACCGCAATGCGGTCGGAAATGTGGCGCACCACCAGCAGGTCATGGGCAATGAACAGGTAGGTCAGGCCCAGCTTATCCTGCAGATCATCAAACATATTGATGACCTGGGCCTGAATGCTCACGTCCAGAGCGGAGACCGGCTCGTCGCAGACAATGAATTCAGGATTGACCGCGAGCGCGCGGGCAATGCCGATGCGCTGACGCTGGCCGCCTGAGAATTCGTGGGCATAACGCGAGGCATGCTCGCTGTTCAGTCCGACATAGCCCAGAAGCTCGAGCACACGGTCATTGCGCTCCTGCTTCGTGGAGTAGAGGTGGTGGACATCCAGAGGCTCGGCGACAATGTCGCTGACGGTCATGCGGGGGTTCAGGGAAGAGTAGGGATCCTGGAAGACCATGGTGGCCTTCTTGCGGAATTCCTTCAGGGATTCCTTGGAATTGATTTCCTTCCCGTCATAGATGACCTGACCGGCTGTGGGCTGATACAGATGCAGAATCGAGCGGCCGACGGTCGTCTTGCCGCAGCCGGACTCGCCGACCAGACCCAGGGTTTCGCCGCGGCGGATGGAGAAGGAAACATCGTCCACCGCCTTGAGAGGCTTGGAGCGGAAAAAGCCCAGGTTGATATTGAAATACTGTTTGAGGCCTTTGACTTCCAAAAGGGTATCATTCTGTCTCTCAGACATGGTCCTGGCCTCCTTCCACAGTGATTTCGCCGCGATCCGCAGCATCCTTCACATTCATCCAGCAGCTGGAAAAGTGGGCTTCGCCGACCTGCATGCGCGGAGCGCGCTCGGTGAGACAGACTTTCATCGCATGGTCGCAGCGGGGTGCAAAGGGGCAGCCCTTGGGCATGTTCAGCAGATCGATCGGGGTGCCGGTGATGGGCTGCAGGCGCTGACCGTTGTTCTCATCCCGGGGAATGGAACGCATCAGGCCCTTGGTGTATTCATGCGCGGGGGTATAGAAGATTTCATCAGCCGTGCCGCGCTCACAGATGCTGCCGGCATACATGACGATGACTTCGTCACACAGCTGGGCGACAACACCCAGGTCATGGGTGATCATGATGATGGCCATGCCCAGTTTCTTCTGCAGGTCCTGCATGAGTTCCAGGATCTGCGCCTGAATTGTGACGTCCAGGGCTGTGGTGGGTTCATCGGCAATGAGAATATCGGGTTCGCAGGCCAGCGCCATGGCAATCATGACGCGCTGGCGCATGCCGCCGCTCAGTTCGAAGGGATACTGCTTCAGTCTCCTCCGGGGTTCGTTGACATTGACGAGCTGCAGCATTTCCAGGGCTCTGTCCCAGGCCTGCTTGCGGTTGCGGTCCGTGTGCAGGCGGATGGCTTCCACCAGCTGATGTCCGATGGTGTAGGTGGGGTTCAGGCTGGTCATAGGGTCCTGAAAGATGATGGAGATGCGGTTGCCGCGCACTTTGCGCAGGATGTTTTCATCGGCGCCGACCAGTTCTGTTCCGTCAAGTTTTACGCTGCCTCCGACGATTTTGCCTGTGGGGGCAAGAATCTGCATGATGGAGTAGGCTGTGACGGACTTGCCAGAGCCGGATTCGCCCACGATGCCGAGCACTTTGCCGCGATCAAGTTCAAAGGAGACACCGTCGACGGCCTTGACTTCACCGGCGTCGGTGAAGAACGAAGTATGCAGGTCTTTTACTTCCAGCAATGCCATAATGTTTCGTACCTTTCCGGCCTTATTTGCCGCTGTTGTCTGTTATGCGTTCAGCTTGGGATCGAAGGCGTCCCGCAGTCCGTCACCGAAGAGGTTGAGGGACAATACGATCAGGCAGATCACGATCGCAGGGATCACCAGACGATAGGTGTACGACGTGATGCCGTTGAGCGCATCGGAAGCCAGGGAACCCAGGGAAGGCATTGGCGCATTGACGCCCAGGCCGAGGAAGGAAAGAAAGCTTTCCGTAAAGATGGCGTTGGGGATCTGCAGTGCTGTGGAAATGATGATCACGGAAATGCAGTTGGGGAGCAGGTGCTTGCGGATGATCCAGCTGCCCTTGGCACCGGTGGCCTGGGCAGAGAGCACATATTCCTGTTCACGCAGGGACAGGATCTGGCCGCGGATCAGGCGGGCCATGCTGACCCAGTAGAGAAGACCGAAGACGATGAACATGGAAATAATGTTTGCACCGATCTTTTCAAAGATCGTGTTTTCCACGTTCAGTGTCTTGCCGAGCACAACGCTCAGAAGAATGATGACCAGCATGTCGGGCAGGGAATAGATCATATCGACAATGCGCATGATGATGATATCCACCCGGCCGCCGCAGTAACCGGCGATGGCGCCGATGGTCATGCCGATGATGAGAACAATGATGCTGGCAAAGAATCCGACCGCGAGGGAAATGCGGGTGCCGTAGACGACACGGATGAAGTAGTCACGGCCGTGGGCGTCAGTGCCGAAGATATGGGGGAAGAGCTTTTCACCCTCCTCCATGCGCTTGAGCTCGGTTTTGCCCCAGGTGAAGGGGGCCAGGTTGTTATAGGAAGCATCCACGGGCTTTCCGGGCCGCACACCGAGCATGGCGTCATACGAGTAGGGCCATACCATGGGCAGGACAATGCTGGAAAGCGTGATGAGAAGAATCAGAATCAGACTGATGGTGGCCACCTTGTTTTTCAGCAGGCGTTTGCAGCCATCCTTAAAGAAGGTGCTGGAGGGACGCATGCGGGAAATATACTGCTTGTCCTCTTCGGTGGCAGGGAGAAACGCGTTGGGATCCAGATGCATGCTGAAGGGCTTGTTGGCGCTGAACAAATGTGTTTCCCCCTTTCTCAATCAAACTCAATGCGCGGGTCGACCACTTTGTAGAGCAGGTCGCTCACGAGGTTCATGATGACGATCAGGGAGGCCAGGAAAATCGTGGTGCCCATGATCATGGTGTAGTCACGGTTGGTGATGCTCTGAACGAACTGGCGGCCGATGCCCGGCACGGCGAAGATCTGCTCCACGACCATGGAACCGGTCACGATGAAGGCCAGCATGGGTCCAAAGTAGGTGATGACAGGGATCAGGGAGTTTTTCAGCGCATGGCCGAAAATGATGGACCAGCGGGAGACACCCTTGGCCTTGGCTGTGCGGATATAGTCCTGTCCCAGCACGTCGAGCATGGAGGAACGGGTCAGACGCGTGATATAGCTCATGGGATACAGCGACAGTGTGATGACCGGCAGAACCAGACCGCCCTGTGCTGCGCCGTTGGCCGGAAGCCATTTCAGGCTGACGGAGAAGACGATGAGCAAAAACGATCCCATAATAAAGGAAGGCATGGACACGAAGGCGGTCGTGATGACCATGATCACCTTGTCCAGAAACGTGTTGCGCCGGATAGCGGCGGTTGCGCCGAGCACAATGCCGATGACGGCAGCAAGTCCGGCTGCGATCAGGCCGAGTTTGGCAGAGGTCTTCATGCCGTCGGCAATGATATCAATGACCATGCGTCCGCGCTGCTTGAGCGACGGGCCGAAGTCAAAGCGGGTGACAATATCGCGCAGATAGGTGACGTACTGTTCCAGCAGCGGTTTGTCCAGTCCGTATTTGGCTTCCAGGGCTGCCTGGGCTTCCTTGGAAATGGCCTTCTCCCCGACGAAAGGACCGCCGGGAACGGCGTGCATCACGAAAAATGTCACTGTAATGACGATCCAGATCGTCAGGACAGCCAGCAAAATTCGCTTGAGTACATAAAAAAACATCTTGGAACTCATTGACTCTACTCCTGTCAGCCGCAGCATTTTGCCCTGTCTGCAGAAAAAGCTGCTTTCTTTATCCGGAGCATGAAATAGAATAAATCATGTAGTCCGAAAAAGCTTTACTATTATAGTCTCACTCATAATAAATTCAACAAAAATACAAAAAATATGCAAAGGAAAAACCGAACAGTGCAATCGGAAAAAAGATCACTTCTCTAAAATGTAACAAAAGGATAAACGAAACGAGAGATCTGCAACGTTTTTACAGAAGAGCGATGAAAAACATTTGCAGCGATATGATATGTAGATAAAGAAGACACGGGATGAAAAGCACGGGCGGAAGTGCATAATTATACATTTTATATCGATGCAATGGACTTGTATGCATAAGCAGGCAGAAAAAACTTGCCGGATGCTGACAAAAATCAGCTCCGGCAAGTTTCGAATGATACTATGCTTTTTTCAGATCGCAGGACACTTACAGTCGGGCCACAGAACGTCTCTTCACGAGATCCACATCCATGACCTCCAGATCATCCCGGTAGGTGGGGTCTTCCATGGCGCGCAGCAGCATCGCGACGGCACGCTCCGCTTTTTTGCGCATGAACTGGTTGATGGTGGTCAGTTTGGGCGTGACGACTGTGGCGGGAATGGAATTATCGAAACCGACTATGGAGATATCTTCCGGAACGGAAAAGCCGTTCTCCTGATATCCCTGGATGATGCCGCAGGCAATGAGGTCTTCCGAAGTGACCATGCCCGTGGGCCTGTCCTTCATTTTGATCAGTGCATTGCCGACCTTGACCCCGCCCTCAAAGCGGATGACATCATCGAATGTCCAGGCAGGGCAGGGGGTGAGGTGATATTCAGCGAGGGCATCGCAATAGCCCGCGTACCGGTCGTTGACCACTTTGGAAGTCTGAATGGCGGAACCGGCGAACCCGATGTTCCGGTGGCCTTCCTCCAGCAGATGCTTTGCGGCCAGATAGCCGCCCTTGCGGTCTTCAATGCAGACGGACAGCATGGGCACGTCATCAAAGTGACGGTCCAGAATCACCATGGGGGATTCGGTTTCCAGTGCAAGCTGATGGGTAATATCATCGTTGTGCGGGAAGAGCTGAATCATGCCGTCGGTGTGCCATACACGCTGAAACTTCAGGACATCCTCGACCGTGGAAAAGGAGCAGAGCATGACATACAGATCCTTTTCTCTGAGCAGTTCCTCAAAGTAACCCACCAGATAGGCCGCGTAGGGACTGAGCAGCAGGCTGGAGGGGGTATGCTCCCACAGCGGCAGGAGGATGGCGATAATATGGGAGGATTTTGAACTCAGGCTTCTGGCGGCCATGCTGGGTACATAATGGTGTTTTGCCATAATCTCCCGGATGCGTTTTTCTGTTTCGGGAGAGACTTTGCCCTTCACATGATTGACGACGTTGGATACGGTCATCCGGCTGACGCCCGCCTCCGCGGCAATTTCCTTGATCGTAACCAAAGTGACATCCCTCTTTTACTTTATCGGTATACCTCATGATAATCAACGGTTTTCTGTTTGTCAAGGCGGTATGAAAAGCCTGGTTTTCATCCGCTGGATGTCTATGGTGAAGGAAAAATATTTTTTTAAAAAAGGGGTTGACAGGTTGATGGTTTACCGATATACTGAAGCCACCAAATCAAGTTTAACGATAAACCATCTCTCGAAGTCACTCGTTTTTTGACTCAAAGGTATACCGATATACCTGTTTTCGTGATCTGGGAGTGATCCAAATGCAACATGCGAGAATGACAGGCGGCAGTTCTGTCTGGGAACGGATCCGACGCAACTGGGGCCTGTATCTGCTGATGGTGCCCGCGATAGCTATCTTTATCTGCTTTACCTATATGCCCATGTACGGCGTGATCATCGCTTTCAAGGATTTTCGGCCGGCACAGGGAATCTGGGGAAGCCGCTGGGTGGGACTGAAATACTTTGAGCGGTATTTCGATTCCTACATGTTTACCAACACCATCATCAACACGCTGGTCATCAGCCTGTACACGCTGGTGGTGACCTTCCCCCTGCCGATCCTTCTGGCGCTGATGTGCAACCAGATGTATGCAAAGCGGTTCAAGAAGGTCTTTCAGGTATCCACCTATCTTCCGCACTTTATTTCCACTGTGGTCATGTGCGGCATGATCATCATGTTCCTCTCGCCTTCCTCCGGCGTCATTCCCAGAATCCTGGGCATAGCCGGCATCAAGATGGGGGACCTGATGGGCAACGCGAACGCCTTCTCAAGCATCTATGTCTGGTCGGAAGTCTGGCAGCATGTGGGCTGGGATTCCATTATGTATATCGCCGCCCTGTCGTCCGTCGATCCCCAGCTCTATGAGGCGGCCGAAGTGGACGGCGCAAACAAATGGCAGAAGATCCTGGCCATCGACATTCCCATGCTGGTGCCCACCATGGTGACCCTGTTCATCCTCCGCTGCGGCAGCCTCCTCGGCGTCGGCTTTGAAAAGGTGTATCTGCTCCAGAATGACCTGAACATCGCCAAAAGCGAGATCATTTCCACCTACCTCTACAAGATGGGTCTCAAATCCAATCAGTACAGCTATTCGGCTGCGATCGGACTGTTCAACAACGTGGTCAACTTTGTGATTCTGATTCTGGTCAACCAGATTTCAAAGTCCATCGGCGACACGTCGCTGTTCTGATGGGAGGTGCGGAAGATGAGTCAAATCGCTGGTAAGAATCACCCTGCTGTCCGCAACCATATCCGGAAGAGCCGCGCAGACAAAACCTTCGACTGGATCATCTACACCATTGCTGTGCTGATGACGCTCCTGGCGCTCTATCCCATGTACTTTATTGTGATTGCCTCGATCAGTGATCCCAACCAGGTGGCACAGGGCAATGTCCTCCTCTGGCCGAAGGGCCTGAGCCTGGACGGCTATAAGCACCTGTTCTCCATGGGCAATCTCTGGACCGGCTATCTGAACACCGTGCTCTACTCCCTGGTAGGCACCCTGATCATGCTGGTGGTCAATATTCCGGTGGCCTATGCGCTGAGCCGGAGAGACCTGGTCGGCCGCGGACTGTTTACCTTCTTCTTCATTTTCCCCATGTTTTTCGGGGGCGGCCTGATCCCGACCTTCATCATCCTGAACAACACGTTCCACATGGTGGACACGTTCCTGGTCATGGTCCTGCCGTTTTCCGTCATCTCCTATTACATCGTTGTGTCCCGCACGTTCTTCCAGACCAGCCTGCCGGCGGAACTCTGGGACGCAGCCCAGATCGACGGCTGCGGCAACCTCAGATACTTCTTTACCGTCGTGCTGCCCCTGTCCAAGGCCATCCTGGCGGTCATCGCGCTGTGGGCGGCGGTGGGACACTGGAACAGCTACTTTAACGCCATGATCTATCTGCGCACGCCCTCGAAATACCCTCTGCAGCTGGTCATGCGCAATATCCTGATCAACAACGAAATGGCCGCCTCTGCCATGACCGGTTCCGCGGCTGCGGATATCAACCGCAAGGCCAACCTGATCAAATACTGCGCTATTGTCGTGTCGTCGCTGCCTATCATGACCATGTATCCCTTTGTGCAGAAGTACTTCAATCAGGGTGTCATGATCGGCGCACTGAAAGGGTAATCCCCATTCTTTCCACAGGTTCCAAGGCGTGGATCGCCTGAACATACATTTAAGGAGGAAATCATCATGAAGAAACTGCTGTCTCTGGCCCTCGTCCTGTGCATGCTGCTGGGCGTCGGCGCAACTGCCCTGGCAGAAGACGTCCCCACCTTTACCGTTGCCTGCAACCGCTGGACTGAAGTCTGGGGCACTGACTTTACCCAGACCGCATTCCTGAAGGAAATCGGAGAAAAGACCGGTGTGAATATTGAATGGCAGCCCTACTGGAACGGCTCCTGGGGTGAGCAGAAGTCCCTGATGCTCGCCAGCGGCCTGAGCGCCATGCCCGATGCTTTCTTCGGTTCCATCTCCCTGACCGATGCGGACATCGTGCCCAACCTGGACTACTTTGTCGAACTGACCGACCTGATTCCGCAGTATATGCCGAACCTGACCGCCATCTTTGAAAAGGATCCTTCCATGAAGGCCATGTGCATGGATGCCGACGGCAAGATCTGGTCTCTGCCCAAAAAGCTCCCGATGCGCCCCATCACGGCCAATGAAATGTACATCAACAAGGTATGGCTCGAGGAACTGAACCTGCCCATGCCCACCACCTACACCGAACTGGCTGACACCCTGGTGGCATTCTCCAAGTCCGGCGAAGGCCGCTATGGCTTCATCGCTGCTTCCTCTCTGAGCTTTGACCTGAACAACCTCCTCCTGCCCTTCGGCGTGCAGGCCAGCCGTGCCGGCAACTTCATGGGCATCAATGCGGAAGGCAAACCCTACTTCGTTCCCATGGCTGAAAACTACAAGGAAGCCGTCAAGTGGGCTCATGAGCTCTATGTGAACGGTGCCCTGGATCCTGAATACTTCACCCAGACTTCCGATATGGTCCGCGCCAAGGTGCAGGACACCGAAGCCGGCCCGCGCACGGGCATCGTGTTTGCCTGGACGGCTGACTCCGAACTCCTGGGCAATGCCAAGGACTATGTGGTTGTGGAAGCTGTTGCCGGCCCCGATGGAAACCGCTATGTGGAATCTGACCCGACCTTCCTCAACTATGGCAAGAACGAGTTTGTCATCACCAAGAACTGCTCCGATCCTGGCAAACTGCTGACCTGGGCTGACCAGTTCTACACCGACGAAGCTTCCCTGCAGACCTATTACGGCTCCATCGGCGACGGCAAGATCGCCAAGAACGAAGACGGCACCTATGAAGTGCTGCTGCCTGCTGCCGATTCCGGCATCAACCTGGACACCTCCTGCTGGACCTTCTCTTTCCGCGATCATGGCCCGAAGTACATGAACGAAGAATTTGAATCCAAGGTTATCCTGCCCACCACCGAAGGCGACGGCATCAAGCTGGCTGATGACGCGGTGAACGCAAAGTATGCCCGCGACACATTCCCCGTTGTGGCCTATACCGCTCAGGAACTCGACGACATGGCTTTCCTCAGCCCTGACATCACCAGCTACTGCAACCAGCAGTATGCACACTGGGTCACCGAAGGCGGCGTTGAAGAAGAATGGGATGCTTACATTGCCAAGCTCAACCAGATGAACGTCAATGATCTCATCCAGATCCATCTGGACGCCTATGCCCGCTACATGGGTGAATAAGACGATTCACGATAGACTGATTGCATGATTACGGGGCTGCTGCATCGTGCAGCAGCCCCTTTTCCAGAAAGGAAAGCCTATGAAAGCTGCAGATATCTGGCAGATCTGCCCCGCGGCGGATCCCAAAGCCGTCATTCTGGGAAAAACCTACCGCATCACTGTGCTCACGGACAGACTTCTGCGTCTTGAATATGAAGAAAACGGCCGATTCTGTGATACCGCGACCCAGCTGGCTCTGTGCCGTTCATTTCCAGTGCCGGATTTTACCGTGGAGGAAAATGAACAAGCCCTCAGGGTGGAGACAGACGCCCTGCGCCTTGACTATGACAAGCGTCCCTTTTCCCCGAACGGACTGACCGTAACGCTGAAAGGCGCCTATGGCGCGTATGCGAGCGTCTGGCATTTCGGTGAAGTGAACCGTACGTTTGGAGGCACAGCGCGGACGCTGGATGAAGCGGACGGGGAGATCCCGCTTGAGGACGGGCTGACCTCCCTTCAGGGCTATACCGTTCTGGATGACAGCCGATCCATGGGAATGGACGGCGAAGGCCATCTGCTGCCGGCGCGTGCGCACGGCACGGACCTGTACTTCTTTGGATATGGACGGGACTATAAGGGATGCATCCGGGATTTTTATCATCTCTCCGGTCCCGCGCCGGTCATTCCGCGCTTTGCCCTGGGCAACTGGTGGAGCCGGTTTTACCCCTATACCCAGGCAGGCTATCAGGAACTGATGGAAACCTTTTCCGCCAGGGGAATTCCTCTGTCGGTTGCCGTGCTGGATATGAACTGGCATGTCACGGAGATCGACCCGCGCTTCGGCACCGGATGGACCGGGTATACATGGGACCGGGAAAAGTTCCCGGAACCGGAAAAACTGCTTTCCTGGCTGCATGAACACGGTCTGCATGTGACGCTCAATGATCACCCGGCGGACGGTGTGCGGGCGTGCGAGGAGCTGTATCCGCAGATGGCCCGCGCGATGGGAAAGGACCCGGAAGAAGGCACGCCATTCCCCTATGATGCGGCGGATGCCCATTATGAAGAAGCGTTTGAAAAAACGATCCTCGGATCCCTTGAAGAGCAGGGTGTGGACTTCTGGTGGCTGGACTGGCAGCAGAAGGGTGGAAGCACGGATCCCGGCATGGACCCGCTCTTCACGCTGAATCATACCCGCTATCTGCATGCTGTTTCAGAAGGTCTGCCTCCGCTGATTCTGTCCCGCTACGGCGGACCCGGAAGCCACCGCTATCCGCTCGGCTTTTCCGGGGATACCTGCGCAACCTGGGCATCGCTGCGCTTTCAGCCGTATTTTACAGCGAACGCGGCCAATATCGGGTATGCGTGCTGGAGCCACGATATCGGCGGGCATATGCATGGCACCACCGACCCGGAACTGACGACCCGATGGATCCAGTTCGGCGTGTTTTCACCGGTCCTGCGGCTGCATTCCACGAGCAATCCGTTCATGGAAAAGGAACCCTGGAAGTTCCCGCTGGAAAAGGCGGAGGTCATGCAGCGGTTCCTCCGGCTGCGGCATCAGCTGGTGCCGTGGCTGTACAGCCAGTCGGTCCGGTGCAGTGAGACAGGGGACGTGCTGCTTCGCCCCATGTATTATGAAAATCCTCAGTCCTGGCAGGCATACCATGCCGCGGGTCAGTACATGCTCGGAGACTGCATGACCGTCATTCCGGTCACGGATCCAATGGATCCTGCCGCGCAGCTGTCTCCCGCTGATGTCTACCTTCCGGAGGGAACATGGACGGATTTCTTTACGGGAGACCGGTACAGGGGCGGCCGAAAGCTGACGATGTACCGTCCGCTCGAGAGCATTCCGGTGCTGGTCAGGGCAGGCGGCATCCTGCCAATGGACGGAGACGTGATCCCGGAAAACGGGACGCCGCTGCCGCATCACCTGCTGGTGCGCTTCTTTGCGGGGGCAGACGGGGAGTCTGTGCTCGTCGAGGATAACGGCCGGATGCCGGAGGATCCTGCCTACACCCGTGTGCAGACCCGCCTGAGCATGACCTGCGGGGAAGGACTGCGCATTGAGGTGACTCCGCCGGAGGGAGACTGCACTCTGATTCCGCCGGATCGGTGCTATACTGTGGAAGTCAGCGGAATCGGCAGCAGCCTTCCGGATGCATGCAGCTGCGCGTATACAGCGCAGTATGATGCTGCTCGCAGGGTGCTGGTCCTGAAGCTGAACGCGGACAGCCTTCAGGGGGCTGTGCTCGAATGGCATGAGATGCCGGCTGCCCCGGGGATGGACTGGAAGGACAGGCTGCGGGAACTGCTGATTCCGGCACAGATAGAGTTTGATGTGAAGGGCCAGGTCATGGAAGCTGCCGAGCAGAATGAAGACCCTGCTGCTTTCCTGGCCCAGGCGCATATGCTGAAACTGCCCTCTGCCCTGTACGGGGCGATCCTGGAACTGCTCTCCATGGGCTGAGCAGAATGCCATGGAGAATGAGGTCCGGGAACGACAGTCCGGAGCGTGAAAGGAGAGGTCTGCATGAACAGGATGCTCTGCGCAGTCGTGCTGCTGCTTTTGCTGCTTCCCTGCGCCTGCGCTGAAGAACTGTCAGACAGGGAGCCTACGGCGAGAGTATGGGTCAATGGCACGGAAGTGAAAAATGTATATGAAACGGCCGTGTGCACGCAGCGGTTCTGGGAGGAAAACCCGACGCTTTCCACGGCCCCGGCAGCCATTGCCGTGCAGGAAGCGCCATACCTCGTGGAGATTGCGTTTTCGGGGATCGATGTACAGTCAGCGGTTGTGCGGCCGCTGGAAAAAGGCATTGTGCCGGAGATCAGGGACGGGAAAGTCTGCTTCCGGGTGGAGGACGCTTCTCAGCTGGTGATCGAAGTGAACGGAGAGATCCGCGGCGCCGTGCACCTCTTCCTGGACACCCCGGATGCGGAGAAACCGGGCCCGGACACCCCGAAGGTACGCTACTTCGGCCCCGGTGTTTACAGGGACCAGATCATTACGGTCCGGAGCAATGAAACTATCTATCTCGATGAGGGCTGTGTGCTCTACGGGCAGATCTACAGCGGTATGGCCAGCAACTTCACCATTGCCGGTCACGGCGTGCTGTGCGGGAGCATCTATGACCGCTGGAAGGATACCATTGTGCCGGTGAACCTGTCCAACTGCAGCGATTTCACCATCCGGGACATCACGATCCTGGACCCGTCAGCCTGGACGGTCAATCTTCTCAAATGCAAGCGGGGCACCATTGACAACGTCAAGATCATTTCCGCGCGCAGCAACAGCGATGGCTTTACCTTCCAGAACTGTGAAGACATCACGGTGAAAAACAGCTTTGTCCGGTCCTGGGATGACAGTCTGGTGGTCAAAGGCTATAACGGAGATGTGCACCGGATCACCTTCGACCACTGCACACTGTGGACCGATCTGGCGCAGAGCTGCGAGATCGGGTATGAGACGCGGGCCAAAGTCATAGAAGACATTACATTCAGTCATATCACCGTCCTGCACAGTTTCCACAAGCCGGTCATTTCCATCCACAACAGTGATCATGCGCGGGTGCGCAATGTGCTGTTTGAAGACATTGTGGTGGAGGATGCGCAGATGGGAGAAGGCGACGGAACACCGTACCTGATTGACCTGACCACGACCGAATCCGTCTGGTCGGCTACCCTGAAACGCGGCACCATTGATCAGGTCACGATCCGCAATGTACAGGTGCTCTCCGGGAAAAAGCCCGCCATCCGCATCTGGTCCAATGATGAGAACAGCCGGATCGACCATGTTGACATCAGTGGTCTGACGATCCTGGGGGAAGAAATCACCGGCTTTGATCAGCTCCCCTGTGAGATGAGTCCCTTCAACGGGGAGGAAATCCGGTTCACAGACGGTGAATAAAAAAATGACAGCAAACAAACAGCCCTACAGCGTGCGGTTCAGCACACTGCAGGGCTGCTTGTTTCAACAGGGAAAAGGACAGGATTATGCCCAGATCAGCCAGATGACGATGGCGCCGGAGAGGGCGGCAATGAGGGTGAAAGGAATGCCGATGCGGATGAAATCCCTGGTGGAGACTTTATATCCTTCCTTCTGCAGGATGCCGATCCCGGCAATGTTGGCAGAGGCACCGATGGGGGTGATATTGCCGCCGAGCGTTGCCCCGATGAGCAGGCCGAACGCAAACAGATAGGGCTCGACGTGCATGAGATTTGCGATGTTCACGACCACCGGCAGCATGGTGGCGACATAGGGGATATTGTCAATAAACGCACTGAGAAGGACAGACACGCCGACGATCATGGCATACATAAGCAGAACAGACCCGCCGCCCAGACGCATAAACTGCTGGGCAATGGCATCAATGACGCCGGCGCGGGTGAGACCCTCAATGACGATGAACAGGCCGGAGAGCAGGAGAAGCGTCTGGTAATCGATGGATTTCGCCACGCGCACGAGTGTCTCTTTGTTCCTGGTGCGCACAAGTTCATATACGACGCCGATCACGGCCAGGCCGCAGCAGATCAAGCCGTTGGTCATCTCCGGCTTATTGGGAAACTGGGAGGCGGCGATGAGGAGCACAATGGTGCCAAGCAGCAGAAGGGAGGGCATATAATTGGTCACCTTTGTTTCCACAGCAGAGGAAATGTGCGCCTTTTCCTTTCTGAACAGCCACAGCAGGACCGGTATGGTCAGAAGGGCACCGGTCTCCACGGCAAAGATGATCCCCGGCTTTCCGTGAAACCAGAAAAAGTCGTTGAATCCCATGTTCATGTATCCGCCCAGGAGAATGGATGTGGTATCGCCCACGAGCGTGGCGGCTCCCTGCAGGTTGCTCGATACGGCAATCGAGATGATCATGGGCACCGGGTTGGTCTTGATTTTCTTTGCCACGGCAAGCCCGACCGGGGCCACCATGAGCACGGTCGCCACATTGTCCACAAACGCGGAGATCAGACCGGAAAACAGGCTCAGCGCCACAATGGCCCACTGGACATTCGGCGTGATCTTCAGCAGCCCCTCTGCCATGCGCAGGGGCATTTTGCTTTCAATGAACAGTTCCACAATGGCCATGGTGCCGGTGAGCATCATGAGCACATTCCAGTTGACGGCCTGCGGTGCGGCGCTGAGCGGTACAATTCCCAGGACAAGGAACAGCGCAGCGGCACTGAGCGCAATGATCCACCGCTTTTCCGAGAAGACAAGCAGCAGTACATACATGATCACAAAGAGTGCAAGGGCAAGAATCATCTGATTCATCATGATATTTCCTCCTAAGCAATGAAAAAAGCAGGCCATGCTGTACCTGCTTTTGGATAGAAAAAGACCCATGTACAGCAAAGTGAACATGCGTCTCACATTTTCAAGCCTGCCGGGTTCAAACCGTGGTGACGACAGGACTCCGCCAGGGGCGGTTGTTACTCCCTCATAATCACTGTTCTATGGAATTGGAAGGATCCGTCAGGGCTGGTTCCCTGAAGAGGAACCGGATGACTCCTGTTTTTCCGGTTCTTCATGGACCTCATGCTTGAATTCCCGGATGCTCTGCCCCAGTGCTTTGCCCACACCGGCCAGTTTGTTGCCCCCGAACAGGATCAGGGCAAGGATCACAATGAGCAGGATTTCCGTTGTACCGATTCGCACTGTTTTTTACTCCTTTATGTCTTCGTTTTCTGCCATGCGGTAGCCCACACCGACTTCCGTGAAAATATAGCGCGGTTCGTTGGGATTGGGCTCGATTTTTCTGCGGATGCTGGCCATGTGGACGCGCAGGATCTTGTTGTCCATGCTTGCGGAGGGTCCCCATAATTCCTTGAGCATCGATTTATAGGTCATGACCCGGCCGGCATGTCTGCCCAGGAGCATGACAATCCTGAACTCATTGGGTGTCAGATGCACGTCTTTTCCGCTCAGAAGAACCCGCATTTTCTTGTAGTCGATTTCCAGATCACCCACATGATAGGAACCGTTGAGGGCAATCTCGCCGCTTTCCGCCGTGGTGCGGGTATGGCGCAGGGCCGTGCGGATGCGGGCGAGCAGTTCGACCGCCCCAAAGGGCTTTGTGATGTAATCGTCGGCCCCGTCATCCAGGGCAGCTGCCTTGTCCTCTTCCATGCTGCGCGCAGAAATCACAATGATCGGTGTCTGGGTCCAGGAACGCACGCTGCGTATGATTTCGCCGCCGTCCATGTCGGGAAGCCCCAGGTCCAGGAGAATGCAGTCCGGGCAGTGGGAGGAGATCATCTGAAGGGCAGTTTCACCGTTTCCTGTGACAATCGCGGCATAGCCTGCTGCGCTGACGGTGGTTTTCAGAAAATTGGAAATACCGGGATCGTCTTCAATAATCAGAATTTTCTGCTGGAGGTTTGTCGCCATGGTGTTCCTCCTTGGTGGGAAGGGTAAAGCTGAATTGTGCGCCGCCGTGACGGCTTCTGCCTGCATTCAGTTCTCCGCCGTGTGCCCGGATGATGGAACGGCACACGGACAGGCCGATACCCATGCTCCGTCGGTCGTCCGGCCGGACCCGGTTTGTGTTTTGAAGAGTGCCGCTGAGAATCGAGGGAAGAAGCGCGGAGGGAATGCCCGGACCGTCATCCTCCACGGAAATCGTGATGTGGTCCGCGGATGCGGCAGCTGTCAACCAGATCTGCGTGGCCCCTTCCGCGTGGGCACTGACGTTGTCAAACAGGTTGATCAGAACCTGCTCGAGCAGCATGCCGTCTGCAGGGACAAGCAGAATGTCTTCCGGGGTTTCCACGCGGACAGGCAGTGTCCCCGGCATCTGATGGTATTTCAGGATGGCGCTGCCAATGATTTCTTCCAGGACCTCATCTTCTTTTTTGAGTGTCACCTCGTTCCCGCTGAAGCGGGTGACAGACAGCAGGTTTTCTGTGACCCGGACCAGCCACTGGGCATCCCGGTGAATGCCGGAGACCAGGTTTGACTGATCTTCCGGGGACAGCTGCTGCTCCTGCAGGGCTGAACTGGCGCCGAGAATGGAGGCCAGAGGCGTCCGGATATCATGGGCAACGGCACGCAGCAGATCTGCATGCATTTTTTCACGGTCCATCTCCAGACGGAGCTGTTCCTGCTTCTTGATCTGCGTGGTCAGTGCGCTGATGAGAATGGAGACCAGCAGCATGACCGACATGGTCAGAGGATAGCCGGGGTAGGTGATGTCAAAGGACCAGAAGGGATACGAGAAAAAATAATTCACGCACAGTGTGCCGGCCACGGAAGCCGCAATCCCCCAGAAATACCCATCGGTAACGCGGGCGATCACAGCGACGGCCAGAATGAAAATGGCCATGGCAAAGGGATTGTTGTCATCGTTGACACGGGCGAGAATCAGGGAAATGCCCAGCGCGGCACCGATGATCAGTGCAAAGAGCAGAAAATCAAGCCAGCGCTTTGGAATGTGATGCTTTTGCATTCCATGCCCCCCCCTTCCGATGGTCCGAACGATTATAGCATGAAAACCCCAGCCGTTCCCTGAACATCTTTTTCTTTCCGGAATATTAGCGGGCTTTCATAGTATGATGAATGGGATTTCGCAGTGGGGGTGAAAGGATGTATTCGAAGGAATATGAGGAAGCCAAAAAGGAATTCATCAACTGTCTGCTCATGGGACTGATCGGGTTTGGGGTTCCGTTTGTGATTGCCTTCCGGGAATGGCTGCCCATCATGAAACGGGAAAAACAGAAGGCTCTGTCACAAAAGCAGGAAGAAAAAAACTGATAGGGAATCACGGAGAAAAAAGGAAGGCCATCCAGCAGCCTGAATGTTCCTGTGCCGAATGCGCAGGAAGATTCAAGGCTTTTTTGTTGTGCAGAACCGGTGCTGTCCTCTGAACGGAAATGCCGATGCAAAGAAAAAGAACCGGGAAGCAGCTCCCGGTTCCTGACTTGCATTCTGCTGTTATTCTGTCAATCCGCCGCCTTCCAGCACAAGGCTTTCCTCATAATCCAGACCGTAGGTATCCACCAGCGTTGCCTCGTAATCCTTGTGGAAGAACTGTTCAGAGGCAAGGGCTTTGATTTCATCGTTGATCCAGTTCAGCAGCGTTTCATTGCCCTTGGTGACAGCGGGGGCAATGGTATCCTGACTGCCCAGGGAAGGAATGCCGACGGTGTAGCCTTCATTCTGCAGGGCATAGGCAATGACTTCGGTATTGTCATTGGCCCAGGCGGCAGCATTGCCGTTTTCCAGCGCGTTCTTTGCGTTGGCATAGGTGTCATATTTCTGAAGCTTGATTTCAGGATTGTTTTTGATCAGGTAGTCCTCGGCGGTTGTGCCGGAAATCACAATCACCTGATCCTCTGCGGTGAGCTCGGACAGATCGCTGATCACCCGGCTGTCCGGAGAGACAACGCCCAGCGCCACATTCATATAGGGCAGGGCAAAGTCGACTTTTTCTGCGCGCTCAGGGGTCACTGTGAAGTTGGCCAGGATGATGTCCACCTTGCCGGTTTCCAGGTATTCCACACGATTGGCGGCCTCTGTGGAAACGAATTCCACGGTCACGCCGAGGTCTTCACCGATGCGGCGTGCAAAGAAGACGTCATATCCCTGATACTCGCCGTATTCATCCACATAACCAAAGGGATTTTTGTCCGAAAAGACACCGATACGGATGGTGCCGGAGGATTTGATCTCATCGAGTGTGCGGAAGGCGCTGTCAGCGGATGCAATCGTCAGGAGAGACAGAACCAGAACGAACACGGTGACAATAGCGGTAAGGTTTCGAATGTTTTTCATAAAAATGCTCCTTTCGGGCTTTACGCCTCAGCTTTCTTTTTTTCGTTTGAATTCAAATGACTGCAGGAACTTCTCCGCCTGTTCTGTTTTCGGAGAAGTGAAGAACTGCTCCGGGGTGTTTTCCTCCAGAATCCGCCGGTCCTCCAGCAGGATGATCCGGTCGGCCACAGCCCGGGCAAACGACATTTCATGTGTAACGATCAGCATGGTTTTTCCCTGATCGGCCAGAGAGACGATGACGTCCAGCACTTCCCGCACCATTTCCGGGTCCAGGGCGGCGGTCACTTCATCAAACAGGAGAATCTCGGGATGCATGATCAGGGCACGTACGATGGCAACCCTCTGCTTCTGGCCGCCGGAGAGCTGTCGGGGATAACTGCCTGCTTTCTCTTTCAGCCCGACACGATCCAGCAGTGTGAGCGCTTCCGTTCGGGTTTCTTCCCTGGAGCGTTTCTGTGCCCTGACAGGGGAGAGCATGATATTGTCCAGAACGGTCAGGTGCGGAAAAAGTTCATAATTCTGGAAAACCATTCCGATTTTCCGGCGCATCTCCGGCAGGTTTTTGCTGTTGTGCCGGATGGGTTCACCCCGGAGACGGATTTCTCCGCCCTGGATTTCCTCAAGCGCATTGATGCACCGCAGGAGCGTGCTCTTTCCGCATCCACTGGATCCGACAATCACAACGACTTCCCCTTCCCGGACATCCAGGGAAAGATCTTCCAGAATGGTCTGCTGATCAAACCGCTTCGTCAGATGTGAGATACTCAGAACAACGTCTGACATACAATTACCCCCAGTGCTTTTCCAGATGCTTTGCAGCCAGGCTCAGCGGCCGGCAGGCCAGATAATACAGAACAAACACAGTCAGATAGACACCGAAGGCTGCGTTTGGACTTGCCTTCCGGTTGGCTTCAATGATCTGCTGGGCAACCTTCAGAATTTCCACGACACCGATGAGTGTGATCAGACTGGTGGTTTTGATCATGCGCGTGATGAGATTGATGGATAAGGGAATCAGGCGCCGGACGGCCTGAGGGAGAATGACGAATCGAAAGACCTGGATCGGACGAAGACCGAGTGCTTCCGCACTTTCCCGCTGGATGGCAGGAATGCTGCTGACCGCTCCGCGGACCAGGTCGCCCATTTCTGCCGTCCCCCACAGAGAGAAGACGATGATGGCGGCTGTCTCACCGGAAAGATTCCAGCCGAAGGCCCGGGTTGTTCCAAAATACATGAGAAACAGGAGAACCATCTGGGGCATGATGTGGATGATGCCCAGCCATACCTGGAGGATGGCGGAAAAAACAGAATGTTTCCGGCTGGCCAGAACACCGAGCAGAATGCCGGCTGCAACACTGATGAGTGCAGCGATCAGGCTGATGCGCAGTGCCACCCACAGACCACCCAGCAGCCGAGCAAAATTCTTTCCTTTCCAGAGTACTTCAAGTCCCAAATCCGGCATAGCGCAGCCTCCTTTCCCATACACTTCCCAGCATGGAGAGCGGGAGGAGAATCAGCAGGTATGCGCCGACGAGCAGAAAGAGGTTTTCAGCTGTCCGGTAATACAGGCCGATCTGGTCTTTGGCGGTAAACATCAGGTCCATCAGGCTGACAGCGGAGAAAACGCTGGTCTCCTTCATCAGAAAGACAACATTGGCCATAAAGGCCGGTGCGCTGATGGCTGCTGCCTGAGGAAGGATCACGTGAAGGAAGGTCTGAAGGCGGGTGAGCCCGAGACTGAGTGCACTTTCCTCCTGAATACGGTCCACGGCTTCAATGCCGCTTCGGAAAGCCTCCGCCATGTATCCGCCGCCCAGAAAGGCCAGGCCGAGAATGCCGCAGGCCTCGGGACGGGTTCGGATACCGATCTTCGGAAGACCGTAATAGATGAAGAACAGCTGGATGAGCAGGGGGGTATTCCGGCTGATTTCCACGTAGGCGGAGGTGATCCGCCGGAGCACCGGGACCCGCCAATGGGAGGCTGCTGCGCAGAGCAGGCCGACGATGGCAGCAAGCAGGATCCCCGCGGCGCCTGTCCGCAGGGTCAGCCAGGCGGCTTTCCCATAGAGCGGCAGGACGTTTTGAATGTATCCCCAATCCACTGCACTTTCTTCCTTTCAAAACAAATGACAGACGACTGTTCACAGAAAAAAGCCCAGCAAGCCGTCTGCAAGCTCCCGGGCCGATATGACTTCCGCGTGATCCTTCCTGCGGATTATTCAGAGCGCGAACACAAATAAGCCGACGCCCAAGTCATAGTACATGCCCGGGAGATCAGCATTCGACATGTGAGATTCAGCACAAACTCATTGTTCAGTGTGAACATGTCCGCGCCACCTTTCTGTTTCTGAATTTGCTTCGAAAAGCATGGTGGCATCATATTACCATTCACCTACTATGTCAATAGGCAAGATGTATTTTGAATGTATTTCAGAAAGCAGGGAATCAGCATTTGTCAGAATCCGGAAGGCGCGCTGAAGTTCCTTGCCTGGCTGTGGGGCAGCCAGGAGAATTACCTTTTCTGCCTCTACGGCGAAGAAGACGAGGACTGGAAACTGGATGAAAACGGCCGCCTGATCACGATGTCTGGAAAAACCCTGTCTACTTTGATACAAACCAAAGAAACTTATGAATCGACGCAAATCGACGCATTTATTGAGTCGAAACCAAAAATCGACGCATTTTTGAAAATCGACGCAGATTCCGGATCAGGCGATTCCGCACTTCCCGGATCCCGGTTTTATCCATCACGCGATCCATCTGGCCGGATTGCTCCCGCTGCGGAATGCCCTTCGCGGATGCCACGAAACGCAGATACTCCGCAGGCGTCATATCCATATACAGCGGTGGCTGCTCAGGCAGATAGCCAATCTGTTTTTTTGCCAGCAGCGGCTCCTCGCTGACGGAATGTCCATCCACCAGCACTTCTCCTTCTGCTGTACCGAGGCAGCCGGTGATGATGTTCATCGTGGTGGATTTGCCCGCCCCGTTCGGGCCAAGGAAACCATAGATCACACCATTTTCAATGGTAAAGGACAAGTCAGATACGGCGGTGTGATTGCCATACAGCTTCGTCAGATGCCTGACTTCAATCACTGAAAAGCCCCTCCTTCATGAAGAATGAGCTTATTGTAAACAGTGAACCTTATCTGGATCTTATGAAAAAACAAATCCAAATATGATACGGCGTGATCAGCCGTTACTTATCGTTCTGATTCCGATGGAAAAAACAGACTCAAGCTCATCATCCGGTGGCTTCCACCCATTCCGATCGGGATGGATTGGAAGAGAGAGCTTCCCACCAACATTCATATGGTTCTGGAAAGCTGATTCCTGATCCAAAACAAAAAACAAGCCCGCAGTCCGGCTCGTAAGAACCAGACTGCAGGCTTGCAGCGTGTTTATCCTTCAATCAAAATC
>DEFL01000082.1:0-18822 GCA_002350845.1 Christensenella sp. UBA2853
CCACACAAAAATAGTTACACCCTATATATGCCGCATTCCACTCCCATTGCACGGCACAGTTTTCCATTTCTGCGCATCTTGCTTTCCTGCAGGAAGGAAAAAGGCACGCACTGCCCCTGTCACAGAGCAATGCGTGCCCTTTATTCAATTCACTGGAAAAGCTGTCGGTCAGGCGCACTCAGTCTTCCCGATAATCCTTCACCAGCAGTTCCATGATGTTCTTCCCGATATGTCCGTCCCTGCGCATTCTCCGGACAAGCTGCTGCCGGATTTCGTACTTGGGATCTTCTCCCCGGCGAAGCTGGTTCAGGACTGCTTCGATCTGTGAAAAATCATGGGCGATATACAGTCCGGGCAGAAGGTCGCGGATGGCAAGAGACGGATCGTCCGACATCTTGCCCATCACCTGCGTTGCACAGTAAATAATCGGGTGTCCTGTCAGGAGATAATCCATGATCATTGAGGAGACATCGGTAATGAGCACCTCCGAACTCCACATGAGGTCATAATAGGTGCTGGTCAGATCAACATTCGTATTTGTCCCGTCACGGTATTCCTGCAGGTAGGCATCCCATTCCTGTTCTGTCAGATAGCCATCCCCCACCAGTGAATCCTTTGCCAGCGGATGCGGCCTGAAAATCAGGTCCACGTCGGAATGCTCACGGGCATACTGCAGCATGTTTTCCCTGTACTTCATAAAGCTGCTTCCACCCAGCCAGGGATCCATATTCCATCTCGGCGTCCAGATGATTCTCTGCTGCACCTCACCATGGGGTCTCGGCCACAGGGGACTTTCAAGACCTTCGCCGCCCTGATTCATGTCAAACTTGGGGAATCCGGTGCAGAAAGCTTTCTGTTCACCGGATGCCAGGGTGGGCCTGAGCATGCGGGAGACATATTCGAGGGAGTGTTGCTTCTCGCAGAAAATCAGACGCACATTCCGCACAAAATGCATATTGTACAGAAGACGGTAATCATCCAAAAGAGGAGATGAGTACGGCACATAACAGACCCGGGTCACTTTCCTCAGTCCGCTTGCCTTATAGGCCTTCGGGAGATACGTTTCATACGGACGGGGCAGAAATACATAGTCCAGATCCAGTGTGGCGGGATCGATCCATGTTTCTGTCTTCGGATTCCAGGTTTCCACACACTGATCTCCGTACTTTTCATGCCCGAAAGCATAGGTTTTCTCCCAGTCCACCTTCACAAGCCGCACATAACAGAAGTACGTCAGTTCCGGCATCAGCAGAATCACCGGCTCCACATCTTCCATCTGCCTGGCAGCTTCATAGACAGGTTCAAGAACGGCCCAGTTGTTGGGAACCTGAATCAGAAAACCCACACGGATCTTCTGCTTTTTTTCTTTCTTCCGCAGCTCCTGCAGGCTTTTCCGATAGCCCGGCCGATTCAGGGCATAAATCAGATGTCCCTTCTCAAAGACGATCATTTTGGCCGTTTCCATTGCATGGCGCACAAAATTCTTCATGCCGTTTTCCTTTCCACCGCCCGATGAAGGACAATGAGCATAATCCCCAGGAGAATTCCGTTCAAAAGAAGCTGCGCGGCGACGCTCGACAGAATCGCACCGAGCATTTCCTGCTTCTGGACCCATATCGGCGCAAGAATGCCCACAACGACCGCCACCAGCGGATACGCAGCCAGAAGCCATTTCTGGCGCCTTGTCACCGCAATCATGTCATACAGGAATACGCTTGCCGCGTTCAGTCCGCCATACACCATGACCCAGAGAAGAATTCCCTTTTCTGCCGCAAGCGGGACTCCGTACACCAGTTCGAGCAGCGGAATACCCAGCAGCCATGCCCCAGCAACGCCAAGAATGGTCAGAGCGGAAATGGCCAGAAGCATCCTGATGACATTGCCGCGAAACGCTTTGCTCTTTCCCTGATTCCACATCTGCGCCATGGGCGTGAGCATGGGACGGAGCACAAACTGGCTGAACAGGTTAATGACAAAGGCTGGCATGAACAGAATATTATATCGGTTCTGCACCACATCCGTGCAGTACCTGTCAATGGCATATTTCGGTGCATTGCTGATATACAGCATGACGAACACGGAGATAAACAGCGGAAAGCACGCCCTCAGGATTTCTGCTGCATGGGAAAACTGCCAGCGGATCGGAACATCATCAAACGTGCGCCACTTGGACATGTTGAACGTCAGCAGGACGCCAAGACTGACCAGAACCATGACAACGCCTGCGGCCACCAGATTCTTCGTCATCAGCAGCGTGACTGTAAATCCAACCAGCACCAGCGATACACGCATCGTGCTGACCATGCCGGAAAAAGCGATGCGGCCGTGCTGCTGGAACATGGATGCAAAAAGATCATACACTGCATCCAGCATTTTATAGATGCACATCAGCATCATGAACTGCTTTTTGACCGGATCCCCGTCCGTCAGGAACACATACCCCAGACAGACCAGGATCATAAAGACGCAGGACACCATGCGCAGAGAAAAATAATCTGCAAACCGGTATTTTTGCTGAACATCCGTGGAGTGAATCGGGCGAACCTCCAGCGTACCCAGGTAATACATCATCTGGGCATGCGAGAACGAGAAGGTAAAGATGCCGCCGTATGCCTCACCCGCAATCCGGTTGACGACAATCATCAGAACCAGATTCAGTGCTGACTCACAGATGGAGCCGATCATATTCCACAAAACATTGGATTTTGCGTGTTTCCCCAGCTCCATCTATTCTTCCTTCCTCCCTGACATTTCCCTCCGGTTTTTCCGGGCTACCTGCGCATTGGAAAAGTCGATATACAGGAAAAAAAGCCCGTGCGTAAGCCACGCTTTTGCTTTCTGCCACGGTGTATAGGTTTCCCAGACAGACCGGTCCATATATGCGCGCAGTCCCGCTTCTTTCAGCAGATTATAGGCAGGCTGAAGCACCCCATAACGCCTGTCATAGGGGAAAATGCAGTTTTTCTGTATTGCGACCATATCCTTCAGAAAAGCCGGGCTGTAGCTGCCCTTTCCTGAATTGGAGAGACGATATCGAATCAGGACCTCATCCATAAAGCCGATCGGCACCTGCTGCGCACACAGGTGCAGCCAGTACGGATAATCCTCAATCAGTCTTGTCACCGGCAGATAATACCCATAGCGTTCAAAGAGTTCCTTCTTTGCAAACCACGCCGGTCCTGGCAGACAATTTCTTTCAAAAAGCCGGTTTCTCAGTTCCTGCGGTGAGAGCTTTGCGAGTGTATCATAGTCTTCTGCACTAGATGCAAGGTGCTTCACCACCTCGCCCGACTCCGTCATTCCTTCCTGACGGCAGAAACAGATCAGTTTTCCGCTGTTTTCCAGAAATCGGACATACTTTGTCAGCGCATCAGTACCGACAAGGATATCCTCCGGAGACAGATCCTTGATGTACTCTCCCTGCGCAAGATGATACGCTTCATTGGCGTTCCTGACCGTTCCCTGGTTTTCCGGCAGATGATGATAAACGATCCGCTCAATCGATGGTGTTCTGTGTGATTCAGCAAACGCCCGAAGCCGCGGTATCTCATCCTCATAATTCGGTGAGCCGTCGTCTGAAAGAATGATTTCAATGTTCGGATAATCCTGCACAAACACACTTTTCAGTGTGTCATAGACACCTTCGAAGTTCCGATAAATCGGAATCACAAAGGAAATTAGTCCCTTTTGCATGCACCCGTATTCCTTTCTGCTTCCGATTCAGTCATGTCCGGGCAGTTGATCTCCCATGTTGAAACCGGTCGGCGGACAAGCCGGAGCTGCCCTTCCTGACGAAGATACACGGCCGGCAGATCTCTTGACAGAAACAGAGCGGATGCTTCCGTAACAGAATAGGCACCGCATTTTTCAAACGCGAGGACATCCCCCGGCTGAAGCTCCGGCAGCAGGATTTCCCTGACCAGCACATCTGACACGGTGCACAGTGCACCGCAGAGGCAATACGGCAGACGCTCCCCATCTTGTTTCTCCACCAGGTGTACCGGCGGCTGATGTATGGACATCATTTGTCCGTAATACTTTACATGGTGAATGCCTCCGTCAAGGATAACATACCGCACTCCATCGGTCGTTTTCAGGTCCTTTACAGAGGTATAATAGGTGCCGCATGTTGCGGCAAGAAAACGTCCAAACTCTAGTCCCAGCGGGGCTTCTTCCGCAAACGCATTCAGCAGCGGTGCCGCTTCGAGCAGCAGATTCATATCTGTTTCCTGCAGATCCGGCTTAAAATATTCCGCTGCAAGACCAGGACCATACTCGATCAGACCCGCCTGATACCCACACCTGTCCCTGGCAAGGGAAATCACCGCGCGAAGGTTTTCCAGATCGTGGCTGATCTGCCCCGCCTTTTTCTTTTGGGTTCCCGAATAATAATGGAATCCCAGCACAGAGACCCACGGATCACCGACCGCACGCTCAAGAACTGACAGCAGTTCTTCCGTGTCCATGCCAAACTGATTCCCGCTGGACAGTCGCAGCAGAACCTGCACCTTTTTTCCCAGTTTCTCCGCAGCCTGCCGGATCATCCGGAAATGTGCCGGACTCTCTGATGTCAGAATCCCTGCACCGATCGAAACAGCTTCTTCAATATCACAGGGTTCCTTCATGACCCCTGAATAGATGATCTTTTCAGGAGGAATCCGAAGCCTTCTGCAGATTTCCAGCTCACCCGGGCTGCAGACTTCGAGATGATCTGCAGCCTTTCCCATGACGCCTGTCACAAAGGAATTGGCCTTAATGGAATACGTGACAGGAATTCCAGGAATGGCACGCCTGACTGTTTCCAGCCTGCTCAGCAGCTCATCCGCATGAAATACATAACAAGGTGTCCTCACGATTGCGTCAGCCTTTCCACCAAACGAACCATGGCATCCAGAGAGTCAAAGTTCTCTGCATTGACATCCCTGTTGCCGATTTCCATTCCGATTTCATCCTCAAGTGATGCAATCAGAGTCAGCAGATCAAAAGATTCAAGGATTCCTTCTGTGATCAGACCGGTTTCTGTCGTAAAGTCCACATCCGGACGAATGTCATTCAAGATATTCAGCACGGTTTCCCTGGTTGTTTCCTTCATTCCTGTCCATTCCTTTCCAATTCAGGCTCTGTCGGTATCTTTTTCAGACAGCCCTGCTGATCACAGGGTCTGCATCATGTCCTTCAGACTGCTCAAGTCCGTCTTTCCGTTGGGAAGATGCGGGATCGTTTCCAGACAGTGCATTTTTCTGGGGATCATAAATCCCGGGAGTGTCTTCCGAAGCCCGATGGCAATTTCGCGCGCATTCGCGCTGCCTGCATAAAACAGATGCAGGACTTCCTTCCCGGCATCATACAGCACAGCACATTCGTTCACATGTTCCAGCGCAAGAGCGGCGCTTTCAATCTCATCCAGCTCGACCCGGTGTCCCATATGCTTGACCTGCCGGTCTTTTCTGCCATGGAATCTCAGATTTCCATCCGGTCCCATACTGCCGATGTCACCGGTCCGGTAAATCCGCTCATCGTATACATGATTCAGCGGATTCTGGATAAAGTCCCGCCTCGTACGCTCCGTATTGCCCCAGTATCCCAGTGCAAGGCAGGGCCCCGCCACACAGATCTCGCCAAACTCCCCCGGACGAACGGCTTCCCCGTTTTCATTGAGCAGCAGGATCCTGTAATGCGTGTAGGGAACCCCGATCGGAATCACTTCGTTTTCTTCGACCAGATGATCCACCCTGTAATAGGTGCAGCTCGCCGTCGCCTCCGTCGGGCCATACTGATTGACAAACCGGGTGTCCGGCATATTCTGCTGCCATTTCCGAAGCACGGCGCCAGGCATCACGGATCCGGAAAAACAGATTTTTCTGACGGTCTGAGGTGTGTATTCCTCCGGCACGCCAAGCGTGGTCAACACAGTCAGTGCCGATACACTCCACCCCAGCGCTGTAATTTTCTGTCGATTCAGAACATCCACAAGAAGATCTGCCTGCATGAAAGCCGTCTTTGGGATCAAATGCGTGGAGCAGCCGCACATGAGCGGCAGATAAATATCGCGAATGGCAGCAATATAGTCAAGGGGCGACTGATTTCCCAGCCGGTCATCCTCCTGAATATCCATCATCTCTGCATAGTCCTGAATGTAGCACATCAGCGAATGATGGGATGTCGCCACACCCTTGGGAACGCCGCTTGATCCGGATGTAAAGATGATATACAGCGGATCCGTCTCAAGGATTCCCCGACAGTTTTTTTCAAGGCATTCGGCGTCTTCATCCCCGCTCAGCTCATTGAGCAGCAGAACCGGGACCTCCGTGGAAAGGCATCGTCTGGCCTTGTCCTGATTGGAAACATTGGTCAGAACCGCAGAAGGACTCAGTGTCCTGAGAATGTTCTGAATCCGTGCTTCCGGAAGGGATGCATCAATGGGAGCATACGCTCTTCCGCTGTAGACGACACCGAGAAAAGCAGGGATTGTATCCACTTCTTTATCCAGCATGACCGCAACCGGATTCGCTCCAAGATTCCGGTGCGAGAGCGCTGTACCAATCACACGGGCACGCTCCCGTGTCCCGCGGAATGTGATTTCTCCGGTTTCCGAATGATATGCCACCTTCTCAGGCAGTCTGTCAGCCGTCTTTTCCAGCCACGCTAGGACATTCGTTTCCATGCGATTCTTTAAAACCTCATCTTTCTTGCCGGTATCCCAAACACACTGGCATCCGCAGGAACATGGCTGATCACAACAGAGCCCATGCCCACAACCGCTCTCTCCCCAATGGAGAGGCGCTGCTTGACGGATGCATTGACACCAAGGTAGGCCTCCTGGCCAATGGTAATCATGCCCGCGAGCTTCACTCCACAGGCAATGCGTACCCGTTCACCGATCACATCATCGTGACCGATGCATACGTCCGCGTCAGCCATGACCATATCATGAAGAACAGTATGGCTGTTAAAGCCCCGCTCAATGATGACATGACTGCCGAGATCCACCTGATTTCCGATCTCGACATTACCGAAGGACGGGATCCGGAAAACCTGGCCTTCTTCTTCTGCCGGGAAAAAGGCATCTTCACCAATCCGTGCATGCGCGCCGCAGCGAAAGCCGCTGCCGATCACAGCATGACGAATCACGGTGCCAAAGCCGATTCTTGCGTCCGGCCCAATCACAACATCATGGTCAATCAGACAGCCCGGCTCAATGACTGCATGCTCTCCAATGGAGACATTTTCGCCGATCCAGTATCCCTCCGTGGTCAGCGTTCTCGTTCTGCCATCCTGAAGGATCTGTTCCCGATCCCGGAGTGTCTGTGCAAATCGTCCATACGCCGCAACAGGAGCATCTGAATACACAACACAGTTGTCCTCTGTCCACTCCTCGGGCATCACCAGCCCGGTTTCCAGAAACAGAAGGCAGTGATGATGTCCCAGCAGTTTGTCCAGTTCCCTGCTGATTTTCCCGGTGGCAAACAATACTGTTCCATCCTGGGGATCCCCGATATAGGAAGTACCCGTCACATCAAAGTGATACCGGGCATCCAATTCACTCACGTTAAACCGCATGCTGTCTGCAGCCTTTCTTTGTTCCTGCCTGCGTCAGGCTCATGTATGAAATACCTGCCGGCTGATGGGAAGCTTCACAAAGGCTTCCAGGTCCTCCGGAATTCCCAGGCCATACATATGTTCCCCGATATTGTGGAATGTAATCTTCTTTCCGTCTCTGATCATCTCGTTATACACAGGCGCAACGTAGAATTCGCCGTTGACCCGGATATTCTGATCAATCATCTGATGCGCGGCTGCGACAAAATCCTTCCCATGGCGGTAATTGTAGATTCCGACGGTTGCCTCGTTGGATATCACTTCTTTTTCCCTGACCATGGTCACCATGCGCTGCTCATCATAGCGGATGAAGCTCCACTTGGGATCATCGGCAAACAGTGTCATGATCAGCCCGTCAGCCTCTCCCATGGCGGAGAGATACGCATTGATGTCAATGTCCACATACTGATCGCTGTTGGCAATCATCATGGGGTCATCATTGTCAATCCACGGTTCAGCAAGCAGAACCGTGCAGGCTGCGCCTTCCGTCACCGTATCAATGGGAACCACAACGCATCCCGGCGCAAAGGATTCCAGGCGCTGCTTCAGATCATACCGTTCCATATGCTCTTTCAGGCAGAGAAAAATAAACCGATGGGGACAATCCGGGGTCACACTGCGTATGACATATTCGATCATGGGATGCCCATGAATCTCAATGAGCGGTTTGGGCATTGTATACCCGGCTCTGGAAAAGCGGCTTCCTCTTCCAGCCATGGGAATGACAATGTTCAGCATTGTTTTTCGCTCCTTTTGGTCTTCAGCTTTTCCGCATATTCATCAATTTTTGCCGGAGAATAGAATGAACTGTACTGTTCTTTGGATACATCAAAATATGCGATTTTCTTCCCCATGAGAATCATCTCATTGATGGCAGAAGAAAGATAATACTTTCCGTTCAGATGGGTCTGTTTGCGCAGGGCCTGTTTGGCCGCCTCCACAAAATCGCTTCCCCGCCGATAATAGAAGAAGCCAGTCAGAGCATCTTTGGAAACAGGGCGCTTCTCTGCCACCTCCACGACCCAATCCCCCTGCTTTTTGGCATAGCTGCAGCGCGGGTGGATGTTGGGGAATGTGATGATGCCTGCATCAGCATCCTTTGCAATGAAAGCGTCCACCACCATCTGATAATCCACGTCGATCACCTGATCTCCGTTTGAAATGACCAGTGGCTCATCATTGTTGATGCTCTCAATCGCCATCAGACACGTGCACAAAGCGCCGGCTGTCTGGTTTCGGAGCTGGATCACTTCGCAATCCGGGCACAAGACCTTTGCGGAAAGATCCAGGTGAAACTGCTGACAGTCTTCTTTGGAAAAAACGAAGATGAACTGCTTATCGGGCAGTTCATTGTAATCTTCCACAACCATCTCCAGAATGGTTTTCCCGCCGATTTCATACAGAGGCTTCGGAAAAAAGCTGTCCTTGAAAAAGGCCGAGGTACCCATGGAGGGAATCAGAATCCGAATCATGACTGACACTCCTTGATCTTACGCGAAATGTTTTCGTAGTTGACATCGTATACCGTCGCCACTTCAAGCACCGCTGCTCCGCTTGCCTTCCCGGCCTGGATCCCTTTCGGGTTGTCTTCAACTACGATACATTCATCCGGATGCAGGCCCAGTTTCTGCATTGCGGTGATATACATTTCCGGATCCGGCTTGGCTTTTTTCACATCCTCATTGGACACAATCAGATCCAGGTATTGTTTGAGATGAGCCTTTTCCATCATTAATTCAATCGTGGAGCGAATCGAATTTGAGCATACTGCGATTTGATATCCTTCGCTGCGCAGTCTGGACAGCGCATACTCGTGATGAAACATCGGATGACATTTCTGATGGATCAGTTCAGCCGTGTAATCCTGCTTCAGTTCATTGATAAACCCATGAAGTTCTTTCGGAAGAAACTGGCCTTCGCTGACCATCTCAAGCTTCACTCTGGTGGGCAGCCCATCAAAGGTATGCAGGTGATCATATCGGCTGATCTCCGCACCAAAAAGTCCCAGCGCACGGTTCAATGCTTCATAATGCCAGTCTTTTGCATCAATCAGTACGCCATCCATATCAAAGAGGACGGCCTTAATTCTGCCTTCCTGCATGCATAATTCCTCCTCACACATGCATTTACTCAGGTATTATATCACATCGCGGATTCACTGTGCAAACTGTGCAGGACATGCCTTTCCCATCCTTTTGTCATGTTCCTGCGCACCGTGTACCCGTTTCGTGTTCCTGAGTTCCTTTTGCGGAAAGCGAATGAGCCATCCTCTGTGCCGGCATACCGGTCTTTGATCAGATATCTTTTGTAAACATTTCCTGTCCGAAGGCTGAAAAAGCAGCAATGCGGTCATTGAGATCCGGCCACTGCCTGACTGAGCGCTCGGAAAACAGGCCATCCTGCATATCCAGGGTGGCTCTCCGTTCGTGACCAATCAGCGCCCATGCCGCATCATACAGATTTCTGAAAGCAGGATCTCTCTGCGCTTCGCACACAAAGGGCTGCCTTGGGGAATTGATGTCTTCCCCGCTGATTTGGAACAGCGCATGCTTCTCACACAGACCGCGGATTCGTCTCAGCTGTTCGCGTGTATTGCGGAACGGCATATACGTCACCGCACGGAAACCCAGCTCATGAAGATACGGGATCAGATCATCCAGGTAGGCATCCTCAAAGCACTGGTCCTGCTTATCCGCCGTCGCAATATTCACTACATCCCCCAGATAGGCATAGGCTGAGATTGCGCCGATCCGCTCGGAAAGAGCCAGAACTTCCCGAACATCAGGGCATTCCTCCTCAGCATCAATATAGAACTGCCTGAGCAGGGTGGATTTGATCCATGCGATCAGATCAAACCTGAAGAATGGATTCTCTTCATCAAGCAGGTAAGCCTCTGTTCGTGCCGAAAGCGGCAGCTTCATCTCATTCTTTATGAAATCCACCAGGATTTTTCCTTTGCCGATGGTTTCCATCATGCGGACAGCCAGAGCACATGCGATATGCCGTTCCGTCACCGACCCGCCCCGTTCATACTCCGACAGCGGCAGTACATCCCGGTCAAAATCCACGGCAATATCGAAGGACTTCATCAGTTCATTGAGAGCCAGGACCATTTTCCGATTCCGCTGATTGCGCATTTCCCGACGCGGTGCAAAAAAGGCCGACACCTCATCCACCCGATTATGGGGAATCCCATGGAGAGCAATATATGCAATGGATGCCTGGTCCTGGTTGTTCAGGTGCCGCCCGACAAACGGCGTATTCGCAAAGCTGACGCGGCACTCCACGCCAATGGTTGCTGCGATGCCGGCTATTCGTGCCGCTTTGAGAAATTCATCGGCTCCTGAGATGGAATCGTGATCCATCAGCCCGCAGGTACACAATCCGGCCTGACGTGCAAACCAGACTGCCGCTGTCGGGGAATAGGGTGAAAAAGAATAAATAGTATGAATGTGATTGTTTACGTCCTTCCCCCGTGCAGGATGTGTTTCTGTTTCCATGAGTTCAGCAAGGTATTCAAGACGACGGGGACCATTGAGGCGTGCAAGAACCTCTTCATGATTCAGGGCCATCACTTTTCCTTCTCTCTTATCTCCCTTTTTGAGCACCAAAACGGTTCACCAGGGAAAACCACTTTATTTGATCATTCTGATACACCGACCAGATTATAACACACAAAGCATATGAAAGGACACACAGCAAGTTGTGTATCCGGATTATCTGCAAAAGAATCATGAGGCAATCATCATTCCTGCATTTTGATTACAGTCAGCTTCGATATGTTGCCGGACTGTATCGCTGGAAAACAGACAGGCGGTCAGCATGACAGTTTTTCCCTTTTTGAACCCCTGCCCGGCTGACCGCCTTTTTATCACTTTTTTCTCACCCATTGAAGCACAAAGATATTCATGCAGGTCTGGATCATATATCCGATCGCACGCCCCATGCTCAAATAGCTTTCCCCTGCGACACGTTCTCTCATGCTGACCTGCATTTCCTGCATTGCAGCGCCATGCCGGAGGAAAAATACAATGGTATCCGGTTCCGGTTTATAATCTGAACCGTGTGCCATGGTGTCAATCAGTTTTCTTCCGTAAAGACGCATTCCGGATGTCGGATCCGTCATTTTCTGACCAGTTGTGGCACGCACCGCCCATTCGATGATTGCATTGCCCACCATTCTCAGGGAGTTCGGACGTTTCTCGGTGACAAATCTCGATCCGATAATCAGATCCTTGTCTCCGTTTTCCATCAGTTCCATCATCTGCGGAATATAGGACGGATCATGCTGTCCATCCCCATCAATCTGGATGGCTGCATCATAGCCCTGGTCATACGCATACCGGATGCCGGTCTGAAATGCGCCGGCCAGTCCAAGATTGCAGGGCAGGTTCAGCATGCGGTATCCGTGCTGTTTACAGATCAGCGCCGTATTATCTGCCGATCCATCATTCACCACAACATAGTCATACTGCGGCACTTTTTCCTTCAGTTCCTCTACAACCCTGACGATGTTTTCAGCTTCGTTGTAGGCAGGAATAATAATCAACAGCTTTTGCATTGGCTACTCCTCTGTCAGGTATAGTTGGCAATACAGGTAAACAGGGCTGCACAGAATCCCACATATCCAGTCCCTGCAAACACAAGGCCATTATACAGCGCCTGATTCATATGGTTCCGGATTTTTCCTGAGCCAAGCAGCATCATGATGGGGAAAACCAGCGGGATCAGATACCTGGGCTGACACCCCGATATGCCTCTCGAGCCAACCGGAGTATAGCTCACATACAGTGAGGTGGCTACAAGACAGATCGTTCCAAAAAGGAGGAACAGCATCAGTGAACGCACGCCGACTCTCTGAGACAAAGCCTCGTCTGTCTCGCGTTTGTCTGTAAAAATCACAACTGCCATGATCATCTGATACAGCACAAGATTGGGAGCCCAGCCCATATAGGCGAAGAACCCAAGATACTGCGGCGCAGTGTCCCAGCTGAGGTAATCACGCAGGAATCGCAGCAGGATTTCGGTGTATTCAAGAGGATGTGTCAGAATGAACTGTGCCTGTCCAAATGCGTTGACATCGGAGCCTCCGCGTGTATCCCCTTCTCCGCTGCCGGTAAGGAACGGGATCACAAATGAAGCAAGCAGCAGGAGAATGGCAGACACAGTGGCTGCAATGAAACGCTTATGATGCTTCGAATCCGTAAATTTGGATTTTGGAAGAAGCAGCGGGAAAAGCAGAACAGGAAAATAAATCGCTTTGGCCAGGCATCCAAACGCCATGGCAATAATCATCACCAGCTCATCAAGCAGCTGGATTTTCTTTTCCGGTTCCTGCCACTGCACAAAGCAATAGCTCAGTCCCAGGGCAATGAGTGAAGTTACACCCGGGTCATAGCTGTAATTGGACGCGAGGAACACCGCTTCCGGAATCATCAGCACGGATGCAAGAATCATTTTACCCGAGTGAAGACGACGAATAGCAAAGAATCCAATCAGCGCATAGGCAAGCAATCCGGTAAACCGCCCAAGACTCCAGGTCATCCAATAGCTCAGATGAAATAAACGTCCCAGAAACAGACCCAATCCATAGGTTCCCGTCCAGAACTGGGTCGGTCTCATATGGAATCCATGCGTCACGTACACAGCACCATCCGCATGAAGTCTGTCCTGCTCTTCAAGCCATGCCTTTCTGTCCTCGCCCAGACTGTAATTCTTCACATTGTGCGCATCCATGGCTTCCATATCCTGCTGTGTAAACCGCACATGACCGATGGTTGAATAATTCAGTGCGTGCTGAAAATGGTGGCCGTCATCCCAGCTCACCGCAGTCGCATCCGGCAGCATGAATGACAGGATGCCTCCGGTCATCAGGGTCAGAATCAGAAAAAAGATTTCAGGTTTGGCACCGAGTGTCCTGCGGAAAGTCACCAGCATGGCTGCTGCGCAGGCAGCCAGTATGCTGAAGGTGTCGATCATCCAGTTGCTTTTCTTCAGTGCGTCCTCTGCCAGTGCCCGAATCAGAAAGAAGCCTCCGGCCGTCACTGCCAGGAACAGCAACATGTGAAGGAGTGTTTTCTTCACATCCTCAGTGACTGCATGCGACACACTCCGATAAGTCTGCACAGCAGCATGCACCAGGGTCCTGCCCAGTTTCAGCGGAAACAGGAAGATCAGAACTGCGAGCTGAATCACGAAGGTAAAGATCAGTCTCAGCGCTGACCACTGCTCGACGAGTGCCAGTTTCCCGGTCACCGGATGGATATAGGTCGCTGTGCCTTCTGCTACTTCATCTGCATTGACATAGATCGGCGGCAGCAGAGACTGCTGCAATAATTCCATGCCAACAGCCATCAGAGCTGCTGCAATCACCAGTACAGCGGCCATGCATATTTTGTGCCCGATTGTTCCCTTCTTCATACCCTGTGTCCTTCCAATGCTTGTAATATCTGTTTCTGCCTGTCACAGACAGTCTGCTGTTTGCTGCCTTTATTGTATATCCCTGCCTGCCGCAGGGAGATCACACGAAACTTATTGTAGCACAACTCATTCAAAATGCACATTGCTACATGAAGAAAATCAAGCCAATGCCGTTTTCCTGCTTTGCATTGGCTTGATTCAATCCTGGATCTTCTCTTTTACGCTGACCGTGCTGTCTGTTCCGGGCCATGGCTATGCTGCCGTTTTTTTCTTCGGGATGGAATCCGTCTCCTTCATCGTTATATCAGTGTTCCACTCGATTACAGGGAGGTAAGCAACATGGCAAACTGCCTTATTCTTACGCCTGATCCGGATTTTTTCCAACGGTTCCAATCTGAACTGGAAGATCTCCATCTGATCTGCATTCCATTTGACCCGTCGCATGCTTCCTTTCACGAGGGCATGCTTTCAGAGCTCATGCTCGTTGTCATTGATACTCATTTCCAGTGGCGCGCCGCAAGAAACATTCTCCCCATGCTGGAAGAGAGAAATCTTCCTGTTTTATTCATCTGCTCTTCCGCGCTTCAGCAGAATCATCTGCTGCGGCTGTATTATGGGAAATGCGACGCTCTTCCCTTCGGCTGCTCCTCTTCTGCACTGAAAGAATCGGTGATCACACTGATTGAAAACAGCAGCGGGAAGCTCACGCTCGGCAGGCTTGAGCTCAATACAGTCCATCATACCGTCTCACTGGACGGTTCTGCTGTGCCTCTGACACTGCAGGAGTTCAGACTGCTGCATACCCTTATGCGAAATCCCAATACCCTGATGACCCGCGAGGATCTTCTCCGAAAGGCCTGGGACTGCCCGGCTGAGTGTATCACCCGGACGGTCGATATTCATATTGGTCGTCTCAGGAAGAAACTCGGAAGCCAGTGGATCCAGACCATCCATTCTTCAGGCTACCTTTTCAATGTCTGTGAATGACTTTTACATTCCGATTTCGCCCCATGAAACGGAGGAAATGTCCAGCGGAATCCCAATCCTTGCCAAGTCGCTCAGTGTCTCCGGCATCAGGCAGTATGCCATCTGCGCATAGTTGCTCTGTACATGCAGACGGAGTCTGACTTCTCCATACTGTTTCACTTTTTCAAGCCCATCCCGGGACTGTGCAATCTTTTCAAGAATCGTCCGCATGATTTCATCTCTACCCTGCGGAGACTCCAGTTCCTGGGCATAGATCCATTCATCCTCCCCTGCAACAATCAGCGGAAGACGATTGAGTATATCACCCTGGCGAATCAGCTTTGTCGGTTCGATTCCCAGGGTGTTTGTAATTTCATCCAGCGGAAGATTTGCGCCAATCACCATCAGTGCCAGAGAGGCATGATTAATCTTATCATTCTCAGTCATATGTTTGCTTCCTTTCTGAGAGCATTCTTTTGATTCTACCTTTCTGCACCCGTGAAAGGATTCCTGCTTTCAGATGTCCGTTTTTGCATGATGGCCTCCGGCATCGTCATGATCTGGCCCGCCTGATATCAAAAATCAGATCATGGATTTGTGAATCTGCTGTCAATTTCTTTCTGGTTCTCTTTTCACGCTTTTCTTTGTGTGGTATAATCCAACCGAAATCACTTTTAGGAGGGATCCCCCATGGCCATCGTAACAACGACAGAAATGTTCAAAAAAGCCTATGAAGGTCATTATGCCATTGGTGCTTTCAATGTCAACAACATGGAAATCATCCAGGGCCTTACTGAAGCCGGCAAGGAATGCAATGCTCCCCTTATTCTTCAGGTATCTGCCGGTGCACGTAAGTACGCCAAGCATGTATATCTTATGAAGATGATTGAAGCTGCGGTCGCCGACACCGATCTGCCCATCGCAGTTCATCTTGACCATGGTCCCGATTTTGAGACCTGCAAGAGCTGCATTGACGGCGGCTTCTCCTCTGTCATGATCGACAAGAGCGGTCTTCCTTTCGAAGAAAACATCAAGATCACCAAGCAGGTCGTTGATTATGCTCATGACCACGGCGTTGTTGTCGAAGCTGAACTTGGCACTCTGGCAGGCGTTGAAGATGAAGTGAAGGTCTCTGCTGAGGATTCTTCCTATACCCGTCCTGAGGATGTTGAAGAATTCGTAACCCGTACAGGCTGCGATTCTCTTGCTATCGCCATTGGTACTTCCCATGGTGCTTACAAGTTCACGGCTGCACAGTGCACCCGCAATGCCGACGGCATCCTGATCCCGCCGCCTCTGCGCTTTGATATTCTGGAAGAAGTTTCCAAGCGTCTGCCTGGCTTCCCGATCGTTCTGCACGGCGCATCTTCCGTCCCGCAGGAATTCGTGAAGATCATCAACGAAAACGGCGGCAAAATGCCTGATGCTGTGGGTATTCCTGAGGAACAGCTCCGCAAGGCAGCCACGATGGCCGTCTGCAAAATCAACATTGACTCTGACCTGCGTCTCGCCTTCACGGCCGCTGTCCGCAAGCACTTCAATGAAAAGCCTGCCGACTTTGATCCCCGTTTGTATCTGGGCGAAGCCCGTACCGCAATCAAAGCCATGGTCAAGCATAAGATCGTGGATGTGCTCGGCTGCGACGGAAAAGCCTGAGTCGAAACTTCATAAAACAAACAAAACAAACAGGAGCGGCAAATGCTGCTCCTGTTTTGTTGTACCGGTTTACTGTGGTCTCTGTGTCACACCGACATAGATCTTTTCAGCTTTTGGCTTATAGACATCCGTATACATGAACGTCCGATCGACTTCCCTGCCGTTTTCATACGTAACACGCCAGCTGTCAACAGAGCAGCCATTGCTGGCTTTTCTGACAACCTTCTGCTGATCCGTATAGGTGACATATTCCGCGTTTCTGTCCTTCACGTATTCCGGCTCGGTTGGTGCTTCAATGACCGTTTCCTGCGTCACAATGTCGTAGGACAGGCCGTTCAGGCTTGCTCCATAAATATTCACGACACATACAAGATTGGTTCTGCGGGTCGGCGAAGACTGTACGGCCGCTGTGATATAGATCGGTGAGGTGGTCGTGTTCTTAAACACCATATCGATCTTGTGGTTGGAATACCAGTACACGGTGGCATCCTTGCCGTATTCGATATAGCTCACAGCATCAGAGTGCGGTTCCCTTTTCAGAATCTCCATACCGGCCCGGACAGCTGCAAGATAGACCGTCGTACTCGCCTGACAGACGCCGCCGCCAATGCCATCTGACAATTCCCCGTACGCGTATTCAATGGCCGGAAGGAATCCATTCTTTTCTGTTCTCGGTCCCACAATATTGTTGAACGAGAACTGCCCGCCCGGCTGAATAATGGTGCCGCTGATTTTTGAAAACGCGGTTCGGATGTTTGCATTGCGCTCTTCTGCTGAAGAAGAGGAAATCGGGGTTGTTGCCGTTCCTCTCAGCTCGAGAAGGCTGCTCTTTATGCTTTCCACCGTCACATTGGGCTGCTGTGTATCCAGCTGAAGCTCAACATTGGAGGTCGTCATCTGCGAAAGGCTGGAAAAAATCGCCTGCTTGGCGGCTTCTATATTCAGGCTCCGCCCGACAACCTCTTCATTGAAAGTGAAGGGGTAGGAAAGATCCGGATTGAACGAGGCAATGGTCGCATCCCGGGCTTCACGGTAAACCTGCCGATTAATTTCCTGAAGAACAGAATCAATCACGCTGGTATCTCCGCTCGGGTTGGCGGTATAGGCATGATATGCATTTGCCTGAAGCGCATCCATTGCCGCTTTCCGTTCTTCCACGGTGCCGATGTGCCCCTGATTCCATGCCGCAGCAAGTGCATCCTGCACATCAACATTCATGGAAAGATCGGATCCTGTAATTGTGCGCACAACCTGTCCGTTGTAAGTCAGGTTGACAGACCAGGCACTGGAACGCTGCTGTGCATTGCTTTGAACCATGGCCTGTGCCTGCGCCATATTCATTCCTTCAAGCGCGATTTCATCCACATAGACGCCCGGCACAAACAGGGTGTCATATGAACGGACATATTCTTCCATCGCCCTGTAATCCGCACGTTCCTTCAGATATCTCGTCAGGAAAATGCTTCCGACGATCAGGACAGCGGCGGCCAGAATGCCTGCAAGGATTTTCTGAACCAGTCCTTTTCCCTTCTGAGCAGACTGCGAACGATTCCTGCCCTGCTGTTCCTGAGGATGAAATCCATTCTCCATCTGACGCTGTTCCTGGACAGGCTGATTGTCCACTCTGCCCTGCCCCTGCTCCTGATTCGGATAGTACGGTTTCTGAGCGGGGTATGCAGCGGGATAGTATCCGTTCTGCCCTTCGGTCGGGCGATACCCTTCATACGGGACATTATCCTGTCCTGCGGTCATCCGCTGCTTCTGGACATAGGCACCGGACTGGCCTGCGTTGATCCCCTGATTGTCCGCTCGCCAGGTCATCTGGCCGGGTGCAGCACCGTTTGCTCTCCAGCCCTGTGCTTCCGGATAACCCGTCGGATAGGCATTGGACGCATTGACAGGCGCACTCCTCTGCGCATACTGCGGTGCAATCGGGCCGGTTGTTCTGCCGTTCTGCGGCGTGATCGGGCCGGTTGTTCTTGCATTCTGCGGCGCGATCGGGCCGGTCGTTCTTGCGTTCTGCGGTGCAATTGGGCCGGTTGTCCTTGCGTTCTGCGGTGCAATCGGGCCGGTTGTTCTGCCGTTCTGCGGAACAATTGGGCCGGTTGTTCTTGCATTCTGCGGTGCAATCGGACCGGTTGTCCTTGCGTTCTGCGGCACAATCGGACCGGTTGTCCTTGC
>DEFL01000082.1:18882-42755 GCA_002350845.1 Christensenella sp. UBA2853
CGGTTGTCCTTGCATTCTGCGGTGCAATCGGACCGGTTGTCTTTATATCCTGTGGTGCAGCCGACTGTTTCTGTGTATTCACTGGCTGCAGTGTCTCTGAGGTTTCCTGTTTTTTCCCTGCTTCCGGTTTCTGCTGACGCGGTTCCGTCTTTCCGGCTGCATTTTTATCCGGCTGATATCCCCGTGTCCCGAGAATTTCAGGCGTTACATCTTCTCTTCTGGAGGATTTGACTCTTGCCGGAACCTCAGCGGCAGGGATTGCCTCATTCGGCTCTTTGGTCTGCCGTCTGTTTCTTTCCGCACGGCCGCCCAGCACTGGTTTTGCGCTTTCACTCTGGGAATCCTGTTCCGTTTTTTTGTTCTCCGCTGTCTCATGAAACGCCCTGCGCTGGGCATCGTAATTATCCTCTCCAGCAGGTGAAACAGACATCATCGCTTCCTTTTTGCGGTCTGTTCTGCGGTGTCTCTGAGGCATTGAAACATTCTTCTCGTCAAATTCCGACAAAGCAATTCACCCCCTTCCGATTATTGCTTTGCTTTCTGCAGGGCTTCCAGGAAGGCTGGTATATCTTCTTCCCTGGTCTCCCACACTTCAACCGTCGATCCAATTCTGCCATGTTTGCTATCATTTTCCTGATGGAAGTCGCTTCCTCCTGTCACAAGGAGCCCCCGCCTTCTGGCCATCCTCACAAGCGGTTCATACCCTTTGGCTCTGGCCGACGGATGATAGACTTCCAGTCCTTTCAACCCATACATACAATACATATCCAAAAGAGATTCCAACAAATGATCTTCCAGATGCAGTTCCCGCGGATGCGCAAGCACCGGGAGGAAACCACATGCATTCATCAGGCTGATCGCTTCTTCGATATGCATTCTTTCAGAAGGAACATAGGCGGGCTTTCCGTTCCCGATATATTTCGCAAATGCTTCCTGCATATTTCTGCAGTATCCCGCACGTACCAGCGCTCTTGCAATATGCGGTCTCCCAATCGTACTGTCGGGCCCGCCCTCAAGATGCCGCTTGGCCAGCAGATCCCTGTAGGAGATGGGCATCCCCATTTCTTTCAGGCGCTGCAGCATAAGCTGTGCCCGCTGATCCCGCAGCGCCGCCAGTTCCTGAATCTTATCCCGGAACTTCTGCCCCCGGGCCAGGCCGTACCCCAGCAGATGCAGCCCTGGCATTTCTGCCATGCTTAATTCCACTGCCGGGATAACCGGGATGGGCGGGTTCCCTTCACACAGGGCGTCTGAGCCGGACATGGTGTCATGGTCTGTCACGGCCATCAGGGTAATCCCGCTCATGCAGCACTCATGCATCAGTAATTCCGGAGACATCACACCATCTGAACAATTGGTATGAAGGTGCAGGTCCGGCCGGATCATAGACTATCCTCCGGAACAAAGCTGCTGGGGAGCTGCGGACGGTCCTCCGACTGCGGTGTCTCTCTGGGTTCTGCCTTCGGAACCGGCGGAGCCTCTCTGGGAAGATCATGATCCTGCGCTTCTTCAGGCGTTCTGCCCTCCATAATGGCAACAAAGGTATTCCTTCCCACGGTCTGCTCTTTGAGAAGCACGCTGACGAGTGACTGCAGCGCATCCTCGTGGTCACGAATGACCTGCTTGGCCCGCTCATAGCACATGTCCAAAAGCTTCTTCGTTTCCGCATCAATGAGCGCTGCAACGTTTTCGGAGTATTCGCGGCTCTGTCCAAACTCCATGCCCACAAAGACTTCCTGTTCGCTTCCAAGATACATTGTGCCGACCTTGTCGCTCATGCCGTACTTTGTGACCATCTGCCGGCACATTTCTGTCGCAGACTGGAGATCTGAGGAGGAGCCTGTATAGATTTCGCCCAGAATGACTTCTTCAGCAGCATGACCACCCAGAGCCATCGCCACCATATCGATGAGCTGGGACCGGCTCATGTTGTCATGCTCCTCAGAAGGAAGTGACAGCGTATGTCCGGCACTCCGGCCTCTGGGAACAATGGTCACGAGATGCACTTCATCACAGCCGTCCAGCATATGTCCGACCACGGCGTGTCCGGCTTCATGGACAGCCACCATTCTTTTGTCCTTTTCAGAAACCTTGTGGCTGTGCTTTTCCGGTCCCATCTGCACACGGGCAATCGCATCAATCAGCGTCTGCTGATCAATCTGCTTTTTCCTGGCGCGTGCCGTGAGAATGGCCGCTTCATTCATGACATTTTCAAGATCGGCGCCGGCACCATACGGAAGGCGCTTGGCGAGATTCTCAAAATCCACATCATCAGCCAGCGGCTTTCCTCTCGCATGCACCTTCAGGATGGCAACACGCCCCTCCAGGTCCGGATAGTTCACCGTGACCTGACGGTCAAAACGGCCCGGGCGCATCAGTGCAGGATCCAGAATGTCTCTTCGGTTCGTGGCAGCCATGACGATAATGCCCTCATTGACAGCAAAACCGTCCATTTCCACCAGAAGCTGATTCAGGGTCTGTTCCCTTTCATCATGTCCTCCGCCCAGACCTGCACCGCGGCGGCGGCCGACTGCATCAATTTCATCGATGAAGACAATTGCCGGAGCGACATGCTTTGCCTGCTCAAACAGATCACGCACACGGCTTGCGCCGACACCGACATACATTTCAACAAAGTCTGAGCCTGAGATGGAGAAGAACGGCACCCCCGCTTCCCCGGCGACTGCTTTAGCCAGCAGCGTTTTTCCGGTTCCGGGAGGTCCCACAAGCAGGACACCCTTGGGAATCCGTGCGCCGAGAGATGTATAGACGCGTGGGTTGCGCAGAAAATCCACCATTTCCTGCAGCTCTTCCTTTTCTTCGTCTGCCCCGGCTACATCCGCAAAGGTGACCTTGGATTCATTCCCGACCTGAATATGCGGATTGCTCTTGCCAAAATGCATGGCACGTCCCGCGCCTGCATTCGCGCGCAGGAACATGAAGATCAGTACGCCAAAGATCAGGATTTCCAGTATAAACGGAAGAAACGTAATCAGCCATGACGTCTCTTCTGCTTTGCGGTACTGCACGTCGAATGTCAGATCCGCAACAGAAATCTGACTGACATCCTTGCCCTTCTTTTCCGCTGCCATCTGACGCACGGTCAGAAGAAAGTCTTCCCCGATCGTTGTCTCAAAATCGTAATCCTGTTCAGGGAAAGCAGCTGTGAGCACATTGCTTCTCCGTTTCAGTCCCCAGAGTGACTGATCCCGAATGGCCACTTTTGCGACCTCATCCCGCTCGATCATTCTGAGCAGTTCAGGATATTCAATTCGCTTGCTGGCCGCCTGCGGCATATTGGAATTGAAAATCACAGCAATCAGGATAATCAGGCCCAGAGTCACTGCATAGCTGAGCAGGCCCAAGTTCTTTCTTTTCAAGCAGTTCGCTTCCTTTCCCTGCAAAATGACCGGAACGAACGGTTATTATAACATCACGTTACCCCTGATGCAAATCCGTGGAGATCCCGGGCTGTGCTTTCATTATTTTTCATAGATTTCCGGTTTCAGAATGCCGATGTCCGGCAGATTACGGTATTTCTCATCATAGTCCAGACCGTATCCCACAACAAACGCATCCGGAATGGTGAAGCAGAAATAGTCAGCCTTCAGTTCAACCTTTCTGCGTGCGGGTTTGTCAAGGAGCGTCGCAATCTTCACAGAAGCCGCGCCGCGCTGAGCAAAAATCTTGGAAAGGAAACTCAGCGTAATGCCTGTATCGACAATATCTTCCACGATGATCACGTCCCGACCGTGCACATCAATATCCAGATCCTTGCGGATCATGACATTACCGGTCGACTGCGTCCCGTGTCCATAGCTGGAGACCATCATGAATTCCATGTTCACCGGGAGATCAATCTCCCGGATCAGATCCACATAAAAGACAGAAGCACCCTTGAGAATGCATACCATGATCGGGCTTTTTCCCTCATAATCCCTGGTGATCATTTCACCCAGCATTTTTACAGCATTGCTGATTTCTTCTTTTCTGACGAGGATTTCCTGGATGTCCTGATACAATCTGCCCCTGTTTTCCATGGTTCATTTCTCCTTTTCATTACTCGCCCATGGCATGTCGCCACACCACGAAATCAATACATAAGGGATGTCCTTTTCCCCGGTTCTTCTCGGGATTCCACCGGCACCCACACCACAGCAGATGAGGATTTCCTGCCCTCTGCAGATCACTGGGATCCGGTCTCTGAACGGCTGATCAATCTTCCGGTCGATGAGGTATTCTTTTAGCGGCTGTTTTCCGGACTGTCCAAAAGGAGCAATCCAGTCCCCGGTATGACGGGTCCGAACCGTCAGGTCGTCCAGCCACGCAGCGGGGACCGCCTGTGATGTCACACCGTCCCCCGTACGCTCTCCGGCTTCCTGCACAGTCAGTTTCAGCCCCAGAACAGAAATGCCGTCCGTGAGCTTCCATTCTCCTGTGTCTTTCACGGTTTCCGGTGTCACCATATGCAGGTACCGATAGCCGCGTACGGCCTTTATATTGCCTGGAAGATTGCACGCATCACCGGTTTTTCCTTCAGTCAGCGACTGCAGCTGTACCGTTTTCTCATGCGACAGTGCCCGTTCTTTGCGCGGACCGGCAAGGCTTGTCCACCATGCGCGAAGAATTCTGCTCTGCAGCGCACCTGGACAGTCAAGCACTTCCAGTGGAATTTCCTTTTTTCCCATCCACTGGTCTGCCCCGTGCACCAGTTCCTCAAGGACGTCCTGGTCTTCCTGGAGCATCAGACTTGTAGCGGCAATCCTCTGCGAAGCCCCGGGAGCAATCTGTTCCATCAGCGGCAGGAGCTGGTGACGTATCCGGTTTCTCAGGTAGTCATCCCCTGCATTGCTGCTGTCCTCCCGCCAGTTCTGTCCAGCTTCCTCGAGCGCCGACTGCAGTTCATGGTGAGAAATGCCCAGCAGCGGCCGGAGGATCCTCATGCCCTGCACCTCCGTCTCGCGCTTCATGGCACACAGGCCACGCAGTCCGCTCCCGCGGAGCAGATGCTGCAGAACCGTCTCTGCCTGATCATCGGAATGGTGTGCCAGCACGAGCGCCTGCGCTCCGCTCTGTTCCATGGCCTCCCTGAAAAAACCGTACCGCGCTTCTCTTGCCCAGCCTTCGCTCGGATGTTCCGGCGGCTGTGCATGATAGACGAGAAGCGGAAGTTCATGCATCCTGCAGAAGTCACGGACAAACGCTTCGTCTGCATCCGCTTCTTCCCCGCGCATGCCATGATGAACATGAACGCAGGTCAGCTGCACCTGTTTTTTCTCCAGCAGAAGAACCAGCGCAGTGGAATCACAGCCTCCTGAAAAACCGACAAGAACATGCGGCGGGATCTCGCCCATGCGCATGGCAATCCGATCGAGATGTGTCATGGTCACCTGTTCTGCCGCATGGGTGCTGCACAGCGCTGGCAGCACTTGAGATCGGCATAGGCGGGTTCATTGATCTGCCCAAAGGTAAACGTTCCGGAAAGCGGACGATACTTTTCGGCAACCGCTTCACAGTTGGGATCCGCATGATAGTAGGAGCCGCCGTCAGGATTGTAGTAAAGCACCATGCTCGGTTCAGCCGGCTGCGGGGTCGGAGGCTGGGTGATGACAGCAGAGAATGTCGTCGCCTCCACTTCTTCGTGGGACTGCAGGGAACGGGGATCAACATACCATGTTTCATTTTCCTTCATCATAATGACATTGAAGACAAACATGGAGTAATCATCGCCGTTTTGTTTATCGACGGTTGCGGTCACGGCCACAGTACGGGTGATATCGTTGTCTTTGCCGGTGGGTGTCCCCAGCGTATAGCTCTTTGCAATCCGGTTGGAGAGCACCTGGAACAGGGCCACCCTGGGATCCGACTGCGCATTCACCCAGCTCGGAGCACAATACTTGAGCATATTGTCGATGTTGTTCACCGACCAGAAATAGAAGAAGGAAGAAAGGTTTTCCAGTGTTGCGCTTGTCGTATCCGGCGTAGGCGTCGGGACATTCATTTGCACAGGTTCTGCAGCAACCCAGGCGCCAAGCCCTTCCTCTTCCATCGCTGCAGCAGCCATATCATCCACTGCAGGCGTGGGCGTACTTGCGCTCCGCTCCGTGCCTGCACCATCCGTCGTTCTGTCCGCACCCGGCGTCAGCACCATGGATAATACCGTCACCAGTGCAGCCACGCCCACCAGAACACTCGCTGTGAGTCTGGGGCCCGGATCAAGCACGGGCCGCAGCCAGATGCCCGCCAGGGAAACAGCGGCCAGCACAAGGAAAATCCATTTCAATACAGGAGCGGCTGTTACGAGGGAACCCACAAAGAACCCAATCAGCAGGACTGCACCGACAATGGGCAGCAGCCTGCTCAGATCCAGGTCGGCCAGTCTGCCGGCTTTTCCGCGCACCTGTCCGGGCATCTGTCCCTGAGGGCCGTTATTCACGCCGTTCCCACGGCCCTGATTCGGCATTTGCGGAATCTGGCCCTGATAGGGAGCGTTCATCGTTCCGTAGCCCGGCTGAGGCATGCCGCCCTGGTACCCATACCCCTGCTGCATGCCGCCCTGGGGTACTGTATACCCCGGCTGCCCGCCCGGATACGTGGGCTGAGGGCCGCTCTGCATCCCTGCATAGGGCTGAGGTCCGGTCTGTCTCGGCGCATACCCCTGCGGCTGCGCAGCATACGGCTGCTGCGTTCTGTAGGGAGCATAGCCGCTGCCCGGATTGGGCACATTCTGCCCGCCGGGTGTCTGGTTCTGAACATACCCCTGCCCATACTGTCCCTGATAGGGAGCCTGATTTCCGGCCTGTGCATATGGGTTCTGAGCATTCCCGGCGTATCCCTGCCGCGGATTCTGCGCGGCACCCTGGTACGGATTCTGACGATAGCCCTGATACGGATTCTGATACGGGTTGGAATTCTGATTTACCTGGTAGCCGCCTGCATTCTGCCCGGGCTGATACGCTGACTGATTCGGGCCGGTCTGATAGGCATTCTGCTGATATCCCATATATGGAGACTGCCCGGATGATGCAGGCGAAGACTGCACGCCGTTCTTATTCGCATTCGGGTTCCCATAATTGCTCATAGCATAGGCTCCTTTCTATCTTTCAACCGACATCACGGCACGTTCCTTATCGCGTGAAGTGTACCGTCATGTACGTCATATTTCTTGTCATGCTGCCATCCTCCCGCAATGACAGAACCACTTCCATCTCAGACTGCGCGCCTGCGATCACCAGACAGCCGTCGTCAAGCCTGGTTGGAAGCTCGACCGGCGCTGCATATCCGGTTCCGGAGCAGACTGCTTTTCCCGCCTCAATGGAATACAGGATCTCCACTTCTTCCATCGGAATACGGAAGCCGCTGACAATGGCATAGTCCGCTTTCCAGACTCCAAAGAATTCCTCTTCCGAGGTCGCATGGACTTCAGGTGGGAGCTGCGTCTCATTGCGCATCAGCGGCCAGACCTCATCCGAAGCATCACGGAAAATCAGGAAGCCATCCTGGAGCATCAGGGAGGCGATTTTCTTTCCATCGGCATACACCTGCCGGGCATCGTCCCATGTGATCTTCCGCTCTGTCCCGTTTTCAGTCAGCACGCCTGTGCCATCCTCCAGAACCGTCAGAATGCGAACACCCTGGTCTTCCATGCCCCCGCTCCACGTGCCGATCAGATCTTCAGCACATGCCGCAGTGCACATCAGCATTGCGATTGTCAATATCATCAGGAATTTACGCATATCCTTGCCTTTCCGACCTGTCTGCACAAATCAGAGACTGTGGATGCGGCGGATATCATCCGCAGGATGTTCAGAGCGGTAAATGGCAGTGCCCATCACAGCCACATCCAGTCCTGCCTGTTTCAGGTCAGGGAGATTATTCAGTGTCAGTCCTCCGTCAGCCTCCAGAAGGCCCTGATAGCCGATCCTTCTGAGTTCTCTCAACTTGCCGAGCATTTCCCTCTGGAAGCTCTGGCCTCCAAACCCGGGTTCCACGGTCATGATGAGAATCATGTCTGCCTGACTGAGTAAAGGAACCACACGGGAAACAGGAGTCGCCGGCTTCAGGCTGATGCCCGTGTGTACACCACATTCGTGAATCCTGTCGAGCAGTTCTGAAAGGTCGGCTTCGATTTCCTCATGCACGGTAATGTTCCATGCACCCTGCGCAAAACGCTGGATATACTCTTCCGGGTGGTCCATCATCAGATGGACATCCAGTTTCAGTTCCGGAAACGCAGCATGGATTCCCCTGACCATATCCGGTCCGTAAGACAGGTTTGGCACAAAATGCCCGTCCATGACATCCACATGCAGAAGATCGCATCCGGCGGAAACAACCTTCTGAATTTCATCATATAAGTGCAGCATATCTGCAGCCAGTATGGATGGTGCAACCTTAATCATATCTTCCCCTCCACTTCTCCCGGATTTCCGAAAGCAGCAGCCGATATCGTTTGACGCGCTCTTCGTTCAGTTCTCCCCGGCTTACTGCAGCACTCACACTGCAGCCCGGTTCCCTGTCATGGAGACACGGCTCAAATCTGCAGGTCCCTTCATATTCCTGAAATTCAGGATAATACAGGCGCATTTCCACCGGATCCATGATCTCATCGATTTCAAGAAGCGAAAAGCCGGCTGTATCCAGAATTCTGACATCGCCCTGTACAAAGAGCTCTGCTTTTCTGGTGGTGTTCTTCCCTCTGCGGATTTTTTCGGAAATCGAACCGGTTTCCTGGTGCAGATCAAAAAGTGCATTGAGCAGCGTGCTTTTGCCGACGCCCGATTGTCCGGCCAGACAGCAGGTTTCCCCTCTCATCATTTGCCGAACCTCGTCCAGTCCGCTGCCGGTCACACTGCTGGCCTGAAGAACCGGAATACCGCTTTCCCTGTACTGTTCACATATGGCAGGATACAGGGATGGTCCAAGATCCGACTTGGTCACCACCAGACACACTTTCATCTGCTGTCGGTTGGCCGACAGAATCAGGCGATCCACCAGGAGCAGATCCGGCTCCGGTTCCGGTGCGACGACCAGCATGAGGAGCGATACGTTGGCAACCGGCGGCCGGATGCATTCCGAGCGCCTGGGAAGAATCTCTTCCAGCCACCCGTCCTCCTCCCCGCTACCCGGGAGAAAAAGCACTTCATCCCCGACCATCGGCGTCATTTTCTGATGACGGAATTTCTTTTTGGCCCGGACCGTGTAGAGTTCACCTTCGGCCGTACGCACCGTATAGAAACTCCCGATGCCGCGCATGAGCGTACCCCGGAGCACCGGCAACTCACTCATTCCATCAGAACTCCTTCCGAATACTTAAACTCGCCGTCAATGTAGACCTTTACTTCAAACTCGCCGGGTTCCTGGGAAATGATCCTCACGCTCTCAGGTTCCTGTCCTTCCACTGCAGTCATTTCCTTGCTGAACACGGTATACTCCGTCTCTCTGTCAGAAAGTGTCAGACGCACCTTCTGCGGTGTGCTGCTGGGACTCAGCGTCACTTTGACCGTCGCAGCGTACGTCATGGTGGTCACCTGGTAGACCCTGAGGATGATTTCCGTTCCCTGTGTGACGGGTGTGCCTGCGGTTTCCGACTGGCCTTCCACAAGATTGTGCTTCAGTTCATCTTCTGTCGGGACAAACGTAATATTGTCCGACAGGGTCAGTCCTGCCTGTGCAAGCTGCCTTCTTGCCTCGGTGAACGTCTTTCCTGTCATTTCAGGCACGAAGGCAAGTCCTCCAGAGACTTTCAGCTGAATGGTGTCCCCCGCCTTGATGCTTTCTCCGTTCTTCGGGGTCTGCGCCATGACAAAATCAGACTGGACCTCGGCACTCGGCACCCGTTCCACCACAGTCGCATTGAGCCCGTGTTTCTGTGCCAGCGAAATGGCGTCCGATGTTGTCATGCCAACCAGCTTGGGCACTTCCACGCTCGCCGGACCGGCTGATATGGTCAGAACAACCGTATCGTCCTTTCTCAGCACGGTGCCTTCGCCCGGAGCCTGCATAACCACCGTTCCCTGCGGAATCGTGGGATGGTTGATATAGGTTTCCGAGCTCGAAAGACTCGCTTTTTGAACAGCCTTTTGCGCTGCAGTGAGCTCCAGGCCGACACAGGCCGGGACTTCGGTCGAATTGATGACGCCGTCATAGATGGACCGGCCGCCCCAGTAAAGTCCGAGAAACACCAGAAGAACGGTGAGCACCGTGAAGATCCACCACGGCCAGTTGATCTTCTTTTTCTCTTTTTTCCGGGGCTGGACTTCATTCTCTTCTGTATCAAACGAAGGGTTTTCCCCGGTATCATCCAGTACAGCCGTGGTGCCTATGGTATCCATGCGGGGCGGCGGCATAATCTTGCCGTCCATGACCAGCCGCAGGTCAGAGGCCATTTCCTTGGCTGACTGATAGCGGTAAACCGGATTCTTGGCCAGTGCCTTCATGCACACTGCATTCAGGGAAGCGGGTACATCGGGCACAATTTTTTCAATCGGTGTCGGACGGTTGTGGATATGCTGCATTGCAATCGCCACCTGATTTTCCCCGTCAAACGGCACCCGGCCCGTGAGCATCTCATAGAGCACCACGCCAACAGAATAGATATCAGATCGTGCATCCGCCGGCTGTCCGGAAGCCTGTTCCGGACTGAAGTAATGCACCGACCCCATCACAACATCACCCTTGGTCAGCGTGGCAGAATTTGCAATTCTGGCAATGCCAAAATCGGCGACCTTCACATGACCTTCTGTATTGACCAGGATATTCTGCGGTTTAATGTCCCTGTGAATGATCCCGTTTTCATGCGCGTGCTGAAGGGCAGAAAGGATGCGAATGGTAATCTGCGTCGCCGTCCTTGAGGACAGCCTTCCCTTCTCCTGAATGATCTGCTTGAGTGTTTTGCCGGAAACAAATTCCATGACCAGAAAGCGGTTGTCTCCGTCCATCCCGACATCGGTCAGATTCACAATATTGTGATGGGTCATTTTGGAGGCAGCCTCAGCCTCACGCTGAAAGCGTGTGACATAATCGGCATCATGGGCAAGATCCGGTCGTAAAAGTTTGACGGCGACATAATGACCCGTGTTCTCGTCAATGGCGCGGTACACGATGGCCATGCCGCCCACGCCGACCTGTTCAACAAGCCGGTATCTTCCTGCGAGCAGTCTGCCTGTCATGCTTCATCCCCCTTATCCAGGACGAGCACAAGCGACACATTGTCCGGTGCGCCGGCGTCCATTGCCGCCTTCAGCAGTGCGTCTGCTGCCTGGGCGATCGGCAGATGAAGATATTCCACGATTTCCTGTTCTTCAACCTGTCCATGAAGTCCGTCCGAGCAGAAGAGCCAGAGATCGCCGGCTTTCCGCTCCCGTGTCAGAATATCCACCTGTACACTTCTGTCCGACCCGACGGCACGGGTAATCACATTGCGCATGGGATGCACTGCAGCCTGCTCCGGCGTCAGAACACCCGCCCGCACCATTTCCATCACCATGGAATGATCATCCGTGATCTGTTCGAGATGGCCGTCGCGGTAGAGATAGCATCGGCTGTCGCCGACATGGGCAATATAGATCTGTTTCTGATCAAACCATGCACAGGTCAGCGTGGTTCCCATCCCGCTCAGGGATGCATCTTCGCCGGCCCGGATATGGATGCGGCGGTTGACGACTTTCACCGCCGTCTCAAGCATCTGAGCGTCCACTTCCCGGTTTCTCAGAAATGTAATGAGGCCATCTCTGCATTCGCCGGAGGCAACTTCGCCGCCCTGATGGCCGCCCATGCCGTCAGCAACACCGAACAGCGGAGGATCGACAATCACGGCATCCTGGTTGATTTTCCTTACGCAGCCCACGTCCGTTCTGCTTTCGCACTGGACATGGCATTCATCATCTGTATGCATCGGAACAGAAGGCGCAGGAAAAACAACCGGAATCGGTTTTGTCGGTTCCGGGATATTCTTCCCCGCCTCGTCCTTTTCCACGGCGAGAAACTCACTGAGATGTTTTGCCGTTTCTTCAGTAAAATGCATCGGATGATTGTTCTTCATATTTCACTACTTCCTGTAAGTACTTTTCTTCTGAGCTGTCCGCAGGCACCGGCAATATCATCGCCCATCTCCCTGCGCCGGGTTGCAGAAATATGCAGACCTTCCAGCGTTTTGAGAAAGCGCTGAACGGTTGCCTCATTGACACCCTGCAGATTTCTCTCCGGCACTTCGTTGAGCGGAATCAGATTGACATGGCACTGCAGCCCCCGCAGTTTCTCAGCCAGCTCCCTTGCGTGTTCTTCCTGCGCATTCACGCCGCCGATCAGTGCATACTCAAAGATGACGCGTCGTCCGGTCTTCTGTACATAATAACGACATGCAGCCAGTACATCTTCCATTGCGTATCGTTTTGCCACCGGCATAATGCGCCTGCGGATCACATCATTCGGCGCATGCAGTGAAACGGAGAGTGTCACCGGCAGGTCCAGGTCGGCCAGCTCGCGCATTTTTTCCACGAGCCCGCATGTGGACAGGGAGACATTTCTCAACCCCACACCCACGCCTTCCTCCATGCGGACAAGGCGGAGAAAATGGGTGACCTCCTCAAAATTGTCCAGGGGTTCCCCTGCTCCCATGAGGACAATGTGACCGACGCGGCCTTTGCTGCCGAGATCCCGGTTGACGCAGATCACCTCGCCGAGCATTTCTGCCGCTGTCAGATTGCGCACGCAGCCTTCCAGTGTGCTGGCACAGAAGGCACATCCCATTTTGCATCCCACCTGCGTGGAGATACACAGAGAGTACCCGTAATGATAGTGCATCAGCACACCTTCCACGCAGTTCCCGTCCTTCATCGCGAAAAGATACTTGACCGTATCATCCACGGAAGACTGATACCGCGACCGGATACTGACCGGCTGAGCCACTGCCTGTTCCTGAAGGGAAAGCCGAAGGGCCTGAGGGATGGTCGTCATCTCCTGAAAATCCATTCCCTGGATGACCGCCCTGTACACCTGATCCCCGCGGAATGCAGGCATTCCGTGCTCCTTGCACCAGGCTCTTGTCTCCTCTCTGGTGAGACCCGGGAGCTCTATCATAACCGCTTCCTCCGCATCCGGCAGATATAGAAACCGCCCGATGCATTCACGCCCGGAAGCAGCTGTACGCCGGTTTTATACGCTGCCCGAATGCGTTCGGGGATGGTGTCCGGAAGCTCAGCGATCTCAAACTCACCGTGTCTCTCAAGGAACGACTCAATCTGCCGTTCATTTTCATCCTTGAGTACTGAGCAGGTGGAGTACACGAATGTGCCGCCTTCCCGGACATATTCACACACAGTATCCAGCATGGTTTTCTGAAGTGCGATGAGTTCCTCGCAGTTTTCTTCCTTCATGCGGTACTTGCTGTCCGGCTTGTCATGCATTTCACCGGTTCCCGTGCACGGGGCATCGAGAAGGACAACATCCATGCTCCGGATCAGGTCTTCCCGCAGGGCAGCTGCGTCTCTGGTCATCGGACGGACATTGTCCAGCCCCAGGCGCTTCACCTGTGCTTCAATGAGCTTCGTGCGATGCTCCCGGATTTCCCAGGCCTGAACGCGGCCCGTTCCATCCATCAGCTCTGCCATATAGCAGCTCTTGCCGCCCGGTGCCGCACAGGCATCGAGCACCAGATTCCCGCGCTTTGGCGCTGCCGCAAGGCAGGCCATCTGGGACTGCTCAGACTGGATGGAAAAATTGCCGGACAGGAAATCCGTATCCTGGGCAATATTGGCAGCACCCTGTACATACCAGCTGTCCCGAAGTTCGCCCTTTTCCCATTCCCACACTTTTTTCCCAAGCAGCGCTTCAAACTGAGCCGCATTCAGGCGCATGAGGTTGGGACGGATGGTCAGTTTGGAATCCCTGCCGGAGACACGGAGAATCTGTTCTGCGCCATCCATGCCGTAGTCTTCGGCAAGCCTGCGCACCAGGAATTCAGGAGCGCTGCATTCAATGGAGATCCGCTTGACGGGATCTTCTTCCTCAATTCTGAGTTCTTCCCGGCGGCGGATCAGGTTTCTGAGAATGCCGTTGCATACGCCGGCCAGTCCGTCCAGACCAATCTCACGGCACAGCTCAACGGATGTATCCGTTGCTGCATTATCCGGAATATGATCCTCCAGGAGAAGCTGGCATGCGCCGAGACGGAGAACATTTCTGAGCTTGATATCCGTATCCGGTTTGGCCATCACCTGATCAAGCAGTGCATCGAGATAATACAGACGGTCCAGCGTGTCATAGGCCAGACGTGCGGCGAGGCGCCGGTCCTTCGGATTCAGCCCTGCGCTCTGCAGTTCTTTATCCAGGGCCGTCGATGCCCAGGCGCCGTCTTCTGTCACAGCGCGCAGCACCTTCAGTGCCGAACGCCGGCTGGCCAGACCTTCCACTGCCCGCGGCGCACGCGGCCGATGCTCAAAGGCCCTGTACCCTTCGCGCTCACCGCTGCCCGGTTTTCTGTCGCCAAAGCGGCGTATTTCGCGTCCAGGAGCTTTCTGCGGTGCACGATCAGATTCTGACCGTCCCCGGAATCCTTCGCTTCGTCCTGAAGACGGTGCATGCTCCCTTTTCGAAGCCGGCGTTCCCTCACGGGAACCTTCGGCGAACGGCCGTCCGGTCGTATTCCTCTTTTTCGCGAAGCCGCCCGCAGAAGCGCGGTGTGCGGGGCCGTTTCCGCTTTTCCGGTCATGTCCGAAACCGCGCTCAGATGCGCCGTTTCCCGTCTTTTTCCGGTTTTCGTTGTGTTCCCTGTTTTCCATCTGCCTGTTGTCGGCCATTCTGTTTCCTCTTTCTTTACGTCAAGCGTCTTCCGCTTTTTCCTGCAGGCTCATGCCTGCTTCCATTGCATGACCGCGCAGATAATCCTTCGAATGCATGGGCTTTCCGCCGGGAGCCTGCAGCTGTGTGATCAGAACGGCTCCTTTCCCGCATCCGATGACCAGTCCCGTGTTCGGTGTCGCACGAAGAATCGTGCCCGGCACGCCTTCATCGGTCAGTGCTTCCGCTCTGAGCAGTTTCAGGCGTCCATCGCCATAGGGCACGGAGCAGGACGGCCATGGGTTCAGGGCAAGAATCCGGCACGCGATCTCATCTGCACTCTGATTCCAGTCAATGATGCCCATTTCTTTTTTCAGCATGGGATCATACGTCATTGCCTCATGATCCTGCGGGATCCGCACAAGTGTGCCTGCCTCCATGCGGCGAAGCGTCTCAATCAGAAGCTTTGCGCCTTCCGTGCTGAGGATTTCTGTGAGCTCTCCGCAGGTGGCATGCGCCGGGCGGGGCATCGAATAGTGCAGAAGCATGTCTCCGTCGTCGATGCCGCGGCTGGTCATCATGGTGGTCACCCCGACCTCGGCATCCCCCTGCAGGATGGCCCAGGCAATCGGTGCGCTTCCCCGGTGTTTCGGGAGAAGTGAGGCATGCACATTGACGGTGCCGCGTGTGGGAATATCCAGGATTTCCTGTGACAGAATCTGACCGAAGGCGGCTGTCACACAAAGGTCCGGGTGCAGCTGTTTCAGATCCTCCACGCCGTCCCGCCGGATCTTTTCCGGCTGGAAGACAGGGATTCCGTGCTCGAGTGCGACTTCCTTCACAGGGCTCGGTGCCAGCTTTTTTCCCCGGCCCCGCGGACGGTCAGGCTGTGTAAACACACCCACCACATCATATCCTGCTTCCAAAAGTGCCTTCAGGCTCGGAACCGCAAAGTCCGGTGTGCCCATAAAGACAATTCTCAAGTCTCATCATCCTCCGGAATGTGTCCTTCGATTTCTTCCTCAGTCAGTTCACGGTCCATGCAGTCAATGTAGAGATGTCCGTCCAGATGATCCAGCTCATGGCAGATCGCACGTGCGAGGAGTCCCTCTCCCTCCAGGTCGAAAGGACGTCCGTGCCGGTCCTGGGCATGGACTTTCACGCGCATGGGACGGGTGACAACGCCCTGACGGTTCGGCAGGCTCAGGCAGCCCTCGCGTCCGGTCTGTGTTTCTTCACTGCGTTCGGTGATCACAGGGTTTATCAGTTCAATGACGCCGTGCTCATCCCCTACGTCAATCACAACAGCCCGGCGGACAATCCCGATCTGCGGTGCAGCCAGTCCCACACCATCCGCATCATGCATGGTATCCGCCATGTCCTTCAGCAGGATTGCCAGTCTCAGATCAAACTTTTCAACAGGTTTGCAAATTTTGCGAAGCACATCTTCGCCCAGTTCCCGGATTTCTCGAACTGCCATAACGAACTCCTTCTTTTCGGTTCCATCACATCATGGTTGCCGGATTGTACTCAAAATAAATGTCCAGTCCGGGGATTTCTTCCCGGCTCATATCCGAAAGCGCAGCAGCGAACCGCTCCGTCTCCGGCCGCACGTGGAGCTTGAACAGCAGCTGATACCTCGACTTTCCTCTCAGCATCGCCATGGGCGGCTGCTCCATATGCATCAAAATACAGGCTTCCTGAAACGCAGGTTCCTCCTGCAGAAGCTGTTCACATCGGTGATACAGGACTTCCACATGCCGCCTGGCTGCGCCACCGTCTGCCGATTCCACCAGGAGCCTTGCCATCACCGTAAACGGCGGGTAAAGCGCAACGCGCCGGCGTTCCAGCTCTTCTTCGAAGAATCCCCTGTAATCCTGTCTTGCGGCTGCACGGATCACGGCGTCCTCGGGCTTATAGGTCTGAATGACCACCTGTCCCTTTTCACTGCCGCGTCCGGCTCTTCCTGCGACCTGCGTCAGCAGCTGGAATGTACGTTCCCTGGCCCGGTAGTCCGGCAGGTTCAGCGTCATATCGGCAGCAATCACGCCGACCACTGTCACAGCCGGAAAATCCAGGCCCTTGGCAATCATCTGCGTGCCGACCAGAACGTCTGCCTCACCGGCCCTGAATGCCTCAAGGATCTTGGCATGACCGTCCTTTCCGGACGTCGTATCCATGTCCATCCTGAGTGTCCGGATGCCCGGAAACTGCTTCGTCAGTTCTGCCTCCACCTGCTGCGTGCCGGCTCCGAAATAACGGATTCTTTCACTGCCGCACTCCGGACATTTCGAAGGCGGCTCCTCCGTATGTCCGCAGTAATGGCAGTGCAGCCGGGCTGTTCCACCCACATGGTATGTCAGCGCCACGTCACAGTTCGGGCACTTGACCACATGTCCGCAGCTTCTGCAGGAGACAAAGGAATGGTATCCCCGGTGATTCATCAGCAGCATGGCCTGCTGTTTTTTCCGGAGGCATTCGTTGAGTGCCGCAGTGAGCGGCCTTGAAAAGATCGAACGGTTGCCCTCGTTCAGTTCCCGGCGCATATCGACCACCGTCACCTCCGGCAGCGGTCTGCTGCCGACCCGTTCCGGCATATCCAGCAGCTGGTATTCCCCCTGCCTGGTCTTTTGAAACGAGATCACCGATGGCGTCGCACTCGCCAGAAGGAGCGTTGCGCCTTCACGCCTGCACCGGCTGGCTGCAACATCTCTCGCATCGTAACGCGGGTGACGGTCCGAGAGATAGGTTGCTTCATGTTCTTCATCAATCACAATCAGTCCAAGATCTTCCACCGGCGCAAAGACAGCCGATCTTGCACCGATGACGACCCGTGCATCTCCCCGGCGGATGCGTCTCCATTCATCAAACCGTTCCCCTGCCGACAGCCTTGAATGAAGGACAGCGGAACCTTCGCCGAAGCGTGCGCGGAACCAGTCCACCATCTGCGGTGTCAGGGCAATCTCCGGTACCAGAATGATCGCACCGCGCCCTGATTTGAGCACCTCGCGAACCATCCGGATAAAGACTTCCGTCTTTCCGGACCCGGTCACCCCGTGAAGAAGAAACTTTCCTTCACCCCGTGCAAGACTTGGGAGCACTTCATGAAGGGTTTCCTTCTGAAGCTCCGTCAGTTCCGGTTCACAGGCGCGTTCTGCATGAATCGGTCCGCCCGGCTGCCTGAGAAACTCTTCCTCCGTCAGCGTAACCCATCCGTCAGCCACCAGCCTGCGGATGTCCGGGAGCGGCGCATTCATTTCCTCCCGGATTTCTGCCACGGGATGCTTCTTTCCGTCCTGCAGAAAGGAGAGAATCATCTGACGCCTTGCCGACCGTTTCTGCTGGGCCATGGCTTCTTCAAAGCGTTCCGGTCCCACATTCAGCCGGACAACCGGCTGCGTCCTGACGCGCACACGCCCTCCCCGCATTTCTGCCGGCATCATCAGACGAATGGTTTCAGCCAGCGGACAGTGATTCTCCTCAGCCATTTCCATTGCCAGTTCAACCAGGTTCGGAAGCACAGCGGGGTAGTCTTCGAGTGTAGACGTGATCGACTTCACTTTTTCAGGCGGGAGACCGGTCGTTTCTGCCAGACTCAGCACCACGCCTTCCTTCTGCTGATAGCCAAACGGAACCGAGACCCGCTGTCCCGGCTGAACGCTGATCTGATCGGGAATACGATAGGTGAAAGTATGCGCTACGTTCTCATGAACGATATCCACAATGACGTTTGCGAACACGCATTTCCCTCCCTTCATCCATACGTAACCCCATTTTGCATTATACTGTTTAACCCGGCAGAATACAAGCGAACAGCAGGGTTTGAAGCAGGCGTTTTTTTACCTCTCCGGCATAAAAACAGGGGCAAAAAAAGCCCAGGTTGCATCCATGGGCTTTCCGGCCGGAAACAGGTCTATTTCAGCCAAACGCTGTCGAGATATTCCACGCGTCTTGTGAAAAACGATTTCAGATAATCCGCTGACTGCTGATGGGTGGTGCCGGATTTTCTATAGTACCCGCTGACCAGGCTTTCCGGCCATCTTGTAAAGTTCATCTGCGCAGAGGCATCGATTTCCTCCGCATAGCGGTCAAAGGGCCGAAGAGTATCCTCCGGACGGCTTTCCGTTTCCCCAAGAAGAATGCCAAGGGCCGGCCGGACACGCGTCCTGTAGATGTCAGAGAGCAGTGTTTTGAAATCATCATGCTGATAAAGCGCTCTGTAGAGATTTGTTTTTTTGCTGGAATAGACTGCAACATAATCCCGCGTCGGCGATGCGCCGTACACGAAATTCGTAGCATGCATATTGCCGCAGGAAAGATCATAATCCCAGCACGGCCCCGCGTAGAGCCGGCTGTCCACTTTGTCTGAATCCTTGAAGAAAAACTGACTGGAAGCCATGGCATCATAATTCTTGCTGATCTCTTCCACCCACCATTTCAGCGCCCAGGATTCCATATCAATAAAATCTGCATAGTATTTTCCCGTGTCCGGGCTGCGACCGTCCCCCGCAAGCACAGCCTTGTGAAAATCACTGACCAGGGTGCCGATATACTTCACCTGGGCGCGGCTTGCGTAGGTCGGTTCCTTGACGGTTACCGAGAGTCCATTGGACGTACGGAATCCATTGTCAATTTTGTCCGTGAATCGGTGTGTCTTTTCGATTTCCAGAATGTATCCGCCGGTAATGTCCTCCGGATCGACCGGGATCCTGTATCCCCTGAGCATCTGAAGGCCTTCAGTTTTCGTCTCCTTGAACTTTTTGACCGTGCTCACATCGACTGTATTGATCGTCTCCGTGGTTTCCTCAAGATCCGTAATCCGGATCCGGCTTCTGCCGATCTGTATTTTTTCGGTCATCAGGTACAGGCCGTTGTACTCCCCATTGAGATACAGATCCACCATCCGGCATTCCACTGCATAGGGCATCCCGATCTGATCGGCAAGCTGCAGGATGATTTCATTGCGCAGCAGGCTCAGGTCCAGCCAGTTGGCAATCAGAAGCCAGGTTTTATCCTTCCCCATCCCGCTCAGGTCCGCCTTGGAAGCCAGTTTCACCTGATAGGGCTTTTTCGAGTAAGCATACGTGGAATTGCCTCTGCCCTTGAATGACTCGATCTTTCCGTCATAGGAGACCGTCCCGTCTGCCTCAAGGTACACAACCGTTCCCTGCGTGATCACGTTATGCTTATCCGAATTGGTGGTTCTCAGATCCCTTTTTCGCACTTCGATATGCATGGACGGAATGGACGAGCCATGCAGGATGCTGAGTGTTCCCGGCTGTTTTAAACCTTTTGCGCTGTAGTAATTCTGTTTCAGTCCAAGACAGTTGGTCAGATCATTCAGCTGCCCGCTCACAATCTCCGTGTCTCCCACCCGGATCCTGTCCGGTCCGGTCATCTCAATGTACACACGGGAAAGATCCCAGCTGCCCGGAATGGACAGGGTATGCTTTTGATTGACATATCGACTGGAAACCGTCACCCGGGTGTCGCCAAACGTCATGCTGGCCCGAATGGAAAACGATTCCGCACAGGCAGAAATGCATCCAAGCAGCATCACACCCGCAACAAGCAGGAGCAGCATCCATTTTCTGAGCCCGGCCTTTTTCCTTTCCCGCATCACTGTCATTCCCCCACCAGAGACGATACACCAATCCCCAGAATCTCCGACATATTTCTCGGGGCTGATGTGCCATTGCCTGTTAAATTACCGATCCGATTGAGACGCTCTCCCATGAACAGCAGCGCAGAAGTATGCCCGCCATCCAGATTGAAAGCCTCTGTGCAGCCCCGCAGATACATCAGTTCTCTGAGATCATCCAGGCTGATCCCTCTGGATGATTGCATTCTTCCAACGACAACGACTGCGAGGTAATGATTGGGACCAATCTGTCCGATCGCCGTTCTCGGCTCCAGTTTTGACCGGTACTTTGTCAGCAGAAGCCGGATCCGCCCGTCCTTGACCAGAATCGGCCCAAAGGCCAGCACATCCCGTGCCCCCGTTTCCAGTGCCTGAGCACCGTCCATTTCACCGGCACGATCCAGACGGAACATGCCCTCCTCATTGAGCATCAGCGTATCCAGAGGTGGAAGAGAGGTGCCGGTTGTCGACTGATGAAAGTCCCTGACAATCAGACCGTTCCGGACGATCAGTCCGACCAGCATTTTATAGCTGATTCTGTACGGATAATAATCCGCATTGATGCCCAGCACAAGATGATTGGCTCTGGCAATCTCCGCAGGCTGCACCGCTCTTCCGTTCACGCTGGAAACCATATGAAGAGCATCGGCTCCCGGTTTTCTTTGGATATCGGCTTCATACCACGAAAGTCCCTTGATTTCATGCTTTGTAATCACGATGCGCAGCTGATCGGATACATAGGCCCAGACTCCGTTTTCCTCATCCTTCAGAACATATTCGCCTTCCAGGAGAAAACCTTCCGGGGCGACTTCCTGTAGTTCCGCCGGTTCCTTCGCTGCTTCACCGTATGTCTTCAGATAGACCTCTTTCCAGTCCGGATAAACCGGGGCCGTGACATCCCCTGTTTTTCCGTCCCGAATTTCCCGGACCTGCCAGATATACTCATCCTCTTTCTGCTTTTTCAGGCGGACATCCGGATTCCAGGCTGCCTGGGCGCAGTCCATGAGATAGTCCGTGAGAAACGAATGGATCACTGCACTTTCAGAATAATACACAATACAGTCCGTTTCCTGGCGCCGCAGTCTCGAAGCCATTCTGGCAACGCAGCTGTCGGTTTCCCATTTGTTCCGAAGTGTTTTTTCGGAAAGCGCCGATTCCCGGACAGACGGAAAATCCATAAACGATACATCGTTCAACCCGGCTTCACTGAGAGAGGACACTGCCGTGCGCTTTGCCTTGTCCGCAGCTTTCTGCAGCACAATCACCGAGGCTTCCGCCGGCATGTCACGGATTTCCGAAAGCCGGGATACGTCCTCCACACGTCCCAGAACAAGCAAGGCTTCCCCTGAAGCCGCTCCGGATATCGCGCAAAGAAGCAGTATCATCACAGCAAGAGGAAAAATACGGCTGATCTCTTTCATGTCACAGTGGCTCCTTGGTCCACAGAATCCGACATTCTTTTGAATGCGCACAGGCCCGCAGGCTTTTTGCCTGCCGGTCATATCGTATGCATCATAGTGAAGCCTCACACGACTGAAGTCGCATGCTTCCAGGGATTTTAGTCCCCGGACTGCCTTTCTACCATACAGCCAGAACTCAGCAACGACGGTGCTATACCGCCAATGCCGCATTCAGGCTAATTAACGTAGACAAGGTGCAGGTGCTTCTCTTGGAGCACTCCGGAACTTTTGCCGAAATGTCCAACCCTGTCGTCACCGGTAGGGTTTTTATGATTTCCCTGATAAAATACCTTGCGCCAATGTTATAGGACGCGTTCAGGTCACAATTGTAGACTTTCCCCGTAGCAAACCGACAGATACTATAATTGTGCTTCACACCACGCTCGACTTTTCCTGTGCCGTCATATGCCAGGCAGGAAGTGTTCCATGCATTGACATGGAATACACGGATCCCCATACGGTGTACCTTACATGCCACCATACCCTGTACATCCCGACTTTTCCACAGATGAAGCCGCTGCCGTCTGCCAGTGCCTCTCTTTCGGCCGCTCAGTTCCAGTTTCTCGAATACCACTGCGTCCACTTGGAATTCTTCCGCAACCCCCGAGATGAATCTCGCTGTCTCTACTGAGATCATACGATTCACATTATTGATGCGGCTCCAGAGCGTCGGGATATGCCGGTGGCCCTGCCTGTACGCCTTTTTGACCTTATTCAGCAGGTGGTTCAGACAGTCTTCCTGTACGGGCAGCCGGAGCATCCTTCTGCCGACAATAGTGCCGTCTGACTTCATCACTGAACAGGCGCAGGCGTTGTGAATCCCAAGGTCAACCGAAAGGATTTTCTGTTCCTGTATGTCCACAGTCCGAACAGTTGCCTCTTCCTCAAAGGGAAACATCAGCTCCCAATTTCTGCCCTTCTTTACAATCGTCGGGCTGAGCTTACGCCGATCACTGCAGTGCCGGTGAATATAATCCGCGTCCGACTTACGGAAGGTCACTTCCATCCAGTCCCAGGTGTTCCGGATCCATACCTTGATCCGGGCGGAATAATCCCCGGTCTGCTCAAACACGTTCCCTTCATACAGGACAGGATACGTATATCCGGCCTGCGGGACGCCCGGTGCTTTTCCCACAGGGTTCTCATTCCAGGTCTTCAGTCGACTCCTGTAAGAATCCACCGCGCCAATGGCCTCCGATATTGCTGCCCTCCGGATATACGATGGCAGCTTATAGAACAGGACATCGAACTGATCATACTGAACCTTCGTTCGATTCTTCGTGTGATGGATAAGCCCTTCCACGAAAGACTGTTTTCGCACGAGAGCAGGTATGACGGAAACAGAACTCCATTGTTCATCGCACACTTTGATCAGGAAGGTAACAGCCTGCCGGTATATACGTATCATATCCTGCACAGGCTTCATGGAAACCGCATGAATCCGAACACCATAGGCAGTGATCTGTTTCATCCAGCAGCTCCTTCCTCTTACTCGAGTGTCTTTTGCTCTTTGATGTACCTTTCAATCTGCTCCCTGGATCGTTCACTGACCGTGGCCACGAAGTAGCTTGGGTTCCACATATGTCCGCCCCATAACTGCCCCTCAGCTCCGGGTGATTGAGAAACAGCCATCTCGCTGTGTTTCCCTTGAACACCTTGATTGCGTCAGATGGCCTGAACTGTGGCTTACAGTCCAGAAGCAAATGAATATGATCTGGCATGACTTCCATTGCCAGGATCTTTGCCTGCAGGTTTTCCGCCGTGATCCACAGATGTGCCTTTACTTCCTCGTCCAGTCCAGAAGCCAGGATTCGCTTCCGATATTTCGTACACCATACGATATGGTACTGGAGAGAATACACATATCCACGACCATGCGTAACATCTTTAGGAATAGTAAAACAAGTCTCTTTATCCATATTTAGTTTATACCATATAAATTCAAACCCTGCAAATAAAACGCTCGCCCGCCTAACTGTTATGAAGTGACCCCC
>DEFL01000001.1 GCA_002350845.1 Christensenella sp. UBA2853
CTTCCATGAAGGGAGCATATCAGAAACCGGCGGGAGCACCCCTGAAGGAAGTACAGCGGAAACGCTTTGATATAGATGGGAACCCCTTTGAAATGAATACAGCGAAGAACGCTTTAAGATAGATACAGCGCAGCCCTCGCCGGGATTGATTCCGGCGGGGGTTGCGCTTGTTTATCAGATTTTTATTGAATGGCTGGAAAGCTTGTCACTGCGGATGACAAGGAGCTGATCTGCTCAGGGACAGGAGGATGGATAACTCATTTCGATATATTTCTGTATCCATACCGGATCCCGGTGCTCGGAATCGTATTCACTCATCTGGCAGTCTTGCCATAAATCATCTGCGATTTCCAGAATCAGATCCTTCAGCTCCAGGTTCTTTGTATATTTTTCCGGGATGCCTTTCAGGCCCAGGGAGGCTCCTAAGATATTCCCTGTCACCGCGCCGGTGGAATCGCTGTCCCCTTTGTGATTCACCGAAGCGATCAGGGCTTTGTCAAAATTATCCGAATACTTCAAGGCGCAATAGATTGCAATGGCCAGGGTTTCTTCTGCGACCCAGCCTTCTCCCAGCTGATGGATGGCCTCCAGATCGTTTTTATCCATGGAAGCCAGATCAACAGCCTTCATGATCAATTCCAGGAAATAATCCTTTTCCTCCGAAACGGGCCACATTTTATCCTGCAGGTACAGCATTTTCATCACTGCGTTATATACCGGATCACCGTTTTGGCTGATTTCATGAATGATCTGGACCAGCGCGGCAGCAGGCAGCCAGCCCAGGATGTGCCCGTGGGTGATTGCCGCAGCCTCCGCACCGATCCTGGCAATATCCTCCAGATTTCTGTGTCTGTCGTTAAAATACAGGCCAATGGGGGCCACGCGCATCACGCCGCCGCAGCCTTTACTGTGGTTGATGGGCTCTTCAATGCTACCGCATTTTTTTGAATGAAGCGCAGTCAGGCAGGTATTTCCCGGAGCTCGTGGATGAAAGAGCTGCGGTACATTCACCAGCCAGGAATAATGGTACTCTTCCGGCAACGGAAATCGTTCTTCCTGCGTTTTCAACCAATCCGTATAGGAATGATGAATATAGTTGGCGTAACTTCCCATGATTCCGCGCATCTTGCCGCGGGTGGTGCCCATCAGGAGCCCTGTTGCGGTAAACAGGGTCATCTGGGTGTCATCTGAAATCTGCGCCACGCCATTGGTCAGCTGATACTCACAGATGCCGCTTTCGCCATAATGGGAAAAGATCTGCTTTTCGTTCTGAAATTCCACAGCATAGCCTAAAGCGTCTCCGGCAGCTCCGCCGATCAGACATCCGCGAAACTTATCCTGATCTCTCATAATTCCTGTCTCCTTTGATTTGAAGGGCCATTGTTCTTTTGTTGACTGTCAGATGGTTCATGTGTTGGTGGAAAGGGAATAATGAATCTTCAACGGCATCCGGATCCGCTTTGGGAATAACGAACCGGTACTCCTTTGTGTAGATGCTGACTACAGATTCTCCGGTGCGGAAGAGTTGAAGCTGGTTGTCCTCAAAGTCATACTCCCAGCCGTCAAAAAGGACCTCCGACACGCCTTCCGGGGCGATGATTGTTGTGCCGGGCGCCGTCTGGATCCGGATGAACTCCTGAAGCCCGCAGTAATCACATTCCGGACAGGTGGCCAGGATCTTCGAATCAAAGGGCCGGCCGGAGACGATTTTGCAGAGGAGGCTGTATTTCCCGTCTTTCAGCGGCTTCCAGGAAAGAAGACAATTGGAATTCTTTTCTACCCACTCCAGCCAGAAGGGCTCCGGGCTACGGAGGGTACGGGCTTTGGCTGTATATACTTTCCGGATTTCCTCCGCCTGGTTCTCAATGTATTGCCGGATTTTTTCATCCCCGTACTGGGGATCATCCCGCAGCCGAAAGCGGATCGCGAGACGCGCCTGCAGACAATAACCGTATGCGACCCGGGGATCTGTGCCCATATAGCACCGGGCCATGCGGAGTGCTGTGTCCGCGAATTTGCACCGGGTATCCCCGGACACAAAACGATCCATATTCTCATCATAGACCGTTTTGTAAAGAGAATAGGCAATGTCTGTGTTCTTCGCGACGCTGAGGCCATGAAAGAACATGTCACCCAGTTTGTAAGTGCTTTCGTAGAGACCACCGGCATGACCGATGCTGAAATAGTAAAAGCCTGGGGATAATCCGGCTTTCCCTTGCTGCAGCGGCCGTAGTAGTAAATGTATCCGAGGGTATTGGCCGCAAAGGGGGAACCGGTTAACTGATACAGCTCCAGGAAGGAATCCCTGGCTTTGAACCAGTCCAGGGGATAGATTGCAGTACCGTTGTAGTAGCAATAGCCCCGCGTCTCGATTGCTTCCGGATCTTTCCTCTCGCACAGAAGGTCCAGGCAGGTTTTGAAAAGCTGATGTTCCTCCGGGTCGGCCTCATCGATGTTGTATGCGTTCAGGTCCCAGATCAGAGACTGGAGGAACGAATCGGGATATCCCGAAAGCACGGCCGGGTTTCCGCCGGCCTGCAGCCAGGTTTCACGAAAATCTTCCAATGAGTTCTGCTTGTGGCTGATCTCCTTTGCGTGTTTTTCCGGTTACCGGTCCAGGATATCATATCCTCCAGCTCTTCTTCCCAGATGATCAGATGCGCGGCAGCGATTTCATCCTCCGTGGGCGGGCGGTTTTTCTCCTGCGCCTTCATTTTCCGCCAGGTTTTACCGTCCACGTAGACGTACTGCTCCCGGATCACGTCGTGTTTTATCCCGAACAGGCCGGTTTCCTTGGTTTTGACTTTTACCTTCACCTGATGTTTCACTGCTATTTTACCTCATTTTCCTGGATGAATCCAGAACTTCAGACAGTTTATGCTGTAACTCTCTTCCCTGAATTTGGGGGAGAGCACCATTCAGATCCTTTTGTAGGTACAAGGGCATAGTAGCAGATCGGATGATGAAATAAATGCACATCTGGCTAAAATATTGGAATAGTTGCGTGCAGGCCGGATTTTCTTCAGGATGCTGCACTTTTGCAACATGGCATCAGCTACAATTGTCACAGAACGGATTGGGTCTTCATGGCTGTATGGTATCAGGTGGAAAAGACGGAGGAAGGACTGCAGCAATTCCTGGAAAGCAATTGCGAATTTCATGATTACCGTATTGAAAGAGTCGATTATCATGCTGCAGAGGATTACACGGATGTGTATCTTGCATATGACACGGGGACAGAGGGCGTGCTGATCCGCTTTCTTGGCATGATCCGCCTGACCATTCCTTTGGGCAGGCTTTATGCCGGGGCATGGTTGTCTGGGACAACCGTTTTTGTGTCGGAAAGATATTCGATTGTCTGGATTCCGGAAGAAGACTGTGATGATCCCGGCACGGAAGAAGAGCGCGAGCGCATCATGCTACATTACGGCTGGATAGAGGCGGAGGAAATATGCTGGGCCGTCACGGACGCGGAGGGAAATCCGGTGGAAATGCCGGCGGACAGGATGTCAAGCAAAAGTGAAAATGTC
>DEFL01000038.1 GCA_002350845.1 Christensenella sp. UBA2853
GTATTAACTTTGCATTGCTTGCTGGTATTACCGGAAATTTCCGGTAATAGTGGCAAGCGATGCAAATCTGCTGGAATTTGCAAAATGCTTGTTGGCAGGCTTTTCCAGGGCCTGCCGGCCCGCTTTTCGCTGAAAATGATCCACTGGATCATTTTCCGGGCGCTCAAGCCCCCGAACCCTGGAGGCCAGTGCAAGCACTGTGGTTGTTATGTAAGAAAACAATCGTTGTCAGGAGATATGCTGAATGATCTATCACAATTTACACCCGTACTAAAGGTAGAAAAATATCCCATAAAATTATAATGCCGGTATATTCAAAACGCTGAATATCTGCTATATACTATTTCTATCCATATGAAGGAGACCGGGAGATGGAAACCAGAATTGCGGAAAACATCCGGGCATACCGGAAACAGCGGGGTCTGACCCAGGAGCAGCTGGCGGAGGTACTGGGGGTATCCGTCGGCGCGGTGTATAAGTGGGAATCCAGATCCTCCCTGCCCGAACTGCGGCTGATCATGGAGATGGCGGATTTCTTCGACGTTTCCGTAGACGCGCTGCTGGGGTACAGAATGAAGGACAACCAGCTGAACGCCACCGTGGAGCGGTTGCGGGAGGCAAGCCGAAGGCGGGACTACGATGCGCTCTCGGAGGCGGAAAAGGCGATCATGAAGTATCCGCATTCCTTCGATGCGGTTTTTGCCGCCGCGAACCTGTATTATACCTTTGGGGCGGGGACAAGAAAGGAGCCCTGGCTTCGGCGGGCCATTGAACTGCTGGACAGTGCGCGTTTGTTGGTGTCCCAGTGCACGGATTCCAGGATCAGTGAATCCTGGATCTGCGGCATGATCGCGGAAATGCACGAGATGCTGGGCGAAACGGACAAGGCGCTGGAGCTGCTGAAAGCATATAATCCCGGCGCGATCTTTAATGACAGGATCGGGATCATGCTGCTCTCCCACGGCCGGGACCCGGAGGAAGCAAATGATTTTCTGGAAGACGGGCTTCTTCGGGAGATCAGTCGGCTCATACAGCTTGGGATCGGCTATGCAATGCTGTTTGATGTGAAGAATGACAACGTGTCCGGCATGGACATGATGCGCTGGCTCATTCCCACTCTGGAAGGACTGAAAAAGACAAAGGAGCCTGACTTTATCGTCAAAATGATCGCGATTTTCCATGTCTTCCTGGCAGTCTTTCAGTACAAGTCCGGCGACCGGAAAGGGGCGGAAGAATCGCTCGGGACAGCAAAATGCCTGGCAGCTGCCTTTGACGCCGCGCCAAACTATGCGGCAAATCAGGTGAAATATGTGCGCGAGTCAGAGACGACCAACGCGCATGATTTGCTGGGAGAAACTGCCATGGACGCGGTTATGTATGTCCTGCGTGACAAAGACCCGGAACTGAGAAAGCTCTGGGCGGAGGTGTGCGGCAAAGATGAATAACCGGCCAACAACGAATTTCCTGCTCTGCCCCCGCTGCGGCAGGAAGACGCGTACGCTGGTCCGGGAGGATACGGAATTGATCCGCTTTCCGCTGTTCTGCCCGAAATGCAGATATGCGTGCGTAATCACATTCAAAAAAGGAAAACTTGAAATCACAGAAGTGCCAGACGCATCAGAATCATTCTGAGACGCAGAGCCGGACATAGATCATTCGTCCGGCGGAATAGCCCCGATGCTTCATGCTGCCGGACGAAGGTTGATTGAACCGGAGGAAGACAGCCATGAGCAGATGGACCGACATCGGATACAAATGGAACACCGAAACAACCTACAGGGTCAGGGAATTCCTAAAGGAGATGCGAATTCCCATGCGGATGCCCTCTGACGATATGTTCTTTCAGAGCATGTTTCATCTGCCCCACAGGGACTTGATGTGGGGACTGAAAGTCAGAGAGAAGGATCTGGCCAGCGTCCTGTCCCTGCTGGAAAAGGAAGGCCTGATCCCTGCTGTTGGAAGCAGGGATATCGATCAATGAGAGGTGGCGACATGATGGACATCACCACAAAACAGTTTCAGATTCTGTCAGACATCAACCTGGCTTGGGATTTCCTGACGGACATCTATGACCGAGAAACAGGCAGCGGTGTGGCGGCCCCCTTCTTTGAGTACGCCCTGCAATCCTCCTGGATGGATCCCTCCTACAGCTTCCTGGATCGGTTCTGGCTGGACGGGGACAGGGTCGTGGCCTTCGTGTTTTACGAAGCGCCTGTGACGGATATCTTCTTCAGCGTCCGGAAAGGATATGAATTCCTGGCGGACGAGCTGGTGGACTATGCCGTTTCCGCTATGCCGAATTTTGAAGGTAAGCAGAGGCTCGTGCTCTTTAACGGCCAGGAGTTTTTGATGGAGGCGGCGGCGAAGCGTGGGTTCGTCAAAACGGAAGAATACGAGGACCGACATTTTGACTTCCGGAACGAACTCAATCATCCGTTGCCAGAGGGCTATCACTTCGTAGACCCGGAGGATGCGGACGGCTTCAAGCTGGCAAAGCTCCTCTGGTACGGCTTCTGCCATGGAGAAAAAGGCCCATTCGAGGGCTGGGATCAGGAGGATTGTTCCATGGACTGGACACCTGCCAAATCCTATAAGGGCGTCATCGGCCCCATGACCGCGCCTGCACCCCATGCCACCCATGAATATGACATGATCATCGCGGATGAAAACGGGGAATACGTCTGCTTTTCTGGTATGTGGTGGGTGCCGGAAAACAAATTGGCCTACATGGAACCCCTGTGCACCCATCCGGATCATCGCGGGAAGGGACTGGCCTCTGCCGCCCTGTCCAGACACTATCATCGGATGAAGGCCCTGGGTGCCACCCACATGACTGGCGGCGGTGATCCCTTTTACGAAAAGCTGGGGTATGGGAAGGGCATCCATTGGACGTTCTGGAAGCGGAAGGAAAAGCAGGCGGATGCCCCTGTGACCAACCCCTGTCAGGCCGTCAGCGCAGACGCCGCAGCGGTCGCTGCGCTGGCCTGCGAGCTGTGGCCGGAGCATCCGTTGGAAGAGATGAGGGAGGGATTCACAGCCTTGCTATCCCGGGAGGACGCGGCGGTCTTTGTGTACAGAGAGCAGGGAGAAGCCGTGGGCTTTGCCCAGTGCCAGCTTCGCCGCGATTATGTGGAGGGCACGGAGAGCAGTCCTGTGGGGTATCTGGAAGGAATCTACGTCCGGGAAGGCGCGCGTCGGCAGGGCGTCGCCCGCAAGCTGCTGTCCGCGTGTGAAAGCTGGGCAAAAGCGCAAGGCTGCAAGGTATTTGCCAGCGACTGCGAGCTGGACAACACGGACAGCCAGCGGTTTCATCAGGCAGTTGGTTTTGAGGAAGCCAACCGGATCGTGGCGTATGTGAAGAAGCTGTGAGCCGGAGATAAGGGGGACAAGCCAATGAAGCTTTTTATCATTACCGGCACCTGCGGGACTGGAAAATCCACCATGAAAGACAATCTGGCGGCTAGACTGGACAAGGGTCATTATGCCTGCGTCGATTCTGATGAAACGGGTCGCAACTGGAGGGACTATGTCGGTACCGAACAGAAAGCCAAACAAAAGGAGTAAACGGAAATGAGCGATATCGAGAAATACCGGCAATACTTCACAAAAGACTACCTGATGGGGCCGAATTCATTCCGCCTGCTGGATGAACTGATACGCAGGAAGCCGTCGGATGTTCGGTTTCACCGGACGCTGGATCTGGGATGCGGCTTTGCCCTGACCTCCCTGTTCATCGCCAATGAAACGGACGCGGATGCCGTGTATGCCTATGATCTGTGGATCCCCGCGACGGAAAACTACCGGAGGATCCGGGACAATCATCTGGAGGATCGGGTCATTCCGATCCACGGCGACGCCATGGATATGCCCTTTGCCCATGAATACTTTGACGCGATCGTCAGCGTGGACGCCTATCATTACTTCGGCTGCAGGGAAGGCGTGTTTGCCGAAAAGATCCTGCCGTTTGTAAGATCGGGTGGCTATGTGATGATCGCCGTTCCGGGATTAAAGGAAAAGCCCGAGGGCAATCTTAAGCAGCTGTTTGAAACCTGGACCGAAGGGGATGACGCTCAGCTGTTCAAAACAGCGGCCTGGTGGGAAGAACTCATGAAAAATGAATGCGACGAAACGTGCGATATCACCGTGAAGGAAGCGGAATGCTTTGATATCGCCTGGCAGGAGTGGTTTGATTCAGGACACGAATACGGAATCCGCGACAGAGAATTTCTGCAAAAAGGACTGGACAGGGTCCTGAGCTTTGTCCTGATTTATGTCAGAAAGAAGTGATGGGAGGCACCATGGAAAAGTATATCGAAGGAAACAAAGCCGCATGGGAAGAAGCGTTTGAGAACAGGGACGCTTCCTGGGGCGCTGATATCACAGAGCGCGTCCGAAGGTCGGATTATCCGTTTTTCAACGAAGAAACGAAAAGCGTACTGAAAAAGCTCCATACGGAAGGAGCTGTGATCGGCCAGTTCTGCTGCAACAACGGGCGGGAGCTGCTTTCCTTTGTCAAAAGCGGCAAGGCAAGGAAAGGAATCGGTTTTGACATCGCCGAGAACCAGGTGGCGTTCGCCAACGAAAAAGCAAGGGAACTGGGTTTGCCCTGCACGTTTGAAGCAGTCAATATATACGATATCGATGACCGTTATCGGGAACAGTTCGACGTGGCGCTCATCACTATCGGAGCCCTTTGCTGGTTCGACGATCTGGAACGCTTTTTCGCGGTCGTCGCAAAATGCATGAAGCCAGGAGCGGTCATTGTGATCAACGAACAGCATCCCTTTACGAATATGCTGGCTGTGGAGGGTGATGAATTGTATGATCCGGAGCACAGGACAGCGAGTCATTATTCCTATTTTGAGCATGAATGGATAGGCAATGAAGGCATGTACTACATGACGCAGAAACGGTACCGCTCAAAGACCTTTACCGACTATACCCATCCGATGTCGGAAATCATTTCCGGCATGTGCGGAAATGGGATCGTCGTGACCGGCCTTCAGGAGTTCGATCACGATATCAGCGGCGGATTCGGCGCGCTCGATCACAGCGGTTTTCCGCTTTCCATGATCATTCAGGGACGGAAAACAGAATAAAAAAGGGCAATAGACCGCAAAGGCGGAAGGACAATCAACCAGGGGAAAGAAGACAATGGATCATTCGATTTTGGAATGGCTTTTGGAGGAAGAAAACCCGGAAGTGCGGCTCCGGACGCTGAAGGAATACGAAAAGCTGCCGGAAGACGATGAGCGCGTTGTTGAGTGCAAGAAACTGCTGCTGCATAGCAAAGTATACGAGCGCGGACTGAAGAAGCTCCGGACCGACAAGCCCTGGGCAAAGTATGACGCCATCCTGGGCTTTGCGGAATGGGGCGTGACCCGGGCCGATATCGGAGAGGACATCGATGGCGAGGTGTTCGCCCTGATCGAAAGCACGGGCTTCAAAATGCTGTGCGGGGAGCCGCTTCTGCTTCGGAATCTGGTGAAGCTGGGATACGGTCAGGAAGAGATTGTGAAAAGCGAGATCGACAGTGTTCTCGGGCTGATTCAGGAGGACGGCGGATTCAGGTGCATCAGCACCAATAAAAAGATCAACGATCCCCGGAAGCCCCATAAGAGCTGCGCGCGGCTGACGGTGGAATACCTGCTGCTGGTGGCCGAGCTGCATCTGCGGGGATACAGGGCGGCATGCGAAGAGGCACTAAAGCATTATTTCACCAAACGCAACATTTTCTACCGGACGGACGACATGAAAACGCCCATGGTGGACGTGATGCTGGGCACGTTCTATCCGCCTGATCCCATCAAGATTGGGGCGCATCAGATCCTTTATGCCCTGCGTGTGCTCGGCTGCGCGCCGGAGTCGGAAGCCATGCGGGCCGGGTACAAGGTGCTGGATCAGCACAGGCTGGAAAACGGCAGGTATGTGCTGACAGCGTCCAAATCAGTGCCCGCCTTCAAGGCCGGGAACATCGGAGAAGAAAACAAGTGGGTCACGCTGTACGCCTATATGGCAAGAGAATAAGGAATGATGAATGAACAGGATCATTCTGCTGGAAGGCCTTCCCGGAACGGGAAAGACCACCAATTCATACAGGCTGTTTGAACAGCTGGTCCGGAATGGACGGGATGTCCGCTGGCTGCATGAAGTCTCGCAGCCGCATCCCACGCTGTTCTTTTCCGAGTCCTGTTTGACAAAAGAGGCGTACCGCCTTTTTACTGAAAAATATCCGGAAGCCGCCGGCATGCTGGGCAGCATCGCGGAGGTCAGGGCAGCCACCGTGGGGATCGATTATCTGACCGCGGCGCGAAGGATGCCCGGCCAGGAAAACGCGGCGTGGTATCAGGAACTTAAGCAATACGATGCGATGGATTTCCCATTGGAACGCTATGAACCGGCAGCGCTTGAAAAATGGGAAGCCTTCGTGAATGCGGCCCTGCGAAACGATACGATTTACATCCTGGACAGCGGCATTTTCCAGTATCAGATTTTTACCTTTCTGCTGAACGGGGCGGATTACCGGAGGCTGGCTAAATTTGTACGCAGCATCATGAATATGCTGCGTCCATTACGCCCCGCCTTGATTTATCTGTACCGGGAAAAGACGGGTGATTCCATCGCGTTTATGGAAAAGCAGCGGGGCATGAAAAACCTGGAATCAACCTGGGAGCGGGATAAAGAGCGGCCTTACTATCGGAACAAACAGCAGGATGTGACAGCATTTTTCGATTTCCTGAAGGATTATGCGGACTGCGCCGCCAGGCTTTACGATGAATCGGAATGCGATAAGCTCAGAATCGAAATCACTGCGCAGGCATGGGATGTTTATGAGGCGAAAATGCTCCACTTCCTGGGGATCACGCATCGGGATGCGCCTTCCTGCAAAGCAAAGGACGGAACGTATGTGAATGCCGCGATAGGCGCTTCTTTCTCCATCAAAGACGGTATTCTGACAGACCCGGAAGGAGCAAAACGCAGGCTCTCTCCCAAATCGGCGACGGAATTCTTTATGGAGGGCCTGCCGGAGATCCTGTGCTTTGAAGAAGATGGTTCCGTGAAGCTTTGCGGGCAGCAGATCATTCCCCAATGGTCGGAAACGGGAACGGTCTATACAAGAGAAACGAAACAGAACGGAGAATGAACATGAGCGCGAGCTTACTGGGCCTGTTCAGCGGCTTTCCGACGCATCATTTTCCCGATGCCGTCGCGCAGGTGCTTAGGGCGTACCTGCCCCGGCAGGAAAGCCTGGTCTTTATCAGCGCGTGGCCGGAGGAATACGCCCGGAACGACGATGACAGCGACGGGATGCACGGGATGTTTGCGGAACGCGGCATGGCGTTCGCCGATCATCGTGTGATTGACCGGCGAACGAGCGCGGCGGATGCGGTGCGGCTGGCGCGGGAGGCGGACTGCATTTTTCTGATGGGCGGGGATATTACCTTGCAGATGGCGCTGATATGCGATTTGGGACTTGTTCCGGAACTTCGGGCCAGCCGCGCTGTGCTCCTCGGCGTCAGCGCGGGGGCCATGAACATGGGGCGGTATGCGGCCGACGTCTGGGAAACGAAGGCGCTGTGCGAAGGGATCGGCCTGACGGACATTGTCATGAAGGGGCACTATGCCGAGGACGCGTGGTTTATCCCGATATTGAAAGAATTGTCCAGGACTCATCCGATCGTCGCCATGGAGGATGAAAGCGCGATCTTTGTCCAAGGCAACACCGCTTGGAAGCTTGGCAAGATCCATTGGATCGACAAAGGCGGAACCACCATATTTACCGATGAAACGCTGAAGACAATCGGAAACACCCTGTGATAGGAACCGCATGGAGAACGAAGAATGATGAAGCTTGAAAAAATGGACGATTTTTTTGCCGCCCGAATCGACGGCTATGATGAGCACATGAAACGCGATATTGAAGGCGCTTCCGACTTCTATGCTTATACCGCTTCCCTGCTGCCTTTGGCGGAAGGAAGCCGTGTGCTGGATCTCGGCTGCGGCACCGGGCTTGAGCTGGAGGAATACTTTGCGCTGAACCCCGGCGCGGCCGTCACGGGAATCGATCTGTCCGAAGCCATGCTGAATGTGCTGAAAGCCAAATTCCCGGACAAAGGCTTGACGCTGATCCATGCCTCCTATTTTGACGCGCCGCTTGGAAGCGGGCAGTATGATGCCGCCGTATCCGTGGAATCGCTGCACCATTTTCCGGCGGAAAGAAAAACGTCGCTGTACAAAAAGCTGCATTCAGCATTGGCGGAAAAAGGCGTCTTTGTGCTGACGGATTACTTCGCGGAATCGGAGGAAATGGAAAAAGAGTACTTTCAGAACCTTGCGGCGCTGAAGAAAGAACAGGGGCTTTCAGACGATGTTTTCTATCACTATGATACGCCGTTGACGGTCGAACACGAAATGGATATCCTGCGCCAGGCAGGCTTCCGGGATGTCCGGATCATGAATCAGTGGGGCGAAAGCACTTATACGGTTCTTGCGAATAAAGATTGAATGCTCGGAGGCAGATTTGTCATGGAAAAGGCAACAAGAAAAAACCTGGCAAAGGTGGCCGAAAAAGCGGCTCAGATCCCTTTTCATGGGTATATTGAGGGGGAAGAATCGAATCTTGAACCGATCATTCGGTTTTTCCCACAATGGACGCTAAAGGAAGCCGACGGGTTATGGTGCGCGGCATTTGTCTATTATTGCTGCCGGGAAGCGGGATTTGATATCCCCATCAGGCCGGAAGCATGCAAATCCTGCCATCTGGCAGGCTGTATCGCCTGGGAAGAATATGCCGTGGGTGATCCCAGGATCGGGTATCATCAAAGCGGTGAAGGTTTTGTTCCGGAAGCCGGGGACATCGTTCTGTATGACCGGGTCTTTGAAAACAAGGAGCATGATCATATCGGCATTGTCATGGAAAACCGGGAAGATACGATCCTTGCCGCGGAAGGAAATATAAACAACAAATCAGGGATCATCGAGCGGCCGAAAGATGCGCATATCAGGGGCTATCTCAGAATCCCGGACGGATACAAATATCGGAGGAGTACGATGGACTATCAAACGGAAAACCTGATCCTTCATTTTGTGACGGAAAACGACTTGAATGAGGTCGCCCGGACGTGGCCCGCTGATCATCATCCGCTTTCTGACGCGGAGGCGCGGGAAGCCATCGCCCATATGCGCGGGAATTACGAAAGGAATGCGAAGGGCGGCATTTATCATCTTTGTCTCGCTGTCTGCCGCGCAGACGATCCCCGCACCATCATGGGCTGGTGCGGGCTGGACGGCAGCAGAAATCGAGCGGAGCCTGAAATCTTCATCCTGCTGGATGAACCATACCGCGGCAAAGGCTACGGCACGCTGTGCGTGAAGGAATTGCTGAGGATCGCGGCGGAGGACTACGCCCTTTCCGGCGTACACGGGGGCTGCGCCAAGGAAAATATCGCTTCCGCCCGGGCTATGGAAAAAGGCGGCATGGCGCAGTATGGGGCGGAAGAAAACGGCGATCCGCTGTTCCGGTTCTGCGCAAATACCGAATCCTATCAGGAGGGAAATACCTGTGGATGACAATCATGTGCAGTATATGAAACGATGCTACGAACTGGCGATCAGCGCCGGGAAAAAGGGCTATGACTCCTTTGGCGCGGTGCTCGTGCATAACGGGGAAATCCTGGAGGAAGCAGAGAATACGGCAGACTACGCCCACGGAATCTTCGGGCATGCGGAATTCAATCTGGTACACAAAAGTGCCAACAAGTATTCCGATGAAATCCTGGGACAAGCGGTTGTATATACCAGCTGCGCTCCCTGCGAACGGTGTCTGGCCGCCATCGCGTCCCTTGGCGTACATCAGATCGTGTGCGGTGTCTCTTATAGGGAATTCTGCAAGTTGCTGCCCTTTGATTATCAGGCGGTGGATCGCGAAGGGCTGCTCAGGCAGTTGGGTATCCAAATGACGCTCACGGAATCCGTGCTCGAAGAGGAAGGGATGCACGTGTTTGAATGGTGGGGCGGCGAATACCATCCACTTGCGGAGCTCATCGCGGAAATGGATGAAGTGAAAAAGAAACAGAAATAGAGGGAAGGATATGAACAAAAAGCTGATCCTCATCAGCGGGTCCCCTTGCGTGGGCAAGACGGCCGTGGGTACGCGGCTCTTTGAAAGCTATAACAACAGCGCGTATCTGGACGGGGACTGGTGCTGGTGCGTGCATCCCTTTTCCGTTGCGGACAGCCGGCTTCGCAACGGAGACAGAAGCATGTCCTTTGTTCTTTCCAACTATCTGGATTCGGATTTTGAATACGTGTTCTTTACATCGGTTGTGCTGACAGATCCTGGAATTCGTGAAAGCATTCTGAACGGGATCACGGCGAAGGATTACGAAACCATCGCCTTTACGCTCACCTGTTCGGAGAAAACGCTGAAAAAGCGGCACGACAGGCGCGGCGACAAAGGCGAAACGAACTATTTCTGGCTGCATCTTCCGCCCTGCCCGGGGGATATCGTGATCGACACAGACAATAAGGGTATCCGGGAGGTTGTCAGAGAAATGAAGAAAGAAATCGATCATCGGTGATTAAGCGGAGGGCAATATGAAAATCGGTGTGTTTACTGACAAATGATGTGCCAAGACTTGCCTCCTTTTACAGGCGGCTGCTGGGCGTGGAAGAAAGCAGCAACGATGAAACCCATCAGTTTGTTCTTGCAGAAGAAACCGCATTGACGGTGTACAATGAAGGGATCCAAAAGAACAATCAGAATCAAAATATATGCCTGGCCTTCACGGTGGATGATATGGACAAAGCGTATAAGAAATTGCTGTCCCTGGGTGTAAGGATCATCGAACCGCCTGCAAAATGGCCGTGGGGTGCGATCAACATGAACTTTTATGACCCTGACAACAACATTGTTTACTTAAGAAGCTTTCAGAAAAATACAAAAGAAATCTGAACAGAAAAGAATCATGGATGGGAGGACTTGTCATTGACCGGCATCCTTGAACAAATCCAAAAGCGCTATGCCCTGGAAGGCTGCGCCTTCGCCCCGATATCCGGCCATGAAGGCGGACGGAACCGGATCGTGACCGTAAGCCGGAACGGGGAAAAACAGTATGTACTTCGTTTCTCCGCCCTCGGGGACCGGAGCGAAAACGATTATCTTGCCGAAACGGAGTTTGTCCGCTTCCTGGCTGAAAACGGCGCGCCTGTGGCAGATGTGATCCCATCGGTTCACGGCAGGCTGGTGGAGCGCATGGAAGTGGATGGCAAAGCGGTCTATGTCAGCCTGTTTGCTTATGCCAAAGGCATGCTGCTTGAGGACAACGGCTACCGTTACCGGGAAGGCGCGCCGCTGAGTGAATACTTCTACAACACCGGCAAGGCCCTGGGCGCGATCCACAGGCTGTCCAAGGCGTATGCGCCTGTCCATCGCCGCCCGGACTACTTTGATAAGTACAATATGGAATACCTGGACCGCCTGATCCCGGACGAATACGGCGAACTGAAAACAGCTGTCGCCAAGCGTCTGGAGTCGTTCCGTGCGCTTCCGCAGGACAATGGCTGCTACGGCCTGATTCACTTTGATTTCAGCGACGGCAACTACCATATCGACATGGAGACCGGCGCGATCACGGTGTTCGATTTTGACAACTGCATGAACTGCTGGTATATGTTCGACCTGGCCAATCTCTGGCTTCACAACGAAGGCTGGACGCGGCATGAAACCGACCCGAGCAAACGCCTTGCACTGATGCGGCAGTGCTTTGATCTTCAATTGCAGGGATATAAATCCGAAACAGATCTTCTGGAAGAAATGCTGGAAAAGCTGCCGCTGTTCATCGACATGGTGCTGATCGAAAACATCGTGGATGAGCTGGAATGCTACGCCCGGGAAGGTGAAGAACTGGATTGGGAAGACATTGAGGACGCAGCGGAATGCCTGATCCATGGGATTCCCTATGCGGGGATCGGACAGAGATCATAAAATCGATCAGGAGGTTTCTGACATGAAAGCAGTGATCAGAAAGATATGTCAGAGTGATTATGCAGCAGTGGCTGTCATATGGCGGGAAGTCCTTGACATCCGGAATGCGACGGTTGAACACGTGACCGAAACCTATGAAGCAATGCGGCATGACGATGGCTACGTCACTTTTGTTGCAGAGGCAGATGGAACAATCGTTGGGCTGGTCACTGCCGTCAAAGTGCTGGCAATTGGCCATCCGGGAGGCTACGTCAAAATGAATGGCATCGGCGTGTTGCCGGGATACCGGCATCAGGGAATCGGAAAAGAGCTGATGGAACATGTCGAGCGTTTTGCCATAGAAAATGGCGCTCCGTATGTTGGACTTGCTTCCGGAATCAGTCGGGTTGAAGCGCATGCATTTTACGAGAACAGCCGCTATCAGAAAACTTCATATTGGTTCCGTAAAAGCCTTGTATAAATATAGCCTGCATCCATTCCATTTATACTCATCCGGCAGGAGGGATTATGTTGCCATTCTTAGACTGCTTCAAAGAATCCCATGAGATTGAAAATGACGAACATACCATGTCATATCAAATACACAAGATGATTGAAAATGCTGTCAAGCAAAAGTGAAAAT
>DEFL01000017.1:0-740 GCA_002350845.1 Christensenella sp. UBA2853
GACAAAATCAAAAAACGACAACAGTCTGAACCTTCAGACAACAAAAAAAGGAGGCCATGCAATGCATGACCTCCCGGTATGATTTGTATCTCAGACGCCTGGATGCGGGATCAATGACGTCTGCGCTTGTAGATGACAAAACCGACGGCTGCACAGATCAGGATCACAAGGGCAGCGACTCCAACCAGGATGCCAGTGGAAGACTGACCAGCGGCTTTTGCCGGAGCTTCAGTGACGACGACAGGAGCAGCCGTGGGTGCTTCGGTCGGAGCAGCGGTTTCAGCAGCCTGAGGCGTCTCAGTGGGCGCGACCGTCGCAAAGGTCGTGGGCACGGGTGTGGGTTCTTCAGCTTCGACCCAGACTGCGGGCACAGGAGTTCCTGCCCAGGTGGAACGAGGCTGAGCGGTCAGCACGGCCTGAGCTGTGGCCTGAACCGGTGCGGTTGTGATTTCAGGAGTCTGTGTAGGTTCGGGCGTCCTGTTGACATAAGCGCTGTACTCTGCATCCGTCATCATGGCCAGTGTATCGGCACGGACATATCCGGTAGTGGAACCATACTGAATCTGATGCCATGTCCAGTCAGTTTCCTGATCCACTGTTTGTCCGAGAACGACAACGACATCTTCCTGGGTCAGCGGATCGAGCAGGACGCTCTTTTCATTCGGCGTGGAATGGATGGTGGTGTCCTGAATGACACGTGCATGCCCGGTGATCGGTGCAGCAGTGGGTTCAGCGGTCGG
>DEFL01000017.1:998-1784 GCA_002350845.1 Christensenella sp. UBA2853
GGGCTCGGCCGTGGGTGCTGCGGTGGGTTCGGCTGTAGGAGCGGCAGTGGGTGCTGCGGTGGGTTCGGCCGTAGGAGCGGCAGTGGGTTCAGCGGTAGGAGCGGCAGTGGGTTCGACAGTCGGCTCCACAGGCGCCTTTGCCAGTGCTGCAGCAGCCGGTTCCTCGACGGGAACTTCGGTAGGCTCAGCAGCCGGTTCCTCAGTGGGAACTTCAGTGGGTTCAGCAGCCGGTTCCTCGGCGGGAACTTTGGTAGGCTCAGCAGCCGGTTCCTCAGCGGGAACTTCGGTAGGCTCAGCAGCCGGTTCCTCAGCGGGAGCTTCAGTGGGCTCAGCAGCCGGTTCCTTAGCGGGAACTTCAGTGGGTTCAGCGGGCTCTTCACTGGTGACCGCGTCCGCAAGCGGTGCGGGAGTCATAACAGGCATCGGGGAAGGAAGGGAGAGCTGATATGCATCACTGTCTTCCTGAGAAAGAGCAGAAATCAAATCAGAACGGATAAAACCTTCACGTACATCCGAGCGGGTGTCCTCCCACATGACATGGTACCATGTGGTGCTGTCCTTGACTTCGAAACCAATCAGCCATACATGGGTTTCAGGATCAGCGATCTGTGCGATCTGTTTACCGGCAGGAGCTTTGCGAACAATTACTTTCTTGGCGGTTGTGCGGCCCCAGATCGGGTAATTGAGATCTTCAGGATTATTGGCGGGTTCCTCAGCAGGAGCTTCAACGGGCTCTTCAGCCGGTTCCTCGACAGGAGCTTCAGCGGGTTCCTCAGCAGGAGCTTC
>DEFL01000017.1:2013-2440 GCA_002350845.1 Christensenella sp. UBA2853
GCTCAGCGGCGGGTTCCTCAGCGGGAGTTTCCGTGGGCTCTTCAGCAGGTTCCTCAACAGGCTCGGCAGTGATTGGTGCATCCGTCATAACAGGAACTGGAGACGGGAGAGAAGACTGATAGAGATCACTGTCTTCCTGAGAAAGCGGAGCAATTAAATCGGAGCGAATATAGCCTTCACGTACTTTCGCATGGGTGTCTTCCCACATGAGATGGTACCATGTGATGCTGTCCTTGGATTCTGCCCCAATCAGCCATACATAGGTTTCAGCATTGGCAATCTGTGCGATCTGTTTTCCACCCGGCGTTTCACGCACATTGACCTTATTGGTTGCCGTCTGACCCCAGATCGGGAAAGTGAGTTCTTCAGGATTCACTGAAGAAGTCTCAGCGGGCTCAGCCGCAGGTTCCTCAGCGGGCACTTCAGT
>DEFL01000017.1:2670-31596 GCA_002350845.1 Christensenella sp. UBA2853
TCAGCGGCGGGTTCCTCGGCGGGAACTTCAGTGGGCTGCTCAGCGGCAGGTTCTTCAGCAGATTCCTCAGAGAACCCTACACAGGGAATGGGCTCTTCAGGCAGCGGAAGCGTTGAAAAATATACGTACAGCTGATCGCAGGGAGTCCAGAGATCAGAAGGGTCAAACAACTGGAAGATCATGTTTGCAGTATCCGGAGAAAACTGCTCAGGATACTCCGTCAGAAGTTCGCCTGGCCCAAATACGCATTTCACATTGTACAGATGGTCAGGATGGTTCACGATGTATTCGAGCTGCTGGTTCAATGGAGCATCTTCCGGAAGCTGAGCCCAGAAAATCTCCACATTACTGGATTCGACTGGCTGCGCCTGAACAGAAAGAGCAGTGCCTTCTGCATCAGTCCAGCTCATGATGACATTGAACAATACCCAGTCTTCAGCTGCAGATGCAAAACACGGAAGCATGCAGCTGAAAGTCATCATCATGGCAATAAGCAGGCAGACCAGCCTGTGTTGGTACTTCATGGAAACTCCTCCCTTTATATTATGATAATATAAATCAAAGAATGAGATTAATCGCCGTATACATCCCATACGGCAGCAAACAGTTTCCGCGAGATTGCACAGATGTGATCATCGATCTTGTTATTGCATCCATTGGTAACCATGGCAAAGACAAGGGAGCTCTGCGGATCAAAGTACAGATTGGCACAGATGTCTCCGCTCATGCCCTGGTGCCCATAGATCATCCGGTCATCGAGAAGATTGTCCACACGGTTGATGCACAATCCATAGGGGGAATCAATGGTGACGCAGCCTTTTCCCTTCTGAGAGGACATCATTTCCCTGACCGTTTCTTCCTTCAGCAGACGGACACCGTTGAGTTCACCGCCGTTGAGCAGGAACATGCCGAGCCGGCAAAGGTCCTGACCGTTGACCCAGAGACTGCCTACAGTAATCCGATAATGCTTGTCAGGGTTAACGGATGCATCCCAGTCATCTTTCAGACTGGCCTTGCGGCCGGTGATCAGACGGGTGCCCCCACGGTTGTAGATATACGTCACGGCTTCCGGATTGCTGACCAGGGTCGCGTGATATCCAGCATCAATGCCGAGCGGCTGAAAGACGTGTTCAGACATGTAGTCATTGATGTTCTGCTGGGACACTGCTTCAATCAGACTTCCCATGATACCGGCTCCGAAATTGGAGTAACGGTATACGGTGCCGGGAGCCTCATCATGGAAATTGCCGGTCTGCTTCTTATCTGTTGAGATCAGTTTCCGAAGTGTGTTGCGGACTTTGGAATATCCACCTCCCACGCTCAGGGATGAAGTGTGGGTCATCAGACTGCGCAGCGTCAGACGGCTTTTCGGATAGTAGGGATTGCGGACGTCATATCCGAGATACTCGGAGATGTCTGTATCAAGATCAAGCAGGCCCTGCTCAACCAACTGCATAACTCCGATGGCGGAAATCATTTTGGTGACGGATGCAATGCGGAAATAAGTGTTTTCGTCGACGAGATCTCTTTTGACAAGGTACGAATAACCGTAGTTCCGCTGATACAGGATCTCATTGTTTTTCGCGACAACCAATGTGGCACCGACTGTTTTGTATGATTTGAAGATATCTCCAAGTACTGCATCCAGCTCGGGATTGCTGTCAAGAGCAAGGGAAGGGACTGCAGTAAAACAAATAAAAAAACACAGGATAAGGGCAATGACTCGCCTCATGATATCAACTCCTTGGAAGAATACCAACATTTTATCATGTCCTTATCCTTGTCACAAGAAGAAAAATATCAGATCGGACAGATAAGCAATGTGTGCAGGAAATGAAAAAACCCTGCAGATGCAGGGAAAACACCTATTACTTGTCTTCAGGCGGGACAAAGGAAATCTGAAGCCGCATACCAAGCCCTTCAGCGATGCGCTCAAGCGTGCGGATCGACGGATTGGCATTGCTCTGTTCCAGACGGCTGATATCAGACTGTGCAATACCGGTTTTCGCGGAAAGATCTTTTTGCGTAAGATGGCATTTCCTTCTGGCCTCAGCGACGATCTGTCCGAGACGATCGGGAACATTGTTCTGAGCAGGTTCACTGGTCATGGCTATACCTCCTAATAACCTCTTCGGGACGGATGAATGCGTGTGGATTGTCAGATAAAAAATGAATAAAAACCGTATCATTACATAAATTGATATATTCATCTTAAAACAAAAACATAATTAGTCTACTCTAAGAGTCATGTTTTGTCAAACAGAAATTGCATAAAATTACCGCTAAAATGTCTTTTTATGAATCATAAAACAAAATGTTCATAAAAACGTTTCAATTCCTGGATCAGCAGAAATATGAGAAATAAAGCACGTTGTAAAAAAACAACACAAACATTGCAAATTTGTTTACACCATGACAACAAACGCAAACAATTGCATAAATATGCATAAATACTTCAAAAACATGCAACAATAAAGGATAAAACGAATATCCGATGGATGTCCGTGCATCACGGTTATGGCCAGTCCCATGACAGGCTGGCGCCGATGAAAAGCAGAAGGGAAGAGCACATTTTTGCAAAAAAAGAATGCGGCAGCTTTGCTGCCGCACAGAGAACAGATGGAGTGTTATTCCGCACACAGACGCAGAAGTGCGTTGGCATAGATCTTGGCGGAAAGGATCATTTTATTCAGGTCGACGAATTCATTCGCCTGATGGGCGAGGTCTTCGTCATCGGGGAAACCTGCGCCAAAAGCAACGCCCTGCTTGAGTACTTTGGCATAGGTGCCGCCGCCGGTGGATTCAGGTTCACCTGTCAGCCCGCTTTCTTCGGTATAGGCGGCGAGCAGGGAAGTCACCAGTTCGCTGTCCGCGGGGACATGATGCGGGGCCGTCAGTTTCACAGAATCAATGGTGAATTCCGGAATATGAGCGATCAGCGTGTCACGGAGATGCTCAAGATCTGCTTTGACGGGGCAGCGGTTGTCAAAGGTGCAGTGAATTTCATCGCCAACGAGGTGGAGGATGCCCATGTTGCAGGTCAGGGGACCGGAGATCTCATCTCTGCAGGCAATGCCCAGAGAGGCGCCATCGTGCTCGCCGCCGTACACATCGGCCAGTGTGCGGATGGGGCCCTGGACACCCAGTTCACGAAGAATCAGGAGCATCATGCCGATGGCATTGCGGCAGCCTTCCGGATAGGCAGAGTGGCCCGGAATGCCTGTTGCCGTGATGCGGACACCGGATTCGGTGACCTGTGCTTCATAGGGAAGACCGGTTTTTTCAGCATAGGCACGGACTTTGGCCGCGATCTCTTCGCCGCCCTCCACAACAGCTGTGGATTCGCCGGGAATGACATTCGTTCTTTCACCGGTCATGAGCTCTTTGACCTGCAGGCCTTCAGAAGATACTTTTGCATGCGCTCTGACGGCGAGCATGCCTTTTTCCGTGTTGATGAGGGGGAAGGTTGCATCCGGGGAGAACCCAACCTCGGGCATCTGGGTATGGGCGGTGTAGTAGGCCATATCATCCCAGCCGCTCTCCTCATCACAGCCCAGCACCAGGCGGACAGAACGGCGCAGCGGGATGCCTGCTTCACGAATGGCTTTCATGGCAAACAGGGAGCAGAGCGCCGGTCCTTTATCATCACCGGTGCCGCGGGCATAGATCCGGTCTCCGATCCGTGTGGGGACAAACGGATCCGTTTTCCAGCCGTCTCCGGCAGGAACTACATCCAGATGGGCAAGGACGGCAATCGCTTCATCGGAGGAACCCTTCAGCGTGACATCGCCGGCATAACCGTCAAAATTCCGGGTATCAAATCCCATGTCGGCTGCGTCCTTCATGGCCATATCCAGCATGCGGCGCACTTCAGGACCGAACGGGGCCCCGTCCTGCGGGTCGGCTTTCAGGGAGGGAACACTCAGCCAGCGGGACAGCATCCCGGCATAGTCTTCCTTCCACGAATCCAGAAGGGCGTTGACTTTTTCATTCTGTGGTCTGCTCATATCAAAACCTCTTTCTTATAGATTCAAAATCTGTCATTTCAGGCGTTTCTCGGGTCATTGGAATGCCGCTTGGGAGCATCGGGGTCAATATATTCAATCTCCAGACGATCAAACGGGACGCTTTCGAGAAATGCATCCGGAAGAAAACGCGTCTGCCCAAACTCATCCCATTCTCTCTGGTTCTTTTCCAGCCAGAGCGGGCGGGCAATATCCAGTTTGTGGAGCGCATTTTCAAGTGCATCCTGAGGATCCTTTCGCGTGCAGGGTTCGACAATCTGTTTGTCGATGCGGTGATGTTTGATCGTTCGGACCCAGAGTGCAGTGGCCATGCTGATCAGCTCCTCCAAAGGCAGTCATTGGTTGTGCTGTTCATTATGGCATGAACCGGACGGAGATGCAAGTGCGGGATTTGAGCCGGAACAAAAAGGACTATTTCATCAGGACACGGGTTGTGATATACTGTCTGAAAGGAAAAATCCATTCTGTTTTGGAGGCAATAGAACATGAAGTATGGCCGCTTTGATGATGCCGCTCGCGAGTATGTGATTGACACTCCGCGTACGCCGTATCCGTGGATCAATTATCTTGGTTGCGAAAAGTTTTTTGGCCTGATCAGCAATACGGCAGGCGGCTACTGTTTTTACAGGGATGCCCGCCTGCGCCGCATTACCCGTTACCGCTACAACAATATGCCCGTGGATAACGGCGGCAGATATTTCTACATCAAGGACGGGGATACCGTGTGGAACCCCGGCTGGAAACCGGTGAAAACCGAACTGGACAGCTACAGCTGCCGTCACGGCATGGGATACACGGTGATCCGGGGTGAAAAGAACGGCGTAGCCTGTGAAGTACGCTTCTTTGTGCCTCTCGGAGAAAACGCTGAAGTGCATCAGGTGACACTGAGCAACGAAGGAAAAGCAGACAAAGACCTGATTCTCAACAGCTTTGTCGAATTCTGTCTGTGGAATGCTCAGGATGACATGCTGAATTTCCAGAGAAACTTCTCAACCGGCGAAGTCGAAGTGGAAGATGGCGTGATTTACCACAAGACGGAATACCGTGAACGCCGCAATCACTATGCATTCTATGGAGTCAATGTGCCCGTGGACGGCTTTGATACCGACATGGAGACATTCCTCGGACTGTACAACGGCTTTGATGCTCCACAGAGTGTGCTGACCGGAAAGATGGGCAATTCTGTGGCTTCCGGCTGGCAGCCGATGGCTTCCCATCAGATTTGTGTGCATCTCGCTCCCGGCGAAAAGAAGACCTTCAATTTTGTCCTGGGATACTGCGAACTGCCCCAGGAAGAAAAGTTCGTCGCACCGGGCGTCATCAACAAAAAGCCTGCGAAGGAAATCCTTGCCCGCCTGCACACCGATGAACAGATCGAGGAAGCGTTCCAGAAACTGCATGCACACTGGGATGCCCTGTTCGGACAGTATGAGCTGGAGACGAAGGATGAAAAACTCTCCCGCATGGTCAATATCTGGAATCCTTATCAGTGCATGGTCACCTTCAACATGAGCCGGTCCACCTCCATGTTTGAGAGCGGCATCGGCCGCGGCATGGGCTTCAGAGATTCTTCCCAGGATCTTCTGGGATTTGTCCATCAGATCCCGGAAAGAGCCAGGGAGCGGATTCTGGATATTGCCGCAACACAGTTCCGTGACGGCGGGTGCTATCACCAGTATCAGCCGCTGACCAAGAAGGGCAACAATGAAATCGGCGGCGGCTTTGGGGATGACCCGCTCTGGCTGATTGCCGGCACAGCTGCCTACATTAAGGAGACCGGGGATTTCGGCATTCTTCAGGAACCCACTCCGTATGACTGCAATCCCGAGGACTGCGGCACACTGCTTGAACATCTGGAAGTCTCCTTCGGCCATGTACAGAACAACCGTGGACCGCACGGGCTTCCGCTGATCGGTCGCGCAGACTGGAATGACTGCCTGAACCTGAACTGCTATTCTGAAACGCCGGATGAGAGCTTCCAGACCTACAGCAATCCCAACGGTCCGGATGAGCGGGTGGCTGAGTCCGTCCTGATTGCCGGCATGTTTGTTGCCATCGGTCCTGAACTGGTGGCGATTGAGCGCTGCCTGGGCAGAAATGAACAGGCGGATGCACAGCAGAAGGCCATTGATGCGATGCGCGAGGCCGTGCTCAAGGATGGATGGGACGGCGAGTGGTTTGTCCGTGCCTACGATGCCATGGGCAACAAGGTCGGCAGCCATGAGAACAAGGAAGGCAAGATCTTTATTGAGTCCCAGGGCTACTGCGTCATGGCCGGCATCGGTGTGGAAGACGGCAAAGCAGAAAAGGCGCTGGAAAGCGTCGGACGCTATCTTGAAACAGAACATGGCATCATGCTTCTGCAGCCGGCCTACACCGAGTATCACAAGGAACTCGGCGAAGTCAGCAGCTATCCCATGGGATACAAGGAGAACGCAGCCGTGTTCTGCCACAATAACCCGTGGATTATCGCGGCTGAGACGGTTCTCGGCCACGGCGACCGTGCATTCTCTCTCTACAGCAGGATTGCTCCGGCCTACCGCGAGGAGATTTCCGACCTGCACAAGATGGAGCCCTATGTATACAGTCAGATGATCGCAGGCCGGGATGCCAAGAACTTCGGACAGGCGAAAAACAGCTGGCTGACCGGAACCGCGGCGTGGAACTTCCATGTAATTTCCCAGTGGATCCTCGGCGTGAAGCCGGATTGGGAAGGCCTGAAGATTGATCCGTGCATTCCGCATACCTGGGACGGCTACAAAGTCAGCCGCTCCTTCCGCGGAGCCCGCTATGAGATTGAAATCTGCAATCCCAATCATGTGTGCAGAGGCGTTGCAAAGGTGACGCTCGACGGCAAAGAAATCGAAGGCAACATTCTGCCGGTCCTGCCTGCCGGCACGACGGCAAAGGTCCAGGTTGTACTGGGATAACCCGTCAGTGCAACCGGCCGCTTCCAAGTACCTGAAAAAAACATTGAAAACAGCCGTGAAAAACGTGGCAGACAGCAGCTTAAAATGATACAATCGATGCACTCTCATTTTGGGAGTGCATTTTTGCTGCGTATTTCTGTTCTTCGGGAGGGTGAGCCGATGAAGATCTTTATCAGTGCTGATATTGAAGGAACTGCATTTACGACCTACTGGGATGAAACAGAGCTCAAAGAGGGCGTGTATGCCCGCGCCGCACTGGAAATGACCCGTGAGGTCCGTGCTGCAGTCGGCGGAGCGGTTGCTGCCGGTGCTGATGAAATCGTGGTCAATGATGCCCATGATTTTGGCATCAATATTGATCCCAACGAAATGCCCGAGTGCGTGGAACTGATCCGCGGCTGGAGCGGAAGTCCGCTGTCCATGGTGGAGGGGATCGATGAATCCTTCGATGCAGCGATGTTTGTCGGCTGGCATGCGGCCGCGGGACGCTACGGCAATCCGCTTTCCCATACCATGTCCACAAAGACGACGAAAGTGACGCTGAACGGTCTTCCGTGCTCGGAATTCCTGCTGTACTCCTGGGCCTGCGCCATGAAAGGCGTGCCGACCGTGTTTCTCGCCGGCGACCAGGCACTGATTGATGACAGCGCTGCCCTCCATCCGCTGCTGAAAACGGTGGCGGTGAAGAGCGGCTGGGGCGGCTCTACGCGTTGTCTTTCTCCGCTGAAGGCCCAGCGGTTGATCCGGGAAGAGAGCGAAGCTGCGCTCAGGCAGGATCTCAGCAAAGGCTGCATTCAGCTTCCCGAGCATTTTGAGCTGCGCATGACCTACAAAGAGCAGAAGAATGCTGTGAAGTTCTCGTATTTCCCGGGGTGCAGACTGCTTGAGGACAATACGGTTGGATTTGATACAGACGATTATATGGCGCTGCTGACAGTTGCGGAATTCTGTCTGTAACCATGATAAACCGAAAGGTGGTAGAACATGTTTCGCATAATGTCAGCAGATGAGGCCATCAGCCTTATACGGGACGGCGACTGTATCTGTGTCAATTCCTTTGTCGGAATTGAAAGCCCGGTTGAGCTCCATGAAGCGCTGTACAGACGCTATCAGGACACGCACTCCCCGAAACATCTGACCATCATTTCCAGCGCCGGATTCGGTGTCTGGGATGAGAACCGCAACGCGGAAGGGTATATTCGCGAAGGCGCTGTGGACCGTCTGATCTGCGGTCACTTCGGAGCGATGCTCAGCACGAAGAAGATCATTCTGGAAAACCGTTTTGAAGCCTATAACCTGCCTCTGGGATGCATCTCCCACGCCATTCGGGCACAGGCGGGCGGACTTCCGGGTGCGCTCTCCAAAGTGGGCCTGAATCTGTTTGTGGATCCGCGCCAGGAAGGCCCGGGCATCAACCAGATTTCCACGGACAGCTCGTTTGTCAAATATGTACAGGTGGACGGGGAAGAATACCTCTATTACAAGCTTCCCAAGATCACCGTCACCATGATCAAGGGCACTGCGGCGGACCGGAAGGGCAACATTTCCTTCGATGATATGTACATGTCCGGCGACGCTCTTTCCATCTGTCAGGCCGCCAAGAGCAACAAGGGCATCGTGATTGTGCAGGTCGACCGGATTGTGGACGAACCGTCCCGCCCGAGAAATGCCATTATTCCCGGATGCCTTGTGGATGCGATTGTTGTCCAGGAGCCGGAGAAGAAGGAAGATGCCTTTAAGGCGCTGACAGGCAGCTTTGAAATCCGCTACGAAGAATGGCTTGAATGGACGGAAAAACTGGAAGCCGTCACCTCCGGCCACCGTCAGCAGACCACGGCCAGCCATATCATTGCGGAGCGGGCTGCGCGGGAACTGCATACGGAAGATATTGTCAATATCGGGATCGGCATCCCTGAACTGATCTCCCATTATGCCAAGCAGAACGGCATGCTGGATCATATCACCCTGACCGTGGAGTCTGGCGGCATCGGCGGTTTCCCGGCATCCGGCAAGGTCTTTGGCGCAATGATCGGCGCGGCCTCTGTCTATGATATGTCCAACCAGTTTGACCTGTACAACAGCGGGGGACTGGACATCTGCTTTATGGGTGCGCTCGAGGTGGACCGCTACGGCAATGTCAATGCGCACCGCGGCCCCGGCGCGTATGCGGGCATCGGCGGGTTTGCGAATATCACAGCCAAAACACCGACGGTTGTCTTCTGCATGACGTTTAATACCAAGGGCCTCAAGGTGTCGCTCGCCGAAGAGGGCGTGCTGGTGGAGGAGAACGGGACGGTTCCGAAGTTTGTTGACAAGGTGCGCTCGGTCAGTTTCTCGGCCAAGAATGCTGTCGCCAACGGGCAGAAAGTCCTGTATATTACAGAGCGCTGCGTGTTTATTCTCACGCCGCGCGGACTGAAGCTGCTGGAACTGTATCCGGGTGTGGACCTTCAGCGTGACGTCCTGGATCTCCTGCCGTTTGAAATTGAATACTGAGAGACGGCTGCTTCGTCTATCCGGACCGCTGACTGCTTTGCCAGGCAGCGGTTCTTTTTTCTTCTGCGCATGAAAAAGAAGACGGCAGGGGGAAAAGATCGAGGAGAAATCAGCCGGAAGCAGGACAGGGTCCCTGAAACCCATGGCGGACAACGATTTGTCGCCAAGGGGAGAAAAATGTCCGAATTGAACAATTATTTTCAAAAACATGCAGGAATCACAGGAGTGATGACGAATACATACAGTACAAACCAAGGGAGAAGAAAAAAGAGAGAATCCCAAGGTTGCGTTAAAAAGAAAGGGGATGCTTCCGATGGCACACTTAATGACGCGGAGGCAGCAATCCATTTAACAGCTGCCTTCGCATGAGCGTTCATGCCGAAAGGAGCTAGAGTATGAAACTGACGATTCAGGCCAGAAACATGGCTGTTACCCCAGGTATCACGCAGCGCATAGAGCGGAAGACGACAAGGATGAGCAAATATCTTCTGCCGGATACCGAGATGCAGATCAAAATGCGCAAAGACAAGAATGATCTCCGTATAGTAGAAATCACAGTTCCTATGGGAAACAATGTGATCCTGCGCTCCGAGAGCGCCGCAGAGGGGAATCTGTTCGCAGCGATTGATGATGCACTCACAAAGATGGAAAGGCAGATCCATCGTCACCGTACCAAGCTGAGCAAGAGACTGCGTGATGATGCGTTCGCAGCAGAACCGGAATTTATCGAAGAAGACGAAACGGAAGGTGTTCTCGAAGTAGTGCGCCGCAAGACATTCCCGGTACGACCGATGTCAGTGGAAGACGCGGCGATTCAGATGGAGTTACTGGAACACAGCTTCTTTGCTTTTGTAAACATCGAAACGGAACGCATCAATGTGCTGTACCAGAGAAAGGACGGCGGTCTGGGATTACTCGAGCCCGAGGCATAACGCACCGGTTCCCCAGTTCAAAAGGGGTGATGTCTATCGAGACAATAAGACAGCTGGACAATTGCATAACTTAGAGGATTGACCGATCACGGTTTCCTGGGGGGACAGAGGATTCTGTCCTCCCTTATCTTTTGCATTCATGCATGAGCTGCGCGGATGGGGGAGAAAGCCTGTGGAGCAAAGGAAAGTACAGCATCTGCCTGTCCCTGCGTGATTGACTTTTATATTCTTCGAATGTATCATTGATTTGTGTATTGTATGGGCATCTCCAATGCCCTGCAAATCAATCTGAGGAGAATCAAATGATGAAACTGTATGTGCTGGGGATGAACGGCCCTTTTCCGGAGCCGGACGGAGCCACAAGCGGATATCTTCTTGTATCAGGGCACACAAAGATCTGCATGGACCTGGGAAGCGGCACACTGCAGCGCCTGACAGGACTGATGGAACCTGCAGACCTTGATGTGCTGTTTTTCACGCACTGGCATTATGATCACTGCTCGGATGTTCTGCCTCTGCTGTACCGCCTGCAGGCAACCGGAAAAAGACTGCGCGTGATCGGACCGGCCGATGCAGCCTCACCGATTCGTGCGATCCTTGAAAAGGATCCGCAGGTGGATCTGGAAACGGCAGCGCCCGGGGACTGCTTCGAGATCGGCGGACTCCAGGTGAAGGTTTTCAAAGCGGTCCATCCGGTGCCGGCTGTCATGCTCCGTATCTGTGACGGGCAGCACACACTGTGCTATACAGGCGATACCAATCTTCATGATCAGCTTCTTCCCTTTGCACAGGGAGCGGACCTGCTGCTCGCGGACGGTCTGTTTACAGAGGAGACATGGGGCAGCGGCAAGCCGCATCTGTCTGCAAAGCAGTGCGCAGAACTTGCGCGCGATGCAGGGGTTGGACGGCTTGTGATTACGCACCTGAATCCTTTCCTGGATAAAGGCACTCTGCTCAGTCAGGCACGTCAGGCGTTCCCGGCTTCCGAGCTGGCTCAGACAGGCATGTGCTGCCGGATCGGGGATGAAGGATAAACCATGGAGAGAAGGGAACTCGAAAAACAGATTCAGGGACGGCATGTTGGCGGAGTCTATCTGTTTGATGGGACGGAGGAGTATCTGAAACAGAGAGCACTCAGCGACATGATCCGCGTCGTCTGTGAAGGCGGCATGGAAGAACTGAACTCCACAACCCTGGAAAACCCTTCGGCGAATGAACTGATCGCAGCGTGCGAGACGATTCCATTCATGAGTGAAAAACGCATCGTTGTGGTTCCGGATGCGCCGTATCTCACGGGACGGTCCGAGGCGGACGACAAACTCAAGGATTACCTTGTCCATCTCCCGCCGTTCTGCGTTCTTGTTTTCTACTGTCATGGAAAAGTGGATGCACGCAAGGGCCTCGTAAAGCAGATTGCCAAAAGCGGCGCGTACGTGACGTTTTCTGCGATGGACGAGAATGAGCTGAACGCATGGATCTGCGCACAGTTCAAAGAAGCGGGGAAGAACTGCAGTCAGCAGGTGGCCTCGCAGCTTGTCTTTGTGGCCGGTTCCGATGCGACCTTGCTGATGGGAGAAATCGGGAAGCTGGTTGGTCACAGCGGGGAGGCGCCGGAGATCACCATGGAGGATATCCAGGCTGTCACCACGCGCTCTTCCGAGTATGCCGCCTTTGAAATTGTCAATGCTGTGATGGATAACCAGGAAAGCCGTGCGTTTGCGCTGATGCGCGATATGCTGGCGGCCGGCGAGAGCCGGATCGGCATTCTTGCGATGCTTGAAAGGCAGTACAGAATGCTGCAGCATGTCAGCATTATGCGGTATGAAAAGAAGAGTATGAACGAAATGACGGTCCTTCTCGGCATGAAGTCTTTCGTGATCAATAAATATCTCCAGCAGCTCCGGCAGCTGACACCGAAACAGGTCAGAGAATCGGTGAAACTGTGCATTGATACGGAGTTCCGTATTAAATCCGGACAGCTGAATCAGGAAGGCGCTTTGGAAGCCATGATGATCCAGCTGTTTGAAATGCGCCGTGCAGGCGCGAAATAATGCATTTGAAAGGGGAATTGGACATGGCCGCAAACAAAAAGCTGGGCGCTCTGATCAAGGAAGCCAGGACGGGTGCAAACCTGACACAGGAAAAGCTGGCAGCCAAAATTGCCGGTGTTTCAGCCAACGATATTTCCAGAATGGAACGGGGCGAGCTGGTGCCCACACAGGACGTGCTGAAGAAGATCGCAAAAATTACCGGCGTCACGCAGACCTCTCTGATTGAGGCCTCCAAAACAGGAAAGACCGCTTCTGCATCGGCAAAAAAGCCGGCCGCATCTGCGAAAACCGGAAGCACAGCCAAGCCCACTGCTGCAAAGACCGCTTCGACAAGCGTCAAACTGACGGCTGCGGAGAAAAAGCTCGTGGAAGCCTACCGGAAAGCGGACAGCCAGACCAAGAAGGCGGCCATGAAGGTCCTCAGCGGTGAGAGCAATTCCATCCTGGACACCATCCTTGGCGCGGGGACTTCAGGCTCGCTGGGCGATGCTGCGTCTTCTGTCACAGAAAACATCGTTCAGGGACTGATGAATGGTCTCTTGGGTAATCTCGGCAAGTAATGCGTGCATCGTCTGCCGGAAAGATGCCGTAAAGGTACAGGCAGGTCGACTTTACAAAGACCGGGCGTGGAGCTATAATGCTTTCACCACGCACGGGAGGGCATTCCATGTTCAACATTGGGGCAACGGAGCTAATTCTGATTCTGTTGATTGCTTTTATTGTGGTTGGGCCCAGGGATCTGCCGAAGATTGCAAGATTTCTCGGGCGGCTTGTCCGCAGAGCTCGGACCATTATCAAGGAAATCAAGACGGAAACCGGCTTTGACGAGGTCGAAGCAGAACTCGACGAAACCAGACGGGATCTGGAGAAGACCATGAAGGAAGCCGATATCCGGGAGGACCTGAAAGCGACGCAAAAGGACCTGAATGATGAACTCAGGAGCGTCCGGAAAGAGGCGGATATATCCGCTGAGATGCGGGAAACCAAAAAGGAAATCAAAGATTCTCTGAAGCCGTCAGGGAAAGTCAGCTGAGGCAAAGAGACAAAAAACATTGAGAGCGTAGGAGGCTTTTCTATGAGACTGGGAACAACTGAGATTATCCTGATTCTGGTACTTGCCCTTGTGATTTTTGGCGGCGGAAAGCTCGCCGGTGTCGGCAAGGCTCTGGGCACGAGCATCCGCGAATTCAAGAAGGAAGTCAAGGATCCCGAAGAGAGCGCAAAAGAGGAAAAGAAGGAAGACAAGAAAGAATGAGAAGGAACCCTGCAAAGGGTGCCTTTCATTTAGAGGTTTTCCATGGCAAAGAATGATTTACATGCATCCAGTCAGCATGATCTTGAGGTCGAATCCAAGACCAGTACGCTGATGGTTCATCTTCTGGAGCTGCGCAAACTCCTGATTTTCTGTGCAATCTCCATTGTGATCGGCTTTGTGGCAGGATTCTATCTTCTCTGTCCCATGGTCATGGATTTCATTATCCATCCCATTGAGGGACGCGGCATTACGATCATCTATACGGCGGTTTCTGAGGCGCTGACGACGCAGTTCAAGGTATCGCTGGTGATCGGTATTGTCCTGGCCAGCCCGTTCATTGTGTGGCGGCTGTGGCGCTTCCTGAAGCCGGCACTGTATGAGAACGAAATCCGGCTGGTCAGAGGTCTGTTCATTCTGGCACTGTTCCTCTTCCTGCTGGGCATTGTGTTCTGCTATCGGTACGTCTACAATCTCGCCATTGATTTCTTCCTGGTGGCGGGCGAGAATCTGGCGACGCCGATGCTTTCCATTGACAAGTATGTCAACTTTCTCTTTTCCTTCCTGCTCCCGTTCGGCATTGTGTTTGAACTGCCGGTGGCTCTGTATATTGCAGCGCATATGGGCTGGGTGAAATATGAACAGCTGGCCAAGGGCAGGAAATATGTGTTTTTCGGAATCTTCGTGCTCGCTGCCATCCTGACGCCCCCTGACATTGTCTCGCAGATTATGCTGGGCGTCCCGATGTATGTGCTTTATGAGGTCGGCGTGCAGGTCGTGCATTTCACAAAACCCAAACGAAAAGAAGCAACGTAAAAAAGGCTGGAAACAGCCTTTTTTACGTTGCGAAGGATGACGCCGGGGAGAAGCGGGGGCGTAATGTTTATTGCGCACCACACGTTCTGTTCACGCGCCGGGAGCCAGCGCTGGCCTGGCGCGTTTTCTTCGTTTTCAAGGATATGCCGTCCTCATTACCGACCTTGCCAATAAAGCGGTAGTAGATGTCGATCCGCGTCACCGTTTCGCCATCAATGACTTCCTTCTCATGCACAACCACCTTTTCGATCAGCGTGTGCAGGAGTTCTTCGGTCAGTTCGGTGAACCTGAATCGCTGGATCAAGGCCAACAACCGCCTGTTAGCCGGCCTCAAAAAGAGAATCCATTTCCTGCTTGATTGGATTGCGTCCATCAAGAAGGAAATGGAAGAAGCAAAGCAACCGGAACCGTATCTGATAGAGTTTATCGGGCAGTACTACAGGAATCAGAACCAAGGCGCTTGGAGCAATAAAGCGAAAACGCAGAACCTGAAAAAGTTTATGGCAGCTTATAACTTTCTGCAAGAGAATGACTTGCATACCGTCGCACAGTTGGAAGAACGTATACAGGAACTTTCTCTGGAAACAGGTACCTTGCTGAAAAGAATGAACACTCTTTCCGCCCGTGAAAAGAGGCTGAAAGAAATGATCCTGTTTGGTGAAAATGTACAGCGTATCCAGCCGATCATTGATGAAATGAATGGCATCCATTGGAAAGGCAAACGGGAGAGATTTCGTTCTGATCATCAGGAAGAATTTAATCTTTACTATACATCCCGTCGCATCCTGAAAAGGAACCATGGCGTGACTGAGATTCATATCTCTTCCTGGCAAAAAGAGCAGGATGCGCTTCGACAGCAGCAGGAAGAAATCAATAATCAATATAAGAAGCTTCGTGAAAATCTGAAACAATTGCGAAATGTAAAATACTGTGTAGTGGCAATGAAAAAAGAAATCGGGAACAAGCAAATTAGGAAAGAAAAGGTGCAAATTATCTAAACAAAGAAACGTAATTTATTCGTATCTTTTGCTTCTAATACAAATGAAATCACTTTCCCATTACTCATCTGCCATTAGGTATCCAGTCGCCACACCGTCGTATCCCACAGTCACGGGATCAAAGGATTTGCGGCACTGCACGGTAACCTGCTTTTCCCCAAAGCGAACCAGCATATCAAACCCGCATGGGGCTTCCCCTACAGTGTAGCAGCGGATGCGCAGCAAATCGGGCTCTGCCCAGCCGCCGGAAGAAAGGGCGGGCACGGACAGCCAGCCAGGATAAGCGATTTTTTCATTCTTGCCCCGGCCAAAGGGAAGTGAAACGCTGCCCCTGGCATTTTCATAATAGAGGCAATTACCTTTCAGATACAGAGATTTCAGATTCAACTGATTGCCGTCCTGGAAAACGTAAACGCCCGTTTCCGCGATACCGAATTTTTTATGGTCCGGCACGGTATGGGCCTTTAATCTGAGGACCATGCTTTCCATATCTTCTTCACCGATGAACGGGTACACTTCCTCAAAGAAAGCGTTATAAATCCGCTGCACGCCGCAGGGGTCCAGCCGGGTATCGGCAATCGTTGACAGCACTGTTTTTTTGTCGGGACATACCACCGCAAGCTGTCCGCCCAAGCCATACATGGCCCAGCCTGCCCTCGTGCGCCAGCACTGCCAGCCGTAGCCGTACTGCTCTTCCTCGTTGCTCTGGAGCAGGGTTTCAATGTGCTTTTCGCCCATTTTTTTGGCAAACCAAGCAGGAATAACGCCTTCTCCACCGTTCAGCAGACACAGCGCCACCCGGTGCAGGTCCCGCAGGCTCATACACAGACCTGTTCCCCCCTGACAGCACCCGGAGGGGTCCCGCAGCCAATAGCGGTCATCCTGGCAGCCCAAAGGAGAAAAAAGCCTCTCCTCCAGGAAATCAATGACTTCCCCGCCGCTCAGGCGTTTTACCAGCGCGGCCAATACCTGGGAACAGCCTGTATCATAATAAAATACCGTGCCGGGTTCATGGGTGGGCGTGCCGGTAAAGAAAGTTTGGGCCCAGTTTTCGTCAATGCCCTCCCGATAGGTAGTCCAGCGGTAACAGGTAGACATGCGCAGCATATCCCGGATGGTCAGGCGCAGCAGCTTTCCGTCCGGGTTTTCGGGCAGCCAATCCTGAAAAAAGTCCACGATATGATCGTCCAGGCTGAGTTTCCCATCGTCGATCAGCATGCCCACAGCAATGCCCGTCATGGTTTTGCTGACGGAATACATGCGATGGGGGATTCCTTCTTGAAACGGAGCGTAATAAGCCTTCGCCTTTTCCTGACCGTTGACAGACAGGATAAAGCCGTGCATGTTCACATCTTCTTTTTGAAGCCTTTTCACAAAGGCGTCTATACGTGCTGCCAAACGATTATCTGCCATAACCGCGTCTTCCTTCCCGCAAAAGCTGTTCCTCGCACGCGGCCTGAATATACGCCCCGGTGGCTTTCAGGTCTCGGCTATTCACGTTTTCGCTGATGTAGTAATCAAAGCTGCCGTCCCGACCTGTATACCCTCCCAGGCCAGCGCCCTGGCAGCATTTGGCAATGAAATATTCGCCGTTTTTCATTTGGCCCAGGAAGTGCCGCTGGAGGCTTTCAAAGCTTTTTTGCGCTTGCATACCATATTCTCCGGGCAGCAAGCCCAGCCGGGCCCCCTTTAATATCGCATAAGTGATCAGGCAGGAACCGGAGGATTCCAGATAATTGCCGATCCTTCCGGGGCAATCCATCACCTGGAGCCATACCCCATCCTGACGGATGGAAAGAAGCTTTTCCGAAAGCATTTTGAAGATTTCCAGCACTTCACTGTATTGCTGGTTTTCTTCTTGCAGCAGCTCCAAGCTATCAACTAAAGCCACCATATACCAACCGACCGCCCGGCCCCAGGCATGGGCTGCCCGGCCTGTCTGGGGATCAGCCCAAATCTGCTGCTTCTTTTCATCCCATCCGTGGCAGGGCAGGCCGGTATCTGGGTTCAGGGTATGGCGGTAAGCCAGGATCAGCTGCTTCGCCGCGTCGTTTTGCGCTTTTTCGTCCGGCCCGAAGGCCGCATCATATTGCAGATAGAAGGGGATGGCCATGTGCTGGCCGTCCAGCCACATTTGAAAGGGATATACCTTTTTGTGCCAGAAGCCGCCGTCCGACGTGCGGGGCTGATTTTCCAGCTGGGAACGCAGCAGAGCCGAGGCTCTTTTGTACTTTTCTTTTCCGGTTTGCCGATACAAATAAATCAGCTGGCGTCCGATACAAAGGTAATCCAGGTTGTATGCTTCCCGGCTGTATCCGGCGGGATTTCCTTCTTCATTGATCATGCCGTCCAGCGCGTTGAGAATAAAATCAAAATACCGCTTATCGCCCGTAAGGGCATACAGCATTTCCATGCCCCGCCAAACCACGCCATAGTCATAGCTCCAATTCTTGCAGAGCAGCCCTTCTCTTTTGATCAGGCAATCGGCTACTTTTTCACCGGAAAGGGGTAAATATTCTGTCAGCATAGCACGCTGTCCTCCCGGGCGATCAGGTCGGAATAGTCGCCTTCTTCTACAGTTTCAAAATCCGCTTCTTTCACATTTGAAGCCTTCAGCCTGTTCAGGAACAGTCCGGCGATGCGGCTGGCTCCTTCCTCCTGCAAGTGGCTGCTGTCGGAAAGGCCGTCGGGATAATTCCTGCTGCCTGCGGGCACATGGCAGTAAATGCGTTTGGAATTTTCCATGCCCGCTGATTGCACCATCTGCATGGTGGCCTTTTCCAGATCAATCAGGCGCAGGCCCCGGTAATCCGCCAAGTTCCGCATGGCGTCCGGATACGGGCCGTGGGTGGGGATCAACCGGCCCGATTCACTAAAATGCCGCCGAGCAATGGGCGTGACCAAAATAGGCTCCGCTCCCTGCCGCCGGGCCGCGTCAATATACATGGACAGATATTCCGGGAAGGTAACATGTGGATTGGTATTCCGCGCCGGATCGGGCTTTTCATCGTTGTGAGAAAACGAAATGATCAGCTTATCCCCCTTGCGCAGGCACAGCTCAATAAAGTTCAGCCGCTTTTCGGCAATGAAGCTCTTGCTGCTGCGGCCATTGACCGCGCAGTTTTCCACATAAGCATTTTCTCCCGCAGCGTTGAGGCGGGCCTGCAACTTTTGTCCCCAGCCCATCATAAGATAACGCTCCTTCCCATAATCGGCCATGGTGCTGTCACCGCACAGGAACCAGGTGGGCACCCGCCTGTCGGGCTGCCAGTTGTCCCAGCCACCAATAACCTCTGGAATGGTATAGTCCGCCGCCTCCACAACCGTCATGCGCTTTTGCCTGGGATGGCGGGTGGATTGATCCGCTCGGGCCCCGGTGGTGCCGAATTCGGCATATCGCTCTGTAACCGGCTTGGGTTCATCCCAATCTGCAAAGCCCTGGGGAGAAACGTGCGCATCCATTTCGCAGTTCAGGAATACCGTGCGGGAAGTTTTCCGCCAGGGACGGCCCAGGAAGGCTTTCCCTTCTTCGCATTCACCTGTTAATTTGCATTTGTGGAACACTAAGCCGTAAGGCTGTTCTTCCGGCGTGTTGGCGGCGGTATACAGCCCGCCCCGGGCGTTCATGAACAGGGTGCTGCGATCAAACCAGCAGCGGTAGGGCCCGAAAATAAAGTCCACGTCGCCTTGGATGAAGCAATCCTTACAATACTGGCGGCTGTGGGTCAGCGGGCTGTCGCCCACAGATTCCACGCATTCCGCGTAAGCCTGCCGCGGCGCAATGAAATCCACTACCTTTTTCATCAGCGGGCCGCAAAACAGGGTGTCCTGATGTGCGATCATGCGCACATTGCGCCATACGCCCCGATCCCCCGCTGCATATACAGCCACGGCCTGGCCCACGTCGCGGCCATCACCCGCGTCGTTGCGGATGGTCAGATTTTCCACCTCCACGTTATTGCCCGTCACCATAAACGTGGCGGACAGGAAGGTGCCCCGCTTCGTGCCGTCAGGATTCAAATCTTTAGCGCAGCCTTTGGCGGTGATCACCGTGCGGTCCCGGGCTTCCCCGATGATGCGCACATTGTCTTTGTTCACCACCACGCGCTCATGAAATTCCTCCATGCGCAGCAAAATGATCGTTGGCGCCTGACCCCCCCGGAATGGCGTCAATCGCCTGCTGGATAGAAGAAAAATCTCCGCTGCCATCCTTGACCACGATGTACACAGCAATCCTCCCCATGGTTGTTGGTTCGTACATGGATCGGTTTTCTCTATAATTACTTCCTTATGCTTTTGTGATCTTAACAAAGCTCACATCCGCCCAGCCGCCCCAGTGGCCCAAAGTGTTCAGTACAAACAGGCCGGGCCGGGCACCGGTCCACCCGCCGCAGGTCATGGGATATTCGCCGCCCAGGGGACGCAGGGAATGGGGACCGTCACCATAAAAGAATGAAACATTGCCCCGCCGCACCCGCATGCGCAACAGGATTTCGGCGTAGGGCCACATCCCTTCCGAAATGGGCGTTTCCGTCACCCGTTCCGGTACCCAGCGGCTGATTTCCATGGCCATGCCCATTTTCAGGCTCACCCGGCCCTGGCCGAGCGCTATATAATAGTAAGTATAGCCCATCATACCCACCCCGGCGATATCGCCGTCCTGGGCGTGGGTGTTGAACTGTACATCCATGTCAAAATCATGGCTCTGCATGAGCTGGGAGAGGAAATTGCCCGCATGAAAAAGACTTTCCGCCGGCGCGGCATGAAGCCGCAGGCCGGGCTTTAATTCCGTATACCAGCCCTTGTTTGGATTGGCCTGCCACTGCCATTGAAGACCCAGACCCTCTTTAAAATCATCCGAGGTGGGGATTTCAGCGGCAAAGGGCGGCAAATCCATCTGTCCGCCCATCACCGGGGAGCCTTTTTTGCCCATCACCGGCCAGCCGTCGCTCCAGTCTACGGGCTGCAGGTGCGTTACCCGTCCGTAGGCGTCCATATCCTGAAAATGGATAAACCAGTCCATGCCATGGCCATCGTTCACCCAACCGCCCTGATGGGGGCCGTTAATGGGAGTATTACCCTGACTCAGCACCACTCTGCGCTCATAGGGACCGTAAATATTGTCTGCCCGCAGCGCCAATTGATAGCCGGGCCTCACGCTTCCCGCAGGACAGAGGATCCAGTATACCCCATCCCGCTTATAGGCCTTGGGGCCTTCCACGGTAATATCGTTGTGATCTGCGCCGTCATACACCATTTTGCCCTTATCCAATACCGTCAGGCCATCAGGGGACAATTTATGCACATACAGCACATTATTGATTCCTGCCCGGCTTGCGGCAAAACCATGCACCAGCCATGCGCGCCCGTCGTCGTCAAACAAAGGACAGGGGTCAATCCAGCCCGTTACGTCCTTCACATAATGGCATTCCCATTCTCCGGCCGGATCCTTCGTGGTAAAGGCGAACAATCCTTCATCCGGCATGCACACATAAATGTAGAACGTTCCATTGTGATACCGCAGGCTGGGGGCCCAAATACCGCTCTTATGGGCGGGCTTGTCATAGCGGGCGAAAGGCAAACGCCGGGCGGCGTATCCAATCAATTCCCAATGCACCAAATCCTTTGAATGCAGCACAGGAAGGCCTGGTATGTAGGTAAAAGAGGAGGAAATCATATAAAAATCCTCGCCCACCCGTACTACATCGGGGTCTGAATAATCTCCGTAAAGAATGGGATTGGTGTAGCGCATTTTTCATTACATCCTTTTTTGTTTGGCCTAAATGGTTATAAACACGATAAGTTTTCCCAGTAAATTCATTATATCAAAATTAACTCAATCTTCTGTCTCTTGCAGTATCCTTCAAACCCTGGGGTTCATTTATTTGATCAGTATCTTTCAAATTGACTTAGCCGGTTTGCAACGCCCCTCAATAAGCAAAGGGATCAGCTTGCTCAAGCTGATCCCCTTGTTTATTACTTGAGGCAATGCTTCGATCTATTGCAATGCATGCAACGCATTCTATGCGATGGAAGCGCATGAATGCAATACGCAAGGAGAGAGAAAATGCCCTCTTTGCAGTCTTACATTACTTCACGATTTCTTTGTTCAGATAGTTCTCATAAACCTTGGTGTAGATATCCATGGCCTGCTTGATGCCCATGTTGTCGATGGTTTTGAACAGCTCGTCGATAGCGCCTTCGTCCTTATTGCCGATGATAACAGACAGGAAGGTTTCGGCGATAGCGGTGTTGACATCGTTCATGATCATGGTGTAGGTCTCGGCATCCTCTCCGGTCAGCAGGATATTGGGAATGATCAGATCCTTATCAGCGCCGTAGTTGTAATCCAGCTCGCGTTTTCCGTCTTCAGACGCGCAGTCCACAGTCATCCATGCTTCCAGATCCATGATCTTGGGGAATTCGCCGCGGGTGGGGATGCAGTACTGCATCACGGTATCAGAAGACAGGCCGCCTTCGTTGTTGAGCACGACATCCTTCCACACCTTGTTGCCGTCAGCGTCATAATCAAAGGACACGCCTTCCACGCCCCAGGAAATCAGGGTGGTGCCATCTTCGGAATACATGTAGTTGAACAGTTCCAGAATCTTATCTACCTTGCCGGCTTTCACAGCGGCGGAGGTGATAACGTTGCCTTCTGCAGCGGCAGCCCAGTTCTTCAGATTAACAGCCTGAGTGTAGCGCTTGGCCTCTGTGCCTTCTTTGGCATACTGATAGGGGAAGCGGGGAAGGGGCTCCAGCTTCACCTTTTCGCTGTCCGCATAGGAAGCCACGGTGTTCTTCAGCAGCGTGTAGTAGCCGGGGAACCGGTTGGTGTTGGTATGCCAGAAGCCCTGAATGTCAGAGGTGACCTGGGAATTGATTTCCGTTTGGGTGTTGGAGGTGAAGGAAGGATCGATCAAGCCTTCAGCGTACCACTTCCGCATGGTCATGGTGAAATCACGGAAGTTCTGGCCATCGTTGATTTCGGTCCAGTAAGTTACCTTGCCGGTTTCAGGATCCAGCTGAGGATAGTTGTAGATCAGGCCCCACGCGGATCCAAGCTCTTTGATGAGGTTCAGGGAAACACGGTCAGACATGGGCAGTTCATCGTTGGGGTCGCCGTTGCCGTTGGCATCCTGCGCCTTGAAAGCAGCCAGCACGTCGTGCAGTTCATCAATGGTAGTGGGCACTTCCAGGTTCAGCCGATCCAGCCAGTCTTTGCGGATCGCGTAGCCAGAGTAAGCGTTGCGGGCGGTGGACTCTTCCACATGGCAGAAAGCTGCGATGGTGCCGTCGGTCAAAACCAGCGCACGGTTGATATATTCGTTGTTCGCGATCAGGTTGTAGTAATTAGGCACCTTTTCCTGAAGCTCTGTCATGGTGAAGGCCTGTACCAGACCGTCCTCGATGGCCGCTTCAATACCGCCGGAGTAGTTGGACCAGTTCCAGGAAATGATGTCGGGGTAGTCGCCGCCAGCGATATTCAGATTGACGACGTTATCATAGTTATCGGTAGAGTTGACGGAAATGAACTCAAATTTCACATTCAGGCGGGATTCGAGTTCCTTGACCCACAGAGCGTCATACCAGTGATCCAGACCGGATACATCCCAGGCCTGGTGCAGCCAGGTAATGGTGGTGGGCTCTTCAGCCACAGCCGCAGGAGCAATGAGCGTGCACAGGATTGCGATGCTCAGCAGGAAACCAACAATGCGCTTCTTCATATAATAGCCTCCTATTTTTTTATTGTTTCAGCAGCAAACCAGCTGCCAAAGACCGAAAAAGAAAAGAGAGCTTCATCCCGCAGCCTCAGGATCAGGCGGGCGGAAAACTGCGGCCCTATGCCGATTATCCCTTTACAGCGCCGATCATGACGCCCTTGGTGAAAAACCGCTGGATGAAGGGGTACACGCACAGGATCGGTACGGTGGAGACAACGATCACCACATATTTGAGCAGCATGTTGTTTAACTCTGTCTGCAGATCCTGGCCGCCGGTAACTTCAATCGCTTCGCCCTGAATCAGCAGCGCGCGCAGCACCATTTGCAGCGGCATGAGCCGTTCGTTGCGAATGTACAGCAGCGCGGCAGACCAAGCGTTCCAATGGCCAACGGCATAAAACAGCGCAACTGTGGCAATGGATGGCACAATCAGCGGCACACAGATGGTGAAGAGCACCCGCAAATCCCCCGCGCCGTCGATCTTTGCGGATTCTTCCAGCGAATCCGGAATGCCATAGAAAGCAGTGCGCAGGATGATACAGTTGTAAGTGCTGATGAGGCCGGGAATGATCATGGCCCAGATGGAGTCGTACAGGCCAACGGCCTTCACCACCAGATAAGTGGGAATCATGCCGCCGGAAAAATACATGGTGAAAACAGCCAGCCCGGTGATCAGCTTGTGCCACATGATGCCCCTGCGGGACATAACAAAGGCGAATAAAATGGAGAAAAACATGTTCAGGCCAGTGCCTGCGATGACGACAAAAAAAGTGACCAGGTAAGAATTCCAAAGCTTCTTGTAGTTCAGCACCTTTTCGTAACCGGCGAAGGAAAAATCCAACGGAAAGAGCAAAATACCCTTGTGACGCATCAGCAGCGACGGATCGGAAAGGGAACTGCACAACACATACCACAGCGGGTATACCATCAGAAGGCACAGAAGGCCCAGCAAGATATGGTTGGCAATATCAAATGCACGGCTCCCTGCGGATACCTTGCCATAATTCCACTGTTCGGGAGAGGCTTGACGACGATGCTTCATCTTTCTTTCCTCCTTACCACAGCGAAATATCAGAAACCTTGCGGCTGACCGCGTTGAACACGACCAGCAGCAGAATGTTGACCACGTTATTGAACAGATCCACAGCGGCAGAATAACTGTAATTGCCTCCCAGCATACCGTAGCGGTATACAAAGGAGGAAAACACATCAGCGCGCTCCAGCACGGCATCATTATACAGAAGAATGATTTTTTCGTAGCCTATGGACATCATGGAACCCACTTTCATCAGAAGCAGCAGAATGATCGTGGGCATGATGCCAGGAATTGTAACATGCAGCACACGCTGGAAGCGGTTGCAGCCATCGATGGCCGCAGCGTCGAAAAGCTCCACATTGATCGCGGACAGCGCGGCCAGATATACGATAGAATTATAGCCCAGGTTCTGCCATACATCAGAGAACACGTAAATCCAAGGGAAGTACTCCGGCACATTGCTGAACAGGATCGGGCTTACGCCAAACAGTCCGAGAATTTGGTTGAATAAGCCGCCGTAGGAGAGCATATCCAGCACGATGCCGCAGGCCACTACCAGAGAAACGAAATGCGGCATATAAGTCACGGTCTGTACGGTGCGCTTATATGCGGAGCTGCGGATTTCATTCAGCTGCAGTGCAAGAAGGATAGGCAGTGTAGAGCCAATAAGCAGGCTCAGCAGGTTGATCGTCAGCGTATTGCGCAGAAGGCGGGGAAAGTAATAGCTGGAAAAGAATTGCTCAAACCATTTGAAGCCTACCCAATTGCTGCCCCATAGGCCGCGGGCGGGACGGTAATTCTTGAAGGCGATGGCCAAACCGCCCATAGGCGCATAGCGAAAAACGAAATAATAAGAGAGACACAGCAGAGCAATGGCGTAGATAACCCAGTTTTTGCGGAAGTCAATTACAACCCGCTGGCGGAAAGACTTCTTGGGAAGTCTCACAGCCGGCGTCGCTTGTCTGGCTGCCAGTTTGCGCATATACACCCCTCCATTGCAAAGTGTATCGTTTCGTATTCTTCAAATTGTTTAACGCGTAACGTTTCGCTAATAAAATATCATATATTTCGGTCTTTGTCAACAGTATTTAAGCATAAGAATCATTTTTTCAATTCTTTTGATTCATTGGAAACAAAAAAGACGCTCCGATTTTCGGAGCGCCAAAACAAAAACAAAATCAAATGCGACGAATGGAATTGCCCACGAAAAGCGTGGCAGGAAGGGTTCGCACCTGCGGAGGAAAAACTTCGCCCTTGGCCCAGAAATGCAGCTGTTCGGTCATGATTTGCGCGGCGGTGGTTCCGATTTGCTCCGTAGGCTGCAGCATGGAATACAGCTTGATCCGGCGGCCATCTTCAATTCCGACGCCATCAAAGCCGACGACAGATACATTGTCCGGGACGCGAAGATCCTCGAGCTCCAGTGCTTCCAGAACACGGGAGGTCAAGCCGGAGTTGGCGGCGAATACTCCCGTAGGCTGATACTGCCGCAGTTTTTCCCGGATTCTGTCCACAGAAGAGCCCCTTCCCAAACCGCCCATGAAAACAACACGTTCACTGTCTACAGGGTAGCCGCGTTGGCGAAGGGCATCCATAAAGCCTTCGGCCCGGCGACGGCCGGTATAGTTGGTTTCACCGTGAAAAAAGGCGACAATGTTGCGATGACCTGCGTTCAGCAGTTCATCGGTAGCGGCACGGGCTGCGCCAACGTTATCAATCATCACGGAACTGACGCGGTCAGCCAGCTCGGGAATCTGTTTATCGATCAGCGTTACGGGAATGCCCAATTCAAGGGGTTTGAGCAGATGCACACCATCTTCATTCTGCGGCAAATTGATGATTCCGTCCACCCCTTTTTGCAGCAGGAAATCAATTGCCTCAAGCTCTGTCTGGCGGCGAATCTCTTCATTGCCCGGTGCGGAACAGTAAAGCGCCGTGCCGTACCCGTTGGCACGAAGCTGCAACTGAATCTGCTGAATAATTTGCATAATAAAGCTGTTGGTCAGGGCAGGCATAACCAAACCTACATAGCCCGTGTGACGGGTTTTCAGGTTTCGCGCGGTTTCATTTACCTTGAAGTCAAGGGCGCGAATCGCTTCTTCGATGGCCTCCCGATTTTTCGGCAGCACGTTCCCGCCGTTGATATACTTGGATATTGTAGCCAATCCAAGCCCAGTGCGACGGGCAATATCCTTGATCGTTGCTGCCATACAGGCCACCTCCATGATTAACGATATATCTATTATGGCATATCTAAAACAAAACGTCAACTTGACACGAGAAAAAAAGTGTGATACGCTAAGGAAAAAGAACGAAACGTTTCGCTCTTAAAAAGGAGTGAAATAATGAGAAAATTGTATTATCAACAGCCTGCAGCAAATTGGAACGAGGCATTGCCGCTGGGCAATGGACGTATAGGCGCAATGGTATTCGGTGGTGCAGCACTGGACAGACTGCAAATCAACGAGGACTCTTTATGGTCCGGCGGTTTTGAGGATCGCGTAAACCCCAGCGCCCGGGAACGTATACCCGAAATAAAAGAGCTGATCGCTCAAGGCCGTATTCAGGAAGCGGAGCGTCTGGCATTGAGGGCTTTTGCCGGTACGGGGGATAATGAGCGGCATTATGAGCCGATGGCGGATGTGCTTCTGTTTTTTTCAGAGGACGATCCGGGTTTCAGTTTACACGCAATCCGGTGTTTAAATGGTAAGGATATGGGAAAGTGTACGCCGAAGGAAACGGAGGCGTATGTGCGCAGCCTGGACCTGGATACGGGGCTGCATCAGGTGAAATATCACCTGCACGGCGCTGATTTCTTCCGTGAATGCTTTGTGTCAGCGCCTGATCAGGTGATTTGCGTCCGTACATCAGGCCATGCCTTTGATGCGTTTATTCGGCGGGGGCTGCAGGTGGGCAAGCTGCAGGCTGTGGATTCGCGCACAGTGATGCTAAGCGGCACAGCGGCCAATCAGGGCGTAAGCTATGCCTGCGCAGTGAAGGTCATCCGCGGTGAGGCGGAAATGATTGGCGCTACATTGTGCTGCCGCGGTGATAACGATCTGCTGATAGCCGGCGCTACCAGCTTTCGTTACGCGGACCCGGCGCAGGCAGCGCTTGAAATGCTCTCCGCCGCGCAAGAACGGGGCTATGACCAATTGAAGCAGCGGCATTTGCAGGATTTCACGCCCATCATGGCCCGGTGCGAACTGCGGATAGAAGAGGACCCTTCCCTGGAAGCGCTGCCCACGGATATGCGGCTGCGGCGTGTGGCTGAAGGCTTGGAAGATAAAGGACTGGTCAATACTTATTTCCAGCTTGGCAGGTATCTGTTAGCATGTTCCAGCAGACCCGGCACGCTTCCTGCCAATTTGCAGGGCATCTGGAATCAGGAATTTGAGCCGCCATGGGGAAGTAAATATACCATCAATATCAATACGCAAATGAACTATTGGCTTGCGGAAAGCTGTAATCTTTCCGAAATGCATCTGCCGCTGTTCGAGCATATGAAGCGCATGCTTCCCCACGGACGCGATGTGGCCCGGCGTATGTACGGCGCAAGCGGATGGGTAGCTCATCATAATACCGATCTGTGGGGTGACTGCGCACCGCAGGATAGCTATATTGCCTCCACCGTCTGGCAGATGGGGGCAGCCTGGCTGTGCCTGCATATTGCTGAACACTATGATTACACTGGTGACGAAGAATTTCTGCGGGAATATCTTCCGCTGATGAAGGAAGCAGCGGAGTTCTTCCTCTGCACAATGGCGGAAGACAAGGATGGCTATTTGAGCGTATCCCCCTCCTGCTCGCCGGAAAATACCTATATCCTGCCCAGCGGCGAACGGGGATGCTTGTGCGGCGACGCCGCCATGGATGCCCAAATCCTCCGGGAACTCTTTGGCGCATTGGTACGCTGCGGTCAAGCGCTGGGAGAGGATGTAAGCGCGTATGAGGCGGTATTGCCCCGGCTGCGTCCTTTGCAGATTACTCCCCGCGGAACACTTATGGAATGGGGCCGGGATTATGAGGAGGCGGAGATCGGACACAGGCATATTTCTCATCTTTTTGCCTTGCATCCCGGCACGCAGATCACCTGCGAGCAGCAGGCCCTTTTCGCTGCCGCGCATGCCACACTGGAGCGTCGGCTCAGCCATGGAGGCGGTCATACCGGATGGAGCCGGGCGTGGATCATTAATTTTTATGCCCGGCTGCAGGATGGTGAAAAATGCTGGCGAAATATTCAGGAACTGCTGAAGCACTCTACATTGCCCAACCTGCTGGACAATCATCCTCCATTTCAGATCGACGGCAACTTCGGCGCTGCGGCAGGCATTGCCCAAATGCTCCTGCAAAGCCATGAGGGCAAGCTTCGCCTGCTGCCTGCGCTGCCGGAAAACTGGCACAGCGGCAGGGTACGGGGACTCAGGGCAAAAGGAGGGTATGAGGTGGACTTAAGCTGGACACAAGGCCACCTGAATGAAGCGACGATCACCGCTGGAACTGACGGCGTGCTGAGGCTCTCCGACGGACGGAGCATAAAGCACAAAGCAGGAGACCGCATTCATGTAACGATAGACACCTTAGCGATTCTATAAACAAAAAACGCGATCTCCTGCGCCGCACTCTGACACAAAAAGAAAACAATATAAGCTTCCTGTATGATTCA
>DEFL01000074.1:0-1010 GCA_002350845.1 Christensenella sp. UBA2853
CCCTAACTTTCCGTGAAGAACCTTCATTTTTCCCGCCGGTATCACGGAATACAAGGATGAACCCGCTATGGCAATGGATACCCTGTGCTGGGCAGGCCGCTGGTATGCCATTGGAGACACGCACAAGGAATTCATCGCTGACAAGACGGCGGATGAGGATTACCTGAAGCTGACCATGGCAGCTATTGCGAAGGAACTGAACAAGCGCGGATTGACGGAAACGCCGGTCTGGCTGGCTGTCGGTCTTCCCCTGACCTGGGTGGGGCAGCAGAAGGACAGCTTCGTCCGGTATCTGACGCAGGTGCGGAATCTGGAATTCCGCTTCAACGGAAGAGACTACGCCGTGGAGGTTGTTGGCGTGGAGATGTACGCCCAGGGCTTTGCCGCTGTGGCGGATCGCCTGAAGGAGTTCTCCGGGGTGAACATGCTCTGCGATATCGGCAACGGAACCATGAACATCATGTACATCAACAATGGCAGACCCATCAGCGGGCAGTGCTACACGGAGAAGTTCGGCACCCATCAGTGTATGCTGAAAGCCCGGGAGGAACTGATGCGTTCCCTGCATCTGAAGGTAGATGACAGCATCATCGAGCAGGTGCTTCGCACCGGCGCGTGCGATGTGGACGAAAGCGTAGTCAAAATTATCCGTGACACCGCCACTGACTATGTGGCCGGGATCATGCGCAGCCTGCGGGAGCACGAATACAATCCCATGCTGATGAAGCTCTGGTTCATGGGCGGCGGTGCCTGCCTGATCCAGCACTTCGGTCAGGTCGATCCCCAGCGGGTGATCATTCTGGACGATATCAAGGCAACAGCCAAAGGATATCAGCGGCTGGCGGCAAAAGCGCTCCGCAAGCGGGGTGTTGACTTTGAAGAATGAGCACCAATTCAATTTCACTGTTCGGCTGAACTTGAACAATCCCCGTCATCGTCTGGCCCTGGAAAAACTGCGGAGCAGGTCTGGCTCCTATACAGCCTTCATCGTGGAAGCGCTGACAAAAGAA
>DEFL01000074.1:1048-6312 GCA_002350845.1 Christensenella sp. UBA2853
TTTCCGGATGCCGATACGCTGAAGGCCATCATGCGCGAGGCAGTATCCGAAGCAATGCGCGATCTGCCAGGCACCATGCAGAGGATCAGCGCTTCGGATGAAAGCAGTGGGAAAGGCGAAATCTCTGATGAAGATTTCGACCTTGCCGATGATTTCATGAGCGGCCTGGGCTGCTGAAGGTGACACCAAAGCGGTATCAGGACAGCGAAACCACACAAAAAGCGGTATCAAAACGATACCGTTTTTTGTGTGGCCGGGTGCAGGGTGGAGCGCCTGCGCGGGATGCAAGGGAAAGGCCCTTGCCGGGAATCCAAAGGGCAGCGCCCGTGGGGCGGGTGCAGGGTGACAACGCCTGCGCGGAATGCAAGGGAAAGGCCCTTGCTCGGGTTCCAAGGGCGAAGCGCCTTGGGTCGGGCGCAGGGTGACAACGCCTGCGCGGGATGCAAGGGGAAGACCCTTGCCGGGAATCCAAAGGGCAGCGCCCGTGGCCCAGTGAAGTGTCGAGCATCGACACTTTGTACTGGGTATTACCTGTCGAAACTCAGGTGGCCGGGGAACGAATTCTACCTCGGAAAATCGGAAAACAAATCTACCACATGATAAAGAAACGGAGGTGAGGGGCATGGCAAATCAGAAACCGCGTGTGTCCCGTCACAATGGACGCGCAGGAAAGCACGGCGTCTATAACCCCAAACACAATGACCGCCAGTTCGATGTAGCCCATGCGGAGAACATCCACCAGGATCGAACCCGTCTGAACCTTTACTGGGACTGGCAGAACGGTCTGAGGAATCACGAGGAAAATCAATCCGGTCAGTATCCAACCTTCAACCAGGTGGAGCGGGATTTCTACGAGCAGCGCTACGGCGATTATCTGGCCGGGCAGGCAGCCCGCAATGTGAAGGCCGGACACGCAGGAAGAAACCGCACCGTGGATGATCTGCTGTCGGATGCACGGATCTGCCCGGAAGAAACAATCTACCAGATCGGAAAGGAAGGCGACTGCCCTCCGCCGGAAGTGCTGCTGGAGATCATTCAGGAATTCATGGCAACCATTCAGGAGCGTTTCGGCAGCCATGTGCACGTTCTGGATTGGTCACTCCATCTGGATGAAACCAGTCCTCACATTCACGCCAGGCAGGTGTTCGATATCGAAAACCGCTACGGTGAAATTGAGCCGAAGCAGGAGAAAGCACTGGAAGCCCTGGGGATTCCGCTTCCNNTTCCCGGAGAAGAAGCCCGGCAGACAGAACAACAGGAAAATCACTTTTGACAGCATATGCCGGGAGCTGCTTTTGAACATCTGCGAGGAGCATGGGTTGGAAGTCGAACGGGATGCGATTTATGGCGGCAGGGAAAACCGGGAGAAAAACGATTACATCATTCAGGCCCAGCGGGAAAGGATCGCAGAGCTGGAACAGCGCAATGCGGAGCTTACCGCCGACAACGAAGCCCAGAGCCGGATCATTGCTCAGAAGTCGGCAGAATTGGACGAGAAGATGGAGAAGCTTGCTGACGCGGATACGGTGCTGGAAGCCGTTGCAGATACTGCCTACAGGGAGGCCGTCAAGGTTGTTGCAGCCGAAGCTATCCGTGAAACGCAGGAGCAGGACCTGATGGTGCTGGAAAAAGGCAGGCAGCAAATCATGTCGCCGGAAACCAAAATGAAGCAAAAAGACCGGGAGCTTGTGGCGGACTGGTTTGTGCGAGCCGCCAACACGCTGAAAAAGCGGGCCAAGTCAATTCTTGAAAAAGTCATAGAAGCGCTTCGTTTGCCTGCCACCCGGGATGCGGCTAAAGCTAAGATCAAGGAACAGGCCAAGCCATCGATTATTGAGCTGCTGCAAAACTACAAGCAGAAATCCCAGGAGCTGCATGCACAGAAGCCCAGGCAGCATAGCTGGGAAGAAAGGTGAAAAGGAATGAGATCCAAAAAGAAGGTGAGAAATCGACATGCCCAATTTGATCACCCAAAGGTATACGGATGAAGAGCTGGAACAAATGCGGGCCTCCATACGGGATTCTCTGGAAAAGACGGACAAGGGCGGCACAGCCAACAGTATTCGGAATTGCGTCATCGTATTTGAAAATGACCCGTTGTTTGCAGGGAAGATTATGCGGAATCTGCTGACGGAAACCGATGATATGATCGGAGAGTTTCCCTGGCGTCGGGATACGCCCCGCTTTGACGATCAGGATCTGCCCCATGTGCTGCTGCATTTTGAGCAGTATTACGGCATCCGCTCAGAAAAATGTGTGCAAAACGCCTTCCGGGTGGTGGCCAGTGCGCACGGCTTTCATCCGATCCGGAACTATTTGAGAAAGCTGCGCTGGGATGGAAACTATCGGATCCGGTATGCGCTGCATCATTTTCTGGGAGCGGAGGTCAACGATTACAATGAAGCCTGCCTCCAGTTGTTCATGCTGGGAGCTGTGAAGCGTATCTTTGAGCCTGGAGCGAAATTTGATCTGATGCTGGTGCTGACCGGCGGTCAGGGAGCGGGGAAATCTACGTTCCTTCGCTTCCTGGCTGTCCGGGACGAATGGTTTTCCGATGATCTGAAAAAGTTGGACGATGAAAAGGTTTATCAGCGATTGGCAGGGCACTGGATCATGGAAATGTCGGAGATGGTAGCGACAGCCAACGCGAAGAGCATCGAGGACATCAAGTCCTTTCTCTCCCGGAGCAAGGATACCTACAAGTTTCCCTATGACCGCTACGCTGCCGATCATCTGCGGCAATGCGTATTTGCCGGGACCACCAACAAAATGGATTTCCTGCCCATGGACCGAAGCGGCAACCGCCGCTTCCTTCCCGTTCAGGTGCATCCTGAGCAGGCGGAAACACATATCCTGGCGGATGAAGAAGCGTCCCGCGCCTATATTGACCTGATGTGGGCGGAGATCATGGCGATCTATGAATCGGGGGAATACAGCACCCACCTCACCAGGGAAATGGAGGAGAAGCAGGCACGGGAGCAGGAGAAATACATGCAGGAGGATACCAGAGCCGGGCAGATCTACGGCTTCATGGAAACCTATCCCGGGGATAAGCTCTGCTCCAAGCAGCTCTACAAAGAAGCGCTGGATCACCCCTATGACGAGCCCAAGCAATGGGAGACGAGAGAAATCTTCGAGATCGTGAACGTGGGCATCGCCAACGGCAGCATCCAGGGCTGGCGGCCTTTCGCCAACTCCAGGCGCTTTGAGAAGTACGGCACCCAGCGGGGATGGGAACGAATCCCGGCAGAGCCGGAAAAAGAAAGCACAGCTCCTGTCAACCAGGCTGTCAACCAGCCGGTTGAAAAATATGAGCAGATGGGCTTTACAGCGGTCGAGCCGGGGGAGGATTTCCCGTTCTGAGGAATCCAGTTGACGCATTTCAAAAAGCCAGTTGACACCCTGGTTGACAGGGAAAACCTATATCCTGCAAGGCTTCTTTCTCCTCTGTCAACTACTCAACTGTCAACTGAAGAAAAAAAGAAAAACACATAATGGGGCCTGATGAGCACCCCGAAAAAAAGGTTGCTGGCCCAGTTGACAGGGCCGGTTGACGCTCACGCCGAAACCGGTCTGCTGACACTGAAAGCATTCTATTGCCTGGAAGCTGCCATTTTGAGCAGCTTCTTTTTACATCTGTCACCAAATCATCAATTGGAAAGGAAAAAGATATGTGTTACAATGAAATGGGTATTGAGCCCGTGAACCTTGACAATGAAATACTCGCGTTATCATCTGTGCAGATGCCTCGCGAAATGACGACTGAAAACGGCTGTCATGTATCCCTGTGTTTCCGAAATGAGGAAGATCCCAATATTCATCGTGAAATTGCCCGGATGCTGATTGCCGCCTTCAAGAAAAGGAGAAGCAGTGAGCATGAAACGAGTGCTTTGTCTGTACAGAGTTTCAACCAAAGGGCAGGTTGACAGGATCACAGATGATATCCCCATGCAGCGTCGTGAATGCATGGATTTCATTGCCAGAATGGATGACTGGACATTCTACGACGAGCGGGTGGAGAAAGGCGTATCCGGCTACAAGGTTTCCGCTGAAAATCGTGACGCGATCCTTGATATTCGTGCCCTGGCCGAAAAAAAGAAATTTGATGTTCTGCTGGTTTTCATGTTTGACCGTCTGGGCCGGCGTGAAGACGAGACGCCTTTCCTGGTGGAATGGTTCATTGATCATGGGATCGAAGTCTGGAGCACCCGGGAAGGGCAGCAGAAAATAGAGAGCCGCAGCGATAAGCTGATCAACTACATTCGGTTCTGGCAGGCCGGCGGCGAAAGCGAAAAGACCTCCATGCGGGTCAAGGCAGCGCACACGCAGATGACATCAGACGGGCTGTGGCGCGGCGGCATTGCCCCCTATGGCTACAAGCTGGTGCTGAACGGCAGAATCGGCAAGAAAAACCGTCAGCTCTATGATTTGGAGATTGACGAGGTGAAAGGACCGATTGTCAGAGAAGTCTTTGATCTGATCGTCAATGAGGGATACGGAACGCTTCGGGCAGCCAACTATCTGAACGAGAAATATCCTGATCCTGACAAGGTCTGGACGCCGCAGACGATCCGGAATATGATCCGGAACCCGATGTATACGGGACGGTTTCATATGAATGATACGCTGTCAGAGCCGATTGAAAAGCTTCGCATCATCTCCGATGAGACATCCCAGTTCGCTCAGTATGTACTGGGGCAGCACATTCCTCGCAAATACTTCAGTCAACGGCAGGCGGAAGATGAGGCTCTCCCGGAGGAAGCCAAAACCAAGACCAGTGTTTACGGCGCATCCCTTCTTTCCGGCATCCTGTATTGCGCGCACTGCGGTTGCAAGCTGGTCGGGACCTACTGCACCAAGCAGAGAAAGAATGGCGCGTATCATCGCCCGATCTATCGCTGCTATAACGGCAGTGTGAAGGCGAAGCACTGCGATGGGCAGACGGTCTATTCCGCAGCCAAGATCGAAGCCGCCGTCCTCGAGGTCGTACACCAGTATTTCAGGAATATCACCAAAACGGTAAGCAGCGTATGGGAGGAACAAGCAAGAATCCAGCTCAAAAGCAAAATTGCTTACCAGCTGAAATCTGCGAGAGCAGAGCGGGAAAAACTGGTTGCGCAGGAAGAACGGCTCCGGCAGGAAGTCATGCGTTCCATCATGGGCGAAAGCAACTTTGATACAGAGCTGCTGAAAGAGATGCTTGAGAAGAACAAAGCAGATCTTGCCGCATGTGAGGCGCGCCTCGTCGAACTGGAGGATGAGAA
>DEFL01000069.1 GCA_002350845.1 Christensenella sp. UBA2853
ATCGCAGCACAAAATGGAAGCCGGATCGATCTGGGCATACTCTGCCCGGATTTTCTTCAGCTGTTCTTCCACTTCTGGCTCCTGGGGCGCTTCTTCCAGGTAATACTTCCAGTTCGCCTTCAGCTCGTCATTCGGATGGCCTTCCACCCACAGACGGCCCAGACTGTTTTCCACCATGTAGCGGACAATCCAGTCTGGCGTGAACAGCTGGGTAGCAGCAGGGATCTTTTCCTTGCTGATCTTGATGTTCTTTTTCAGCGCCGCAAAGACCTCATCCTTCGGCTCTGCATTGTAATACTGGTACAGCCAGCCGATGATCTGTACGGCATCTTTCCAGTCCTCTTCCGGGATGGTGGCTACCATCTGGTGCGCCACGCTGCCTTCCCGCAGCAGGAAATCCGGGAACAGGAGCTCGGTATAGTCGGAAATTTTCTGGAACATGCCGGGCAGCATCCGGTTCAGGTCATTGCACTGGGTGATCACCAGATACTTGAAGAGGGGCTCCGTCTCGTTGGCTTCCTCCATGGCATAGACCTTTTCCATGTCCAGCCCTTCGATATCCAGGTGGATGGCATCCTTCAAGATTTGCGGATTGAACGCTCCACTCTCATCGCTGAACACACGGGTATAGGACGGCAGGTAGCCGTTGACCTCCATGAAACGCAGGGCGATAAAACGGTTGAACCAGGTGTAGGCCACTTCCTCCATCACCTGCTGATAACCATTCTTCCGAATATGCCAGATCAGAGCCCGACGCTGGGCCTGCTCTTCAGGTGTCAGCACATGCCCGTGGATGGCCTGTACTTTCTCATCAATCGGGTCTTTCTCAGTGATGCCATACCAAGCTGCCCGCTGACTGACGCGGGAAATCAGTTCCCGTCGTGCCCATACGGCAAATTTTTTGATGGCGTTCTTATCCATGGTGGACGCTCCTTATCAGTTTAACTTAATTCCATCGCATCCCTGCATCATCGTCAGCAGGGTCTTTTTGATCTGTGCCAAATAGGCATCAACATCATCTACATCTTCCAGTGTTTTCTGCGGGAAGAGCACCATGCGGTTCAGCTGCTTGATGACCTTTTTCGGTACAGGCTTGACTGGCTTAGTATCACTGCCAGTACCATCAGGCTCCTTGATGGGAGGTGTGACCGGCTTTGGATGAGCCATTGCCTCGATCTTGGTCATTGTCTGATCTTTATATTGGATCATCGGAGGAACAAGTCCATCCAGCAGAGCTAAGCTCTTATACTGCGCAATCTGTTGCTTTTTCTGATCATAGAAGGTATCTGCCGTTTGAATAACAGATTTCAGGTCATACTGATCCTTGGCTCCTCTATGAATAGCTTCCATGCACTGGCGTACAATCTCCAGAAGCTCGTCGCGCTTATCATTCAGCAGCCGATCGTGTCCTTCATGTACCGTTGCCATCAGCGAGTGTAGTTCCTTGATGCGTTCATAGTTATAGGGACCATTCGTGGGGATCATCGTGATCAGACGAATCTTATTGAGGGCCTGATTGGCTTCTTCCTCCTTCGACAGATAATCCAGCTCATGGCTTAAGTCTTGCGTTAACTGGGTTGCGGTATCGAAGACGGGCTGCTGGCTCATGAAGAAATTCTCCACCCGCGCAATCTTCTGTTTGTGGTTAATAAAGTCATCCTGCAGCTTCAGAAGACGATTAATCAAGGCGATATCATCCTTCTGCTGAGACAGCAGGTTGTCAATCAAGTCGATGCCATTCGTCACCAGCAACTGATCCGGGTATTTGTGGCCAGTATAGCGGCCCAATAACTCAGTATAATGATCTTTCTGCTTGCTGAACTGATCAATAATCCAAAGCATTAGGCTATCTACATCTTCTGGCAGAGTCATCACTTCAAAGTATTGACGGAGGAACTCCTTGGCTGCTTTCAGCTTTGGCCCTTCCGGCATGACTTTAATGGAAATGGTCGTCTTGCCGATCTCCGTCTTTTTGCGCAGCATATCCGGCAACTTGGGGTTATCTGCCCGGATGGTCGCGCCTGCCTGTTTGATGGTCACTTTCTGGTCACAGATCAACCGTGCGACTACAGCCGCCACATCGATTTCCCGCCAGCCGTAAGGTACACCTTGGTAACGGGTCTGCACGTCAAACATGGAAGTAGGCAGGTTTTTCGCAGACTGGATCTCCAGATATTTTTCAACCTTCGCGGCTGCATCCTGGTTAGGCACATTGCCAAACATATCGCGGGGTTCCATGCCGGTAAGGATCATTACGATATCGTCATCGGATTCCGCGTTCTTGGTAATAAGCTCCAGCTGGCTGTACACATGGACAACAAGATACTCCAGAGCTTGGTCAATCTTGGCCTTGGGATCGGAACCTTTAAGGGTGAGATGTTCACCATCCACATAGTATTCTGCCTGAGCGATGGCCAGGCGCAGCTGTTCAAGTGCCTCATCTTCCAAGTTCTTGGCCTCATCGGTGTGTTTACCGATGATATCCTGTACAGACTTGGAAAGCTGAGATACATTCCGCTGCTTCACATATTTGCGGATCTTCATCGCCCGCTCAAGGAACTCGTAGTAAGGCGTGTCGCCAAGCACAACGATAGCCTGCTTGACTGATTCAGTCATCAGACGCATTTCGGCTTTTTCTACTGCATCAGTCGCAACGGTTAGCATTTTCAGCCGCATGCCGCCTGTAATCGCGCCGACAGTCACGCCGTCCACCATCTGATCGAAGCCAAAGTTGTATTTACCGTACTGAAACTTCTTAGTGGGATAGATATCCGCAAAGATCATATGGGCGATCCGCTCCACGATAGAAGCGGTGTCCACGTTCATCGCATTGATTTCTTTCCAGATGTCCTGCTCCTCATCGGTCAGGAAATTGTAAGTGTCTCCGGATCTACCAATGTAGTTCTGAGAGAATAGGCGGTTCAGGGATTCAGCTACTGTTTTCCGCATGCTGATGGGATCAACATTGATGTTGTCGGCCATCAGGATGACGAGATTATCCAGGTTCGCCGGCATATCTTGCGGTACATAGCGGATCAGATACAGCAGTTTCAGAACATCCACATCCAGCGGCTCAATGCCCGCGCCAGTAGCTGCGGCATTAGCACAGCGTTCAATTACGCGACGAATGGAGCCATCCAGGAATTCATGGATGGAATCATAGAAGCTGAATAGCGGAGCCAGATTGTATTCATCACCGGACTGAATCTTCTTTACAGCGATCTGAAAGCCATCCAGCATAGAACGCTCCGCGCCAGAGTAGTGCTTGCCCGCATTGCCATGCTTGCGGATCTCAGAGAAGATCTTCTGGATCAGCAGGAACTGATACGGTACAAACGGGAAATTGATTGCAAATTCCTGCGGGCCTGAATAGCCTTTGATATCCAGCATAGCATCCTTAAAGGTAAACAAATTGCGCAGAACGGAATCACTCTGGGTATAAATGCCTTCCAGCAGTTCCGTTGCAATATTTGTCTTCTTCAGGAGACGTTTTTGAATCACTTCATCAGCGGAGGAAGAAGTCAGGGACAGATGCACCTTGAAACGGGCCTGAATACGGCTGAATTCGCTCTGTCGCACCTTGATGATCTCGTCCAGTGCTTCCTGACCGGTGCACATGACCCAGACCTTTGCCCCGCAAGTGCGCCCGATTTCTTCAACCAAGCTCTGCAAGTTAATCAGCATGTCGGTGTCTGTGCCAACATATTGACCGACTTCGTCGATCATGAACAGGAGCCGGAAATCCTTCGGCTTTTTCTCGACATATTCCCGGATCTCGTCGGCTAGCAGGGCAATACTCATCTCTACGGCGCTCTTATCACGGAACCAAGCATCCGCATCTTTTTCCGTCATATCCAGCACTTCCATCAGGGTGGGCACGATGTACTTGCCATTGAAGGAGAACGCTTTACGTGCCTGTACCCAGGGCATGCCGCGTTTCTCTTCAAACACTCTGCGGAATTCTTTAGTCTTTCCAACCTGTTCGATATAATACTCCATCTGGGCGACTTTCAGGTTTTCACCATAGAAGTTCAGATGGTTATAGAACATCTTGGCAAAGACTCGCAGCACAGCGGTTTTGTCCTTATTGATGGAACCTTCGATGTCAATATTGAAGAGGATGGTTTCTGCCTTTACGCGAGTAGCACGATCGATCAACATAAAGGTGGCCGGATCGCGATCATCACCATTTTCAAACTTTTCCCGGAACATTTCAACGACCGTTTCGCCATCGATCTCCTTGTTCTCCAAAATGTAGGAGAGCATCTTGAGCAGGTGAGACTTACCACTGCCGAAGAAGCCAGAGAGCCATACGCCGATATCTGCATTGGGATTATCGAACATCTCGCAGTAGTAATTGAAGAAGGTCATGAAGTGCTTCTTCAGTTCGCGGGTGATGACATATTCCCGCACTTCCTGTTTGATGACATCAAGATCATCCTGGTTGACTTTGATGACACCATTGATTTTCCGGTTGATATCATCCTGGAACATGTTTCGAATTCGCATTTCAGTCTCCTCCTTATTACACAGCAGTAAAGGCGCGGTAGTATCCATTCGGTGTCAACCGGTCAAACAGTCGGAGTGCACTCTTATCAAATGTGCCTGGGTACATAACAAGAATCGGAATATCCGAGAAATGTGGTTGCAATGCCTCCAACAGCGCGTGAACCCGCATAAACGGAAACACATCCCCAACACCGGTCAACAGGAGCGCATCTCCTGGTTGATGGGGTGAGTATTGTAGCTTCTCCACGAAGGCATCCGGTGTGGCGAATGCTTGCAGCTGCTCGAGCAGGAAATCCGACCCTTCGTCATCTTCCATCACGGATATCTCGTCCTGAATTCCCATATCCTCACAGATGGACAGGAAAGTCTGATATAGATTGCATTCTATAAGATGACAGTTAAGGGTTTGATCCGTGACCAACTGCCGGATAAAATTCTGTACAGGCATTTCATCCTCTGCCGCATAACAGAAAATGCGGATATTGACCTCGTTGGAAAGACCGTCGCCGGTCAAAAAGCCATGGCTCTGGATCAAAGCTCGAAGCGCATCCAGTCTTTCAGTTAATTCACTCATATCCTGTCCTCCTGTTTTAATCCAGGCAGTTGAAGGCGGGTAACATAGCCTCATCGTGGTTGGCACGGATCGCATTCTCCAACTGAGAATCCAGCCATACAGGATTCAGGTGATCCGCTTCTGTGGCGTCCAGATACTCATTTTCCACCAGTACCCGGAGCAGTACCTGTTTTGCCTTTGCTACCGTCGTATCACTCCATGCAGCAACGGAATCGATCTGTTCCTGGAGGCGTATGAAGTAAACATTCAGATCCCGCCGACCAAAGCTCATATCGCGATTGCGATACTTTTCACCAATCACCGTTACCATGAAATCCCAAACCAGGCGGTTGTACTTCATCATCGCATACAGACATACCTGCTTGGCAGTATCTGAAGGCTGGGTCGCGATCATTGCTACCAGGGATTCATCATTCATGCCATGCAGCCGTTTGATGCAGGCCAGCGCCTGAGAACGAATCTGCTTTTCGGTCGGATACTGAAACAGGTTCTCCGAAATAATTCGCTTTACAGCTTCCGCATCAGTTAAGCCTTCCATTAGAAGTTTGGCTGTGGTGCGCATCTCGTAGAACATAAACTGTTCTCGAGTAATGGAAGCCTTATACTGTATTGGCTCCTGAGGGGTGCCCTTTACAGTTTTCATAGCTTATTCTCTTCCTTTTCTGCAGGGAGCAATTCCATAATGTCCCCAATATCGCACTTCAGAACCTGACAGATCTTCATCAGGATTTCCATGCTTACAGTTTCACCTTTGGAAAGTTTAGTCATGGACGACCAGCTGATTCCTGACAAAGCCTGAAGGTCTTTTTTCTTCATATCTTTGTCAATCAACAGTTTCCAAAGTTTTTTATAACTGACTTCCATAGCAACACCTCATCTTCTCTCGACAAATACAATCTGTCTCGGAGAATAATCCATTTTCTATCATAACATGGCTATGCGGAATACGCAAGAAGAATCTTCGAGATCTCACGAATTATCTACGAGCGTTAAGATGATCTCCAGATTTAGAGTATCAATTCTGAGTTCGCGATTTGACGGCCTATAAACAGAAAAAGCTGCAATCATATAGACTGCAGTTTTGAATGTAGAAGGATTTCTTTATTTTCCCAATGACTTCGATATAACCTTCAGCATATTCATCACTTCAGGATTAGCCAGAAGCTTTGCCAACTGTTCAGTATTCATGGCTTCCTGATCATCTTTCTTTTCCTCATCTTTCTTCTTGCCTCCGGATGAATCTTCAGGTTCATAGCCTTTACCGGCGTAAAAGGCCTTCTCAATCAACTCCGCATTGGTACGGCGATTCTCGTCAAGAATGTGCGAGTACTGATCGGTTACCATGGCTGCCTGTGCATGGCCGGAGTCACCCTGTACAGCCTTGATATCGCCACCAGTCAATTTCAACTTGTAGGTGATACTGGAGTGGCGGAGACTGTGAAATACAACCGGGGGCAGATCATTTTCTTTGATCAGATCCTTCATTGCCCTGCGGATGACAGAAGATTCCGTAGGCATTCCTACTGGAGTAGCAATCACCAGGTTATAATTCATGTACTCCTTGCCAAGAGCCTGAATGATTGCTTCCTGCTCCATCTTCCATGCCACCAGCATTTCAGCAACAGTCTTAGGCAGGAACACCTTACGGATACTTGTGGCAGTCTTCGGTTTTTTCAGAACCAAAGTTGTTGAATTCTTGATACCCTGCTCTGGGAAGGTGAAGATAACATCCTTCGATTCAAGCGTGCTCATTATGGATTTCTTGACTCGCTGAAGTTCCTTGCTGATGAATATGGAGGCTTTTCCAGTAGCGATACTCTCATCAGTAATATCTACGCAGTCCCAGGTCAGACCGAGCAATTCGCCAATACGCAGCGAACAGGCGAAAGCTAAGTTCAGGCAGAGCTTCAGTCTGGGATCATTACAGCACTCAATTGCCTTAAACAGCGTCGGTGCGTCCCAGATTTCTCGTTCTTTGGGTTCGTGCGTGGGCACAGTTGCATAGTGAGCAGGATTCTTTTCGATCAGATCCCACTTCTCTGCCTGCGTGAAGGCACTGCGCAGGAGGTTGTGGATCTTTTTGATCGTAGCACATGTTACGAAAGAGACCTCTTTGGAATATTTCTTCTTGCACATCTGCTGAACAGCAGGTGTTTTTTGTAATGTCTTATAAAACTGTTCCAGTGAGCGAGATGTGACTTCATTCAGCTTCAACTTTCCGATAATCGGCTTAATATAATTCCGAATCAGGCCTGTGTTGCTGCTATACATGGAGATCGACCACTTTGTTTTTCCGTACAGATCTACATATTCGTCCAGGAGCTCGGCTATGGTGCTGCACTTGGGGATCGTGAAGGAGCCGGTAATCTGACTGTATTCGATCTCTGTCTTGCGCTTCTTGGCGTCCTCCATGGTCAGACAGGTTTCCCATTTCTGATGCTTTTTCCCGTGTGCGTCGATATAGGGATACACAACACAAAACCGGTTTCTGCGTGGAATAATAGAAGCCATATGTCAATCCTCCTTCTCATAGCAGGCAACGTCCGCATACCGGATGAACCATGCTTTCCCGATCTTTTTTCCGCCGAGTGTTCCGTCCTGAACAAGGCGGTATACGCGTTTCTCACTGATACCCAGACATTCAGCAGCTTCCCGGATCGAAACATATTCCTTATGCTCATGTTCAGCGCTGGTGACGGCAGGGTTCTCTTCTTCGATTGGGCTGATTTCCGGCAATATTCGGAACAACGTCTGGTTTGCGTACCAGTTTTCAAAGCTCTCCTTGGTGATCCGGGGCTTATCCGCGACACGAATTAGTTTCAGCTGACCTTTCGCGTGCCGGTATACTTCCCAGGCTTGGTATCGTGTGAGGCCAAGAAGTCTTCCCATTTCAGGGACGGTCATAGAAGACTCTTCCGCTGCTCTGTCTCGTTCACGGTCATCATGGTTCCGATATCGATGCTGAGAAGCGTACCATTGGTCAAAAACCTTCTTGGGCACGCGGAGCCGACCTGCAACAATCAAGGTGGGCCAGTGCTGCTTCTGAATCAGATCTCGGGCGCTTGAGTCGTGCAAAGAGAGCATGTCAGCAATTTCCGCGACACAATAGAACTGTGATTGCAGCATAATGCCGGGCTCTGGGCCGTTCACCTTTCTGTATTTATCCTGATGCGTGTACCATTGCTCAAAGCTTGCCCTGACAACTCGAAGCTGATGATTGATTGTTACCGTCTCAAAATGATGCTTATGAAGGAGATAATAGCTCTCCGTTTTCTTGAGCCCCAGCATCCTGCCCATCGCCTGTACTGTCATGGTTGTTCCTTCAGTCGCAGTCATCGTTCGCCCTCCTTTCGTGCCTGCTAATCGAGAGGATAGCATGCCTTCCGCCAAAATTTTAGTCTGTCGCCGGTCAGCTCACTTGATTCAACCATGCATGGAAGGCAGCTTTGGGAATCCTGTAACCTACGCTGCCGATCCGGAGGGCAGGAAACGCTTTCTTGTGGATCAGGGAGTAGATTGCCTTGCGTCCGACACAAAGAATGTCCATGAGTTCTTCAACGGTATAACATCCTTTTTCCTGAGGTCTGTTCTCTGGTCTTTTCTCAGCTGACTGAATCTGCATCATTTCCATTACTGCTTTGCTCCTTTTCTTTCAGTTGAGGTATAGCCCCCACGACCCTCTATGTAAAAATCAGGGCAAAGTGACACCGGCAAAAGGAAATTTTTCTAAAAAAAATAACCTCCGGATCAGATCCGAAGGTTAAGCACAAAGGTTATCATCGTTTCAGAAGGTATGTTGCAGCTTCATCAGCGATGTGTGTGATCCAGGCCAGCGGGAAAGCAGCGTAAGCGCTGCTTGTGTCGCGGACGGAATCGCCGCCGCTGGTCGCGCCCATGTGGCAGTTGATAGCAGCCGCTTCATCAGTTTTCAGCTTCATAAACTGTTGTACCAGATAAACTGATTTGGAGCCGTGCCCGCCAAAGCAGTATTTCTCCTCGATTGTGTAGCATGGGACTTCCTGCCAGTTGCCGTTGATTTTCTGATTCCGCACATCCTTTTTATAGAAATTTACCTTACACAGATCATGGAAGAGTGTGGCCACAACGACACTTTCTTCTGTCAGCTCAAGCGCGTAACCGGCGATTGCTTTCTTGGCCATGTGGTAAACATCCAGGGAATGTTCACACAAACCGCCTTCATAAGCGCCGTGATAGCGTGTGCTGGCAGGAGCCGTAAAGAAATCGGACTTCTGAAGCCAGCCCAGCAGATCCTCAAGACCATCGCGTTTGATGTTCTCCCTGCACAAGGTTAGAAATTCCTGCTTCTGCTTCTCAAGATCCGGCATGCTGGCACCTCATTTCGTGATAAATCCGGTCAACTTCGGTGTATGACAGAGACTGAATCCGACTGAGCCGGGAATAGGCATTGTCAACGACATCCTCGCTCTCTCTGCCTCGGGGTGGCCTGTGATGGCAACGCAGAAAAAACTGATCTTCCTCATTTAAAATCTGGATAATCTTCGCCTGGTCAATGGGCATTCGCTTTCTCATTTCTATCATAAGTCTCACCTGCTCAATCTTCCAGCGCTCTGGACAAACGCTCGTGATATATCTGCCTTGCTTCCTCCGGCGCTTCAACCTTCATCCGTCCGACATATTCAAATACCCAGCCCCAGAAGGTGTCGCTGGCATTGACGTGCACGGTTGCACGGAAATGGGATTCATCCGCACGCTCAAAGGCAAAATCATCGCCAAAGCGGTCAATGATATTATTCATCAGCGTGTCGTCACAACAAAGCGTGATATCCATTTCCGGGCCTTTGCCATACATCTTGGTCAGGGTGCAGTAATAGGCATAGGGATCGAACCCCTCTGGACAAGGCACGGCTGGCTCGTCAGTCAGCATCGGCACAGCCATTCGGTCAATCCTGAAAGAACGGACTTCAGATCGGTTGTCTGTCCATCCAACCATATAGTATCGGTCATTTTTCCAAATGGTCAGATAAGGCGAAACCGTATAGACCTCGCCATTGTTGCGCATGATCCGATGCCGGCTGCCATCATAGCAGAAGTGCTGGAACGCAATCTTTTTGCCGGTGTTGATGGCCTGGTTAATCACATCAATGATCAGAAAGATCTGATTGTTCTCAGCCTTGGCCAGCTTGCCGGTATAGACGGAGGCACGGAGCTTTTCAGCGTCATGACAGCTGGACAGACCGGAAATCTTCTTGATCAGGCATTCCGTTTTCTTCGGGCTGATGAACACAGAAGACTCAACCGCATCGATCAGCGTTCGCAGCTCGGCGATATCAAACTCCCGGCAACCATAGTTGTAGTATTTTTTCCGGCCATCCATGGTTGAAATCACATCGAAGCCATAGGAACAGAGCACGCTGATGTCATTGCTGATCAGATGCCGATCACATCCGTGGCCTGATTCAGCACACAGATCAGCCAGCTCCTGCTGAGACACCCGATGCTCGTCGTCTGTATTATTGATCAGATACTGGAGAATGAAGAGAAGACGATCCTTTCTCTTTCCACGCTCACTTGCCATCCTGCTCCCACTCCTCCCGAAAACAAGTCTGCAGCCATGCTGCGTTTTCATTCCGCGAATATCATCCGTTCTGAAGCACAGGTGCTTCTACAAACCATCTGCCTACCATGGACGCATCGTCCGAATCCGTTGGACGTTCAAAGAAGAGATACCGTTCCTGATTCTCCAGCATCACGGTGTAACGATCTCCCTGACCGCCAGCTTTCAACGCCGGGGATGGGACAATGGCCTTCACTTTGGAAATCGTGTATTTGCGGCCGTCTGTCCAATGAATGATGCGCGGGAGCATCTGCCCGGAAGCGCTGATCGCTACATCCACATCGATGTACTGCTTCCTGTATTTCATGCTGATCCCTCACTTCTGTGCCTGGAAATCCCTGATTTCCGCTTCGCTGGCAAAATCGCCATCTTCCATCATGCCCATGACACGCCCGATAATCCTGATTTCCCCGAACTTCTTTGACAGCATCGGAGGATATTTCGGATTGATGGAATGCAGCCCGTCCGGCTGGCATTCTTTGATGAACAGCGTGCCATCCACAGAGAAGATACCGATGTCGCCTGTGTCCACATCGTTGCTTTTCTGTACCATCACGGTGCAACCGTCGGGATAGGTCGGCTCCATGCTGTCGCCGTTGACATGGAACAGGATGTCCGCTTCACGCAGCTGCGGTGTATCGTGAACGTAGCACTGCCGACAGTTTGCTTCAAAGCCGTCTGCTCCAACACCGGCAGCAACCGCATCCTCGGCATATGGCAGGGATAGCAGACGAATCCGGGGAGCATGCACCTGCACAGGGACATCCATCTCTTCCAGTTCACCGGCCATCTTGATGATGAACCGCTGATGCTTGTCATTCATGTTCCGGTAGGAACGGATCAGCTGGGACTCAGCACTGTTCAGGCCTGTGTCGCTTCCGGTAGAGAAGAAGAACTGTGAGATCGGGACATTCAGCACCCGGCAGAGGGCGGGAATGTTGCTGATGTCCGGGCGCGTCCGTCCCAGCTCCCAGTTCAGCACGGAAGACCTGGACAGGCCCAGTCTGCTGGCCAGTTCAGATTGCGTCACACCGGCTGCTGTCCGAAGCGCCTTGACCCGTTCCGCATAGAACAGTTTATTGTCACATACACCGGCTCCCTGGGGTTCCAGCTTGACTTTCTTCTGGCTGCCATCCTGAGCGGCTTCAAATTTACGGCGTGCCATACTCTCAACCTCCAAAGACATTAACTGCGTCAATCATAGAAGCAAAAAGCGCCCTTGTCAATGCCTATTTTCAATGTGGCGTCAAATGACGCCAATAGGCGCTTGCTATCTTGAAAATGATGATTAACTACGTCTATAATGTGCGCTGTCGATGTGGACACCGGAAGGAAGTGATGCTCATGATGATTCTCCATTCCGATGCTAACTGCTTCTATGCATCAGTAGAGATGGTTGAGAATCCGGATCTGCGGAATCAGCGAATCGCGGTATGCGGCGATCCGGAACAGCGACACGGGATTGTTCTGACTGCAAACTATCCCGCAAAACGGATGGGTGTGAAAACCGGCATGGCAAACTGGCAGGCCATGCAGGCGTGCCCGGGTCTGGTCAAAGTCAAGCCCCACTATGACCTGTACCTGAAATACTCGAAACTGCTTCAGCGCATCTATAAGCGCTACAGCGACAATGTCGAGCCCTTCGGCATGGATGAGTGCTGGATCAGTCTTCCTTATGACGAGGATGACGCTGTCAGTGTCGCTGAGGAGATCCGGCAGACAGTGAAGGATGAAACCGGACTGACAGTTTCTATCGGCGCGTCCTTCAGCAAGGCACTGGCCAAGCTGGGAAGCGACATGAAGAAGCCTGACGCGCTTACGGTTCTCCGGAAATCAGACTTCAAAGAGAAGTGCTGGGATCTCCCGGTATCGGATCTGCTCTATGTGGGTCCGCGAACAACAAAAAAGCTGAATAACATCGCCATTACAACCATTGGGCAGCTGGCGAATGCCCCCTCCGATATCATTGCCCGGAAATTCGGAAAGAACGGCCTCATGGTTCAGGCTTTCGCCAACGGCACAGACTGTTCGGCTGTTGCACCGGTGGATTACAGTCCGGCCCCAAAGTCTATCGGACACGGCGCAACATGCACCAGAGATTTGGAAGACAACTATTCTGTCTGGTTGGCACTGGATGAGCTGGCGCAGGACGTCAGTCACCGGATGATTGCCAGCGAGTGCAAAACGAAAGCTGTACACCTTTATGTGAAGGACAACAGCTTCATGTACCACGAATACGTTGCGCCGATCCATTATCCTACGCAGAGCGCAGCGATCATCGCCCAGGCGGCCTATGAGCTTTTCCTGCTTTACTACCGTTGGGAAAAGCCCGTCAGAGCGCTGACGATCACCGCCTCAAAGCTTCAGGATGAGAAACTGCCTGACCAGCTGGATATGTTCGGCGATTATCTGATATTCGACAAGCGGAATCGGCTGGATCGTGCGATCGACGATATCCGCAACCGTTTCGGCAAGGATGCGATTTACAGTGCTTGTCACTGCAGGCGCAGAACAGATCTTGCCACCGATAAATGTGAAACTGTCAAAATGCCCGGCGTGATGTATCATTGAGGAGAAGCAGCCAATGTCCACCAAAAGCAAACCTGTCGAAATGGCCCCTGTTTTGCAGGGTCTGAAAGAATACCTCGCAAATCACTACATGGATGATCTGCTGGAAGAGATCAAAGCAGCTATGTCCCTGAACCTTGTGGAAGGCCTGGATGTGGACTGCAAAGACTCGGAAATCGTTATCGACACCAACAGTACGGAGCTGTTGCGTGCCGAACCCTGGCGCGTTGACCGAACCAATCTGATTGCCGACTGCAAAATGCGGATCAAGTTCGGACTGCCCAAAGATGGCAGTATTCCAAGATTCATCATCCGCTTTATCAACTTTACAGCAGAGATCACATTGGATGGCGGCATCACGCTACACCGGGGACTGAAAGACTTCACTACGCATGTTCTGCCCGAGCGTAACCTGCCCAAGCTGACAAAATATCTGGTTCCCGTACTCTCCTACGAAGAAATGGAAGTGCTGGTACTGGAGATGCTCCAGAAATACCTGGGCGAAAGTGGGGTGCAGAAGGACAGAGAAAACGGTGCCTATGAGCTGGCTGAAGCCATGGGACTGAAGATCAAAGTGGCATCCCTGTACAGGAATCATTACACCGGTGCCATTCTCTATCTCAAGGAAGGACATGCCCGGGTTGTCGCCTCCGGCGCATCCGGCACAGCCACAGATGATGAAGATTTCACAGATATTACGATCCCCGGAAAGACGATCCTGATCAATGAGAATCGCGAACATCGTGGGGATATCGACCGTGATGTCTACCATGAGTGCGGGCATTATGAATGGCACTCCATGTTCTTTGAACTGCAGAATCTGCATGCATCAGATCTGCGGATGCTGGATTATCAGGAAGCGGATGATGCTTCCAAACCGGCTGAAAAGGACATCCGCTGGGTAGAGCGTCAGGCCAGCTTTGTTGGTATTGCAGCGATGTTTCCGCGCCCTGTTTTTGAGCCGATGGTCAGGAAATACTGGAAGGAAGTTGCAAACAATCAGGATAATCTTGGCCAGAAGCTGGCTGGGATCATCAGCAAGATAGCTTCTGATAAGCAAAAGGCCCGTTCGATTATCAAGACCCGGATGATCACAATGGGCACTTCCGGCGCAAAGGGTGCGCTCAACTATATTGACGGCCATTACATTGCAAACTTTGCCTTCGATGCAGACAGTCTTTCCTCCGGGGAAACCTTTGTTATCAGTCGGTCACAGTTCACGGAGATGTATGAAAAGGACGCGCATTTCCGTGAAGTGATCAACTCTCGTGCTTTCGTTTATGCGGATGGGCACATCTGCCTGAACCAATCACAATATGTCGGCAGCACGAAAAAAGGGTACCTGATGACCAAATGGGCGCTCGGTCACGTCGATCAGTGCTGCATGAAGTTTTCGCGAACCTATCATATCTCTGCGGATCATTATCGGGTCGGTGAGCTTCACTACGATGACGAGTACAATGAGTGCTATCTCATGGTTCACTCTCTCGATATATCCGGTATGTCCAGGGATGAGTTGGAAGAGAAAAATCTGGAATATCTGGACTCTCTCCCGCGTCGCCCATCCAAGGCACTGACGAAACTGCTCAAGGACCGGGTCAAGACGCAGCGTGGCCTTGCCGCTGCCACGGGATTGAGCGAGGCCAAGATCAGCCGTATGTGCAATGAGGATGATTATGAGTACAGCATTCAGGATGTTACCCGGCTTATCATTGGGTTGCAGCTTCCGCCGTTGCTGTCATCCTTGTTTCTGGAGATGACCAGGTTTACCCGTACTGTGATGGTTCGGTATTATCGTTACCAGTGTATTATTGACTGCCTTTTCATGGAGGATATCGAAACAGTTGTTGAGAGCCATAAAAAGCTCTTTGATGAATAACAGTAACAGCCCGGCTGATTAACGTTCAGTCGGGCTGTTTGCTATCTTAAGATTTGCCAAATTGATAGAATTCCGATAAGCAGAAATCGAGTTGTGCCTGCCTTCAGCCTTGTTCTTACACTCGGTACTGATAGAAAGATTATTTTCCGATTTTCCTTACAAACAAGTGTCCCGACCAACTGGAATTTATATCGCTCGATTGAAA
>DEFL01000026.1:0-2735 GCA_002350845.1 Christensenella sp. UBA2853
CCTCCGGTGCAATAAGACAGAGTACTAACAATTCCAGTTTGTCGGGATACATGCTGGCAAGAAAACTCGGAAAATATATATTGATTTTCCGCTTCATTGAGGATGATAATCCTTTAGAAGTTCGTTTTGGAAAAGGAAATGTTTCGGAGGTGCGTCATCATGAAAAAGAGTATTTGCGTCATTCTTGCTGTGACATTGCTGGCTGGCTCTTTCCTTCTCGGCGAAACAGCATCCGCCAACAGCTGGGGGCTGAAGGGGAAACTCTTGACAGTTGTCATGGCAGATCACACATGGGATGACTATACGACACTCAGCAATCAGGAAGGTTCTTTCGCGGTGATGCAATCACGCTATCATAATGCAATGTTTTTTGTGGACAGCCAAGAGCACCTTCATGTCTATACAACGGCAGTCTATCAGCCGGAAGCAAAAAGAAAAGCACCGAAGCTATATTGGGACGGACATTATCTGACGATTTCATATGGCGAGTCTGAGCACTATACATTTTGTGAATGGGATGAGGGCAGCGGAGAGTATCAGCTGTCAGAAGCGGTCGTAAATGAATTCAAGTTGACCGGTATCCCGGGTGAATCCGGTTTTTCCTGGCGGTACCAAGCAACAGACGATGATCATGACGCGCCTGCAGCCTGGCCGGCAAAGATCATGCTCGCAGATTTCAACATTGATCTGTTTCCGCATTCCGTGGACGAAGTATGCCATCTGAATTATATGCATGCCCGGTTTGACAGCGGACTAAACGTGCTTGGAACAGCTTTTTCCGGTGACGTATATGATCCCGATCATTCGGGAGAGCTCCTTCAGCCGAAAAAGAAAGGAACTTCTGCCGTTTACAGCGCTCCTTACGGGAAATCCGCATGGCGTGCCGGAAAAGGAAAAGCGGCAGTCGGGCTGAACGGTGACCTGTGGTTGCTTTCACAGTATAAAAACGAGGATGGACAATCCTACGCCTGCATCCGGTATAATGTCAGCGAACGCACGCAGAGAATCGGCTACGCGCTATGCAAAGATCTGGGCCTGTCGGAAATCAGCGTGCAGAACAACGAGCCCGGCCGGTCCTTTGTCCATATTGATGTAGAAGCGACTGCAGACACCTTCCTGACGGATGATCCCGATGTCAGCCAGTTCCATCAGTTTTCTGTTCCGAAGGGAACGCAGTTTTCCTGCCTGGGATTGTATAATAACAACTATGCTTATGTTACCGCAGAAGTAAAGAACGGGAAGTTTACAGACGGAGGAGCCGTCGTATGGGGCTTTATCCCGATCCGGGACCTGGAACCCATGGAACAGGAAAAAGCACCGGAAGTGATGGAAAAGCTTGCCGGAGCGTGGCAGCTCGATGCCGGCGGCACCCTGGCACCGGACATCCTGGTTCTGGAAGCTGACGGCTCGTTCACCGCACCGGGAACGACAGCCGAGATCGCAGAAGAAGGCGCTTCCTCCGGAACATGGTATGTGACAAAATACAATCCCTTCATGAATCTTTACTGGAACGAAACATCCTATGAACTGACCTTGCTGTTCGATAACGGCTGCGCAATCGTGCGAGGCCTGGAACTGACGGAAGAAGGCTTTAGCCTGATCTTCTGGGAAGGCGGCGGAGGATATGTTCCGTATGACGGATCACAGGATCCGGAAGCGGATCACGGATAAACAGACCAATGCAGGAGAAATGATAGAAAACAAAATCGGAAGATATATTCTGATTTTCCGTTCCAAGGGAGGTGCAGCATGTCAAAGCAGAATGTCTATGACAACAAAGATTTTTTTGAAAACTTTCAGAGCAGCCGGAGCAATGACGTGAATTTTAATGATTGCATCGAGATGCCGATTCTGTTTGGCATGCTTCCGGATCTTCACGGAAAGAAAGTATTGGACATAGGCTGCGGTATGGGGCAGCATGCAAGGCAGTATTCTGAAATGGGTGCGGAATCTGTTCTGGGGATCGATCTTTCGGAAAAAATGCTGCAGTATGCCCGAGAGCATAATAGCAGTGATAATATCGTCTATCAGCGGATGGCCATGGAAGATATTGATACAATCAGCGAAACATTTGACCTTGTGACAAGCTCCCTGGTTTTTGATTATGCGGAGGACTTTCCCGGGCTGATGCAAAAGATCCATCACCTGATGAAAAAAGACGCTGAATTCGTTTTCAGCATGTCTCATCCGATTGTGACAGCCTGGGATGGTGTATATGACCGATATACCCGCACTGAAACCGGGGAACGCCTGTACGCAAACCTGCGAAACTACTGCAAGGAAGGTCTCAGGAAAGTCGACTGGGTTGTCAATGGTTATGAATGTTATCACAGAACGGTTTCCAGCCTGATCAACGGATTGATCGGCGCAGGATTCATGATTGAGGAATGCCAGGAAGCCCATCTATCGGATGAAATGAGGGCGCAGTATCCTGCTTTGTTTGGCGGGACGATTCACCGCCCTGAGTTCATCTTCTTCAGATGTAAAAAACAACTGACAAGAACCATTGAATTTTGATCTTGTTTATGATCGACAATCGGGATTTGTGAGGAACAGATATGAAAACAATATATCTGATCGGCGGTACAATGGGCGTCGGTAAAACGACGGTGAGTCAGCAACTGAAAAAGAAGTTGCCGAACAGTGTTTTTCTTGACGGCGATTGGTGTTGGGATGCCGATCCGTTTCAGGTAACAGAAGAAACAAAAGCCATGGTCATGCGCAACATCTGCTTC
>DEFL01000026.1:2814-95447 GCA_002350845.1 Christensenella sp. UBA2853
CTGGACACAGGAGATGCGAGAGTCATAAAGATTTCGCTTATGATCGATGAAACCAATTTGCGCAAAAGACTCTCTGCTGACATCGCCAGGGGGATCCGCAGTAACGATGTAATCGACAGAAGCGTTGCAAGGATCGACATGTATCAAACGCTTGACACCATAAAAGTGGATACAGTCAATAAGAACGTTTATGAAATCGTGAGCGAAATACTGACGCTTTAATATCAACAAATTCTAGTTTGTCGGGATACATGCTGGCAAGAAAACTCGGAAGCAGCGTATGTGCTGACCTATGAGGAATGCCGCCATGTGATCGACCAGATGCGTTTTGGCAATGAGTCGGATCTCTTCGGCCGCGAGAAGGATGATTCCTTCAAGAGCAGCATCGGCAGGTGGCCCTGACCATCATGATTGCGGAATCCAGGCCGGAAGAAAAGGAAATGATGGTCAGCGTGATCATGAACTGCATCGGCTGAGAAGGGATTGTACACAAGAACTTCCTGACTATGATGAGCGCGCTGGGATACAATGTGCAGCTTACTGATGCAGGATCCGCGGGAATGTGGTAGAGTATCATCTGACAATCCATACGAAAACAAAACGGAGGAAGATTGAACATGAACAAAAAGAACACTGGCAACCAGGATGAACAGGAAAAAGCAAGAAAACTTTCAGAAGATGAACAGAAGCGGCTGGAAGCATTTGAGCAGCTTTCTGAGGGCATGGTTCGGGAAGGCTACCGCCGGGTGGAGCTGACGGTGAGCATCCGAAAAGCCAACTGGTTTGCTGTACTGCTGCTTATTCCGCTGTTTGTGGTGGGCTTTGGACTGTTCTTTCTGCGGCATCATCAGATCACAGAAGGTTTTCATGCCTACTCGTTTTTCATTGCTATGGCGGTCTATCTCATTCTTGTGGTTGTGCATGAACTGATCCATGGGCTGAGCTGGTCCATCTTTGCAGAGCATCACTGGAAAGATATCGCATTCGGTTTCATGACGCAGTATCTGACGCCTTACTGTTCCTGCCGTGTTCCTCTGTCCAAAGGTCAGTACATCTTTGGGGCACTTATGCCGCTGGTGATTCTGGGCATCCTTCCAATGATAGCCGGGATTCTTTCCGGGTCCATCCTGACGCTGTTTGCCGGGATCATCATGGCGGACGCGGCAGCGGGAGATATTCTCATTGTATGGAATCTTCTGAGATATCGGAGCGATGCAAAGCAGATTGTCTATATGGATCATCCGACACAGGCCGGCGGTGTTGTTTTTGAACGGTAATCATGCCTGCGTGAACAGAAACAGGGCCCGGGGAGCTGATCCCCGGGCTCTTGCATTACCAGTGGATTATTCAGCGGGCGTTTCAGTTCCTTCGGTGCCCCTGTCAGCTTTCCCGACTAGGCCGCCGGTTGAAACATCCTTGAGCATTTTCGGAATATCCAGCCCCACAGACTGTTTGACCGCCTCAAAGGTCTGGAGCATGGTGCCAGCTGTGTCGCGAGCCATGGAGGAAGCGCCGCCTTCGCCGAAGAGAATGATCTTCTCGGTCTTGCTCAGAGGCTCGCTGACCGAACGCGCGATATCAGGCAGCTTGTCGACCACCATTTCCAGCATGGCAGCCTGACCATAGAGCTGCATGGCTTCTGCCTTTTTGCGAATGGCTTCAGCTTCTGCTTCGCCGCGCATGCGGATGGCCTCGGCTTCTTTTTCAGCTTCGTAGAGCTGTGCATCCGCCTTGGCCTGACGCTCAAACTTCTCAGCTTCTGCCTCAAATACGCGTGCGTCCTTTTCAGCAGCTGCTTTCTCACGAATCTGGACATTCAGCCGTTCACGTTCAATCTCGACTTCCTGTTTCTTGAGTTCGGTTTCTTTTTCAAGTCGGGTCAGTTCCGCGGCTGCGCGTTCCGCTTCATAGGTTTTCCGGACGCGCTCCTGCTCAATGCGATAGGCCTCATCGGCTTTCGCTTTCTCCTGATCGGATTCCATCTTGTAACCGGCCTGCAGAAGCGCGAGCTGCTTATCCTGCTCGGCGATCGCAGCAGCGGCTTCCACCTCAGCCTTATGGCCTTCCTGCTGGGCCTTTGCGCGGGCGATGGCGGCATCCCTTTCCTTGTCGACCACATTCTGGGTCGCCATGGTCTCGATCACGTCACCATCCTTGTCCGCAAAGTTCTGGATGGTCAGGTTGATGATTTCAAGGCCCATGTTGCTCATGTCGCTCATGGCGGCCTTGATGGATTCCTGGGCAAACTTGTCACGGTTCTGCACCAGCTCGGCAATGGTCATCTGGCCGATGATCTCACGCATATTGCCTTCCAGCACATCTTTGGCCAGGGCCTTGATCTGGTCGGCGTTGTAGTGCAGCAGCTGTTCGGCGGCCGTGGCGATGGAGAGGTCATCCGAACCGATTTTGATGTTGGCCACGGCGTCAACGATGACGGAGATGTATTCCTTGGTCGGCACCGGCTGCGCGGTCTTGATATCCACCTGCATCAGACACATATCCAGCTGGTCAATGCGCTCAATGCCGGGAATGTAGAATGTGGCGCCGCCGCGGACAATGCGGTAGCCGAACTTCTTGGAAGCGACGGTTCCATCAGGATTGCGCACTTTGTAGTTCCGCCTCAGGAGACCGGAGATAATCAGTGCGGTATCCGGCGGCGCGACTTTGTAGCGGGGAAACAGTTTAATCAGAGCAAAGATGCCTGCTGCGATCAGCAGGATGGTCCACCACCGGGCAGCGAGAAAATCGAGAACGCTGTTCATGCTCATACCTCCTGTAGTTGTGTTGGATCTAGGATGAACGGGGCGGGGGAGACCCGCACCGGAAAACAGAAGTGAGTTCGGAAACGGGGTCCAGCCGCTTCCGAAGGCGCCGTCCGGTGCATGCGATCAGAAAGCATGCCGGACGGAGATCAGAAACAGGGGATACAGAAAAAGACCTGCACCATCTGTGATGCAAGTCTTGCTTTCTCGTTGTGTCCGGATGAGGGGGATCATCGGCTGACGGACAGCAACAGCGCGTGTGCGTTGAGCTACTCCCCTGCTGTGATGACAGTATACAGCATTCCCATGCGGATTGAGAGATATGAATCGGACAAATCAATCGCGAAAAATGACAGGTGGAGCACAAGCGCTCCTTCAGGGGAAAAACATGAACGCGGAAAGAGCGTCAGCGATCCATAGACCCGGCCGCTTCTGTGGGCTGGGTCTTTTTTCCTGTTTATCTCAGGAAGATGGGGTTCGTCCATGCGCGGCGCCCTGCAGCATCTGTCACCACGGCGCGGATATATCTCAGACCTGCCGGGATTCCGCAGTCTGCATGGGTGATGTGCTCACCGGCTGTTTTGCGCAGCGGGCTGCGCAGGGAGTGGAAGCAGACCGAGACAGCCTCACTGCAGTCGATATAGGCCATATTGTCTTCCACATAAAAATCATGGATTTCAGGGCCGCATGAAGCGTAGAATGCGCCTTCGTCAAGCGCCTGAAGAATGTCGGACGGCGTATTCTCGGCACGCACCATGACCCATCCGTGACAGTGCTGATCCATGGCATGTCCGTCATCGACGGCCACACCCCAGACCTGTCTGCCCTCGTCGAGCGCTTCATCCCAGTAGTGTCCGTTGTCCGTGTCCAGATCATTCTCAAGCACGCAGCCGGAATTCCATAATTCCACGCCGAAATTGCCCTGCAGGCAGCGGTACTCCTGATAGGTTGTGCAGCTCCATTCCGGATGGCAGTAGAAGGTTTTCAGCCCCCAGCGGTGCATTTCATCAATCATGCCCTGTGCGCTCGACGGGTCCTCAAAGCGGCCGTACTGAGGGATGACTTCATCCTGCGCAGGTCCATTGGTGTCAGCAGGATCCCCCAGGCCGACAATGTGCACGCAGTGCGGCCGGTCAACGGTGAAACCGGGCAGTTCCATGTTTCTCTCCAGCCCCGAAAGGATCGTCATGGGGACATCGGCATAATTGATGCGGTTGAAGATATTGTGATCGGTCAGTGCCATAAAGTCATACCCATGCTCATAATGCATGCGGATGACATCCCCGGGATCTCCAACACCGTCGGAGCGGGTCGTGTGGCAGTGCAGGGCACCTTTGAGAAAAGAACCATTCCGCGAGAATGCGGGCTGTCGGATGAACATGAAGGGAAACCTCCTTTTTTTCTACAGGTCAGGGCAGGAATCCGGCGGTCATGAAACCGTTTGAAGCAGACCGAAACCAGGGAATGGAAGACCGCTGAGTTCTGAGCTGTCTGAATCGTTGTCAGGTACATACGCAAGCGCAGTGCGCCTCAGGGAAACATCAGGGAACGCGTTTCTGGCAGCACTGCTTGAACTTTTTCCCGCAGCCGCAGGGGCAGGGATCATTGCGGGATACACCCTGAAACTGCTTTCGCTCTTCCTGAATCAGGAGTTGCATGACCCTGCTCCGGTCCGTTCCCTGAGCAGAGAGTGCCATGGCGCGACGCAGCCGGGGGACGGCATAGTCAAAATACATTTTCAGACCCTCGCACAGGGCGTACTGTCCCGCTTCACCGTCAGGTGACAGGGCGAAGCGGTCTTTGGGACACCCGCCATGGCAGAGGGAGAGCCAGGGGCAATTCCGGCATGCCGCGGTCAGTCCATCCTTTTTCTGCTGCCCGAAAGCCATCTGCTCGGGACTGTTGATCAGCTGTTCAAAGGGCGTGTCCAGGAGACTTCCGCGCCGGTATTCCGCACGCACGAAATGATCGCAGGCATAGACGCTGCCGTCTTTTTCGACGACCGGGGCATCCCCGCAGGTCTCGCGGAGCCAGCAGAGGCTGGCCTCTCCGCCGGAGAGCATGCGGGCTGTCTCACTGAACAGCTGGATTTCCGCCTTGTCCAGGTCATGGTAGAACCACTGCGCAAAGACATCCTTCAGGAACTCCCCATAGGCGCGGGGAGAGACGGACGGCTCAGCCAGGGTTCCGTCCGGGTTCCGGATGACGACGGGAATAAACTGGATCCATCCGGTGCCCAGATCCCGCAGCGTGCTGTATACAAGACGCCCGTTCTCGGCCGTCTGTGCGTTCACGGTGCACAGAAGATCCGGCTGGATGCCGTGCGACTGCAAAAGACGGATGTTCGCGGCAATCCGGTCATAGGTCGCATGCCCTGCGGCATCCGGCCGGAATGCATCATGCACAGGGGCGGTGCCGTCCAGGCTCACGCCGACATCGAAATGCTCCCCGGCGAGAAAACAGCACCACGCATCATCCAGCGCGAGCCCGTTGGTCTGGAGATTATTCCAGCACTCCCAGCCTTCGGGGAGCATCTGTTTCTGAAGGCGCACCGCCTCCCGGTAAAAATCCAGCCCGGCCAGCATGGGCTCGCCGCCGTGCCAGACAAAGGAAACGACGGGTCCCGGGGAGGCTGCGATCGTCGTGCGGATCAGGGATTCCAGCGTCTCCGGGCTCATAACGCCACCGGGGGATGAAGCGGGATTGTGGAGGTAATAGCAGTATGCACACCGCATATTACATGCTGAGCCCGCAGGCTTTGCCATGACGACAAACGGCCTGCGGACTCCGGAAGGGGAGGACATCGGCATACGGATGCTCCTTGCTGTTATGTTTTCAGGTGTCGGTCAAAGAAATCCAGGGTCTTGTTCCAGGAATCCATCGCGGCCTCCTGGCGGTACATGGGTTTGTCATAGTACCAGATGCCGTGTCCTGCGCCGTCATAGCGGTGGAACTCATAGTTCTTCCCGGCGTCTTTGAGGCGCTGTTCCAGCGTGTCCACATCGGCACGGGTGGGACTGAAATCCTCATTGCCGAAAATACCCAGAAGCGGGATGTTCAGCTTTTCCGTGTAGTCAATCGGCGCGACTGGCCGGGCAGGGCTGAGCTGTTCCGGTGCCATGACGACACCGCCGCCCCAGCAGTCCACAGCCGCGTCAAAGCCTTCGACCGTGCAGGCCGCCAGGAACGCATGCCGGCCGCCGGAGCACATACCGATGACGCCGGTTTTTCCGTTCGACTGCGGCTGGGAGCGCAGGAAGGAAAGACACCCTGCGGTGTCGCCCATCACGCTCGCGTCATGGACGCCGCCGGCTTCGCGCATTCTGCCGGAGACTTCCGTGGGTGTGCCGAAGCCGAAATCCTGATAGATATCCGGGCACAGCACGCTGTAGCCATGGCTGGAAAAGCGGAAGCTGGTCTCACGGCACCATTCATCCCAGCCGGGCATATGAGGGATCAGTACAATGCCGGGATGCTGTCCGCCGCCGAGGGGACGGGACCACCAGGCATGGATTTCCTTGCCCTCGTGTCCGCGGATGGAAATGGTTTCCGCAATGACGCCTGCATAGCTGCCGGTCTGTAAATCATTCCACATTCTTTTTTCCTCCCTGTATTGTATTTTGCATCTGAGGGTATTGTACATCATCTGTGCCTTCCTGCACAATGGGCACAGCAGGTCGAAAGAGACGGTCAGATGATTTCGCGGTATTTTTCTGCCGCCTGATAGAATCCAGACATAGCCCGCTTAAGCTCTTCACGAAGCGCCGGAAGGCTCCACTGCGTCAGCTCGTGATGCACCACGACCAGGTTTCCGTCTGCCATGACGCAGTCGACATCGGAGGCATTCGCGCTGTAGACCAGGGCAGAATAGGGATTGTAGAGCGGGAACATGTGCGCGGCGTCCGTGGAGATGACCTGCAGGTCCGCGGCGTATCCCGGTGCAATCTGTCCGAGCGTGTGCTCCATGTGCAGGCATTCAGCCCCGCCGCGCGTCGCGTAGCGGACAATCTCGCGGGCAGGGAAAAGCGAACGGTCATGATAGCGGGTCTTCTGGGTGACGGCGAACAGGCGCATCTGGTCAAAGATACTGAGCGTGTTGCCGCTCGAGGGTCCGTCGGTCCCAAAGCCGAACGGGATGGCGCGGGAGACAGCATCCCGGATCGGGGAGATGCCTTTTCCGGCCTTGGCATTGCTGCCGATGCAGTGTGCGATCCGGACGCCGTGCGCAGCCATCTGCTTGAGGTCATCCTCGGTCAGGTGAATGCAGTGGGCCGCGAGAAGACGGTCGGAGAGAAGACCGAGTCTGCCGAGATAGGACATGGGTGTCAGCCCCTGATCGCGGAAATAGGTCATCTCATAGTCCATTTCGCTCGCGTGCAGCGTCAGGAGCGCGCCGTACTGCTCGGAGAGCGCCTCACAGGCCCGGAGCGCAGCCTCGGAAACGGTGGTGGTGCCGTGCGGCGCGACGATGGGACGGATGCGGTCGGAGGCGGCATACTTCCGAAGAAAGTCTTCGGTGAGTTTCAGGCCGCCCCCTTCACTCTCGCTGTCGGGTGTTTTCTGGGAGAGCACGGTTTCCCCGAGAAAACCGCGCATGCCGGTTTCCAGACAGGCGCGGGCGACCTCGTCCTCAAAGTAATACATGTCCACAAAGGTGGTGGTGCCCGACAGCAGCATTTCCCCAATGCCGTACTTCGCACCGAGATAGACGAGCTCAGGGGTCAGCGCTTCGTTTTCCAGGGGAAAGAGGAAGCGGCGGAGACGGTCGGGACAGTCATCTCCCATGGTGCGGAAGGGTACCATGCTGGCATGACAGTGAAGATTGATGAACCCGGGGAGAAGAATGCCGCCGCGGCAGTCGACCACGCGGTCGGCTTCGGGCATGTTCCCGCTCCCGACCTCCAGAATCCGTCCGCCCTCGGTGAGCACATAGCCGTCCTCAAAGGCTGTCCACTGATCGTCCATGGTCAGTACATGGGCATGTTTCAAAAGCGTTTTCAAGAGGCACTCTCTCCCATCAGGTCCAGAACGATGGCACAGAACACCTCGCAGGCGTTTTGCAGCACCGATTCCTCAAAGTCAAAGCCGACGGTGTGCTGGGCGCTGGCCAGATCCGTCATGGTGCGCATATAGGTGGCCTGACCGCCATGCGCCTGCACTCGGTTCATCATAATGGAGATATCTTCACTGCCCCAGTTCTGTGCGTTCTGGATGCTGGAAAGACGCAGTTCCGGAAGGTTTTCGGCGAGCACCCGGTCAATGCGCTCAATGAGGGGAAGATCGCTGTGCTGGCCTTCGGCTTCACCCACCTTGACCAGATCCACCGTGCAGCCCTGCATCTGCGCAGCGCCGCGGCAGATGGCTTCGCACCGCTCGGCCATATAGGCGTTGATCTCTGTCGTCTCCCCGCGCACTTCCACCTGCATGCTGGCCCGGTCCGGCACTACATTGCGTCCGGTGCCCGCGTGCAGAACGCCCACGTTCACGCGGCTCTGTCCGCCAGAATGCCGGGGAATGGCGTGCAGGGCGAGCACGGCCTCCGCGGCGGCAAGGAGGGCATTGCTGCCCTTTTCCGGGTAGCCGCCTGCGTGCGCTGCCAGGCCGTGGAAGATGACGTCATACTTGGTGGTGGCGAGCGATCCCCAGGTGCCGGCCGTCACATCCCCGTCATCCAGGGAGTGCGTGGGTGCAATATGGTTTCCAATGAAATAGTCCACGTCATCCAGATGCCCGGCGGCCGTCAGTGCACGCGCGCCGCGTGCGCCTTCCTCGGCTGGCTGGAAGATCAGTTTCAGGGTGCCGTGCAGGGAGTCACGCAGCTGCATCAGGATCTCTGCGACGCCAAGGCCGATCGCGGTGTGCCCATCGTGACCGCAGGCGTGCATCATCCCGGGATTGCGGCTGGAAAAGCCCTCGCGGAAAGGCCGGTGGTCCGGGTCCGTCCGCTCCGTCATGCCCAGGGCATCGATGTCAAAACGCAGGGCCGTGACCGGGCCCTCACCGCACCGGAGAATGCCGATGACCCCGGTAATGCCTTCCTTCATGTCGCCCGTCAGATAGCTGCAGGGCGTGCCTTCCTGTGTGAGCACAGCCTTCGCGTGCTCCTCAAGAACGGCAGCATCCGGAACGCCCAGGCGCATCTCCGCGTCCAGAACTTCGCGTCCGGTGAGCACTTCATAGCCCAGGGCGTGCAGGCGCTCGGAGATGATGGCCGAGGTGCGCATTTCAAGAAAGCCGGTTTCCGGGTACATATGGAGGGAACGGCGGGTGCTGACCATCCGGGGCTGGAGCGCGCGGGCAAGGGAACGAACCTGAGAGATGGAAGAGAGCATGTGGATACCTCCGCATTCGTTGTGGATATCCTGCCGGGTGATTGCAGGATGGGCTGGATCATGGTAAGATCGGAACAAATGTAGGTGAGCATGGAGGGAAAAGGCATGGCGGGAAGGATTCTGGTGATCGGGTCAAGCTGTGTGGATGTGATTCTTCAGCTGGATCATCTGCCGGTGACGGAAGAGGATATGCACCCGAAAAGTCAGCGCTTCCGCATGGGCGGGTGTGCGTATAACGCGGCCAATATTCTGGGAAAGGCCGGTGCCGACGTGACGTTTGTGACGCCTGTCGGAATGAAAGGGCTCTTTGGCCCGTTTGTCCTGCGCGCCGTGCAGGAGCAGCCCTGGGTGCATCCGGTGTGTCTTGAGGATGCGGAGAACGGCTGCTGCTACTGCCTGGTGGAGAAGGACGGCGAAAGGACCTTCCTGTCCGTGCACGGCGTGGAATATACCTTTTCCCCGGAGTGGATGCGGGACATCATGCAGACGCCCTTTGATTTCATCTATGTCAGCGGACTGGAAGTCGAGGAAAGGACAGGGGATGCGCTGACTGCCTTCCTGGAAGGCCTGAAGAGCGGAACGGTCTTCTATGCGCCGGGCCCGCGGATTCTTTCGATCCCGGAGGGGAGGCAGAACCGCATCCTGAAACTGCATCCGGTACTGCACCTCAACCGTCAGGAGGCCTGCCGCTTCACGGGACTGGATGACCCGGAGGCCGCGGCGCTCTCGCTGCATGAGAAAACAGAGAATGCGGTCATTGTGACGCTTGGAAAAGACGGTGCCCTGGCGGTGGACCGGAAGGGCAGGAAAGCCTTTGCCCCCGGCACGGAGATAGATCGCGTGGTGGACACGATCGGGGCCGGGGACGCGCATGCGGGCATGATGCTTTTTGCCCTCGCACAGGGCATGGACATGGAGCGGGCCCTGATGCTTGCCAATCGGGTATCGGCGCTGGTGGTCGGTGTTGAAGGCGCTTCCCTCAAGAGGGAAACCCTGATGCGTGTATTATAAACCAAGGGAGGCGTTTGTTGAACGCCTCCCTTTGCATATGCATTCGGATTATTCGGCTGCGGGCAGTTTTGAAGCGACCGCATAGAGGAACATGCGGCTGGTGACGGTCTGGGCCTCTCCCTCATAGAGGAGAGCCAGGTCCTGCGTCATGATGCCGCTGTTGACGGTATCCATGACCGCCTTTTCCAGACGGTCGGCGAACGCCTGCAGTTCAGGCAGCGCATCCATTTCGCCGCGCTTGCGCAGCGCGCCGCTCCAGGCGAAGATCGTGGCGATCGGGTTGGTGCTGGTTTCCTCACCCTTGAGATGGCGGTAATAGTGCCGGGTCACGGTGCCGTGCGCCGCCTCGTACTCGTACTGGCCGTTCGGGCTGACGAGCACGCTGGTCATCATGGCGAGGGAACCGAAGGCGGTGGCGACCATGTCGCTCATGACATCGCCGTCGTAGTTCTTGCACGCCCAGATCACGCCGCCCTTGGAGCGGATGATGCGCGCCACGGCGTCGTCGATGAGGGTGTAGAAATACTGGATGCCGGCGGCCTCAAAGGCGGCTTTGTAATCGGACTCGTAGATCTCCCCGAAAATATCCTTGAAGCGGTGGTCGTAGGTCTTGGAGATGGTGTCCTTGGTGGCAAACCAGAGGTCCTCATGAATGCTCAGTGCATACTGGAAGCAGGCATGGGCAAACGAGGTGATGCTGCTGTCGAGATTGTGCACGCCCTGCAGGATGCCGGGGCCCTTGAAGTCAAAGATGGGCTGACGGATTTCCTTTCCGTCCGCTCCCGTGAACACAAGCTCAGCCTTGCCGGGACCGGGAATCACCATCTCGGAATTCTTGTAGATATCGCCGTAGGCGTGACGCGCGATGGTGATGGGCTTTTCCCAGGTGCGGACCGTGGGGGAAATGCCTTTGACCAGGATCGGGGCGCGGAAAACGGTGCCGTCGAGGATGGCGCGGATCGTGCCGTTGGGGCTCTTCCACATCTGCTTGAGGCCGTATTCTTCCACGCGCTGGGCGTTGGGCGTAATGGTGGCGCACTTGACGGCCACGCCGTACTTCAGGGTAGCGTTGGCGCTGTCGATGGTCACCTGATCATTGGTTTCATCGCGGTGTTTCAGCCCGAGGTCGTAATATTCCGTTTTGAGGTCGACGTAGGGCTCAATGAGCAGCTGCTTGATATCCGCCCAGAGAATCCGGGTCATTTCATCCCCGTTCATTTCAACGAGGGGTGTTTTCATCTGAATCTTTGCCATGGTTCGTCACCTCATCTGCGACATTTCTGTGAACGAAAAATATTGTAGCGATTCTTCCCTTTGCGGGCAAGGGATTTCAGCCCCCTGAAGGGCCGAAAACACAAGAGATACAAAGGAAAAAACAAGAATTGTACAAAGCAGGGCAAAGAAACAGGCCGCCGGAAACCATCCGGCGGCCTGAAAACATGGCTGAACGTGCGCTTCAGACAACGCTCTGAAGCCCCAGTGTCTTTTCGATGAGCAGCATCACGCCCAGCGTCACGAGCATCATGATGGTGGCGAGTGCTGCGATGGTGGGATCGAAATGGTACTCCACATACCCCATGATCTCAATGGGCAGCATGGTGATGCCCGGGGCCGTGAGGAAGGTGGAGAGGGATACATTGTTGAAGGAATTGATCACGGCCATGACACAGGCTGAGGCAATCCCGCTCCGGATATTGGGCAGCACGATATGGAAGAAGGTGTAGCCTCTGGCGGCACCGAGACTTCCGGCAGCCTCCTCCATGGCGAAATCAAAATTGGCCAGGGACGAGGTGACCACGCGCATGACATAGGGAATCGAGAGCAGGGTATGGCCGATGAGCAGACTGGGAATGACCGAGAGATTCCAGCGGGAAATCACATACCGGAGCATAATGAAACCCAGCACAATGCAGGGGATCAGAACGGGGGAGAGGAACATCGTCTTGATGAGGTTCTTTCCGGGAAAACGGTACCGGTTCATGGCATACGCCGCGGGAACGCCCAGGAGCAGAGCAATGGCGGTTGCGGCGAGTGCGATTTCAATGGACAGGACAGCCGAGTTGATGAACGAACGCATCTGGAAGACCTGCTGGTACCACTTGAGGGTGAATCCTTTTCCGGGAAAGACCAGCGCGTTCTGCTCCCCGAAGGAAGAGGCCATGATGATGAGCAGCGGCCCGATGAGAAAGACATAGACCAGAAACGTAATGACCCCAAGGGTAAGATGGTGTTTCTTTTTCACAGGGCTCGCTCCTCTCATCTCATGGTTTCAGAAGTTTGGTTTCAGAAGTTTCCGGATTACTGTACGCCGAAGGTCTGGTTCCAGGACTCGGTCCAGGCAGGCAGCTGAGCGGCAACGAAATCCCAGTCGGGCAGGATCAGCTGATTGACCATGTCGCCGTAGGTGAAGTTCATGGCATGCTCTTCGTCCAGAACAACGTCGGTGCGCACAGGGCTGTCCACGCCGTCCATGGCCTCGGCATACTGCACGTCATAGCTCAGATAGTAGTCGATGAAGAGCTGGGCCAGTTCCTTGTTCTTGGAACCGGTGACGATGTTGAGCATGTTGTAGCCGCCGAACATGCCTTCGGAGGGATTGACCCACACATAGTCGGGGTTGGCACCCTTGGCGGTGGTGTAGGAGTAGTCGAGCAGGACAGCCACGGCGATTTCACCCTGGTTGAGCATGGTGATGGTGTTGTTGGCGGAAGTGTAGGTGGACTTGACGTTGGCCTTGAGTTCGGCGAGCTTGGCGAAGATGGCTTCGTCATCGGTGCCGGGGGTCAGGTCGAAGGCCTTGGCTACGCCGTAGTAGAACAGAGGGCCGGAAGTGTTGGTGATGGCAGGGATGGCCACAGAGTCAGCCAGTTCCGGATTCCACAGATCGGCAAAGGACTTGATCTCGACAGGGCAGGTCGCGGGATCATAGACAATGCCCAGACGGTTGAAGGTGTAAGCGGGGCCGTAGCCTTCGCCCATGGGAGCCTTGGCGTTGTCATAGATGGCGCTCAGGTTGGTCAGGGCAGCAGTGTCGAGGGTGTCGATCTTGCCCTCAGCCATGAGCTGCTTGACGAACATGTCGCCGATGATGACGACGTCGTAGTCGCCTTCGGCGGCTTCGGCAATCTTGGAGACGCGCACAGCATTGGAAGCGCCGTCGGCCACGATGGTGCAGCCGGTCATGGCCATGAAAGGATCATAGATGTTCTTCTGCAGGAGCTCTGCGTTGAAGGCGAAGGTGGAGATGGTCAGGGTCTGACCGGCATAGGGCTTCTCTTCAGCGGTGGCAGCGGAAGCGACGCACAGAAGCATCATGGCTGCGAGGACAAGAGACAGAAACTTGCGCATGGTGGTTTCCTCCTTCAATGGTTCAGTGGTTGGATGGGTTGATAAGAATGATTTTATTCGCACTCAGCTCCAGCAGAACGCTGGCGCCGAGGGGATAAACCTGGGACTGGTCCGCCTTGACGACAAACTCGCCGATGGCGGTGCGGACATTGTACTGCACGGTCCGGCCGAGGAAGGTGGAGACGAGGACTTCGCCGGGAATCCCGTTGAGGGCATTGCTGCCGGGGGGAAGGATCTGGACATCCTCGGGACGGATGCAGCCGGTGAAAGCATCCCCGCTGCGGTCGAGGGCGACATGCATGGGCGTGCCGTTCTCCGCCGTCAGCTGACCGGAGACGCGGGTGAGCCTGAAGAAATTCTCAAACCCGACAAAGTGTGCGATGAACTCGGTTTTCGGGGCGTTGAAGATGTGCGCCGGGGTATCCATCTGCTCAATCACGCCGCCATTCATGATGGCGACCTGGTCGGAGATGGCGAAGCATTCTTCCTGGTCATGCGTGACATAGATCGCCGTGAACCCAAGCTCCTGCTGCAGGCGGCGGATTTCCACGCGCATCTTGACGCGCAGCTTGGCGTCCAGGTTGGAGAGCGGTTCGTCAAACAGCATGAGGTCAGGCCGGATGACCATGGCGCGGGCGAGGGCGACGCGCTGGCGCTGACCGCCGGACATTTCGCGGGGATAGCGGCTTTCAAACCCTTCCAGGTCCACGAGCCGGAGCATGTCCATGACCCTCGTGCGGATCTCGGCTTTCGGGACTTTCCGCATCTTCAGGCCGAAGGCGACATTGTCAAACACGGTCATGTGGGGGAAGAGCGCATAGCTCTGGAAGACAAAGCCGAAATTGCGCTTGTGCAGCGGGACATGCGTGATGTCTTTCCCGTCAAAGGAAATGGTGCCTTCATTGGGTTCCGAGAAACCGGCAATGAGGCGCAGCGTGGTGGTTTTGCCGCAGCCCGACGAGCCGAGCAGGGAGACGAAATCCCCGCGGTTCACGCTCAGATTGAAATCACGGAGAATGATGTTTTTGTCGTAACCGGCGGTAATGTGGCTGAGTTCCAGGAGCGCCATGATGTCACCTTCCTTTCCGTGATCAGGCAGCGAGCGGATTGATTTTGCGGCTGAGGCGGTTGAAGACGGACGAGACCAGCATGGTGACGACAATCATGACAACCGCGATGGCGGAGGCCTGCGTCCAGTCGCGCAGGCTCATGGCGTACTGGTAGACCATGGTGGAAAGCACCTGGGTATCCGTGGCGCCGAGCAGCTGAGGCGTGGTGTAGGCGGTCATGCAGCCGGTAAAGACCAGCACGGAGCCGGTCACCAGACCGGAAACGCTCAGCGGAAAGATGATGCGCAGGAAGGATACAAAGCGCGTTGCGCCAAGGCTTCCGGCGGCCTCGGTGAGATCTTCCGGAATGGAATCCATGACGCCCAGGAGCGAGAGGATCATCTGGGGAAGAAAGAGCTGCACAAAGCCGACGGTCATGGAAAACTCATTGTAGAGAAGCGACTGGGGACGGGCGAAGAGACCGGATGCCACCAGGAACTGGTTGATAATGCCCTTCTTCCCGAGAATGACCATCCAGCTGAACGAGCGGATGACAGGGCTTGTGAAGAGCGGGAAGACGGCGAAGGCCATCATGATGCCCTTGTGCTTTGAATAGCGGGAAATGTAGTAGGCGCAGGGAAACCCGAGCAGGGCACACAGGAGTGTGGACAGAAGGCTCAACCGGACGCTCCGCCCGAAGACCTGCTGGAAGTACACATTCCGGATCAGGCCGGAATAATTGGACAGGGTAAAGCTGCTTTCCGGGAAAAAGGTCGAGATGACCACAGAAAAAAGAGGGATCAGCATGAAGACTGTGATGAACAGTGATCCCGGCAGCACCAGAAGCAGCCAGAAGCTTTTTCTCATGCGCGATGTCATACGATCCCTCCTCGATTCATAAAGAACGTTCGGAAAACAACCGGATTGTATCATATGCAATGCATGCGCGTCAACAAACAATCAGGAAAAATCGAAGGACAAACACACAAAGACAAAGAATGTTCGTGAACCTGCCGAACGCAGGACAGGGGAACATACCATTGACAATCTATCCCGCACAAAAGAAAAGGCAGCCGGACGACTGCCTGAAGATCGGTTCGGAAACCCCGAACGGTTATGCGGTTTTCTTTTTTCCTGCGAGCAGGCGGTCGATGAGGAAGAAGAGGTAGCCCAGGAGCACAAAGGCGGCGAGGAGGCCGAAGATCCACAGCGCCATCCCGCCGATCCCGACCTTCTCCGGATTGAGGAAGAAGTAGGGGTAGATGACGGGGTCCGTGCCGGCATAGTTCATGATGCTGCTGTCAAAGCCCCGGAGCGCTGCGTGAATAAACACATAGACCACATAACCCAGGGGAAAAAGCGGGGTGAGCAGCGGGAGCTTCCAGTCCATGGTTCCGTGCTCATAGAAGACGGCCCAGTCGATGACAAAGAGAATCGGGAGCACTATGTGGCACAGGATGCATTCCACCTTGTAGTTCAGCGCGGGATCACGGGCCGGATCGTTGGCGAGGAGCGCGTTGAAGACAATCAAGGTGATGATGAGCCCCAGCATGATCATGAAATGCAGATGGGGTGCGGCCGACACATAACTGTCTTCCTTTTTCCTGGCTGTCTGGACCAGCTCAAAGATCATCATGCCGGTCGCGATATAGCAGGAAAGATTGGTAAAGTAGATATAGAAGTCGCTGGAAAACTTCATATCGAAAAAACCGACGCTGCCCACACAGGCGATCAGGGCGAGGGTGCAGAACATGGACTGAAAGATCAGCTGAGCGGTTCTGCTTCTGGAGAGCTTGTTCATGTCAGGGTTCCTTTCTGATGCTGCACTGCACGCGCAGATCAAGACACATTATTTTTCAGAAGGATGATAGGCCGGAGACGATGTTTGTCAAGCCCTGTGCAGAGCATCCGTTGCAGAAAGAGGGATCATTTGCCGCCTGTCAGGAGAATGCTGGTGGACGCGGCGCGGATATGTTCGAGCATCAGGCGCTCGGCTTCATCCGGGTTGTGGTCCACAATCGCCCTGTAGATCGCGAGATGTTCTTCCAGAGACTTGCTGGCACGGTCCGGGGCGGACAGGGATGCCTTGCGGTATTTGACAATGCGCATGAGCAGGGGCTCCAGGGTGTGCTTCAGCGGGGCGCTGTCGCAGGAATCATACATGGCCTGATGAAACAGGCTGTCCATTTCCTTGATGTTCTCGGAATCATCCCGCTCCGTGTAGAAGGCCTGAAGGTCCAGATCCTCCTTCATCTTTTTGATCTGCTCGGAGGTGGCATGCTCGGCGACACGGCGGGCGACGAGACCTTCGAGACGGTAGCGGATCTCATAAATGTCACGGATATCCTCGGGGGAGACGCCGACAACCTGAACGCCGTGCTTGGTGTTCTCCAGCAGGTGTTCCTGACACAGGCGGCGGATCGCTTCACGCACCGGGGTGCGGCTGACGCCGAGGCGGTCAGACAGTGCGGTTTCGGTGAGGTATTCCCCGCGCTCAAGGGTGCCGTTGAGAATATCGCGTTCAATGACGTCAAAGACCTGGTCGGCCAGGGAAAGCATCTGATGTTCCATAGGCGTCTCCTTTACTCATCCAGTTTGCCGAACTTTCCGCCGGTGAGTTCAGCCACTTTGGTTTCAATTTCGTTGGGGCTCAGGGAGGCAACGCGGCCGTCGGCGAACTGTTCATCCACCCATTCCTTGAGGGTGACCACCAGCGGGCTCTGCTTGTTCAGGGCATCGGCATCCTTCAGCTGATAATGATCGTTGAGCCAGTAGGCGATGCCGGCCAGACCCGAGTTCGGTCCGATCATGACGGAGGCCGGGCGGTTGAGGATCTTCTTGGTATTGAAGATGTTGTAGATCTCCTCATCCTTCATGAGGCCGTCGGCGTGAATGCCGGCGCGGGTGACGTTGAAGTTCTTGCCGACAAAGGGCTGCATGGGCGGCACTTCATAGCCGATTTCGCGGCGGAAATAGTCGGCGATCTCAGTGATGACGGTGGGATCCATGCCGTCGAGGGATCCGCGCAGGGCCGCGTATTCAAAGCACATCGCTTCCAGCGGGATATTGCCGGTCCGCTCCCCGATGCCCAGCAGCGAGCAGTTGACAGCGCTTGCGCCGTAGAGCCAGGCCGTGGACGCGTTGGTGACCGCTTTGTAGAAGTCATTGTGCCCGTGCCATTCGAGGTATTCGCTCTCGACATCCGAATAGTGCTGAAGACCGTAAATGATGCCCGGCACGGAACGCGGCAGGGCGACCTCGGGATAGGGGACGCCGTAGCCCATGGTGTCGCAGGCGCGGATGCGCACAGGAATGCCGGCCTCACGGCTCATGCGGGTGAGCTGGTTGACAAAGGGCACGACGAACCCGTAGAAGTCCGCGCGGGTGATGTCCTCAAGATGACATCTGGGCATGACGCCGGACTCAAAGGCCAGGGCGACCGTATCCATATATTTCTTCATCGCCTCGCCGCGGGTCAGCTTCATCTTTTTAAAGATGTGGTAGTCGCTGCAGGAGACCAGAATGCCGGTTTCCCGGATGCCCAGGTCCCGGACGAGCTTGAAGTCTTCCTTGGTCGCGCGGATCCAGGTGGTGATTTCCGGGAAGCGGTAGCCCAGATCCTGGCAGCGGCGGATGGCCTCGCGGTCCTTGGCAGAGTATACGAAAAACTCAGTCTGGCGGATGATGCCGTAGGGACCGCCCAGACGGTGCATATATTTGTAGAGATCGACGATCTGATCGACGGTGTACGGATCCACCGACTGCTGTCCGTCGCGGAAGGAAGTGTCTGTGATCCAGATCTCTTCGGGCATGTTGATCGGGACGCGGCGATGGTTGAACGCGATCTTGGGAACGCTTTCGTAATCGTAGATGTCACGGTAGAGATTGGGTTCGGCGACATCCTGAAGGGAATACCGGTATGTTTTCTGCTCAAGCAGGTTGGTCTTCGGTGAGGTTTCAAGCATAAGGTTGGGCCTCCGTTCCTGTATACATGTATACAAGTATACCCTGAGAAAACCGGAAAGCAAGTGGATCCGGCCCTTCACGGAAGAAAACACAAACAAAAGACAATCGGAACACAGGGGCTGTCACGCGATAAACATACAGACAGCTTTCAGAAAGAAATCACACAGGGGTCAGAGGCCGTTCACCCCTTCACGATACACTTAAGACCTCCCATCCGGAAGCTGCAGACCGGGTGGAAATCATCCTGAAAGGAGATGGAACCGGCGATGGGCTAAAAAAGCAGACACCGGAAAACGATTCTGTTTCCGTAAGGATACAGATACTGAATCATGAGAGGAGAAACAATATGATGAAAAGAATGTTTGCACTGATCCTGGCGCTGGCCATGCTGGCCGTGTCCGCCGCGATGGCAGAAGGAGACATCAGTGTGCAGAGTGAAACGACACAGCCTGGTGTGCAGGAAAGCATGCAGCAGGCGAAAGGTCCCGGCGGCCGGATGGGTCCGGGAAGAGGAGATCGTCAGGGGACACCCGGTCCTTCCCAGACACAGCCTGGCGCACCGGATGCGCAGCCCAATGTGAATGAACCCCCTGCTGCGGAAGGGATGGCCGGGGAGCAGCCGGATGCGATGAGTCAGGCGACGGCAGCAAAGGGCCCGCAGGGCAGCAGCCCGGACGGACAAAATGAAACGAACGGCCAGTCTCCCACAGAGGGAAAGACCAGCCGCATGAAGGAAAAGAGAGAAAAGCCTCAGACCGGGGAGAATACGGACGGGCAGACGGAAAACAGGGAAGTGCCGTCCGGAGGAAAACAGAAAGGCACACGTCCCGGCAGCAGGAGCAGGACCGCCAAAGCGGAAAAACAGGAAACGCAGGGCACAGTGAAGGCACCGGAAACGGCCGCGGAGCAGCCGGGTGATCTGCCGGAGACGAAGGTCCCTGCCGTGATCGATTTTGAAGCCATGGCTGCAAAGGGTGTCATTTCCGTGGAAACCCTGGAAGAGATCAGGGCGTATCTTGAAGAGAACAGCCTGGAAGCGGCTGAAGTGGAAAACCTGCTGGAAAAGCTGCTCGAAGACAGCGTGATTACAAAGACAGAATATGACGCACTGTCAGCTGCCAGATGACCGGCTTCCATCCTCTGCATTGAGCAGGGGGAATGTCTGAACACCAGAGCAGCTGCCGCATGGATCCTGAGGATCAGCGGCAGCTGCTCTTTTTTCTTTGTGTCAGGATCTGTTCGGTGCAGATCCTGTTTTCTGCGGGCTTCTGGAGGCGAGGAAGGCCATGACCAGGATGATGAGCCCGCCGAGCACCTCGCGCGGCTGAAGGAACTCACCGATGAACAGGGAAGCAAAGAGAATGCTGTAGACGGTTTCCATCCCGGCGACAATGCCGGCGGTCTGCGCCGACACATGCTTCTGGGCGGAAACAAACAGGGAAAAGGCGAGCGCGGTGCAGATCAGGCCGATGGCCGCAATGCCGAGGATATCCGAAGCGGTGACGGGCTCTGCGCGGACAAGGAGAACGGGGAGAAGCACAGCGGCGGCAGCGGATTGCTCCCGGAAGCTGACCCAGGTCCCGCTGTAGGAACGGGAGAGCCGGCGGTTGATGAGGGTCAGGAGCGCATAGGTGACACTTGACAGCATGCCGAAGAGGATGCCGACGGTCGTATGGTTGGAAAAGGAAAACGCAGGCACAGTGATGAGAACGCCGGCGAGAAGCCCAAAGGAGAGGAGGGCATTTCTCAGCGACATCTTCTCATGGTAGAGGAGCGGCTCCAGCACCAGAAGAAACAGCGGAAATGTGGAATAGGTGATTGTTCCGATGGCAACCGAGGCCATCCGGACGGACTGAAAAAAGGATGTCCAGTGGGCGGCCAGGAGCAGGCCGGCCAGGCAGGTCAGCATGGTGTCTTTTCCGGATACAGCGCGCAGCGACTGCTTTCTGAAAAGCAGCATCGCGAGCAGGACCAGGGAGGAACACAGGACGCGTCCGCCGGCCAGGGTGACGGAGGACACGTGGACGATCCGCCCGATCACGCCGCTGAGTCCGAACATCATGACGGCCAGATGCAGGGAAAGGATCGGCTGCGGAGAGTGAATGGCATGATTCTTCATAGGCTTTCCCCCGGGAAAGAATGGATCAATGAATGGTTCGGATGCTTTGCTGTGTATGATAATACGGAACGCGGAGAAGTTCAAACCCTGAGATGGAAAACAAAACAGGCACCGTCGGATGCCCTTTAGTGGCAGCAGGCGGTGCCTGTTTTCGGGTTGGTGCAAAGGGGCAGGTGGGTTACAGGGAGACCGGCACAGCGTCGGCCTGTTCTCCGCCCTTTTCGCGGTACAGCTTGGGACTGACGCCGAACTTCTTTTTAAAGGCGCTGGAAAACACGAGCTGGTCGCTGTAGCCGGACTGTGCGGCAATCTCCTTGATGGAAAGGCCTGTGGTGAGGAGCAGGCGGGAGGCATGGCGCATGCGGCAGTTAATCATGTACTGCTGGACAGAGATGTTCAGTTCATTCTGAAAGGCGCGGTTGAGCCTTGCACGGGTGATGCCGATGTGCGCAGCCACCTCCTCCACGCCGATGACCGGATGCATGTACATTTCCCTGATGAATGCTGTGCCGAGCTCCGCATAGACACTGTCCCGGGAGATGGCCGGATTGAATCCGATGTCATCGGTGGTGACTTCGTAATCTTTCGCGAGCAGGGAGAAGAGACGGATCATGCAGGATTCGCGGAAGAGCAGGTCCGAGGCAGCAAAAGACTGGTGATCCAGAATTTCCCGGATGCAGCGGACAATGTCTTCGGTGCAGCTGATCTTCCGGGTCAGCGTATTGCCCACGAAACCGCATTTCTTCAGGATGTTCGCGGCGCGTTCGCCTTTAAAGCCGATCCAGGCATAGGTCCAGGGATCAAACCGGTCTGAACCGTAGACGATGGGTTCCTCCGGTACAATGAGGAACATCTGTCCCGCGCCGAGCGCCTCGGTGGTGCCGCGGGCCGAGTAAAACCCTTTTCCGGAGATCACAAAATGCAGGATGTATTCATGGCGCGGGTCGGAGCAGGTGTGGAAAGGCTTGCATTCTTCTATACCGACATGCATGACGGATAACTCAAGGGATGGTTCCGCCAGTCCTTCCAGGACCTGAAATGAGCTTGTGCTGGAGTAAGCTGCAACTTTCATGGGGGACGCCTCCCCGTATGGTCTTTGTACGATTTTAACATATTTTCGGACGATTTCAATATATTGAATTCACATAAAACAGCAACATCAAATTATTTACCATCTGGTTGAAAAACAGCATAATGATGACAACACACCGGGCCTCAAGGAGAATCAATATGTTTGAAAGCATTCTTAGAACTCCTGATCATGTCCTCATCAATGGCGTAACAGCATACGGAAATCACATGGATTCCGGATCATATTCATTTAAAGATATTGTAATTGAAACCCGGAAAGAGCGGGACTGCCTGAAGGTTTCTCTCACCGCACAGACGACACCGGTCAGTGAGATCCGCCTGAGATGGCACTTCAAAGAAAGAGTGCGCGGTCAGGTGCTCGGGGATGCATGGGAACGCGCCTATGCGGATCTGGGATGGAAAGGATTGACGCCCTACCAGACACTGCCGTGGTACTTCCTGATCACCCTTGGCGAACTCACTGTCGGTTACGGCGTCATGGTCCGGCCCGGCGCGATCTGCTCCTGGCAGATGGATCCGGAGGGCATCACCCTCAAAATGGATGTGAGAAACGGCGGCTGCGGTGTTCAGCTCGGAGGCCGAACCCTGGAAGCGGCGAGCGTGGTCAGCCGGATCTATACAGGCATGTCTGCCTTTGAAGCCGCGCAGGCCTTCTGCAGAGTGATGTGCACCGATCCCATTCTTCCGGAAAAACCGGTATACGGTGCCAACAACTGGTATTACGCCTACGGCAGAAGCTCCGCAGAGGAAATCCTCGCGGATGCAGAATATATGGCGCGCCTCACGAAAGGCGCGGAAAACCGCCCGTTCATGGTGATTGATGACGGATGGCAGGTCGGGCGGTATCAGAAAGACGGAAGTTACGAACCCATCTATAACGGCGGTCCCTGGATCCCCAATGCAAAGTTCGGGGACATGAAGGAACTGGCCGACGGGATCCGCAGGAAAGGTGTCCTGCCGGGCATCTGGGTCCGGCTGCTTCAGGACGACCTGAGCGGTGTACCCGCTGACTGGAAACTGCCGGGCGGCGGCCTGGATCCTTCCGTTCCGGGTGTGCTCGATCTCGTGCGTGAGACCGTGGACCGCATCGGACAGTGGGGATACAAACTCCTCAAGCATGACTTTTCCACCTTTGATGTCTTCGGACACTGGGGCGGGGAGATGCTCACCGAGATGACCGAGGACGGATGGCATTTCGCGGACCGGACACGGACGAGCGCAGAAATCATCCTGGACCTGTACCAGGCGGTGCTTGAGGCTGCCAGACCCTACGACATGCTGATCCTCGGCTGCAATACCATCGGCCACCTCGGCGCAGGCCTCATGCACATGAACCGCACAGGGGATGACACAAGCGGACTGATGTGGGAGCGCTCGCTGAGATTCGGGGTCAACACCCTGGCCTTCCGGATGCCGCAGCACGGCGCGTTCTACGATACAGACGCGGACTGCATTGGGATTACCAAAGGCATTGACTGGGCGCTGAACCGCCAGTGGGGAAAACTCCTCAGCCTGAGCGGCACGTCGATGTTTGTCTCTGTGAAACCGAACTCCCTGCCGAAGGATCAGGAGGAGGAACTCGGAGAGATGCTCCGGGCCAATTCCGTCCGGCGCCCCGCTGCGGAGCCGCTGGACTGGATGGATACCCCGCTGCCTCAGGACTGGCTCCTCGACGGCAGAAAGACAACCTTCCACTGGTATCCGCCGGAAGGCCTCAGGGTCGGATGTGCCAACGGCCCGATCTGGGAAAAGGTATGGCGCGAAGTGTCCAGGGTGCTGGACGAAAAGGAAACCGAATGAACTGCCTTGAAGGGCATTTCATATAAAGAAGGAGGAACTTACAAACGAGAAGGCAGGGCCGGAAGGTTCTGCCTTTTTCCATTGTGGAACCAAGGAAAAACAGGAGGGCGGCGGGCGGAGGAGGCGACAAACGCCGCTTTCTGTGCTATGCTCTGTCCTGGCAGGGCCAGGAAGGGGGAGGACAGCATGATCCGTCAGGCAGAGGAAAAGGATATCCCGGCGATCGCACAGACCTATACGGCGCTCCTGACATGGGAGAAAGAGCACGGCGGACAGTCCAACTGGGTCCTGGATGTCTATCCGACCGCTGCCGTGCCCGGGGAGAAGGTGCCCAGGGGCGAAATGTTTGTGCTCGAGGAGGACGGGGAGGTCTTGGCGAGCATGGTGCTCAATCAGGAGCAGCTGCCGGAGTATGCCGGGATTCCCTGGGCGTATGCAGCGGATCCGGAGCACGTGCTGGTCATCCATACGCTCTGCGTTCCGCCGGCAAAAGCCGGCCGGGGGTTCGGGACGCGCATGATTGCGTTTGCGCTCTCGCATGCGCGGAGCATGGGCTGCACGGTCATCCGCATTGACACCTATGCGCACAATGAGCGGGCCAAAGCGCTGTACCTGAAAAACGGCTTTCGCCTGGCCGGGTATGCGGACAGCCTGTTCATGGGCGTGATCCCGGAGGAGCTGGCGTTTCTCGAGCGGACCGTGGACGAAGGACGGCCCGGAAATCAAGTCTGACAGAAGAAGGAAGCAAAGTGCAGAATGATAAGACGTTCCTTGAAAAGGAACCGGTCAAACGGCTGCTGTTCCGTCTGGCGCTGCCGACGGTGATTGCGCAGCTGGTGAACATGCTCTACAACATCATCGACCGCATCTATATCGGGCATATGCCGGGGGATGGGGCGATGGCGCTGACCGGGGTCGGCGTATGCATGCCGCTGATCATGGCGGTCTCCGCGTTTGCCGCGCTGGTCAGCGCGGGCGGCGCGCCGAGGGCCTCCATCTTTATGGGCAGAAAGGACCATGACACTGCGGAAAAAATCATGGGCAGCTGCTTTTCCCTGCTGCTCGTGATTTCTGCCGTCCTGACCGTGATTCTGATACTGTTCAGCCGGGAGCTTCTGCTGCTCTTCGGGGCGAGCGGGCAGACGGTCGGGTATGCATCGGACTATATGCGTGTGTATGCCCTCGGCACCGTGTTTGTGCAGCTGACACTGGGGCTGAACATGTTTATCACGGCCCAGGGGTTTGCAATGACCGGCATGTTGACGGTGCTCATCGGGGCGGTGCTGAACCTGATCCTGGACCCGCTGTTCATTTTTGTCCTGGGCCTTGGCGTCCAGGGCGCGGCGCTCGCGACCATTCTGGCGCAGGCGGTTTCCTGCATCTGGTGCCTGCTGTTCCTTTCGGGCAGGAAGAGTTTTCTGCGCCTGAAGAAATCGCGGATGCGGATGGAGCGCACCATCCTTGTCCCGTGCGTGACCCTCGGCATGGCGCAGTTCATCATGCAGGTGACCGAGAGTGTGATCCAGGTCTGCTTTAACTCATCGCTCCTTCTCTACGGCGGGGATGTTGCGGTCGGTGCGATGACGATCTGCACGAGCACCATGCAGTTTGCCCTGCTGCCCATGTCCGGTGTCGGACAGGGCGCGCAGCCGATTGCGAGCTATAACTATGGGGCGGGGAGGGGCGACCGGGTCAGGGAAACGTTCCGTCTGCTCCTCAGAGTCAACCTGATCTATTCCTTCAGCCTGTACCTGATCATCATGCTGTTTCCGGAGAGCTTTGCACGGATCTTTTCCGGTGATCCGGCGCTCATCGCCTACACGGGCCGGGCACTGCGCATCTACTGTGCGGTCCTGTGCATCTTCGGCATCCAGATGGCGTGCCAGCAGATCTTTACCTCCATCGGCTATGCGGGCTGCTCGATCATTGTGGCGCTGGTGCGAAAAGTCGTGCTGCTGATTCCCCTGATCTATCTCCTGCCGGAAGTGGGGATCCTGGGCGATAAAGCGATGGATGTCTATCTCGCGGAACCGGTGGCCGACACCCTGGCCGTGACCTTTACGGCAGTTCTTTTCTTCTTCCAGTTCCGCAAAGCCCTGCGTTCCCTGGAAGCAGAAAAAAGAAAGCCTGCGCCTGTCTGAAAGCTGGGACGGACGAACCATTCTGCTTGCGGACGACGCAGGAGAGGACTATACTTTTCACTGCAGTGCCTGCCTGAATGGGGCCAGGCGAAACGATGTAAAACCGGAGGGAACCATCATGTGGGGTCCAGTCCTAGTCCTTCTGATCTGCCTGTGTGTTGCGCTTTACACCGGGCAGTCATTCTTCAACCGGATGTTTTCGGAGCATTATGAAGGCTCCGCCGAGGCGGCAACACCGGTCTTTTCCACCGTGTATGCGCTGATTGTGGCGCTGGTGACCTTCCTGATGAACGGATGCCGCTTTTCGCCTTCCCTGACCACGGTGCTCTTCGGCATGGGGAACGGCGTGATCCTGTTTCTGTATAACCTGGGCATGATCCAGGCCGCCAGAAAGGGCCCGTATTCCTTCCAGAGCATCACCATGCTCTTTGGCAGCGTCGTGGTCTGTCTGGTGTTTGCGGCCCTGTTCTGGGGCGACCCGATCACGCCGCTCCAGCTGCTGGGGATCGGCCTGATGCTGGCCGCCTTTGTGATCTTCAATGCCGGCGGCCTGACGCTCTCCGGGGTTAAGAAAGGCTATTTCTTCTGGTGCACGCTGCTCTTTCTGACCAACGGCTTCTACGGTGTCCTCATGGATGCCCAGCAGCGCAGCATGCCCGATGAGCGCAATGAGATGATCATGGTGGTGTTCCTGTCCCTGGGCGTGATTTCGCTGGGCTATCTGCTCTTTTCCCAGAAGGGGAAGATCGCGGGCGCTTTTGCCATGAGCGGGAAAACGGCCGCCTTTGCTTCCCTCAGCAGCCTGTGCGCAGCGTTTGCGGTGTTCCTGCTGATGCTGCTCCTGAAATCCGTGCCCAGCTATATCCTCCTGACGATCATCAACGGCGGCGTGCTGGTCTTCAGCGCTGCGCTCTCCTTCGTGGTGCTCAGAGAAAAGCCCACAAAGATGACCTTTCTCGGGATTGCGGTCTCGGTGCTGAGTATTGTTCTGCTCAGCCTCTGATTCGTTTCCTTTCGGAGCAGGCCCTGCGGTCTGCTTTTTTCGTGCAGAAAAAGCGCAGCAAAAAAAGACCTGCGCGAACGCAGATCTTTCAAAATGGCCGGACCATTCAGGCGGCGGGAGCAAGGGTCTCTTCTTCCGGCATCCCGGGTGAGGGCGTAAGAATCACATGGTTCTCTTCATTGTCTGCCAGTTTTTCCAGAAGCTGATAGAGCGGAAAGCGCTCAGTGAGGGACGGATAGGGGGATTTTCTGGCTCAAGCTCGGCCCACCGGCGCTCAATGAGCTCCTGATAGTATTCAGGATCCGGCAGATACGGAAACACGGCGTAGGTCAGCGATTCGACGGGTTCTGCGAGGCACGACACCGGGCAGAACAGGAGCACCAGGAGACAGAGGATGATCGTGAGTTTTTTCATGTTTTTTCCCTTATTATGCAAGCGGTCTTACACCCAGCTGTTATAGATGCCGACGGGTTTCACGCTGGGCATGAACTTCATGTCCAGACCGTATGGATGGGAATATCCTGTGTAATTGTACCATTCCGTGAGCGTCCACTCCATGTCATGATTCGCCCGGATCAGGTCTTTCAGGCCGCGGATCAGGTGGGCAGCGAGCATATCCGCCTGTTCCTGGTTCGCGAGCGGCTGCATGCCGTAATGACTGAACGTGATATAGACCCAATCGTCCGCGTGCCAGTGGTTGGAATGATCGGTCTGCCGGACGTCATAGCGGATGTTCTTGATCACGATCTGCGAAGGCTCAAGTTCCAGGTTCATATAACCCTGTGTGTTCAGACCGGGCTGGTTCTCTTTTCGGAACTCCCGGTAAATGATGGCGGCCATATCCTGAATGCATGCAAGCGCCCCCATCCGGTCCATTCGGGAAACCGCATCGCCTGACAGAAAGGTTCTGGCCAGATGCGGATCGAGGGTGAGAAAGAGCCGCCTGTCCGTATATCTCCGGACCCAGTATCTCTGTGCCTCTTTGTGCCCAAACAGGGTTTTCCGGTAATACTTTTCCACTTCCGGGAGCGTATATTTTTCCGTGTCAGCTGCCTGCAGATGATATTTCCGGATCACCGCGTCCAGTTCTGCCTTCACGGTCTGGTTCTTTTTGGCGTTCACGTTCTGGTCGTACACGCGGTATCCATACCGGTGATGATGCAGATATCCGCGCGAATAACGCAGGGTATCCTTCGTCATTTTCCGGGGTTCGACGAGACAGCGGATCTGTTCTTCGCTCAGGGGACCTGTGATGTGCCGGTCGCTGCCCTGATAGTACATCATCACAGGATCGAGGGCGAAATTGCCGATGTCGAGCGTATAGGTCTCTCCTGTGGCATAGACCAGGCGGGCAAGAAACGCAAGATGCACGTCCAGATCTTCGGAAAGACCGGTCCAGCTGCTGTCGCGTGGCAGCAGGTGCTGGTCCATGGACAGATCCTTCAGCACGGGGATGTTTTTCAGGGTATTTTTGCCAAGGGAAATGGTGTTGTGCGGAAACGGGACCAGCATCACATCCACGGGGTTGTCACCGCTGGCATCGGCAGGGATGCCCGGATGGGACGCGCGATCCCTTTCAATCAGATACGTCATCCCGCAGGCGGGACAGCGGACGCGGTCGATCCCCGGTTTGACTTCCATGGGACTTGCGCAGCTCTGGCACTGAATTTTTAATAACTGCATTCTGTTTACACCCTCCTGAAAGGAAGTATTGAGGTATCGCTGTGATCTGTAGTCGCTGGAAGTATTGTACCGCATCTGTCCGGGGAGAGCCATATGCAAATCATGCACAAAACCGATTGAAAAAGGCCCCGGTTTGCCCTATCATGGGTCTGGAATCCCTTCACAGACCAAAAGGAAAGTGGAAACATATGGATCAGATCAGCAGACCTGCCGTGCCGAACCCGATTCTGGGCAGCCGGTTTTTTGTGCCGGACGTGGAGGCCCATGTGTGGCCCGACGGCCGGGTGTATCTGTACGGTTCGCTGGATCTGCCGGGCAGAATGGAGTACTGCTCGGACCGCTACCATGTCTTTTCGTCGGACAACCTGACGGACTGGGTGGATCACGGCGTCGCGTTCTCCCTGCAGGATACAGCCTGGGCAAAGGATCTCGGCGCGCTGTATGCGCCGGACTGCGCGTACAGGGACGGGACATACTACCTGTACTACTGCGTGCCGGACGGGCGCTGCGGCGTAGCGGTCTCCTCCTCTCCGTGCGGCCCGTTCAGGGATATCGGGCCCATCGCGCATGTCCACGGCATTGATCCCGCGGTCCTTCTGGATGACGACGGATGCGCGTACCTCTACTGGGGACAGATGGACGGCGTGCGCGCAGCCCGCCTGAAGGACAATCTCACAGAGATTGACCCGGCAACGGTTTCGCAGCCGCTGAGCGTTCGGGAGCACGAGTTCCATGAGGGCAGCTCCGTGAAAAAGATCGGCGGGAAATACTATTATCTCTTCACGGATACGCACCGCCACGGCGGAAAGGCGACCTGCCTCGGGTATGCGGTGTCGGATCATCCGACGACCGGCTTCCGATACGGCGGCATTGTGGTGGATAACTTCCCCTGCGATCCGGAAACGTGGAACAATCACGGCTCTCTGTGCCGCATCGGGGACACCTGGTACGTCTTCTACCACCGCTCCACCCACGCCAGCCGCTATTCCCGGTGGGTCTGCGCAGAGCCGGTGGTCTTCCGGCCGGACGGAAGCATCCGGGAGGTCCGGATGACAACCTCGGGCATGGGCGGGCCGCTTGCGGCCGCAGAGCGCCTCCATGCATGGCGCGCCTGTGAGCGCAGCGGCCATGCGCGCGTCGCCGCGGACAGCGGGGCAGAGGAAGGGATTGCGCTTTCCGGCCTCCGGAGCGGCGACACGGCGCTGTACAGGTACCTTGCGTTTTCCGGGGAGGAGAGGATGGACATCTGCCTGCGCTCGGACGGGCTCTGCCGCGTGGAAGTCTATGCGGACGGAGTGTACCTGGGCTGTGCCCAGACGGATACCGGCGGCGCGTACCGGGTGCTTTCGGTGGAAATGCCCGCACTGGAAGGCGTCCATGAGATCAGCCTTCAGTTTTATGGGACGTTTGAGGACGCGGCAGCCGACTGGTTCCGCTTTTCCATGCACAACTGAAAAAAAGGACAGCATCCGAAAGCGGATGCTGTTTTTGAATCCTCACTTGGCGAACCACCTTGCGTTGTAGGGCAGGCTGGTCAGGACATGCATGCCCGGCTCAAAGGCACCGTCTGCAATGGAGACAACGCTGTCGGGCAGCCGCAGGACAAAGGAGAGCGACAGCCCGCCCGAGAAAAAGACTGCGGGCTCAATCGTCTCCAGACCATCCTTGACAATGAATTCCACATTGTCGGGGAAATAGTCAAACGAGAAGGTGCCGGTTTTCAGCTGTTTCAGACCGGAAGGCAGAACCACTTTCCGAAGGCCGGTGCAGTCGCGGAAGGCGTGGATGCCGATTTCCGTGACGCTGTCGGGGAGAATGAGCGTGCGGATTCCCCTGCACAGGGCAAACGCGCTTTCCCGGACATGCTGCAGGGTTTCAGGAAACACAATGCTGGTGATTTCCGGATGATTGAAGAAACAGCCGGGGCCGATGTCCGTGACCGGTTTTCCATCGACCTGGTCCGGAAGAATGACCGTCTCAAGATCATCCGTGAGGTAATGGGTCAGGGCAACCCCGTCGTCGTATTCCGCAATGTCAAAGACCATACAGCCTTCTGGACATTCCACGGCGATGCGCTTGTTACTCATGTCTTCGTCTCCTTCCTGAAAAGGGTCGGATGCACACGGCAAAGACTTCCTGCGGAAGATAGGGAAAAAAACAGGCTTCGTCTGCCTGTGAACGTACGAAAAGCAGACTTCGGCCGGGCACAGGAAGAGGGCTCGCAAAAAACTCTGAGCGGTGCAGGTGTGAAGTTTTGTTAGAAATCGAATATTATGATACCTGAGAAAAATGGAAAAATCAAGGACTCAGAGCAAAAAATGCAAAAAATGATCTGTTTTTGGCCGAAAAGAAAAGCCCTGCCTGAAAAGGCAGGGGGTTATGCGGATGGATCAGCCGTTGGACGGCAGGAAACCATAGGCGTCGGTGATTTCCGCTGCGCCGTCGAGGGACTCATACACATGGAGGATCTCATAGGCGGGGGCGGCACCGGACTCGGTGACTTCACAGAAGATGGAGTAGTTGGTGCCGGAGACCAGCTGCGTGGCCAGGAGCAGCATCGGGCGGACCGCCGTGTCTTTCGTGTCCTTCAGCGCTTTATCCAGCGCGGTCTTTGCGGCCTCTGTGAGTTCGGGCGTCTCCGGGGCCTGCCATCCGCCCAGCAGGTCGGGCATACCGGCCGGGGCGTCGCAGTCAAAGATGTCCAGGACGTCGGTATTGCCGTCCAGGCTCTGGTAAATGGTCACCAGTGCGTAGGAGGCGGGGTCATCGCTGTCCTCGGAGAGGGCGGTGCACAGGATGCAGTGATTGGTGCCGGAGACCACCTGGCTGGCGATATAGGCAACCGGGGTATAGTTCGTTCCGGCCAGATCGGCGAGCGCTTTGGTGGCGATGTCTTTCTGCTCAGGTGTGAGCGTGTGGGATGCGCTTTCACTCCAGCCGCCGTCAATCGGGTTTTCCGCAAAGGCGCCAAAGGCCAGGGTCAGAAGCATCAGCGTAGCGAGGACAAAGGCAGATATTTTTTTCATCATCATGATTTCCTTCTTTCTTACAGCAGAATCACGGAGCGTTTATTTCCCCGTTCACCCGAATAGACGAATGAGGAGGAAGAATTGTTCCGCACCCTTCCAAGTTTTTTTCAGGGGAAAGGAAATACGATGAAACCGTCTTGCAAGGCCGGTCTTTCGCCGCTATACTTCAGTCTGGAGATACAGAACATGTTTGGGTGCGCCTGCCGGGACGCTGCAGGTTTTCGTGTGCGCAAAAAGGTCACTTCCGGGTGACCAGTCTGCGGCAGAGAGCGTGCGGAAACCGGTCCCGCAGACAGAGCAGGCGCTGCAGAAATTGTTGGGAAAGAAGGGACGCCCATGAAACTGATTCACCTCGCTGACCTCCATTTTGGCCGTCAGCTCCATGGCCTGTCGCTGGTGACCCAGGGGGACCAGGAATACTGGTGCAGGGGATGCCTGAAGGTGATCGATGAGGAGAAACCGGACGCGGTGCTCATTGCCGGCGATGTCTATGACAGGAGTCAGCCCGGCAGTGAAGCCAGGCGGCTGTGCAGTGATTTTCTGACCGCGCTCGCTGCGCGCGGCATTCCGGTGTGCATGATTTCCGGCAATCATGACTCGGGCGAAAACATCGCCTATCTCGGCGACCTTGTCTGGGAAAAGAAACTGTATGTCGCGGGTGTCCTGGAAAATCCGCTCCAGTGCGTGACACTGGAGGACGCGTTCGGCCCTGTGCATATCTGGATGCTCCCGTATTTCTTCCCGGCGCTGGCCAGGTCGGTTTATCCCACGGAAGAGGCGCCATCCAGCTATACTGAAGCCTGCCGGATGATCCTGGAGCATCAGAAGATGAACCCTGAAGAGAGAAATGTGCTCATCGCGCATCAGCTGGTGCTCTCGGGCACCGACGCGCCGGAGATGGGCGGCAGCGAAACCACGGTCGGCGGTGTCGGACAGATCGATTATCACGTGTTTGACGATTTTGATTACGTCGCGCTCGGCCATATTCACAAGGAACAGGTCATGGGACGGCCGGAAGTCCGCTATGCCGGTTCCCCGCTGTGCTATCACTTCGGGGAAGCGGGAAAAACGGATGAGGGCAATTTCAAAAAAGGCGTGCTGGTGGTGGAACTCGGGGAGAAAGGATCCGCCCCGACCTACCGCCGGGTGCCGGTTGCCCCGCTGCATCCGCTGCGCAACATGGAAGGCACGCTGGAGAGCATCGCGGAGGAGCAGAAACACAGCGGAAGGCGCGGTGAATACATTCATGTGCGCCTGACCGACGAGGTGCTTCCCGAGGATACTCTGCCGCGCCTGCGCGCGCTGTTTGACGCATCCGGAAGTCAGATGCTCTGGCTCGACCGGGTGCCAAGGAGCGCAGCCGGGGAAATGCAGTTCCAGGCCTCCGCGGACAAGAGCGCCGAGGAATATTTCCTGGAATACTATCAGGAGCAGCGGCCGGACATGCCGATTTCGCCCTTTGATCAGCAGCTGATCCACCATCTCCAGGAACTCCTGGAGACCCGGGGCGACGAGGAAACCACGGAAGCGCTCGCTGAGCGCCTGGTCCGGTACGCAGGGACACTGAGCGGGGAGGTGAACGCATGAAACCGCTGAAACTGACCATGAAAGCCTTCGGCTCCTATGCCCAGAAAACAACGCTGGATTTCACAAAGCTCCCGCAGGGCGTCTATCTCATTACAGGAGAAACCGGCGCCGGCAAGACCACGATCTTTGACGCCATTGTGTTCGCCCTCTTCGGGACAGCCAGCGGTTCAGACCGCGATCCCTCCATGATGCACTCCGACTATGTGAGCCGCGGGGAGGACACGGAGGTCACTCTTGTCTATTCACACAACGGAAGAGAATACACGGTCACCCGGACCCTTCACTATGCAAAATCCAAGGCATACAAGGACGGATACAATCCAAAGGCTTCACCGAAGGCCGTCATGGAAGGGGAAGGCATGGAGGTCATTGACGGCCCCAGCAAAGTGACGGCAAAATCGGAGGAGCTCCTGGGCCTGGATGACCGGCAGTTCCGGCAGATCATCATGCTCGCCCAGGGCGAGTTCCGTGCGTTCCTCGAAGCGGACACATCCAAGCGCGAGGCGATCCTGTCCCGCCTCTTTGATGACGCCCGCTACCGCGCCTTCCAGGATGTCCTGAAGGCCGCGGAGGATCGCCTGCTCGCGGAGCGGAAGGCGCATACAAACGAGATTGTGGCTGCCATGCGTTCCTTTGATCTCACCGGCATGACGGATGAGGAAAAGGCGAAATATGACCCGGCCTATCCGGACCTTCTGGGCACGCTGGAAGCGGTTGTCGAAGGGGACCGGGCCGCGGAGGCGGAAACCGGGGCCGCGTACACGAAGGCGGACACCGAGGCCGCAAATGCTGCGCGCGCCGTGGATGCCGCAAAGGCGTCCAATAAGCTTCTGGATCAGCTGGAGAACACACAAAAAGAACTTGAGTCGCTCAGAGCCAGGCAGGGAGAAATGGATGCGCTGAAGGAATGCGTCCGGCTCTGTGACCTGGCGCTCCATGAGATCCGACCCAAGGAAGAGACCGTGCTGCGCGCCGCCAAAACCCTGAAGGAAACCGAAGAAAGCGCACAGAAACTCGAAGAGGACATCCGGAAGGGTCAGAGTACGCTTGAAGCGTTGGTTCCGGTGAAGCAAGCGGCCGAGGGCAGACAGGCGGAAGGCGAAGCAATGAAAATCCGCGCTTCCGAGCTGGAAAAGACCCTGCCGCAGTATACGAAAAAGAGTCAGCTCCTCGGAAAACTCCAGAGTGCGGAAAAAGATCTGGAAAAGGCATCCGCCAGTCTGGATGATGCCAAAAAAGCGCAGGAAACGCTGGAAAACCGGCTGAAGGACAAACAGGCGTTCCTCGAATCTGTCCGGGACGCTGAGGTGCTTCTGGAAAAGGCGAAGTCGCAGAAAAAGGAAGCGGAGGGGCACCTCGAGCAGCTGCAGACGCTCATCGGCGATGTGAAAAAAGCGCGGAAAGTGCAGAAGGAATGCGAGACGGCGCTGGAAAAGCTGCAGGCGGCCAACGCGAAAGCGGGAAAGGCGGAGGCAGATTACCACCGCGTGGTGGAGGAGCGCATTGCAGCGCAGGCCGGGGAACTCGGCGTCAGCCTGAAGCGGGCCATGGAAGAGACAGGCGAGGCCCTGTGCCCGGTCTGCCATGCGCATTATGTGCGCGGGGACGCGGTGCACTTTGCCGAGCCCTCCGCCTCCGATCCGACCCGGGAAGATGTCGATGCAGCACAGCACGCCATGCAGAAGGCCCAGACAGAACTGCACGGCGCGGCCGGCGATGCGGAAGGCCTCTCCGCGCGTTTTGAGGAAATGAAAAACACCGCGCAGACCCGGGCTGCTGCGCTGGGACTGGCGGATGAATGGGTGCTTCTCTCGGATGAAACGCTGCTGATGGACCGGGAGAAGGAAGAGAAAGCGCTTCTGGAGGAAAAGGAAGCAGCCTGCCGGAAGGCGCAGGAAACTGTGGAACAGAAGTGCTCTGCCGAAAATGAAGCCGCGGAGATCCGCAAAGCACAGGAAGCAGGCGTCCAGGAGATCCGCGACCTGGAGCAGGCTGTGCAGAAACTGCAGATTGAAGTGCCCTCGCTGAAGGCGGAAGCGGATGCCATCCGTCTGGACTTTGAAAGCCTCGGCGAGGCCGAGAAGGCCATGCGTCAGGCGCAGGCGGGCGCGAAGGCGATTGATGATGCCATCCGGCGTGCGCAGGAGGATGTGAGCCGGATGGAAAACCAGCTCTCGGAAATGCAGGGCAGACAGGCCACGCTCTCGTCGCAGGCGGAGAAAAACCGGCTGGACCTGGACGCGGCCGGCGAAGCGTTCCGGCGTGCGGTCGCAGCATCCGAGTTTGCGGATGAGGCGGCGTACCGAAAGGCGCTGGAACCTGCCGGGACAGACGGCGAGGGCTATCTGAACCGGTCGCGCGCAGCGATTGCGGCCTTTGACAGTGCGCTGCACACCGCAGAGCATTCGGTAGAGATGCTCCGCGAACAGGCCGGCGAGCATACGGAGCGCGTGGATGTGGAGGCGCTGGAAAAGGTGAGCGAGGAAGCCGTCCGGGTGAAGGGCGAGGCAAGGGAGCGGCATACCAATGCTGTGTCGACCCTGAAGGTGCATGAAATGACTCTTGGGAATGTGCGCAAAAGCCGCGAGGCCCTCAGAGGCACGGACGAAGCGTTCCGGCATATCAGCTCGCTCTCGGAGCTGGCCAACCGCGACCGGGCGACCGGCAGCATTCTGACCTTCTCGCGCTATGTGCTGACCTATGTCTTCCGGGAAATCCTGCAGGCGGCCAATCAGCACCTGGATACCATGAGCGGGGGCAAGTATGAACTGGTGTACAGACGAATGGACAACAATGCAGCGCAGCTCGGCGGCCTGAACATGAATGTGCTGGACCATATCACCGGCGAGCAGCGGGATGTGAAATCGCTCTCGGGCGGTGAATCCTTTGAAGTCTCCATGTCCCTGGCCCTCGGCCTTTCGAGCGTCGTGCAGGCACGCTCGGGTGCGCTGAGCGCAGAGGCCATGTTTGTCGACGAGGGCTTCGGATCCCTGGGCGAAAGGGAACTGAATGCGGCCATGGATGTCCTCTCAGGACTGTCCGGCGACAGCAAGCAGATTGGCATCATCTCCCATGTCGCGAAGCTCGAGGAATGCATTCCCGCCAAGGTCCGCGTGACCGGCGGCAGGAACGGAAGCACGCTGACGATAGAATAAGTCGGCATAAAAAAATGAGGGCAGCATCCCGGGCGGGGTGCTGCCTTTCGTTATGTGCATGGATAGCCCGGCGGATAGAGTCCCTGCGTGGTCTCTTCAAAGAGCAGGTCCAGAAGATGCCGTGGCGCGACAGAGGTGACGCTGAAGGAACGCGTGCAGCCCGTGCAGTAGACGACGACACTGCTTTCGGAAAAATCGGCGGCACGAAGATGGGCCATGGCGATGCGCTTTTCCAGGTCCGGAGAGGACCCGCCGCAGCAGCGCGCTTCGTCCCGCGTGAGGTCAGGTTCTACGAGGTCAATGTGCATCTTTTCGCACAGCTGCCGCGCAGAGACCTGCATTTCAGGGCTGTGGCGGTGCCTTGCATGGCAGGCGTCATGGATGGACATCTTTTCCCCGTGATAATCCGGGAACGGAAAGTCAGTGCCCAGAAGCACCTTCCACAGGGAGACAATGGAGATGCCTTGATTTTCTTCGCCAAAGTGATGGCTGCAGCCGGGACAGCAGACAATCAGGGTGGTGCCTTCCGGCACATGCTCTCCGGACTTGCAGCAGGGATCCCAGAGACCGTCAATCAGCCCGCGCTCCTGAAGAAAGCGGGTCATGCGGTCAATGAGTTCCGGCTTGTACTTCTTCAGGGCACAGCCTGGCGCAAAGAGTGTTTTCATACGTGCCTCCGTTTACGCTTCCGCCCACAGGGCACTGAGCAGCGCGATGGCCCGGGGACCGTCTTTGAGAAGATCCTCGCACTTTCCTTCAATGCTGACATTGCCCTGGTAATCGGTATGCTTCATGGCAGCAAACATCTGCACATAGCCTTCTTCGCGCTCGAGGGGAATGGTGCGGCCCTCCGGGGAAGCAATATGCGCATGTGCAATCCCGCCGAGGCGCTCGAGATCGCCCGGGCGTTCCTGGGAGCGCGCGATGTGGTAATAGTCAGCCAGCAGCTTCACGCAGGGGTGATTGACCGCGGCCGCCAGGCAGGCGCCCTCGGCCACCGAGTTGATCATGTCCGTCTCGGAGGGATTCAGCGGTTCAATCACCACGGTGATCCCGAACGGCTCGGCCTCTTCCCCGATCAGACGGGTGATGTCCATCAGTTTCCGGAAGGCTTCCGGGTAGGCCAGATCCTCAGGCCGTCTGCGGGCTTTGCCGCTGCCAAAGACCACCGTCTTTCCGCCCAGCGCCGCGACACGCTCAAAGGCCTTGTGCAGATAGGCGCGCAGGTCCGTTTCTTCCCAGTCATACAGGGATTTTCCGGGGAAAAGGACGTTGAAAGAAGATGCCGGAATGGAGGACTGTGCAAGCGCCTTTCTGGCCTCCTCAAATGCTTCGTCGCTCATCTCATAGACGCTGGTCACGGAAGGCTCGATGTAGGCAAAGCCTGCCTGCTCCACTTCCTGGAGTCGGTCGAGTTTGGCACAGAATCCGATCTTCATTGGTGTATCCTCCTTTTCGTTCGTGCGCTGGGTTTTCGGAATACATCCAATACAGGAAACAAATGGGCATTCGGCGCTCAGGGCTGCTGTTCCAGCAGCTCTTTAAGCGCATCGCCGCTGTCGCCGTCCAGACAGATGGACTGTGTCCGGATCACTTCCGGGCAGACGGCTTCATCAAAGTTCAGACAGGCATAGACCGCGCGGGGATTTTCCGCCGTCATGGCCCAGAAGGGATACTTGATAATCATGGGCGTGTTGCTGCCCACGCCGAGCTCGAGGAACAGCACGTGCTGTCCTTCGTGTGCCTCAAGGAACGCAGCATACCGGTCCGCCGCGGCATGCCACCCGGCGTCCTCCACAAACGTCTCATCGGCGCGCAGGTTCATGGAGACCGCCCCGCCGCCGTCCGGGCAGACCGGGACCAGGTCATGGGGAAGGCGCATGGAGAGACGCCGGTCCTCCGGAACCTGGAATATGCCGTCTGGATCCAGGACAAAGCCCTGCGCCGCCATGGCTTTTCTGACCCAGTCTTCATTGTCGTAGGTCTTTTTGATGCGGCCCCCGGCACTCTGGAACAGCCCGTAATCGCCCTGCGTGTAGAAGAGCCGCTCCTTGTCAAAGCCGGCGCGCTGGAAGCAGTGGTCCACATTGGTGGTGATCACGAAATAGTTCCGGCCCCTGACCAGAGAGAGGAGGTCATGGTACACGGGTTTTGGCGGATCCATGTATCGGTTGATATAGATGTTCCGCGCCCAGAAGGCCCAGCGGGTCTCCGCGTCGGGGAAAGGGTAGAAGCCGCCGGAATACATATCCCGGAAGCCGAAGTGCTCCCTGAAATCAAAGAAATACCGGTCGAACCGTTCGCCGCTGTAGGTAAAGCCAGCGGACGTGGAAAGGCCTGCGCCTGCGCCGATGACGATGGCATCAGCGCTTTGGATTTCCTCCTTCAGGCGGCGAAGATTCGCGCTGCGGCTGCCGGTATCATCGGTCAGGCCGGAGGTGAGGCTGCGCACAAAGGAGATGCCCTTTTGAAGCGACTGTGAATAGTCAGGCTTTGGTTTGTTTGAAGTACTGCTCATAAAGATCCCTGTCCTTGTCACTGAATACATTAAAGATCACACGGTCCATGGCGCCGTCGTGCGCTGAAAGCCACTGCCGGACGGTTGTGACTGCGATTTCGGCTGCCCTCTCGGGCGGAAAGTGAAAGACACCGGTGGAAATGCAGCAGAAGGCCACGGACCTCAGGCCGTTTTCTGCACACAGGTCAAGCGTGCGCGCATAACAGTCGGCCAGGTCCTGCTCAAGCGCTGGCGTCAGCTCTCCATAGACAATCGGCCCGACGATATGGATGACCTTCTTTGCGGGAAGATTATAGGCGTCCGTCAGCATCGGCACGGCGGTCGGCTGCTCATAGTCCTCCCCGAATTTCGCCCGCAGAAGGCGCATCTGCCGGTCGCATTCCGCGCGCAGCTGAACGCCGGCAAAGGTATGAATGCAGTTGTCGATGCACGTGTGCATCGGCACAAAGCATCCCAGCATCTGCGAATTGGCCGCGTTCACAATGGCGTCCACCGCAAGACGCGTGATGTCCCCCTGCCAGAGGGAGATGAGGCCCTCGATGGGAGGAATATCCGAAAGCGTCACGATTCCGTTTTCCCGGATCCGCTCCTGCAGGTAGGCATCCTGCACCGAGAGCACAGTGTCATCCATCCTGCCCGGCATGCGGATATTCATCAGGGAGCGGAGCACACGTCTCCTGCCTTCCGTCCCTGGAGGTGTTGGAAGGCCTTTGTACTCTGCGGAGTCCGCTTTGAATGCATTGACGAGGTACTCAAGCCGCTGATTCTGAGACATGCTGTCCATGTGCGTGATCCTTTCCTGAGGGGTTCTGATTTCACCCAGCGCTACGTATTGTATCCGTCCGGCGCGCAACTGGCAAGAGGGAGGATCTGCCGCGTTCCGGCAGACCGAAACAGGCAGGGAGAGGACAAAAAAACGGCGTCACTCCAGGCACGAAGTGACGCCGCGGAAAACCGCATGAACGGAAATGCACAGGAATCTCCCGCTTACCCAAGCGTGACATCCAGAATCATCATGAGCACAAAACCGAGCGAGAAGGCGATCGTTCCCCAGTTGGAGTGTTTGCCTTCCGACATTTCCGGGATCAGTTCCTCCACCACGACATACATCATGGCGCCGGCTGCGAAGGCCAGAAGATACGGCATGGCCGGCACAACCGCGCTGGCCGCGAGTATGGTGACGGCTGCCGCGATGGGCTCCACAATGCCGGAGAGCGCGCCGTACAGGAAGGTTCTGCCCTTGTCCATCCCTTCTGCGCGGAGCGGCATGGAGACAATGGCGCCTTCCGGGAAGTTCTGGATGGCAATGCCCAGGGCGAGCGCCAGGGCCCCTGCACTCGTGATGCCTGCGTTGCCGGAGCGGAAACCGGCATAGACGACACCGACGGCCATGCCCTCGGGAATGTTGTGAAGGGTGACGGCAAGAATCAGTTTCGTGGTGCGCTTGAGACCGGTCTTCGGGCCTTCATCCTGATGGTTGAAGTGCATATGCGGCGTCATTTCGTCCAGGAGCAGCAGGAAGCCGACACCGACGAGAAAACCGACGGCAGCCGGGAGGAAGGCAAGGGTCCCCAGGTGTTCACTGCTTTCCAGAGCGGGCTGAAGCAGGCTCCAGAAGGAAGCGGCCACCATGACGCCTGCCGCGAATCCGGTCAGGATCTTCTGCAGGCTTTCCGAGATTTCCTTTTTGAGGATAAAGACCATGGCCGCACCGAGGGCTGTCCCCGCAAAGGGAATCAGAATGCCCAGGATTGTTTCCATAGCATCATTCCTTTCTGATTTGTTTCGGTCAACCCCCATGCCGGGATGGAAACAGCGGAAGCGCGCAAACCGTACTGCCTGCGCGCTTCCCAGGGGTCTTAACCGAACATGACTTCGTTCATGATCTGTTCGAGCAGTTCCTGCCTGCCGGAACCCGGATTTTCAGGCTTTTTCATGCAGGCGGCACAATCGGCCAGTTCTGCCAGCGTGGCGGTATGATTGCGGATCTTGTGTCCGATTTCCGTACTGGTGTAGCTGATATACCGCTCGCGGAGGAGTATGTCAAGCCTGCCGTCCTCGATGAGCTTGGCGGCTTTGATCAGACCCAGCGCAAAGGTGTCCATGCCCAGGATATAGCCGTAGAACATATCCTCATAGGTGCTGGAGGGGCGGCGGTTCTTGGAGTCAAAATAAAAACCGACGTTGATGCCGATCCGGCTTATGAGCTGCTCGATCCCCCGGGCATAGTCCCAGACGATCAGATCATATTTGTCCATAAAGTGACGGTCAAACGTGGCGGTGGAATACCCGCAGTTTTCGGCGATCTCCCGGACGGTGATTCTGTCAATCGACCGGGTCTGCGCCAGTGCATGGAAGGACTCGACGAAGATGTCCCTCGCTGTCTTGCGCTTCATGTCTGTCTCCTCTGCTTTGTCCAGCCCAAAGACGGTGCGTTGTTTCTTTCAGAAGAAGTATAGTACGGGGAAAAGCAGCGGACAAGTAAAAAAAGGCCATGCGCCTCTCTGCGGGAAGGGGCGCATGGCCGGAGAAGGGAAGGGGAAGGGGGAAATCAGTTGAACCCGCAGGATTTCAGGTACAGATAGCTTCTCTTCAGGCACTCGATGGGATCTTCGCCGTGGCAGTCATCCTGTTCGACGAGCATGTACTGCGTGCCGGCAGCTTCTGCCTTTTCAAAGACACGGTCGAAATTGATGTTGCCCTCGCCGACAACCGCCATCTCGCGTCCGTAGGCATAATCCTTGAGGTGGATGCAGGGAACGCGTCCGCTGAACTTTTCAATCCACTGACCGGGATCTCCGCCGCCGGCCTGGATCCAGAAGGTATCGAGCGTGAAGCCCATTTCATCTGCGGGCACAGCCTCTGCGAGCTTTTCCAGATAGGTGGTGCCGCCGACTTTGATGAACTCGCGGTCATGGTTGTGATACATGAAATACTTTCCGCCTTCCTTGAGCTTGTGCGCAATGGGCGGGAAGGTTTCCATCCACTGGTCCCAGGTCATGTTCCGTGCTTCGTCAAAAGCCCAGAAACCGAGGCCCACATACTTGCAGTCAAAGGTGTTGTGATCTTCAATGACCTTGTCCAGTTCACCGGTCAGGCGCGGAACCGGAATGTGGGTCAGAACACACTTCAGACCGTTGAGCTTGAGCTGATCGCGCAGCCATTCGCCTTCATAGGGGCAGGTTCCGGAAACCTGAACGGTCGTGTAGCCGATGTCCGCAATGCGCTTGAGGGTGTCGGCAAAGCCTTCCAGGGTCTGGCAGGTGGCGCGGGTGGTAAACATCTGAGCACCGATTTTCATGAGCAGAGATCTCCTTTTCAATTAGGTTTTATACCGTTCCTATAGTGTACGCGTGAATGCGGAAGGATGCAAGAGGCAGGAGGAAAATCAGCTGTGCGGGCAGATCCGGTAGGAGACAAAGGCGAACTTCCGGCTGTCGGGCGACCAGGAGTTCACGTTGATGGTGCCCTGTCCGCCGAAGAGCTCGACGACCGTGTGCAGATCGGAGCCGTCCGAGCGCATGACGCGGATCTGGACGTTTTTGTGCGGGACATGCTCGCCCGGCTCAACATCGCCCTTGCGGTAGCAGATCATGGAAACCAGCTTCCGGTCCGGGGAAATGTGCGGGAACCAGGTGTTCCATTCGCTGTCAAAGGTCATCTGGGTCTGTTCAGAGCCGTCTGCCTTCATGCGGAATGCCTGCATGAGGCCGGAGCGCACAGAATTGAACCAGATGTATTCGCCGGCGGAATCATACTCGCTGCCGTCATTGAGGCCGGGTGCATCCGTCAGGCGCTTTTCTTTTCCGCCGAGGACCGGGATGGTATAGATGTCATACTCCCCGCCGCGCTCGGCACAGTAGGCGAGTGTTTTCCCGTCGGGCGACCAGCCGTGGAGGTAGCTGGGGGCAAGCGGTGTGATGAGGCGCGGGACGCCGCCGGTCATGGGGACCGTATAGATGCGGGACTTGCCGTCCTCAAAGGTTCCGTGACTGACCGCGATCTGGGTGCCGTCCGGGGAGAGGACGTGGTCATTGTTGCAGTTGTCGACAAAGCCGGTATCGATTTCATCAATCGCGCCGCTGTGCAGATCATACCGGAAAATGCGGCCGTGGCTGTTGTAGACCAGGGCTTTTCCGTCAGGCGTCCAGTTCGGCGCTTCGATGAGCGTGTCAAAAAAGTGGACGGTTTCGCGCTGTCCGGTGACGGTGTCATAGATTTCAAGGAAGGACTCGTCGTCATCCCGGTACCAGACGCTGTTCTTGTCAACCATGGGGAGCACCACCCTGTCTGAAAATGATGTCTGGAAACAGATTTGACTCTTGAAAACGGGATTGTGTCACTGGTATCATTGTATCAGGAAGATCTGACAGCCGCAATGACCGCGTACGTGTGCGGGACAGTTTTTTTCTGAAAAGAAGGCGGCTGATCTGTGAATACAGGAGGCAGTGGAAACCATGGAAAAGGTCAAAGTGGCGGTTGTCGGATGCGGGATGATCAGCCCGGTCTATCTGCGCAATATGAAGGAACTGTTCAGTATTCTCGATGTGGTGGCTGTGAGCAACCGCACAAGAGCAAAAGCGGAAGAGGCAGCGAAGAAGTTCGATATTCCGAAAGTACTGACGCTCGATGAAGTGGCGGCGGACCCCGAGATTGAGCTGGTGGTCAACCTCACGCCTACGGATGTGCACGCGGAGATCATCCGCAAAATGCTGCTGGCAGGCAAGCATGTCTACACGGAAAAGACCATGACGGCAGACATAGAGGATGCGCGCGAGTTGGTGAAGCTGGCGGATGAAAAGGGCCTGTATCTGGGTTGTGCGCCGGATACGGTGCTCGGCGCAAGCGTGCAGACCGCCAGGTGGGCTGTGGACCACGGAATGATTGGCACCGTGACGTCCTGCGCGGTGACGATCAACCGGAATCAGGCCCTGAATTCCGAACTCTTCACCTTCCTGCGCGGGAACGGCGGATCACTTCCGTATGATGTCGGGATCTACTATCTTGCAGCGCTTCTGTGTGTCCTGGGGCCGGTGGTGAAAGTGACGGCGTTTGGAGCGCCCATGCCGGTGCATCAGCGGCAGTTCATGTTCCGGGAAGGCGATCAGGAGTCCTGGCAGATTCCGGGAAACAACCTGGTTTCGGGCAGCATGATGTTTGCAAACGGCGCGATCGGCAGCATTCATATGGACGGCAATACGACCGGAAACGAACGGCATCTGCTGCGCATTTATGGCACTGAGGGCATCCTTGAAATGGGGGATCCGAACAAGTTTGGAGATCCGGTGAAACTGTTCAAGCCGGAAAATCCGCCCTGTGATCTTCCGCTGACCCATGGCTATAACGGTAGGGGACAGGGCGGAACGGAACTCGGCGGAGGATGCCGCGGAGCGGGCGTGGCAGAAATGGCCTATGCAATCCGCCAGGGACGGCCACACCGCATGAGCAAGGAAATGGCGTATCATGCAATGGAAGTTCTGCATGGATTTGATGTGTCTGCTGAGACAGGCAGCGTCTATACGCTGGAATCCACATTCTCCATGCCGCCGCTGAAGGAAGGCTATTATTCGACCATGTGGGGCGGGTATGCGCGAGCAGATGCGGAATGCTCGCTGATGGAATAAAGATAAAGAAAAACCAGCTCACAGGCATCTTCGGCTGCCTGCGAGCTGGTTTTAACTATGGGCTTTCTGCTTCAGGGTTCGAGCAACTTGCAAAAATTAGGCTTGACAAGGATGGGATCTTTGTGTTAGGATAGCCAAGCTGGTTCATACTATGGAGAGATGGCCGAGCGGTTGATGGCGCTGGTCTTGAAAACCAGTGATGCTGAAAGGCACCGGGGGTTCGAATCCCTCTCTCTCCGCCAGCTTTCTTGACATGGAGAAGTACCCAAGTGGCCGAAGGGGCTCCCCTGCTAAGGGAGTAGACCGGGATAACCGGTGCGAGGGTTCAAATCCCTCCTTCTCCGCACTCAAAGCCTTGAAACATAAGTGTTTCAAGGCTTTTTTGTACGCCAATTGTACGCCATTTTTGGCTTTTGAACGCCATTTTTCATATGATATATAACATCAATATCCTGGCTTTTGGAACCCTTTGATTGCTTAGGTTCCGCATTTTTGCATTTTCTATACAGAACGCTATACAGAACGTTACTGTTACCTGACGGAATGGAAGTATTTGACCTGATTTACAGCATCATGCGCATCAAGCAGGGTGGGATGGGCATATCTGTCGAGCATCTTGGTGGACTTCCAGCGCATGACCTTCATGACTGTCTGAGGAGCAATGTTTTCATCAATAGCCAGGGCGGTAGCCATCGTGTGCCGGCAGGAGTATGGTTCAAGCTTTCTCGTACCGGCAACTTCCAGGCCATGATAATAATGGTCATAGAAGGCATGCTTCTTGACACCGATGATGGGCTCATGAGGTTTGGCGCCGATCCGCTCACAGACATCCATAAGAACAGGAACCAGACAGTCTGGGATAACTATAGGTGTTTCACGGCGGATATCGTTTTTTAGGCCGGCCCCACTTATAATATGGTTTTCAAAATCAATCATGGAAGCAGTAATTTGCTGAAGCTCACCAGGCATCATTCCGGTATGGATCATGATCAAGGCAAAAGCAGCATCCAGACATCCATTTTCGTAGGCTACCCACAGCATCTTCTGTTCCTCTTTTGTAAAAGGGGTACGTTCTTTTTCGTTGAGAGGAGGAAGAATGATGAAGGCAGGGAGATCCTTATTCACCCAGCCTTCAGCTGCTGCCATGAAAAAGATCTTGTTCAACACAGTTTTCATATCTCGTGCAGGATAGTATGTAGAAGTGTTGTCGTAGACCACGCTGCGCAAATCATTGATCATAATCGTATTGATCGGTCGATTAGCGATATCGTGCATCTTTCTCCATGCGATTTGATAAGCCATTGCCCGATCTTTTGACAGCTTAGCGAATTCGCCTTTTTCTAACATTTTCCAGTAGTGTCTGACAGTGGGGACATGTTTGATAACCGGCATATCTTCAAGTTGCTTTTTGAGCACAGGAATATAATTCAGTGCTTCTGTTTTGGTTTTAAAGCCACTCTTTGATTTAGTTATCGGAAGAGGTTTTCCGTTCTCACCGATTTTCCAGCCGATTGTGTAGAATGCTGTCCAGCTCTTACCTCTTCTCGTTGCATACCCAGTCCCGTTTGGACGTTGATGAAACTTTCTAGGTTTTTTCTTGATGAATACCTTTTTTCCGCAGTAGCAGCATAATACTGCATCGTCGGGAATTGTTTTTTTGCATTTTTTGCACATCATATTATTCCCTCCAAAGTATGATCATTTCTCAAACCTGTCTATGAATCCATTATATACAGCTGTAAAGAAAAGCCGAGGCCATATTGACCTCGGTTTTTTCAATCAAGACTAATAACAACCATAGCTTCTTCAACTTGACACATCCTTTCATAGAATTCTGTATCATTCAACTTGGCCTTTCTAATTCTCCCATAAATAGAACTTGTTCCTTGGATTAAAGAAAAACGCTGTTTCAGGATCTATACTTGGTGTTCGGACATATTTCCACTTTTTGTTGAAATTGTCAGGAGTCAATGGCGTAATATTCGGTCCAGCATTCTTATCGTTCTCAAAACATGTGGTAGAATATGATTTAAACTTGCCAGTCGAAGTGGATTGAAGAACGCCAAGTCGATATCCTTCCCCGTCCCCAAAGTCAAACAATACTACAATGCCAATGTGACTATTTCCTTGGAAAATTTCCATTCCTGGTTCCAACTGATCGTAAGAGGTTACAGCAATCCATTATTATTATGAAATCGACGCAAAGCCTGATCCATGTCGTTCAGTTCACGGATGAACCTTTGTATAATGACGCCATCAAAGCAAAGGAGGCCTGTGAACATGAACACAGACAAGATTTACGCGGAATCCATCGCCAGTGAGTATGCCCCGAAGCAGACATCCAAGGTTGTCGCCCTCAAAAAACTCGACCGCCAGGCAAAGCTCGGCGCAAACATCTTCACCTATTCCTTCGGAATCATCTCCGCCTTGGTGCTGGGACTGGACATGTGCCTGTCCATGAATGTGATTGGCGGCGGCGGAACAGCGATGATGGTGCTGGGCATCCTGAATCCTGTTACCGGCGCACTCTGGCACAACTGGGGCTCTGTGTTTGTGGTGGTCAACGCGGCGCTTCTGCTGCAGCTGAAGGATACCGATTCTGCGAATTGAGGGGACAGAAATGAACAAAGCCATTTTCTATGCGATCCTTGCCGCCGCGCTGTATGCATTGAACGCACCTGTTTCCAAACTGCTGCTGCAAAACGTGCCGCCCACCATGATGGCCGGGTTCCTGTATCTTGGTGCGGGCATTGGCATGGCGCTCATGGGGCTTGTCCGCAGTCAGACAGGACATGGGAAGCAGGAGCTGCGGCTGACGAAGAAAGATCTCCCGTATACGCTGGGCATGGTGGCGCTTGATATCGCCGCGCCGATCTTCCTGATGATCGGCCTGACCCGCACCACGGCTGCGAACGCCTCGCTGCTCAACAACTTTGAAATCGTAGCGACATCGCTCATCGCGCTGCTGGTCTTTAGGGAGAAGATCGGCAAACGTCTATGGACCGCCATTGGACTCATCACCCTGTCCAGCATTCTGCTGTCTGTGGAGGACGCCAGCAGCTTTCAATTTTCCTTCGGCTCGCTGTTTGTGCTGGCTGCCTGCATCTGCTGGGGTCTGGAAAACAACTGCACCCGCTGCCTGTCAAAAAGCGATCCGTTGGAGATCGTGGTGATCAAGGGCTTCGGCTCCGGTATCGGTTCGGTCATCATCGGACTGGTGGTCGGCGAAACGCTGCCCCTGTTTGGTGACATCCTTAAAATCCTGCTGCTGGGCTTTGTGGCCTACGGCCTGAGCATCTACTTCTATGTGTACGCCCAGCGGGATCTAGGTGCAGCGAAGACCAGCGCGTATTATGCCATTGCACCGTTCATCGGTGTGGCGCTGTCCTTTATCATTTTCAGAGAGATTCCGGGTGTCCTGTTCTTTATCGCGCTGGCGATTATGATCGCGGGCACATGGATGGTCAATAAGGAATAGATTCTGCATCGAAAAGAAACCGGCAAAGTCTGGCAGTCAGGCTTTGCCGTTCCTTTTTGTCTGGAGAATCCATGTGCGCAGGAAGGAATACAAAAAGGCACCCTGAAACTCGCAGTGAGTCAGCAGGATGCCTTTTGTCAGTGAAGCGGACAGGAAAGAATCAGGGATCAGATGCCATACCGGATATTCTTGACTGTTTTGTTTTCCAGCATGAGATCTTCGTAAACACGGACACCGCCGTTGCCGGTCGGAGCCTGTGCAAGCAGGCCAACCTTGACTTTTTGATCCACAGGCAGGCTGAAGAACCGCATCATATAGAACTGCTTGCCATCCGTGGAATAATGGAAGGAGAAGGTATGATTCACACGGCATACTTTCAGCCAGGCTGTGTTTCCTTCCAGATTGCAGCCATTGGCATCGTCAGATTCCCCGCGCTTCGTGACCACGCTGACAGCTGCATGGGTACCGAAGTCCGTTTTTTCAAAGCAGGCTTTTGCCCAATTCTGCATATCAACCATCACCATGACGGAAGCGGAATCATAGATGTCCTTGAAAGCGTGAGACACCTTGACCTGCAGGACAAAATCGCCTTCAACCTCTGTATAGTAGAATGGAGCATTGCTGAGTGATTCCGGTGTAATGCCTTCTTCACTCACAGAACCACTGTTGCAGAAAAAATCGCTCAGAGGAGTTGCCATAATTTCAATCCGGTTGCCGTCTTTTCTGATCTCCGATTGATTGAGCCACTGAAATTCCATCTGAAAGCCTCCCATCGCTTTTTCAGTTTGAAATGTGATACAGGATTCGACAGGAATATATCACAAAGAATCTGCACAAGACAGGAACTTTACCGCCAGATTGTAGCACTATTTACCCAATCCGCGCAAAGCCCCGGGCGTATACCCGTAGTGAAGCCGAAACTGGCGGATGAAATAGTTCACGGAATGGAACCCGCAGGATTGAATGATTTCCTGCAGGGTCAGTGTGGTATCACCAAGAAGACAGTGGGCTTTTTGCAGCCTGTAGTGAATGAGGAAATCGACAGGGGTTTTCTGCAGACACATCGAAAAACATCTGCCGGCTTCACTGCGGCTGATATTGGCAGCGGAAGCAATGTCCGCAAGGGATATGTTTTCACTGTAGTGCTCGTAGATATAGGAAAGCATCTTCTGAACCCGAATCTGCGTGTTCATCTGGACTCGTGATATCTTCATCCTGGGCAGCTCATGGAAATGATCATTCAAATAATCAAATACAGAAATCAGGGCAGACTGTATGCGGAGTTCATAGAGCGGAAGACTGTCCTGCAATAACCGGTAGATCTGCTGAATGGTCTGACTGATTTCTTCGTGTTCTCCCTGTCTGAAAACCACATAGGGCAGTTCATCGCATCCTGCGATTTTCTGGATGTATTTTTGATGGATGACACTTCCTTCAGGCGCGATCAGCGTCCCCAGAAAGACGATGCCGGGCATCGGATCGGCGTCTTTGCCTGAGATCTGCTGAATGCTGTGCAGCACATTGGTATTCACGAAGATGGAATCGCCGGCATTGAGCAGGATATGTTCTTCTCCCACCTGATAATCCAGTACGCCTGTTTGAGCTGTGACGATCTCAAACTCAGGATGCCAGTGAACGGGCCCTTCCCGGGTCGCCAGGTCAACGATTTCATCGTGAAAATAGGTAATCGGAAACTCCGGGGAAATATGATGCAGCTGTTCCCGAAGCTGATGATCAAGGATAATCGACATTGAGCTTTCTTCTCCTGACAAAACATTCATCGTCCGGCATCTTCCGCCAGCCATACGGCAGGGCGGGTAAAGCTGCCCTCATGTCTTTATCAGGTAGTTTCGCCGCAAATGGAGAAACTCCTGTCCATTCAGCAGGGCAGCGGGGAATGAAAGAGCAGTCAGCGACAGTGCTGATATGGCTGGTGTTTTCCAGGCAGCTGTGCCGGGGACAGACGGTTCTGTCCATATGAAAACCGGGGCCGCCGGGCCCCGGTTCTTATGCAGGGAAGAGAAAAAATCTGTTTTTCCGGAGGAAACGCGGTCAGCCCACTTTTTCGAGGACAGGGATGACATCCAGCGGTGCAGGCACCGTGATGGTCTGCCGGCCCTCGTAGGTTTTTCCTGTTTCGACATCCTTCCATGTGCCCGCAGGCAGATAGAGCGTCCGCTCCCGCACACCGGCTTCCATGACCGGTGCAACCAGATATCGGCTGCCAAACATGTACTGATCCTGCATCACGGCGCATTTCTCGTCATCCGGGAAAGCGTAGAACATGCCGCGCAGCAGCGGGGTGCCCTTTTCGTGGGCTTCCTGCATCAGGCCGCGCACATAGTCGCGAAGTTCTTCTCTCCGGTTCAGATACTTGACCAGAATGGGATAGGCTTCTTCGCCGAAGCTCCAGACCTCATTGTCGCTGCCGGAGTTCAGCACACGGGTGCCGTCCTTGCGGTAGACAGCCTCGGACGGCTGACGGTCGCCGTGCAGACGCATGACAGGGCAGTAGCAGCCCCACTGGAACCAGCGCACGAGCAGCTCGCGGAAGGCGGGATCCTTGGTGACGCCTGCGTGGAAGCCGCCGATATCGGTGGTCCACCACGGAATACCGGCTACACCCATGCTGATGCCTGCGCAGACCTGGCGGCGGAAATAGCTCCAGTCACTCATGATGTCGCCGCTCCAGACCAGGGCGCCGTATCTCTGGCTGCCGGCCCAGGCGCAGCGCAGAAGGTTGACCGGGTTTTCCTGACCGGCTTCCTTCATGCCCTCATAGAACAGACGGGCATAATACTGCGGCCATACATTGCCGACCTGCTGGTTGGTTCCGATGTGATACCGGTAGGCCTTGAAGTCATATGTGCCATACTCGGGCTCCGCTTCGTCGAGCCAGAAGACACGGATGCCGTAATCGTAATAGTTCTTCTTGATCTTTTTCCAGACATACTTCCGTGCACGGGGATTGGTGGCATCAAAGAACATGCTGTCCTCAACAAAGCGCATGCCGATCTGTTCGCCGTACTCTGCGCGCACCAGCAGGCCCTGCTGAAGCATCTCGGGATAGTTTTCAGAGGTCAGAGCGACCTGCGGCCAGACGGAGACCATGAGCTCAATGCCCATTTCCTTGAGTTCTTTGACCATGGCGGCAGGATCCGGGAAGAATTCCGGATCAAACCGGTAGTCGCCCATGTGCGGCCAGTGGAAAAAGTCGCAGACAATGACGTCAATCGGGAGATTGCGGCGCTTGTATTCGCGTGCCACTTCCAGGAGCTGTTCCTGGTTCCAGTAGCGCAGCTTGCACTGCCAGAAACCGAGGCCGTACTCGGGCATCATGGGCGGGAAGCCGGTGGCGCGGGCATAGTTCAGGCTGATATCCGCAGGCTGATCCCCGGCGGTTACCCAGTAGTCCAGCTGCTTGGTGGTATCCGCGTGCCAGACCGTGCGGTTATTGCAGAAGGAAACGGAGCCGATCGCAGGATTGTGCCAGAGGAATCCGTAGCCGCGGCTGGAGATGTACATGGGAACACTGGCCTGAGAATTGCGGTGGGCGAGCTCAAGGTTGCAGCCCTTCCAGTCCAGGCATTCTTCCTGGTACTGGCCCATGCCGTAGATGTGCTCGCCGTCTTCGCCCTTAAAGGTCGCCGTCAGCGCATAGTCACCGCCGAGGTGGGGCTCAAACTTCCGCGCGTTGAGGACGAGTGCGTTTTCACCGTCTGTTTCTTCCAGAAGGACCTGATGGTGCTGGTTGACGAACGTGATGTGCGCCTTCTGCTTCCATCCGCGGACTTCCACCTGCGCGGTGATCTTTCCGCAGCGCACAAAGGCGTGGGTTTCATCCGTGACGGCGGTTTCCACATCCTCGCAGGGGACAGGATCCAGCAGGGCAAAGCGGTCGTCCCGCACATCGCCCATCAGGACGGAGCGCACGCGCAGGCTGTCCGGGCCCCAGGGCTCAATGACCAGTGTTTCTCCGCTGTTGCGCCAGATCAGCTGGCTGCCGTTGATTTCAAAAAACTCCATAATGAATCTCCCTTCATGTGCCCTGGTGCTGTCTGTCAACGGCCTCAAGGTCCGGATAAATGCGGTTGTACATATAGTACCATTTCATGAGCCCCACAGTGTAGTAAGGCTGAAAGGTTCTGCAGATCTGCGGATAGATGCCGCTGTGCCCGGGCAGTGTGCGGAACGTGTTGTCTTCGCCTTCGACCGGTTCAAACCAGGTCTCCGGATGCTCCCTGTCGCCGACCAGAACCGTCATTTCATCGCAGCACAGGACCAGCGGTCCGTAGCAGAGCGCGACGGCATTGGGATGCTCGGGATCCACAGCCTTGAATTTCAGCGTGTAGGGGAGGGTGAGCGTCACTTCATCCCCGTCCTGCCAGGTTCTGTCAAGGGTCAGCCAGGTATTGGGCGTGATGGGCAGCGCTTCCTCGGTGCCGTTGATGACAAGGCGGCAGTCATGGTCCGCCCACGCAGGCACACGGATGTTCAGACGGAAGGCGGCCGGCGCCTGCAGCTTCAGGCGGAAGTGCGCTTCAGGTTTGCGCGGGAAGTCGCCGTCACTGACCAGCACAGCGGTTGTGCCGCCTGCGGTAAAGGTGATCTCTGCGGGGATCAGCTGGCTGACATAGACGCCCTGATCGTCGAAATAGGCGATCATGTTGGCGTACTCGGCCGTGTCCTGCGGGAAGGTGCCCGTGCAGCACTGCCAGACAAAGTTCTGTCCCATGTGCTGCAGACGGCGGTCCTCGTAGGACTTGATCGCGCCGTCGAGGAAATAGCTGGCATAGTACAGCACCTGCCCCTTGGGCGTGATCGGGGGCTGGCCGAGCGTGCCGTTGATGAGCAGCTTTTCGCACCAGTCGCCGTAGCGCGCGTCCCCGGTGAGGCGGAGCAGATAATGGCAGAGCTTGAAGACGGCCCAGCTGCAGCAGCTGACCTCACAGCTGCCCCATGCGTCCGAGCGCGTGGCCGGGGCGCCGACAAAGTTTCTGTAAATGAGCTTGCCCGTCCGGGTCAGCTCGTTGTCCCAGGTCGGAAGCACCGAGTTCCCGAGATAGCCGGGATCCTCGCCGAAGAGGGTTTCCCCGGGCCCGTATCCGCCGGTGGCAAAGATGTGGCGTGAGGTGAGCACATCGTAGGCATTGCGGATGACATCCAGGTAGTGCGGGTCTTCGGTCACCATATAGGCGCGGGCTGCCGAGGACAGGCTGTTGACATGGCTGTAGGCATGGCGCGGTCCAACGTCATCCTTTCCGGCGGCCAGCTTGTCCCAGAGATAGGGGTAAAGCCAGTCTTTGGCCATGTCCAGGTAGATGGGATCTCCCAGCAGCTGATAGGCCCGGAACAGGTTTTCCGGCAGGGTGTACCATTCGATCTGGCCGTGCATCCTTTCATCCTGCAGGCCGTCGCGCGGGATATCGGTGATGAACCTGGCCCTGGCGTACTGCGTGATGCGCAGCACCCAGGGTTTGACCTCATCGCAGCCCATGAATTCGATCATGTCCAGGAAACCGCCGAGGAATTTTTCCCAGACATAGGTGCCGCAGTCGAGCAGGTCCTCGTTCTTTTCGACGCACTCAGCCCACCCGTGAAACAGGTCCATGGCCTTGTCATAGATCCGCTGGTCGCGGGTGTTGCTGTACCATTTGGCGTAGGCACCCAGGTACTGCCCGATGGACGGGCCCCAGCCGACCATGCCGTCGACATGTGAGGGGATGCCGGCCCGGAGGCGGTAGCGGTGGAGGATATCGTCATTGGAAGGATGTTCCAGATACAGAGCGATCGTTTCGTCGCGCTGGCTGCGGAACGGGCTGTCAAGCAGTGTGACATTCCGGTAGTCAGCCCCGCGAAGTCTTGCCTGAATCATGTGTTTTGTCCTCGATTCTTCAAAAAATGCGGGAGCATTCCGAAAGAATACCCCCGCAGGGTGCACGATGGAAATGAATTAACCCTTGACAGCACCGATCATGACGCCCTTCTCGAAGTACTTCTGCACGAAAGGATAGACGCACAGGATCGGGACGGTGGAGACGATCATGACGGCATACTTGACCTGGTCAGCTGAGGACTGGCCGTAGCCGCCCTGCACGCCGCCGTTGCCGCTGGCATAGGCTTCGTTGAGCAGCAGGATGCGGCGCAGCACCATCTGCAGCGGTTCATTGCTCTGCTTGTAGTTGTAGACCAGGGCATTGAAGTAATCGTTCCAGTGGAACACGCCGTAATACAGGATTTCCACGGAGATCACGGCCTTGGAGAGCGGAATGACCACTTTCCAGAAATAGGTGAAATGGTCGCATCCGTCGAGGATGGCGGCTTCATACAGATCATTGGGTATGCTGTTCTGAATGAAGGTTCTGGCGATGATCAGGTTGTAGGTGTTCACGGCCACAAAGATGATCAGAATCAGCTTGGTGCTGATCAGGCCCAGATTGCTGATGGTCATGTACAGCGGGACCAGACCGCCGGAAAAGTACATCGTGAACACGAAGTAGGTCATGACCACATTGCGCGCGCGGAAATCCGGGCGGGACAGGGCATAGGCAGCGGGCATCGTCACAGCGAGGTTCAGGGCTGTGCCGGCGACCACATAGATGATCGTGTTCATGTAGCCGTTCCAGATACGGCTGTCGGAGAATACCTGCTCATAGCCGTAGAACCGGACATCCATGGGCAGGAAGGTGACCTTGCCCTGGTTGACCAGGTCCGAGTTGGAGATGGAGGCAATGACGACAAACCAGAGCGGATAGAGAATGATCAGAAAACAGAGAATACTGAGAATGAGCACGACGGCGCCGAAGATGCGGTCGCTCAGTGCATTTTCACGGATCTTGTTCCTGCGGACTTCCGTATTGCGCAGGTCTTTGGCGGGCTTTGTTGCAGTCATGTTCAACCCCTCCTTACATCAGGCCGCTGCCGGTGACCTTCTTGCTGACCCAGTTGGCGGTGAGCAGGAAGACAAAGTTCACGACGTTCGTGAACAGACCGACGGCAGTACCAAAGGAGAACTGGGAGGACTTGACACCCACGTCGTAGACGTAGGTTGAAATGACCTGTGATGCGCTCAGGTTCAGGGTGTTCTGCATCAGGAAGACCTTGTCAAATCCGACGTTGAGAATGCCGCCCATGTTCATGATGAGCAGGATCATGATGGTGGGGACCAGCACCGGGAACTCGATATGGACCACACGCTGCCAGCGGTTCGCACCGTCAATCTTGGCAGCATCATAGAGCTGGGTATCGACAGAGGACAGCGCGGCAATGTAGATGATGGAGTTCCATCCCATGCTCTGCCAGATGCCGCTGCCCACATACATGCCGACAAAGTATTTCGCCTGGCCGAGGAGGTTGGCCTTGGGCGAGACGAGACCGATGGTCTTCATGAAGTCCGAGAGCACGCCGCCCTTCTTGGCGAAGAGCACGTTGAGCATGGAGACCATAACCACGGTGGAAATGAAGTAGGGGATATACACCGTGGTCTGCACAGTGCGCTTCCATTTGCTGGAACGGATCTGGTTGATAATCAGGGCCAGCACAATGGGGGCCGGGAAGCCGAGCAGGATACTGGTGGCAGAAATCGTGAAGGTGTTCTTCAGCGTTGTGCCGAACATGGAACTGGTGAAGTACTGTTCAAAGTACTTGAATCCTACCCATTTACCGCCGGTGATGCCGGTTTCAAAGCTGTATTCCCGGAAAGCGAGCTGAGCACCATACATGGGGATATAGCAGAATATGAAAATGTACACAACGGCCGGAAGGAGCATGACCCACAGCTGCCAGTCATGGGCCAGATACCAGCCAATACTGCGTTTTGACCGGCCTGTTTTTAAGCTTCCCTTCATAAATGGAAGACCTCCTGCGTGCAAAGACTGAAAAAGAAAGATCGGGATGCGGACGTTTCTCCGCATCCCGAAACGGGTTCAGGGATTACTTTCCGCGATAAGCGTCGAAGGCAGCCTGGCGGATGGGCAGGATGGTGTCGAGACCGGCAGCCTTAGCAGCAGCTACATAGTCATCCCAGTCATCTTCCACATCGGATTCGCCGGTGAGCCACAGACCCCAGTAATTGTTGATGATGTTGTTGACGTTTGCCTGAGCAACGGCCATGGTGTTCTGGTCGTCGGAGGTGTACTTCATGAACATCTGCGGATAGTATTCATTTTCCATATCCACCAGAGCGATGGCGTCCTTGTACTGTTCGCGCTCGGTCAGGGCATAGACCATATCCTGGGTCATGTCGATCTGGGTGGAGCGGCGGATGTACATAGGAGCGTTGTCGGCGAAGGTGGAGGTCCACTTCCAGGTGCCGGAGTCGGTGGTCGGGTCGAGAGGCAGTTCAACCTTGAAATGGTTGTCGCCAACGACGGAGACGCAGCCGTCAGTGATGCCGCCGAACAGGCCCTCCACGGAGACGTCATAGCGATAGAACTGATCGATGAACTTCATGGCTGCTTCGGGATTGGCGCACTTTGCGCTCATGCAGACGCGGTTGCCGCTCATGTTCAGGCCGGAGAAGTCATAGGGCCAGCGGGGAGCAACACCGGCATATTCGTCCACGTCATCGACGAAGGGACCGCAGGGAACATACTGATCATGGAGAACAGGACCGAACTTATCGGTTTCTTCCCAGCCCATCACGACGCCAACCAGAGCATTGCCGTTGCCGTCGCCGCGGGACAGAGACTGGAACATGGAGTAGTCGTTGGTGATGGCGTTCTCGTTGATCAGGCCTTCAGCATACAGATCAGCCAGATACTTCATCATGGCCTTGTAGCGCTCGTCAATGGCGAAAGCCTTGACTTCGCCGTTCTCAGCAAAGTAGGAATCATAAGCCCAGTTGGTCAGCTGGATGCCCCAGGAGCCAATCAGGTTGTGGAGGCCGTAAGCGCCGCCGAACCAGCCATTGAAGTCCATGGGAACTTCGTCGGTTGCGTCGCCGTTGCCGTTGCAGTCGTTGTCACGGAAGGCCTCCAGAACGGTCTTGAGTTCGCTCAGGGTCTTCGGAACAGCCAGGCCCAGCTTGTCGAGCCAGACTTTGTTGACGAACATGACGGTGTTGGTGTCCGGCCACTTGCCCTGGAACTTCGGCACACCGTAGATCTGGCCTTCGAGGGTCTTGGCAAGAGCCAGCGTGTCGGGCTCTTCTTCGAACATAGCCTGGACATTGGGAGCATACTGCAGAAGATCAGTCAGATCCATGAACAGGCCCTTGTAGGTGGTGTAGTCGCTGTCATTGGTCGCGTTGAAGAGCAGGTCCGGGATGTCGCCAGAGGCGAAGCGGGTGGATTTCACCTGATTCCAGTCGGTGTAGATGACTTCCCAGGTCACATCGACGCCGGCGGCTTCTTCGATCTCGTCGACCCACTTCATTTCATCCACATGCTTGGTCAGCGGATGAGCGCAGAACAGAGCAGTCAGCTTGACCTTTTCGCCTTCAGCAGATGCGAAGGTGACCATGCTCATGAGCATAGCAGCTGCCAATACAAAAGCGAGAACCTTTTTCATTACGGTTTCCTCCTGTCTGATGTAGTTTTTTGACGATCCTGCGGACGCTTTTCGCGTTCGTTGGTTATATGATAATAACCGGAAAATGAAAAAACAATGGAAAATGTGGCAAAAAGATGTAAATTCAGGTAACGAATGCCCGGCTTTTTGAAATGCCGCTTTTGCTGAACATTAATTAGGAAGAAAGATGCTGTCAAACTCCGGAAAAAATGCAGTTTCAGAGCATTGAAACTTCCGAATTGTCATAATATAATGGGTAAAACCGGTAAAAAGATGGAGAAACCGGAAAAAAACAGAAAAATTCGGTGAGGAAAACCATGAGTTATACTGTTCTGACGCTTTCCAGTCAGCGCCGTGTGACGCTGTGCGGGACGAATGTCTATCCGGTACCGGAACAGCACCCGGACCGTGTGATGTCCGAGCATGACCTGCTGTATATCTACAGCGGGGAACAGCCGGTCACCCAGGAGGATGAGAGCTTCTCCCTGCAGACCGGCGACCTGATGGTGCTGCGCGCAGGGAGCCATCACTATGGCTCGGGCACCTGCTCGGTCAATATGCGCTCCATTTTCATTCATTTGAATGCGCTGCCCGGCGATTACAAGGCCGAGGATCTGCCGCCGGAGGAAATCTCCGCGTCCATGGACACGCAGTCGGTGGTTCTGCCGACCGTGATCCACTGCGGTCAGAAAAATGAATGTACACAGCTCATCAATGAAATCATTGATGTCTACTGGTCGCACCGCCCTGGCAAGGAGCGCCACCTGACGCTGCTGGTCAATCTCCTGCTCGACGAGCTCGCGTTTGTGGGGATGGAGAGTGAGACCAGCCGCGAGGAGTGGACGGTGGCGGTCATCAGCCTGTTTAAAAAGCATCCGGAGAAAATGTACAGCCTGGAAGAGCTGGCTGAGAGCGTGAATATGAATGTGCGCACCATGTCGGCGAGATTCCGTGATATCATGGGCACGAGCATCCATCAGTACCAGATGGACTACAAGCTGGAGGCCGCCTACAGGGATCTGCGAATCGGGGAGAAGAAGATCAAGGAGGTCGCCCTCAGCTACGGGTTCACGGACCCGTATTACTTCAGCCGCCAGTTCAAGAATAAGTTCGGGGTTTCGCCCAAACAGATCCGGCAGAGAGACCCGAGTGCGAATATCAACAGAACGCCGGTGATCTGAGGGGACGGCGGGCAGTATCTGCCCGGAAGAAAAAAGCTGCAGAGTGCAGCATGGGTTTACTGAGTTCAGTCATAAGGAAGATGTTTTCATTGAGCAATCCGTTTGGGTATAAGGGCAGCGGGGTCAACAGGATCTGCTGTCTTCTGTGTCTGGGGCTTCTGCTGGTGTTTCTGTGTGCCGCCGGGATAAGTGCTGCCATGAATGAAGAGGAACTCGCCGGTACCTTCCTGATCCTCTCGGCGATCCTGGGCGGTTTCTCTGCAGTGTTCGGTCTTCTCTGGTTTGTATGGAAGCGAAAGGAAAACAGGGCGGAGGACGTGCTGCGCGAGGTGCTTGCACCTGACGCTGTGCCGCGGGATGCGACAGCGCAGACCGTGCAGACGATCTGCCTGCCCAGGGAGCAGCTCATCGGGGCGGCCCGCAGACGGCTCACGGAGATCGTCCGGTGGATGGGCATTGCCGCCCTCTGTACAGGCGCGCTGCTGGTGATCATCCAGGTGGCCTGCGGCGCGCTGAAGGATTTCCTTCAGGTGCTGTATATTGTCGCCTTCAGTCTTCTGATTGTGCTCCCGGGGCTCGCGGTCCAGGGGTGGCTGTTTGTGCAGTATGCGCGCTCGGTCCCGGGAAAGATCGAACTGTACCCGGGGCGGCTCGTGATCGATGACACGTTCTTTTCAGCCGGTGAGATCCGGGAAATCCAGGTGTCGTCGGAGCGCGCCTGGAACCGCTATTCACCGGCCGTGTTTCGGATACTCTGCCTGATGACAGAGGTTCGCACGGTCAAATACTCCATTGACTACCGTTCCGGCAGGAGCGGGAACGACCAGCCCTTCTGGCCGGAATACCCGACGCTGATCGACGCGCTCTCGCAGTGGGGCGTGGAAAACAGCGTGAACGTTCATGTGCTGTACATGGACTGACGGAAAAGGGCATGAACGCAGAAGAAAGGCGGACGCTATGAGAAAACGGATTCTTCTTGCATCCGATCTCCATCACTGTCATCTCACCTGGTACGGCCTGTCCAGTGAAGAGCGCATGGAGCGGCTGATCCGGGACCTGAATGCAGAGTACAGACGGGACCCGTATGAGGTCATCCTGTTTCTGGGGGACTATTCCCTGGACTTCTGGGAGTGGGATACAAAAGGCTGCTATCTCAATGAGGGGTGCAGCTATACACGGGAATTCGTGGAAAAGGTCTGTCCACGTCTCCCGTCACCTTATCTCATGATCCCCGGCAATCACGAGCAGTACGGAGAGGAAACCTGGCGAAGGATCACCGGGTGCTCCAGAAAAGGCGTCTGGACGACGGACGGATGGCTGTTCATCCTCCTGGACAACTTCAGCGCAAACCTGGACCCGCAGCAGCACAGTGACGGCACGTTCACGCCGATCGATGTGGACTATGTCCGGGAGCAGATGGATGCGTATCCGGACAGGCGGGTGGTCCTCTGCAGCCATCACTTCGATTTTGAAAAGGAAACGCCGGAAGGCTGCCGTCTTGTGCAGGATCCCCGCATCGTGTGCCTGGCCAGCGGGCATGTCCATCTCTCGGACATTGTCACGCTTCCGGATGCGCTCGGCGGCAAAAAGATCCTGCGGACCGGACACTATTCCTATGCGGCTGCGCCAAATCCGCTCGAGTTCATGCATGGGTTCCGGGAGATGATCCTCACAGAGGATGCACTCTTTTCGCGGTATATTACGCCGGAGAACCGGATCTTCCTGGATGGGAAAGCGGTGGATCACCCGTACGGCACCCAGGACGAGGTTCGGATTCCTCTGAGCACGGCCGGGTGCTGAAATGGACAAAAGAAAAGCGCTGCGCATGGCAGCGTTTTCTTTTGCCCTGAATCAGTCTCCCTGAATATTGCGTACGGCTTCCATAAGGAAACCGGAGAGAATGCGGGCATCCTGTGCGATGGTCATCCACTGGACGCCGTTTCCCAGCATTTCCATGCAGGACTCCCGCGTAGGTCCCGCACACGAGCCGCAGAACTTTCCGTTCTCTTTCGCCGCACGGGCCGCGCGGCGCTGCACCTCCCGGATGCGGGCGGGTTTGTCCTTCGGATCAATGTCCGTCATGGACATGCCGAGGTCTGCGGGCCCTACGAACAGAGACTGATATCCCGGCACCCGGGCGATTTCCTCGAGATGCTCCACGGCCTCCATGCTCTCGATCTGAAAAATCTTCCACACTTCATCTTTTGCAGCTTTCAGATACTCCGCCTCATTGTCCACACCATAGCGAATGGCACGAAGCGGTCCGATGCCGCGCTTTCCGCCGTCGGCGGGATAGGTGCAGGCCTCCACGGCGCGCCGGGCGATTTCCGGTGTATTGACAAAGGGGAAAATGACGCCGTCCGGCCCCATATCCAGCGTGTTTTTGATCTGGTCGTAGTCCACGCCGGGCACCCGCACGAAGGCACAGGCGCCGGCTGCCTGCGCAGCCAGCACATGATGGTAGATTTCCCTTCGGTCCATCATCCCGTGCTCGGAATCGATCCAGACAAAATCGCAGCCGGCATATCCGGCAATTTCACTGACCGAGGAATCTGCAATGAGGACAAAGATGCCGACCACGGGCTGTCCCTTCTGCATTTTCTCCGTGATTTTTTTCAGCCTTTCATTCATATGTCCGCGCCTCCTTTTTGCAGATTATATCATTCATGGCATGCGATGAACAGCACTGCAGGGGGAAGATGGGTCAGAACACGTCATCCTCATCCTCATCTTCGTCATCTTCATAGGAATAGGAGACATCAAAGGTCGTTCTGCTGAAGGCTTCCGGTCCCACCAGATCCATGTATTCCTGCAGATCCCGGACATCGGAGAAAAAAGCAGCCTTCTCTTCTTCTGTTTCAAACGGATCGGACGGCATGGTTCCGTCCAGCACATAGTCAATGGCGGACTGCAGAATCCAGACGCGCGTGCTTTCTTTCATCGACATTTCCTCCCTGTGATCATTCTCCGGCAGTGGAATCCGGGTTATCCCCGGAGGGGATCGCATCCGCGGGGTGCTGCGACCAGCCGAAGCGGTGGTTGGTCTTCATGAGGTAGCGGCGGGGAAACGAGCGCTCGATCGCATAGCCGTCATACCGGCGGTTGAGTTCGTCTGCTTCTTCCGGAGAGGAGACGGGGAAGAAATCCGAGTAGTAATCGTCGTCCTCCATCCCGTGATACTCGCTTCTCTGCACGAGAATGAAGGCATCGCAGGCACTGCAGTGGAGAAGATGGCGGCTGCCGTCATCCCAGACATACAGGTCGTGGCCATGGGCCGTGCTGCCGTAGCGCTGAGTGACAGTTCCAAAGGCATCGAGATGCGCATAGGCCTGCGCGGGGTCATCCATGAAAAAGGCAGAGCACGTCTTTGTCATCTGTTTTTTCTCCCTTCCTTTTGTCTCGCCGCTGTGTCTGACCGCTGTCCCATCGGACAATAGAAGTATAGAGGAAACGGCGATGGGACAACAGCAAAGCGCGGTTGAAGTTTCCGCTGCCGCCTCAAGGACAGCTTGAATGCGGCCGTTTTATGCGTGGCATCGGTTGACAGAATTGCTCCTATATAGTAGAATTTTAGAGTACTACTATATAGGAGCTTTTGACTATGGTGACAAACGGCGGATTTCTGGTGACAAAGATCAAACAGCTCGGCGACCGGATTTTTGAAAAGGTCCTGGCGGAAAAGAACATTGACGCGTTCAACGGCCCCCAGGGCCGCATTCTGTATGTCCTCTGGCAGCAGGACGGCGTGCCGATCAAGGCGGTCTCCGATGCCTGCGGCCTGGCGATCACGTCCCTGACCACCATGCTCGAGCGCATGGAGAACCAGGGCCTGATTCGGCGGGAAGCGGACGCAAAGGACCGGCGCAAAACTCTGCTCTACCTGACCGACCGGGCAAGGGCGCTGAAAGAGGAGTATGACGCTGTCTCCGAGGAGATGGGGAGCCTGTACTACAGGGACTTTACGGAAGAGGAAATCCGGCAGTTCGAAGGGTATCTTGCGCGGATTCAGCACAATCTGGAGGAAAAACTGAAAGCATGAGTGACTGCATTAAAGACCTGATTCAGAACATGAACCTGGTGATCGGGTGTACGGTGGGCTGCCCGTACTGTTACGCGCGGAACAATGTCCGGCGCTTTCACACGATCGACGACTTTTCACAGCCGGAGTTTTTTCCGGGCAAGCTGCGCCTCATGGACAAAGAGCGCCCGCAGAATTTCCTGCTGACCGGGATGAGCGACCTGTCCGGCTGGAAGGAAGCATGGAGAGAGGAAGTCTTTGAGGCGATCCGGCGGCACCCACAGCATCAGTTTCTCTTTCTCACGAAGCGTCCGGACCTTCTGGACATCCATACAGACCTTGAAAACGCCTGGTTTGGCGTGACGGTGACAGGCAAAGCGGATCTGTGGCGCATCGATGCCCTTCGCGAACATGTCAGAGGAGCGCACTATCATGTGACATTTGAACCGCTCTTTGACAACCCGGGGGCGGTCAATCTGGAGAACATCGACTGGATCGTGGTGGGCACCATGACCGGCGCGATGAGCCGGAAGGTGCACACAGAGCCGGAATGGGCGCTGTCGCTCACCCGGCAGGCGCATCAACACCATATTCCCGTCTTCTGGAAAGAGGATCTGGTGCCCGTGATGGGCGAGGAGCAGATGGTGCAGGAGCTGCCGGAAGCATTCAACAACGTACTGGAGGCACAGAAAACATGGAACAGCAGGAAATAAAAGTTGGCTTTGTACAGACCAAGAGCGTCATGACGAAATCGAACACGCCGCTGGGCGGATACTCGGTCAACACCTATGTGGGCTGCCCGCACGCCTGCCGGTACTGCTATGCGAGCTTTATGAAGCGGTTTACCGGTCACACCGAGGACTGGGGCACGTTCATGGACGTGAAGGAGTGGCCGGCGATCACCAATCCGGGAAAGTATGCGGGACAGAAGATCGTGGTAGGCACGGTGACCGACGGCTACAATCCGCTGGAAGCGCAGTACGGAAAGACAAGGCTACTCCTTGAACAGCTCAAGGACAGCGGGGCGGACATCCTGATCTGCACCAAGTCGGACCTGGTGCTTCGGGATCTGGACCTGCTGCGGGAGATGAATCGGAAGAACCGTCTGACCGTTTCCTGGTCAGTCAATACGCTCGATGAGGAATTCAAGAATGACATGGACGCTGCCGTGAGCATTGAACGAAGACTCGCGGCGATGAAGGAAGTCTATGACGCGGGCATCCGCACGGTCTGCTTCATCTCTCCCGTGTTCCCCGGACTGACGGATATCGAAGCCATCTTTGAAAAGGCCAGGAACCAGTGCGACCTGATCTGGCTGGAAAACCTGAACCTGCGGGGCGGATTCAAGGCCGGGATCATGGCGTACATCGCCGAAAAGCATCCGGACCTGCTGCCGCTGTATGAGGAAATCTACAACAGGCGGAACCGGAGCTATTTTGAGGAACTCGAGAAAAAGGCAGAGCAGATGGCCAAAGCGAATCAGTGCCGTTTTGTGGACAATGAGACGCCCTACGAGCGCGTCCCGCAGGGGCATCCGACCATTGTCGATTATTTCTACCATGAGGAAGTCCGCGGAACCGGCAACAGCGGTGTGCGGAACAGAAAAACAGCGGAATGAAAAGCTTCAGAGAGGGCTGAAGCACTTGCCGCTCCGGAGGAGAAGGTCTCTGCATCCGGAGCGGTTTTCTCTTTCCTTTCCCGGAACATGCGGCTTTCTGTACAGGCGGAAGCTTGTGTGTTACAATGTTTTTCCGGAAAGAACTGGATTTCGAAGAGTGAGGAGCGTGAAAACCATGCAGCAGGATCTGCTTTTCTTTCTGGTCATCGCCGTGCTGCTGTCCGTCGGCGGGGTGACGCTCCTGGTCCTCGGGCTGCGCGGGGTTCGGAGAGACCGCGCCATGAGGGAGCAGGAACGCACGCACACAGAGGGAAGAATCGCGGAAGTGAATAAGCATCCCGGAACGAGATACAGAAGAGGGAACACCTGGCATCCGGTGGTGGAGTACACGGCAGACGGAAAAACGCTGAAGGAAGAGAGCACGCTGGGCTACCCGCTGGACAACTTTGAGGTCGGGGAGCAGGTGGACATCTCCTATGACGCGGAGCATCCGGAGCACTTCCACCTGGAAAAGCTGCTGGACTGGCACACGAAAGCGGACCGGATGACCGTCATTGTCGGCATCCTGTGGGTGATCAGCGCCGTGATCGGGGCCTGGGTGATCGCCTCTGTGGGCTGAGGGCCGGCACGGCTGAAATGAAAACAGTGAATAAAAAAGAAACCGTCCGGTGAGGACAGAAAGAGGAAATCAGGATGGAACTCAAGCAGCGCAAAGATGTCCCCGTGGAGGAGACATGGGACCTGTCCCTGATCTACAGGGATGAACAGGAGATGTGGGATGCCCTGACGGAACTCAAGGCGGCGGTCGCAAAGTTTGTGGAAACCTATGCGGGAAAGCTCCATACAGCGGATGTGATCGTGCGGTGTCTGGATGAAAGGGAAACAATCCTCCCGAAACTGTCCCGCATCTGGTCCTATTCCGGACTGGCTGTGGAGACGGATTACACGGACAATAAGCTCCGCGAGCGCGATGAAAAAGTCAGCGATGAGATGACGCGCCTGAATAAGGACATGTCCTTTGTGGACAGCGAGATTCTCATGGCCCCGACAGAGGAACTGGAAAAGGCCGTGGGCCTGGCGAAGGGCTGCCGCGTGTACCTGGAGGACCTGCTCGCGAGAAAAGCGCATATGCTCTCCCCGGAAACGGAGAAAGTCATGGCTGCGCTGGGCCGTGTGTTTGATGTCCCCTATACCGTGTATAACACCATGAAGCTCGCGGACATCGCCTTTGATCCCTTTACCGTGAACGGAAAAGAGTATCCGCTCGGCTATTCGCTCTTTGAAGACTACTATGAGTCCGACCCGGATACGGCGGTCCGCAGGGCTGCCTTCCGCGCATTTTCGGACACCCTGAAAAAGTATGAAAACACGACGGCCGCGGCCTACAACGCCTGTGTGTCCCAGGAAAAGACCCTCTCGGAGCTGCGCGGGTTTGACAATGTGTTTGACTCGCTGCTCTTTGGCCAGAAGGTCACGCGCGAAATGTACGACCGGCAGATCGATGTCATCACCGAGCGCCTGGCTCCGCATATGCGCCGGTACGCACGGCTGCTGAAGAAAAAGCACGGCCTCGATAAAATGACCTTTGCCGATCTCAAGGTCGCGCTGGATCCGGAGTATGATCCGAAGGTCACCATTGAGGAGTCGCATAAGATCGTCCGCGAAAGCCTGGCCATCCTCGGTGAAGACTATGTGCAGATGGTGGACCGCGCCTACCGCGAGCGCTGGATTGACTTTGCGAGAAACGTTGGCAAGAGCACCGGCGGCTTCTGCTCGGGCGTCTTCCGCCAGAACTCCTTCATTCTCCTGAACTGGAATGAGCGCATGTCGGATGTCTTCACGGTCGCGCACGAACTCGGGCACGCCGGACAGGAAATGTACAGCGATGCCGCGCAGTCCTATTATGATGCGGAACCGTCCACCTACCTTGTGGAAGCGCCTTCCACGATGAATGAGCTCCTCATGGCCAATCACCTGCTCTCCACCAGTCAGGACAAGCGTTTCCGCCGCTGGGTACTTTCCAGCCTGGTGACCAATACGTATTACCACAACTTTGTCACGCACCTCCGGGAAGCCTGGTATCAGAGGGAAGTCTATAAGATCATCGACGAGGGTGGCAGCGTGAACGCCGATATCCTGGATGATCTCTTCCGCAAAAACCTCGAGCTGTTCTGGGGCGAGGATGTGGAACTGCCGGACGGCGCGGAACTGACCTGGATGCGCCAGCCGCATTACTATATGGGTCTGTATTCCTATACCTACTCTGCCGGCCTCACCGTGGCCACCCAGGCCATGCTGCGCATCCGTGAGGAAGGCGAGAGCGCGGTGCAGGACTGGAAAAAGTTCCTGGCCGCGGGCGGATCCAAGGCACCGGTGGAGATGGCGAAGATCGCAGGCTTTGATATCTCCAATGACGGCCCCCTCAATGCCACGATTGACTACATCGGCTCCCTGATCGATGAAATCTGCACCCTGACAGAAGAAATTGACGGTATCACCCTGTAAGGACAGCCCCGCCCTCTCAGGCGGCATGTCCTCAGCCCTATGCAAAGCAGCAGCCAGTTCGGGACAAACGCCCGGACTGGCTGTTTTCCATTCGTTCCATTGTCAGGATGCCGTGAGGCTCAGAAAAACATCTGTTCAGGAACGCGATGCGAATCGTGCATTGGCCTTGGCCTGCAGGGAATCGGGCGGGAGTTCCATGATTTCCAGGGCGTTCCCGTCCGGGTCATGCGTCCAGAACATGCGGCACCTGGATTTCCCGAGACGGACATCGGTGTCGAGCGGTCCGCCCCGCTCCTTCACGGTCGCATAGGCCTTTTCGACGTCCTCTGTTTCCAGGCAGATGTGGCACATGCCGATCACATCCTGCCCGGAGAGCGGCGGTCTTGAGCCGTTGGCAAAGATTTCGATAAACTGACTTTGCGCAATGTAGACATAGACCGTGGAGACATTCCCATGGTCATCTGTCATGCGGAACGCTTCGGGCAGGCCCAGCACTTCGGTGTAGAAGTGCACGGTCTTCATGAGATCGGCGGCCCGGACGGCAATGTGGGAAAGTCCGCGGATCACAGGACACTCTTCCTTATGTTCATTTTTCTGGGATGGGTCATCTGTTTCGGCCAGGGGAAGTTCTGTCATGCGCAGTTTTGCGTGCCCGTAGGGGATGAGTTCCATGGATCGGGACGGGCCGACTGCCTGTTTGGACGCCGGAAAAGCGGAGGGCACCGAGTCGTATCCGTCTGCCCACTCCCAGGAGATGGGAGCGAGCTGCGCGTGCAGGACAACGGGCGGACAGGCCATGGAAAAGGGCGTGGCGGAGAGCGGTCTCTCTTCCACGGTCAGGTCAGGGGAAGCAAAGCCGAACCGCCATTCGGACTGCGGCTCGAATGCCCAGTCACAGTAGGGGAACTTTCGCTCCACACCGTCCCGGACGTACTCCCGGCGGTGCGCCGCCATCTGAAGGGGGAGCGAAAAGACGAGCGGGCCGTATTCTGCCGCCTGCATGCCCTGCGGGCGGGACACCAGATGCGGCGCATCGGTCAGGGTGAGGTGCAGGGTTTCCGTGCCGTGCCAGCGCTTTTGGAATTTCAGGTGGCCCTCCTCAGGGTGGACAGGTTTTCCGTTGACCAGCACCTCCCTGGCCCAGAGGGGGATGCGGATGGACAGCGCAAAATCCGCATCCTCTGCCTGCACCGTGATGTCAGCGCAAAAGCGGAAGGGATACTCGCTGTCGATCCGGAGAAACACGGGCTGTCCGCCGATGTCTGTGTGCACGCTGCAGGGCAGGAGATGCGCGAGCACGAGTCCCTCATCGGTCTTCTGGACCGCACGCATCGCGAGTTTCGGCCATCCCTGGCCCATGTTGGCCGTGCAGCAGCCGTAGTTGGGCTCAAGGCCGAACACATGGGATTCACTGCCGTTGGTGCGGAAAAAGGACTTTCCGGGGAAGGGGACACAGGAGACCTGGTTGACCATCTGGTCATACTGGTGAGCCCACATGTCCTCGGTGAAGGTGGCCGGCAGCGCGTTGAAGGCGGCCTTTTCCAGCCGGTCGGCCCAGATGCTGTCCCCGGACACACTGTAGAGCCATTCAAAGCTGTACATCATTTCGACCACGGCGCACAGCTCGGTGCCCTGCTGATTGCCAAGGCCTGACAGGCATTCATCGCCGGTGAGCGTGCCGACGGCCGTCCCGTTATATTCTGTGAGGAACTGCCAGAGCTGCTCGGGCGTGTCATTTATGGGGCGGTTCTGCACAAGAGAAAGGAGCGCCTCATATTTGAGCATCATGGCGATGTTGACGATGTGCGTTTCATACGTCCACTCATTCAGGGGACGCTTCCACCGTTCCATGAAGGAGGGATAGTCCGCTCCCTGAGCAAGGAGCAGGTCCCCAAGCTCCGTCATCCACTGTTCAGGGCAGCGGTCCATCAGGTGGAGAAGCGGGATCAGACCTTCAAACCAGCGGAACCGTCCCCAGTTTTCCAGCCTGACGGTACCGGATGCGAGCAGGTCATGCAGGTTTTTCATGGTTCTGTAAAGGGAGCGCTCGGCCCGTTCATCCTCCATGCAGGAGGCATACACCGCGAGCACTTTGCCGATGAGCAGCACGGCCCAGAGATCATAGCCTTTGCGCTCCTCCTGGCTGCAGGGGCAGATCCACCCGTCCTCCTGCTGGCGGTCCATGATGGCGTTCATATACCGCCTGGCCCGGGCGGTCAGATCTTCATCCCGGAGAAGGCAGGCCAGCGGGATAAACCCGTCGAGCCAGTAGGGAACGCGCTCCCAGCCCTCCCGGTCTCCGCCGATCCACGCGCTGTCGCGGACATCCGGCCATACCCGGTCCAGGTTTCCCGCGAGCCCTTCGGCCTGGATTTCCAGCTGACGCTTCAGCCAGCCCTCGGGCTGAAGATCGTGATACAGGATGCGGTTCATGTCAAATTGCCTCCTTTTGACGGGTGTGCCCGGTGAAACGATTACAGATCCTCTGCCGTGGAGACAGCACGGATCTCAGGGAATGCGCCGGGCACTGGAAAGTCTTTTGTTTTTTTGTCCTTCAGGTACTTTTCATTGTATCAGATCAGGGTGCTTCGTCAAGACACTCTGTATCCGGAGAGGACAGGTGTGATATAATGGCCGGGACAGCCGTCCTGGGAAGGCTGGAGGAAAGCATGAAAGAAAAAAAGGAGGCCATGCCCCATGTGTGCAATGCCGCGTCCGGAATACCCGCGTCCTCAGTTTGCGCGGGAAAACTGGCAGAATCTGAATGGTTTCTGGGAGTTTGAGCAGGACCCCGGTGCATCCGGCCGGGAGAGAGGAATGGTGGACCGGAAGGAACCCTACAGCAGCAGGATTCTTGTGCCGTTCTGCCCGGAAAGCGTGCTCTCGGGCATCGGCTGCACGGATTTCATGCCGGCCGTCTGGTACCGGAGATCCTTTGATCTCCCCGGGGAAACCCTGGAGGGACGGGTTCTTCTGCATTTCGGCGCCGTGGACCATGACTGCGAAGTGTGGATCAACGGACAGTCCGTCGGAACACACCGGGGCGGGTATACGCCGTTTGTCTTTGACATCACAAAGGCTGTGCGCGCGGGGGACAACACCGTCACCGTGTTTGCGCAGGATGACACGCGCTCTCCTCTCACGCCGTCCGGCAAACAGAGCACGCGGTATCATTCGGCGGGCTGCCACTATACACGCACCACGGGGATCTGGCAGACAGTATGGATCGAATGGGTTCCGGAAACGTATCTGAAGAGCCTCAGGCTTGTGCCGGACGCTCAGAACGGAACGGTGGCCCTGGAGGCGCACCTGGAGGGGTACAGAGAGGGCACGGTGCTGGAAGCGCGCGCCCTTCTGGACGGAAGCGAGCAGGCAAAAGTCACCGTGAAGGCCGCAGCCCCGGTCGTCAGCACGCTGCTTGCGGTCCGGGAGGTCAGGCTGTGGGAGCCCGGTGTACCGGTGCTCTATGACCTGGAGCTCACGCTGCGCACAGGCGACGGAAAGGAAGACCGGGTCAGGAGCTATTTCGGGCTGCGCACGGTTTCCTTTGACGGGAAGGCGTGCCTGATCAACGGGCATCCGGTCTTCCAGCGGCTGGTGCTCGATCAGGGATTCTACCCGGACGGCATCTACACAGCGCCGAGTGACGAAGCACTCAAACGGGATATTGAACTCTCCATGGACCTTGGCTTTAACGGCGCACGGCTGCATCAGAAGGTCTTTGAACCGCGCTTCCTGTACTGGGCCGACCGGCTCGGGTATCTGGTGTGGGGCGAAATGCCCTCCTGGGGTCTGGAGCCTTCGCTTCCCGGCGCGCTCGCGGCTTTCCTGCCCGAATGGATGGAAGCGGTGGAGCGGGATTTCAACGCGCCGAGCGTCATCGGGTGGTGTCCGTTCAATGAAGTCTGGGGCGAAAGCGGAAGGGGCTGCATGGAAGAGACGCTTGCCCTCATCTACCGTGTGACCAAAGCGCTGGACCCCACGCGCCCGGTGATCGATACCAGCGGCGGATTCCATGGACTGACGGATATCTATGATACGCACGACTATGAGCAGGACGGGCAGATCTTTGCCAAGCGCTACCGCCCGGGCAGCGCGCTGTATGATGAGCGCGAGGGCCGGCAGCACTATGACGGGGAGAAGCCGGTCATGGTCAGCGAATACGGCGGCATCCGCTGGGCGGATACCGGGGAAGGCTGGGGGTACGGCGCAGCGCCGAAGACGAAGGAAGAATTCCTGGAGCGCTTCGCCTCCCTGACTGAGACCCTGCTTCGCAATCCGGATCACATGGGACTGTGCTACACGCAGCTCTATGACGTGGAGCAGGAGAAAAACGGGCTGTACCGCTATGACCGGACACCGAAGTTTGAAGCTGCTGAGATCGCGCGTGCGCTCAGGGAAAAAGCCGCCATTGAAGAATAAACGACCGGGGCATCCCGGAAAAAGCATGAACGGAAGAACTGAAGGAGGCACCGCCTTGTCCGTTGAACTGACCATGAAAGCCAACTATCATACGCATACGCCCCGGTGCAACCATGCGACGGGCAGTGAACGCGAATATATCGAGCAGGGACTGAAAAGAAAGCTGGAGATCCTCGGGTTTGCCGATCATTCCCCGCAGGTGTTTGATGACTATGTCTCCGGATTCAGAATGCGTCCGGAGCAGCTGGAGGACTACGTGATGACCCTCCGGCAGCTGAGGGAAGAATATGCGGGGCGCATCCAGATCCTCATCGGACTGGAGGCGGAGTATTATCCGAAATACTTTCCCCGCCTGCTGGACCTGATCCGTCCCTTCCAGCTGGATTATCTGATCCTGGGCCAGCACTTTCTGGGGAATGAATGCGAAGGCGAGCCGCCCTGCAGCAAGGCCACAGAGGATGAAAGCCGGCTGGAGCGGTATGTGAAGCAGACGATCGAGGCCCTGGAGAGCGGCGCATTCAGCTGCTTTGCGCATCCGGATGTGCTGAACTTCACCGGAGAAAACCGGATCTACCGCAAATGGTACGAAAAGCTTTGCGTGCGCGCAAAGGAACTGGACATCCCGCTGGAACTCAACATGCTGGGGTATGTGGAAACCCGGCATTACCCGAATCCCGCGTTCTTCCGGATTGCAAATGAAGTGGGGAATGATGTGATCCTCGGGTGCGATGCCCATGCCCCGGGCCGGGTGGCCGTTCCTTCTGAAATTGAGGGCAGCCTGCGCTTCCTGAAGGACTGCGGGATTGAGCATGTGCTGGAGACGCTGAAGCTGAAGATGCCGGCGCCATAAGCAAAGGATACGGGGGCAACTGAAAGCAGTTCACGGGCGTGAACACAGCCTTCCTGAATCGGGGGAGCTTCGAATAGCAGCTTTGGATTTGAATCCATGAAAACGTCATATTTTCAAGCAAACGGCGTGACTCCGGTCACGCCGTTTGTTTTCAGTTCATGATGACACAAGGATTCTGCACTGAGAATGGAGATCCGGAAAGCGCTCCATAAAATCATTCCGGATTGGCATCTGTGCTTTGCTGCTATTCCCCCCGCTCCGAGTTTTCACCCTGGCTTTCAGCTGCGTTGCGGTTCTGATCAGAGCATAATCTCCGTATACATTCTCATCTTGTCAGCAATATGAAGCTTTTCTGCATACAGCATCAGATGATTCAGATTCTTTTCACCGCCTGACATATATTCCTTCATGGCGTACTGAAAAAGCTGAATATCGGTTGATTGTTTATACAGCAACAGATCGCAGATTGTACGTTCTTTGTCGTATACCGGCACAGAATGTCCCCACATGGTTTGCGCATGAGCGATTCCAAGAGAATATATATCAGATTTCACCTGAAAAACACGGATGTTCTTTTGCCGCAGATGGGATGCGTTGTAGCCTGCCTTAACAGAAACGCAGATGGTGGAGGGTTCCCGCTCCATGAGTCCATGGAGATACAGGGCTGTTTCGTGCGAAAAAATGATTCGGGTATTTGCACTGGAGAGCAGAAAAAGGTCATCGGGCCACACCTCTTCCGAACAATAAATCCCGTGCGCCACCCGATCCATATTCCGTGCCAGCACATACTCGGCAAGAGTGGGCTTGGATATACCTCTTGCGACAACATCTGCTGTGCGAAGGTAACCATTTCCCTGTTTGACCATATCATCTAGCAGGTCAAAACGGTTGCTCAATGCACATCACCTTACTTTCTCGCTTCCAAATATGGCATAAAAAAGCACAAAAGTAAAGCAATCAGGCAGACGTGCTGTTATGCGATTCTCACATCTTCATAGAACAGGCAGGGAAGACAAAAGCCCCCTTATTGAGGATAGGACAGCAGATACCCGGAAAAAACGAAAGAAGCGTGTGATCCGTTACGCCGTTTCAGGCGGCGGACCGACTGAAATGGGAACATGTCTGTCTTGCCACCGAAAAGAGTCAATGTTATACTGAAATGAATTTGGATTCTTTGCCTGTTTCAGCACCAGGCAGCGGGATCAGAAGGATCTCCGGCGTTCCCGGGGACAGGCAGTCTGCAGGTGCTTTGCGTATGATTTGAGACCAGAGGAAGTGACAGCGTTCGATGAACGGATATGATACAGAAAAGTGCATCCGGAGAAGACATCTTGTGTGCCTTGTGCTCTGCGTGCTGATGTGCCTTGGCGCGGCCGTGCATGCCTGCGCCGGGGAAGTGACGCAGGTACTCAATGCGTCCGGCTGCTTCAATCTCACGCCGTCTATTGATCCGATGGAAAACGAAGAGGGATATTCAGCCGTTCTTTACGATAACCGCAACGGTCTGCCGACCTCGGAGGCCAATGCGATCGCGCAGACCAGTGAGGGCTTCATCTGGATCGGCAGCTATGCGGGCCTGATCCGCTATGACGGAAACACGTTTGAGCTGGTGGATTCAGAATCCGGCATTCTCAATACCCGGTGTCTGTATGTGGACCGGAAGGACCGCCTGTGGATCGGCACCAACGACTGCGGGATCTATCTGATGGACCATGGCAGCGTGACGCGCATCGACCGGGAAGGCCAGCTGATGTCGGAGAGCATCCGGGCGATTGCGGAGGATACGAAGGGGAGAATCTACATCGGCACTGCGGCCGGGGTCGCGACGGTGACAGAGATCGGGGAGAATCTGCGGCTCAATGTGATCCGGGATGAACCCGTGTTTTCGGTCACCATGGCAGATCTGAGAGCCGGTCATGACGACCTCATGTACGGACTGACCATGGGCGGCGACCTGGTGGAAATGAAGGACGGAAGAGTCCTGCACGCCTATGCGCATGAGGCGCTGGGCATCGGGAGCATTCAGTGCATGCTGCCCGACCCGGTGGAAAAGGGAAAACTGTATGTGGCTTGTGCGAACCCCTATACCGGGGGGGCTGTGATCTTTCACGGCAGGACGGAAGACGAATTTGATTCGGCGGACCTGACAGGGATCGGTTCACTTGCATATATAGAAAGGATGGAAGTCCTTGCAGGAGAACTCTGGATCTGTGCCGGCAACGGGATCGGCAAGCTGGATGTGCACGGACTGCATGTGCTGAAAAATGTCCCCATGGACCAGTCTGTGGGGCATGTCATGACCGACTATGAGGGGAATCTCTGGTTTACCTCCTCCCGGCAGTGCGTCATGAAGATTGTGCCCAACCGCTTCCTGGAGCTCTTTGAGCGCTGCGGTCTGCCGGAGGATGTGGTCAACACCACCTGCCTTCTGGACGGCAGACTGTTTATCGGAACCGACAATTCCGGCCTGGTGGTGGTGGAAAACGGCCGCCCGCTGAAGAGACTGCCGCTGACAAAAGCCGAGACAGCCTCCGGACTGGAACTGGGCACGGATGACCTTGTGAGCTACCTGAAGGAAGAGCGCATCCGCTCAATCATCCGGGACAGCCAGGACCGCCTGTGGATCTGCACCTGGCGGTATGATCACGGGCTGCTTCTGTATGACCACGGCGCGCTGACCGCCTTTACGATGACGGACGGCATGCTCTCAGACCAGGTCCGCACGGTCTGCGAATGTGAGGACGGATCGATCCTCGCCGCGCAGCCCGACGGGGTGAGCATCATCCGCGGCGGCCGCGTGACGGCGAGCTACGGCGCGGAGGATGAGATGATCGTGACGAGCATTCTCACCCTGGCCGAGGGCTTCCACGGTGAAAAGCTGCTGGGCTCGGACGGCGGCGGCATCTATGTCCTGACCGAAGGCGGCATGCGGCATATCGGGACAAAGGACGGGCTGAAGTCGGAAGTGATCCTGCGCATCAAGCGCAGTCCGTCCCGGGATCTCTACTGGATTGCCACCGGCAATTCCCTGGCCTTCATGACGCCGGACTTTCAGGTGACGACGATTGAGCACTTCCCGTATTCCAACAACTATGATTTCTATGAGAGCAGCAGGGGCGACCTCTGGGTCCTCTCCAGCAACGGCATCTATGTCTGCTCCGTGGAGAAACTGCTGAAAAACGGTGCGGTGGATGCGGTCTTCTACGGGATTCCCAGCGGGCTTCCCTATATCGCCACGACGAACTCCTTCAGCGAATTGACGCCGGAGGGCGATCTGTACATGGCGGGCACCCGCGGCACGGTCCGCGTGAATATCAACGAGCCCTTCCAGGGCATCCACTCCGTGAAAGTGGGGCTCCCCTATATCGAGATTGACGGGAAACGCGTGTATGAGGACGGCACGGGGGTTTTCACGATCCCCTACAATACGCGCCGCCTGACGATCTACCCGTTCGTGTTCAACTATTCCCTGATGGACCCGGATGTCACCTACCGCCTCGAAGGCTTTGATCTTCAGGACACCACAGTGCGGAGAACCGAGCTCAAGCCGGTCAGCTACACCAACCTGGAAAAAGGCACGTATGACTTTGTCATGACCGTGCGCGACCCGCTCGGCGCGGAGGGCCTGACAGCGTCCTTCCGGATTCTCAAGGAAAAGAGCATGTCCGAGCAGGCGGCCGGAACGATCATCATCGACAACGCGTCGCTCCTGCTCCTGCTGGGCCTGCTCCTCTATTCCTCCATGCAGCGCAAGCGCGGCCGGGTGGATGACCGTCTGTTCTTCGGCATGGTGATCACCTGCATGGCGGCGTCCATCCTGGAAATGGGCTCCATTCTTCCCCAGGATCAGCCCGGTGTGTTCATGGGCGCGCTGATGGTCGGCGCAACGACGCTCATGATGGGTGTGTTCGCAGTCTTCCCGTACCTCTATGTCCTGTACCTGGACTATGTGCTCCATCAGGATCTGGCGAGGATCCGGCGGCTGAAGGTGATCTATGCGATCCCGTGCATTGCGCTCTTCGTGCTGCTGATCATGAACCTGCAGACCGGCTGGGTGTTCACGGAGTCTGAGACCAACACCTATGTGCGGGGCCCCATCGACGGCGTGATCTTTCTTCCCATCGCTGTGTACCTGGTGATCGGCATGATCAAGGCCGGCAGGATGAACCCGCGCGTGCTCTTCCTCGGCGCACTGCTTCTGACCGTGCGCTTTGCGTGGGATCTCTGGCAGGTCGGCATTCCGTCCACTGCCTTTATCTATACGCTGTTTCTTCTGTGCACCCATATCCATGCCATGAACAAGTCGGCCGTGCCTGCGGCCGCGGAACAGGAGGCACCATCATGCTGATTCATGCAGACGCGGTCGTTTCGTGCTATATCGACGCGGCCTCGTTTCTGATGGTGCTCCTGATCCTGGTGCTCTCGGATTATGGGGCGGTCCGCAGACGGCTTTCCCAGAGAATCTTCTATGGAATCTGCGTCTGCCTTGAAATCCTGTGCGCCCTGTTCTTTTTCTGCCATGCGATGTACGGGCAGACGGCGATGTGGTGCCATACCGGCGTGATTGTCGGAAGAACCGTTCTGGAAATCACCATGCAGTCCATCTGTGTCTTGTGGGTCGCGTACATTCACCGCAAGGTGCATGTGGAGGAAAAACGCATGTCGTGGCCGTATCTTGCCTCCCTCGTGCCGCTCGCGGTGTTTTCGGTGCTTTTTGTTCTCAACGCATTCAATGGCATGATCTTTACCTACTCAGAAAACAACCAGTTTCAGCCGCGGACGCTCTTCTATGTCATCACCGGGATTGAGCTCGGATACTTCTTTGCCACGGGCATTGTGGTCCAGATCTATGACCGGAAGACGACGAAAATCCGTTTCCTGCGCATCACGCCCCTGGTGCTCTCCATCTCCGGCGACGTCATCGCCCAGAATCTGGTGCCCTATGACCTGGGCGCGCTGGGCCTGGTGATCGGCATGTCGCTGCTGTACCTCTCCATCGCCAATGAAAACCACTTTGTGGACCACGAATCGGGGCTTTACAACAACCGCTATGTCGCGTATCTCTTTGATCTGGCCGTGGCCGGGAAAAACGAGACGCACAGCGTGCTGCTCATTGAGATGGACGGAAACCTTCAGGCGGGCTTCTCCATCCTGCGCCACACCCTGCACAGAACAGGGGACGTGGCGCGCGTGGAGGAAAAAAAGTTCCTGATGTTTTCCAAGGAGCGCAGCCGCTCCACGCTGCAGTATGTGTCCTCCATGATGGACGAGGCCGTGGAAAAGTACAATGCGGAGCATCCGGATGCCAAAGTACAGATCGCGGCGAGATGCCGCATGCGCACCGAGGAAGAGGATGCGTTTTCCTTCCTGCGCACCGTGCTCCAGGACAAGGAGTCCGGAGACGAAATGCGGGGCATTGTGTCCATGATCTCGGAGCTCGACCGCCTCGACAAGGAACTGAAACTGGCGTCGGATATCCAGGAAAACATGCTGCCGGTGAATTTCCCGGCCTTCCCGGACCGGCATGAGTTCGATCTGTATGCGTCCATGACGCCGGCCAAGGAGGTCGGCGGCGACTTCTATGACTTCTTCCTCATCGACAGCGACCATCTGGGCATGGTGATTGCGGACGTCTCGGGCAAGGGCATCCCGGCCGCGCTCTTTATGATGGTCTCCAAAACGCTCATCAAGAACCAGCTCATGAGCGGGTGCGATCCGGCGACCGCGCTCGAGCGCGTGAATCTCCAGCTCTGCGAGCGGAATACCTCGATGATGTTTGTGACGGTGTGGCTGGCGGTGCTGGAAATCTCCACCGGGCATGGCGTTGCCTGCAACGCGGGGCATGAAAACCCGGGCGTGCGGCGTGCCGGCGGAAACTTTGAACTGCTCAAATACAAGCACAGCATTTTTATCGGCGTCAGCCGGAAGGCGAAGTACGAGAACCGCGAGTTTGAGATGCATCCGGGGGACAGCGTGTTCGTGTATACAGACGGCGTGCCCGAGGCCGTGAACGCGGCGACAGAGATGTTCGGCGAAAAGCGCCTGGAGGACACCCTCAATGAGGACGCGGATGCAGCGCCCGAGGCCCTGATCCAGCGGATGCGCGCGGCCGTCGACCGGTTTGCGGATGCGGCGCCGCAGTTTGACGATATCACCATGCTGTGCATGAAATACTACGGAACAGAAAGTGAGCGCGGGACAGAAGAAGAATGATTGCGGTCTGCCGCAGCACCCTGATGGAGATGCTATGCAGAACCGAGTCCCTGGTGTTCTGAAAAGCGCGCCTCCCATGCGCTGACAGACCAATGAATGAAACGAACAGCGAAAAGCGGCTGTCAGGATGAAAAATCCATTGACAGCCGCTTTTCATATTGGTTACAATCCATTCATATAGGGCAAACCGGATACGGCCTGCCGGGAAAGGAAAAGCGGGCCTTATGGACAGAAGGCCCCAAAGGAGGAACGGAGAATGAAACTGATGTATCTGGGAACAGCGGCAGCCGAAGGCGTGCCGGCCGTTTTCTGCCAGTGCAGCAACTGCCGTGAGGCGATGCGCCGGGGAGGGAAGGATATCCGCTTCCGCTCGGGTGCGCTGGTCAATGACCATATCCTGATCGATTTTTCACCGGACCTGTATGCCGCCAAGCTGCGTTTCCAGCTGGACCTGGGGGATGTGCGGTCCGTTCTGGTCACGCATGCGCATATGGACCACTTCAACCGGGAAGATATCGGCATGTTCATCCCGCCCTACGCGCATGTGGATCATCCGGGGACGCTGACACTCTATGGCAGCAGCTTTACGGAAAAGGTGTGGAATGAATACACCGGGGAACAGCTGCTGAAAGAGCCGGAAGTGACCAAAGCGGTGACATTCCGCACGCTTGCACCGTTTGAGACGCTGGATGTGGAAGAGCTGCGCGTGACGGCGCTCAAAGCCGTGCACTCCTGCCCGGAAAGCCTTTTCTATCTCCTCGAGCAGGACGGCAGCACCTTCCTGTACGCGAATGACACCGGGGTGTTCCCGGAGGAAACATGGGACTATCTGAAGGAGCATGTGACGCGTCCTCTGACCGTGGTCAGCCTCGACAGCACGATGGGCAGGCTCAAAAACAGGTACAACGGGCATATGTCCTTTGAGCAGAATATCGAGGTCCGGGAGCGCATGCTCAGGGACGGCATCGCGGATGAAACGACCCGCTTTATCTGCCATCACTTTTCGCACAACGGCATCATCCTCTATGACGAACTGACCGAAATGATGAAGCCGCACGGGTTTGATGTCGCCTATGACGGGCTGACAGTCACCCTCTGACAGGTGCCGGAAGGCACAGGGAACCCGATGATTTTGTAAGGAGTTCTTTGTCTTGCAGAGAGAATTGTTCGAGAATACGCCGGTGCAGCGAGCGTACATGAAACTCGCGCTGCCGGTGGTCCTGTCCATGGTACTCAGCGTTGTCTACAACATGGTGGATACCTGGTTCATCTCCCTGACCGGGGATACCAACCTGGTCGCGGGCGTGTCGGTGTGCGCGCCGCTCTTTGTTCTGTCCGTTGCGATCGGGGATATCTGGGGACTGGGCGGCAGTTCCCTGATGTCGAGGCTGCTTGGGAAAAAGGAGGATGAAAAGGCGGGCGGCGTCTCAGCGCTGTGCATGTTTGCGGCCTTTGCCACGGGCATTGTGTTCATGGCCGTGATGCTCCTTTTCCGGGCGCCCATCCTCCGCCTGCTCGGTGCCAATGAAGCCTCGCTTCCGCACGCCTCCGCGTACTTCACCTGGATCGCGGCGGGCACGCCGTTCATTATCCTGTCCATGATCCCGAATAACCAGCTGCGCTCGGAAGGCCTGGCGTCCCTGGGCATGTGGGGCGCGATTGCGGGGTCTGTGGCCAATATTATCCTGGACCCGATCTTCATCTTTACGCTGCACATGGGCGCGGCTGGCGCTGCCCTCGCGACCTCGGTGAGCAATGTGCTGTCCTGCGCGCTGTACCTCATGATCATCCGGAAGAAATGCCATATCGTCAGCGTGGACGCAAAGAAGGCCGGGAAGGCACTGGGGGACATCGGGGAGGTGCTGCGCGTCGGGATTCCCGCCTCGGTCACCAACATTATGTCCAGCCTGAGCATGCTGCTGACCAACCGCGCGCTGGAGCCGTATGGCAACCAGGCGATTGCCGCGATGGGCATCGCGATGAAGATCAACATGATCTGCCTGATGACGCTCATCGGGTTTGCCTTCGGCGGCCAGCCGCTCTTTGGCTACTGCTTCGGGAACAGGAACGGCCAGCGGTTCCGGAAAACCCTGCGCTTTGCGTGCCTGTTTGAAACCGGGCTCGGCGCATGCTTTGCCGTGGTGCTCTTTTTCCTCTCGCCCTTCATGATGCAGCGCTTCCTGGATGACCCGGAGGTCATCCGCCTCGGGGTCCGGATGCTGCGCATCATGCAGATCAGCTCGGTACTGGTGGGCATCTCTCTTGTCGCGACCTGCGTGTGCGAAGCGGTCGGGCATGCGGCCGGCGCGCTCGTGCTCTCGCTTTCCCGCCAGGGCATCCTCTTCTATCTTGCGATTTCCCTGCTGCCCCTGCTCATGGGCTTTGACGGGATTCTTCTTTCCCAGCCTGCCGCGGATCTCCTGACAGGCGTTCTCGCATTTGTGATTCTCCGGAATATCCTCAGCAAACGGGGCATCTGACCTTTGAATATGGACTGCAAAGCCGGCAGGAGCGGAAGCGCCTGCCGGCTTTTCGGGCGGAAAGCATGCTTGAAAAGAGGAACGCATGATAGTAAGATACAGCGCAGGACCTGTGCTTTTCGGCTCTGGAAGATGCTGGGTGCTGACAGGAGACAAACGCGGAGAGCACAGATCACACAGGGATAAAAAGTGAGGAAACCATGATGAAACTGACCATGCTGGGGACCGGCAATGCGCTGGTGACCGAATGCTACAATACCTGCTTTATCCTCGACGACGGCGGGCAGCTGCTCCTGGTCGACGGGGGCGGCGGCAACGGTGTCCTTCACCAGATCCGCGCTGCCGGATATGACTGGAAGCAGATCCATCATATCTTTGTCACCCATAAGCACATCGACCATATCCTCGGCATCATCTGGATGATGCGCATGATCTGCCAGTACACAAACCAGGGAACGTATCACGGGGATGCCTACATCTATTCCCATAAGGAGATCATTGACCTTCTCCGGGACATGGCGGGAAAACTGCTCCAGAAAAAGGAAGCAGCTCTGATTGACCAGAAACTGCACCTGGTGGAAGTGCAGGACGGGGAGAGCCTGGAGATCATCGGGCATCCGTTCACTTTCTTCGACATTCTCTCCACCAAGGCAAAGCAGTTCGGCTTTGTCATGGGGTACGGCGAGGGAAAGAAACTGACCTGCTGCGGGGATGAACCCCTGAATCCCGCGCTCGAATCCCTCGCACAGGGGAGCGACTGGATGCTGCATGAGGCGTTCTGCCTGCATGGCCAGGCGGACGTGTTCCACCCGTATGAGAAGCATCACTCAACGGTGAAGGATGCCTGTGAGAGTGCCGAGCGGCTGGGAATCAAAAACCTGCTGCTCTACCACACGGAGGACAAAAACCTGGCCAATCGCAAGGCACTGTACGGGCAGGAGGGCGCGCAGTCCTATCACGGAGAACTGTGGATTCCGGACGATCTGGAAACGCTGACACTGTAAGGGATCCGGTCCCGAAAAAAAGGCAAATCAGAATCAAAATGCCGCTTCAGCTGAAGCGGCCTGGAAAAGAAGTCACTTGAAAACATGAAACGCAGAAAACGAATGTGGCTGGTGCCGCTGTGCCTGCTGGTGCTCCTGCTGGGCAGCTTTTTCCTGTATACAGCACAGTACTATCATGCAGGGGAAGCGGCGAAGGCCGCGATGATCCCGGACGCCGCTGTGCAGGTGCAGAAGATCGAAATGGGATGGCTCTTTGACGGACCTTCCAAGGAGAATGTCCTCATCTTTTACCCCGGCGCAAAAGTGGAGGAAACGGCCTACGCGCCGCTCCTGCACGATCTGGCCGGGAAAGGAATGGATGTCTTTCTGGTCTCCATGCCCTTCCGCCTGGCGTTTTTCAGGATGAACGGGGCAGGTGCCCTGATGGACTCGTACGAATATGACCATTGGTATATCGGCGGACACTCGCTGGGAGGCGCCATGGCTGCAGTCTATGCGGCGAGGCATCCGGAGAATCTGACCGGGGTTGTATTGCTCGCCGCTTATCCTACAAAGCACCTGGATGAGGGCCTGCAGGCCGTGACGGTCTATGGGTCCGAGGACCGGGTCCTGAACAGGAAAAAGCTCGAACAGGGCAGGCCCTTCCTGCCGGAAAAGGCTGTCTGGCTGGAAATCCCGGGCGGGAATCATGCACAGTTCGGTGACTACGGTGCGCAGAAGGGTGACGGGACCGCCTCGATTTCAGCCCAGGAACAGCTGCGGCAGACGGAAGACGTCATTCTGAATATGATGAACGAGGCTTCCGGCACCTGATGGTGCGGAAGGGTCCGGATGATTCCGGAGTGGAGGGATGAATCATGTGGTTTGTACTGGCGCTTGCGTCGTCTGTTTTTGCCGCGCTGACATCGATTCTGGCGAAGATCGGGATTGAAGGTGTGGGTTCTCATCTTGCGACGGCGATCCGCACACTGGTCGTTGTGGTCATGTCCTGGGGCATGGTGTTTCTGACGAATCAGCAGGGCGGCATCCGGTCGATCAGCCAGAGGAGCTGGATTTTCCTGATCCTCTCGGGACTGGCCACCGGCGCGTCGTGGCTGTGCTATTACAGGGCGCTGCAGCTGGGCGACGCATCCCGGGTGGTGCCTGTGGACAAATTGTCCGTTGTGATCACTCTGGTGATGGCGTTTGTGTTTCTGCATGAGGAATTCACGGTCAAATCCATAATCGGGTGCGTGCTCATCGGCACCGGAACGCTTCTGATGGTGCTGTAAAGCAGGTATGGAGGACAATATGGGTTTTCTTGAGGATTTCTACAGCCACTACGACGAGGAAGGACGCCTTCTTTCGCGTCACGGACAGGTGGAATACCTGACCACGATGAAATACATAAGGGAAAGCCTGGAGGGCGTCTCCGACCCGGCGGTGCTTGAAGTGGGAGCCGGGACCGGAAGGTACAGCGTGACGCTCGCGAAAATGGGCATACCGGTCACGGCCGTGGAACTTGTCGGGCACAATCTGGAACAGCTCCGGTCAAAACTGGACGGCTCTGAGCCGCTGACCGCCCTTCAGGGCAATGCGCTGGACCTGTCCTTTCTTCCGGACGCATCCTTTTCCCTGACCATGCTGCTCGGCCCTCTGTATCACCTGTACACGAAAGAGGATCAGCTGAAAGCGCTCTCTGAGGCGGTCCGGGTGACAAAGCCCGGCGGAATCATTCTGGCGGCGTACTGTATGAACGAGCCGACCGTCATTCAGTATGTGTTCGGCATGAACCGACTGCATGATGTGATGGATCTCAAAATGCTCACGCCTGACTGGCACTGCATCAGCGAACCGAAGGATCTGTTTCAGCTGATGCGCACGGAGGATATCGACACGCTGAACGCGGCCCTCCCGGTTGTCAGGCAGAAACTGGTCGCGACGGACGGGGCCACCAACTACAAACGGGAATACATCGACAGCATGGATGACAGGACGTTCGAACAATGGATGGACTTCCATTTTGCCATCTGTGAGCGGCAGGATCTGATCGGGGCGTCCCATCATACGCTGGATATTCTCCGGAAAGAATAATCCGGATGCGGGGAGGACAGGCATGCGAATCGGCCTTGTTTCCTACCGGTGCGAAAACCGGAATGTAGCGTTCAATCTGAAACAGATTGAGACAGCCATGCAGCGCGCTCAGGGGAGCGCGGACTTTCTGTGCTTTGGCGAAGCCTTTCTGCAGGGCTTTGAATGTCTTGACTGGAAGTATGAAAAGGACCGGACCATGGCGCTGGAAGTTTCCTCGGAGGAGATCGCCCTGATCCGGAAATGGACCGTGCAGTACGGTCTTTCCGTGGGTCTGGGGTATATTGAAAAGGATCAGGACAGGCTGTATTCCTCCTATGTCATTCTCTCGGAGGGCAGGGTCGTTCATAACTACCGGCGCATCTCCAGGGGCTGGAAAGAATACACCCGCACGGATGGGCATTACTGCGAAGGAACAGACACGGGGTCTTTCTGCCTGCACGGGGTGGAGATGAACCCGGCGCTTTGCGGAGACCTCTGGGACTTTCCGGAACGGTTCCAAACAGAGCACCTGCTGCTCTGGCCGGTGTATGTCAATTACACCGAGGAGGAGTGGGAGCAGGGAGCGCTTGAGGAGTACGCCGTGCAGGCTGCGCTTGCAGCAGAGGATGTGCTGATGATCAATTCCATTGACCGCGACCCGGTCAGTCATGGCGGCGCATTCCATTTTCGCGGCGGACAGACCGCGGCAGCGCTCCCGTTCGATCAGGAAGGCATTCTGATGGTGGAGATCCCGGAAGCGGAGTGAAAGGAAAGCAGACAGGAGGCAGCACAGTGGAAACGATCATCCGGCAGGTCACGATGGAGGACTATGACGCATTCTACGCTCTGTGGGACAGCACGGAGCAGACGCGCCGCGCGCTGAATCCCGTGGATGATTCCCGCGAGGGCATTGCCCGTTACCTGAAAAGAAACCCGAACACCTGCTTTGCGGCAGTGCAGGGGGAGCGGCTTGTCGGGGTGATCCTGGCCGGTCATGACGGGAGGCGGGCGATCATCCACCACCTGTGCGTGCATCCGGACTTCCGGAGGCTGGGCATCGCGGCGGCGCTGGTTTCGCGAGCCGAGGAAGCGCTGAAAAATGAGGGCATCCAGAAGATCTTCGGACTGGTTTTCAGGGATAATGACGCAGCCAATGCGTTCTGGGAGCAGCAGGGCTACACCGTGAGAACCAATCTGAACTATCGGAACAAGAGCATCAACGAAAAGATTCCGACCGGGGAATGATGCATCCGGGAAAGAGCACAGACAGAAGCGAGGAGTGAAAGCAATGTCAAAGCATGAAAACCGGTTTGAAGTGGTGTATAAAGACGGATCCCAGCTCAAGGATGACGGCGTCCGCCAGATCCTTGTGGACCGGGAGACAGGGGTTCACTATCTTCTCTGGAAGTCAGGGTATGCCGGCGGCATCACCCCGCTGCTGGACGAAGAGGGAAACGTGGTCATCAGCCGGGATGAACTGCAAGAGAGCGACTGAGGATGCGCCGGAAGAGCAGTGTCCAGGGTCAGAATCCAAGCATGCGAGGCAGCCGAAAGCGGCTGCTTTTTTCTGTCTTCAGGCGATTGTCCATGAAACCGGTTGCGGGCAGTCGGAAATCCGGTCAAAAAACCATGCTGACATTTTTTTCATGGGAACTGCCACATGTTCAAAAGGGGCGTACAAAGTAATGTGCGGCGCGGAAAACACATTCCACCGCGCCGGAAATCATCAATGAAGCGGGAGCGCGCAGAAGGAAAACGCAGCCCCGCAAGACATAACCGGCAAGACCGGAAAACGATAAAAAGAAAGTAGAGGAAACTGATTTATGAAGAAACTGATTGCTGCCCTTTTGTCCCTGTGCCTGATGCTGTCTGCTGTGGCCGTATTTGCTGAAGCTCCTGCTGTCAAAGAACTGAACTGGAGCACCTACGCTGAGGAAGCCTCCAAGGTTGAAGGTTCACTCGAAAATGTCAACTCCACCGACCTGAAGATGTTTGTCCCCGCGCAGTTCCAGGACAGCGCGATCTCCGAAGAAGCTGTGCAGAAGGGCCACTTCCTGCTGCTCAAGTCCACGGATGGAAAAGCTGTTGTGTCCGGTCAGATCCTGCCCCTGCCCATGGATGTTGTGATGGCCGGTGTTGCCCAGAGCGCGAAGGGTCTTGAAGAAGGCAAGATCAACGGAATCGCTGTCAAGAGCTTTGCTGTCGAGAGCGACGGCGTGCTGAGCAAGTGCATCGCCATCGGCACGAACCAGAACAGCGTGATCATGTTCTCCTTCACCCCTGCCAATGATTCGAACTACGTCAACCTGTTCAAGCTCATGGCTGCTTCCCTGCAGCATTAATTCAAACGGATTTCTGTCGGATACCGGCAGGTGCCGGAAAACAGAATCCAATCAGCTTCCCGGCTGCGCTTCACGGAGAAAGTGAAGCGCGGCCGGGATTTTTTTGCTGTTACCAGTATGCCGGTACGTGCCGAACCAATCAGACAATATTTCAACGGATTTCTGCAAATATGGAATATTGCGGAAATTCGTTGAAATCTGCAGCCTGACCGATGGTCAGCGGGTCCAGCACTGTCCAATCCATTCCGGTGCGTGATAGGATTTTTTGAATTTTCGGCGAAAAGACAATCTGAAAAATGCCCTCAGAACAAAGTCTGGCTGCAGAGTCAGCGGACGCAGCCGTCCGGCGGCTGTTCAGAAAAGAAACTTTGGGGTATCATTCTTACAGAAACCGGGCAAAAGGAAATCCTCCCGTCCGGACTGGGGGCGGGATGGTCATGATACGGAAAAGGAGCACAGCAATGATTGAACTGAACAATGAAGTCCTTGAAAAGATTCTGAGCAAAGAGACAGCGAAAACAGAAGATCTGAAGACGATTCTTCGGGCGATCTATACCCGAACCATGCGGCTGTATGAGAAATATTTCCAGGACCTGGATGCGCTCAGCAATGATGTGATTGAGGAATTGAAACAATACAATGAGGAAACCCGAAGCCTTGTGAAATATTACTATCTGGACATTCCTCAGGATATCTGCATGAGGCTGGATGAATTTGAGAAAACATACAGCGACAAACTGCTGGGGCCTGCCTGGCGCGTCTGTCTCTCTGACCTGTTTGAGGATTTCAGAGAAAGACGGAGAGGGAAGGAAAGCGAGGAAACGCTGAAGGCGGAGTTTGCAAAGCAGGCGCTGGAGGGTTTCTACAGTGCCATGGATTATGTGTTCAGGGAAGGTTTCGGAACCGACAGTCAGACGGCAAAGCACGTCATCAACGGGCTTTCCGAACTGATCTTCGGAAAAGCATAAGCCTGTGCGCGGGCTGTGAATGGTTCACAGGGAAAGCGGAAGATCGCAGCATGCGTTTTCAGTCAGGATGAAAGGAGAATTTCATGGAGAAAACCGTGGCCGTCATCATCGAACTGTCAGTTTCTGTATGCGCTTTATGGCTGTTGTTTTTCCTCTCAACCCTCTTTCATGAGCTCGGGCATGCGGTCGGTTATATGCTTGCGACAGGAGACAGGCAATGGCATATACGGGTCGGATGGGGGAAACGGATTCTGAACACGAAACGGCTGACCGTGAATCTGCTGGTTTTTGACGGACTGTTTTCCCCGTCGAAAAGGGAGTTCGATTCAAAAGCAAAGCTGATCATGACACTCCTGGGAGGGCCTGTTTTTTCTCTCGTGCTGGTGGCAGGACTTCTTGGCCTGAGATGCAGTGGACCGGTCCTGCAGTCTGACTTTTTTGCGGACAGCGCGATGGAATTCTTTCTGAATACCGCACTCAGCGTCAATCTGTTCATTCTGGTTCTTTCCATTGTTCCCATTCGGTACTTTCATGGGGAGATCAGGGGACTGGAAACAGACGGACTTCAGATTCTCCATACCATCAGGCAGCATGACGATTCAATCCCGCCGGTGTGATGCAGGACAGCTTTCAGCCTGTCCGGACATCATGGAATCGGGATACAACAGGAGAAGAAGCATATGCAGATTGAGGAGATCATGAAAAAGATGATTGACCTTGCAGCAGGCAATCATCACGATATCAACCATTTTATGAAGGTGCATTCCTTTGCCAGGACCATCGGCCGGATGGAAGGCCTGGATGAAGAGACACAGTATGTCCTGGAGGCGGCAGCCATTGTCCATGATATCGCCTGTCCGCTCTGCAGAGAGAAATATGGCAATACAGCCGGTGCTCTTCAGGAAGCGGAAAGTGAGCCGCTTGTGCGGGAATTCTTCAGCGGTACGAATCTCCCGGAAAAGCAGCTTGAAAGGATCGTTTTCCTTGTGACCCATCATCACACGTACACTGGCGTTGACGGGATGGATTATCAGATCCTGCTGGAGGCAGATTATCTGGTCAATGCAGACGAAAGCCACTATCCCGGAAAAGGGATCGCCCTGTTTCGAAAAAATGTGTTCCGGACAGCATCCGGCCTGGCCCTGCTCAATTCCGTGTTTTGCGAAGAGCTCAGAGGGATGCCCTGAGACAGAAGAATTCCGGTTTGATCTGGGCAAGCGCGGGTCCCGCACACTGAGAACGGGACTTTGTAGAAGGAGAAGAAACACATGCTGCAGGTAAGGACACATCAGCTGGTGATTGGCGTCAGGAAAACACTGGCGCATCATGCATCCACTGTCCTGCCGCTGAAAAACGGCCACGTTCTGGTGGCGTGGTTCGGCGGCAGCCGGGAAAGCAATAATGATGTCGGTATCTGGCTCTCAGAGAAAACCGAAGCGGGGTTTTCGGAGGCACGTTGCATTGCCTCCTCCATGGAGCCGCACTGGAACCCGGTTCTGTTTGAGGGGGAAGACGGGCGGATTCTCCTGTTTTTCAAAGTGGGCCATCCGATCCCGGACTGGCGGACCCTGGTGATGGAATCCGAAGACCTGGGAAAAACATGGTCTGCACCGCAGGAAGTGGTACCGGGGGATGACAGCGGGGGACGCGGACCGGTCAGAAACAAGCCCATCCGCCTCAAGAGCGGACGGGTTGTTGCGCCGGCGTCTGTTGAGCGCGGACTCTGGAGATGCTTTATGGACATCTCAGATGATGACTGCAGGACGTGGAAACGCACGAACCTGATTGAGGCACAGGGGACCGGGTACCTGGACGAAGGACTGAAGAAATGGCGGTCTGCCAGAGAAGAGGCAGCGCGCAGAGGCGAGCCGTTTGATGAAAAGCAGGTTCCGGCAGAATATGCCCATGGCCGCGGCATTATCCAGCCGTCTCTCTGGGAGGATCAGGAAGGCGTACATGCCCTGCTCCGCAGCGGGGAGGGCTGGATCTACCGCACGGATTCTCTGGACGGGGCTGAAACCTGGTGTGAAGCGTATCCGACGGAGATCCCCAATAACAACAGCGGCATCGATCTGATCCGTCTGGACAACGGGGTGATGCTTCTGGTGTATAACCCGGTCGGAGGGAATTTCGGCCAGCGGTCGCCGCTTTCTGTGGCATGGTCCGGAGATGACGGGAAAACATGGGAAAAGATCTGCGACCTCGAGGCAGAACCAGGGGAGTTTTCATACCCGGCCATTGGGTCAAAGGGAAATCATATCTGGATGACTTACACATACAAGAGAGAAAATATTGCGTACTGGGAGTTTGACTGGATCGGGGATTGACAGGCAGGTATACAGGTTCGATCATTCGTCCGTACAGCACATGTTTCCTCCGGAAGATTCAAGTGGAAACCCCAAAAAGGAGACAGTCCCATGCATGTTACTGAAACTGTTTACAGAAACCCTTACTGGCCCACCTGGCCGCATTGGATCACGAGATCCGGCACGGGAATCTGGACAGGATGGCCGCCATCCGCAGGAACAAGAGAAAGCTGTAAAAGCGGGATTCAGGCGGCAGGCTGCGTTCTCCTGAAGGCATGAGATGCAGTGAGGCAGCCCCGCAGAGAAAAACAGCAGATCCGGAGAAACAGCGCAAAAGCCGCTGGCATGAACAGAGCATGCCAGCGGCTTTCATTTGGCTGCAGGGTCAGATGCAGCTCAATCCGGTAAAGCTCCATCCGCCTTTTGGAGACGGGGGAGAAACCGATGATCTGAATCCATGACGCTTTTTTATTCAAAGCAGATATCCGTCCGTTTTCCAGGCAGCGGCGCTTCGTCGCCCAGATAGAAGGAGGCAAACCCGACCTGGTTGTAGCAGATATTCTGGTTGGCTGCGGAATTGCGGTACCACGGGTCATGCATGAGGCAGCGGATGCCGTATTCGGTGGGTGCCAGGGTCTGCATAATGACAATATGGTTCTCATTGTCTGTCAGGATGAGCTCTTCACGCCAGTCGCCGAACAGATCCGCCTTCAGGGTGGGGGTCTTCTTGCTGCCGGTGGAAATCAGTCCGGTGGTGAGGTAGGGAAGGAACTGAAGCGTATCCTGGTCCGGGACATGCACTTCGCTTCCGTTGCAGGCGTAGTGGGTCAGCCCCGGGCCGAACCAGACGGCATTTTCTCCCTGCGGGATGCCTCTGGGACAGTCGGTTTCGAGGAGAACCCGTCCGTCGGTCAGGCTGCGCACGCGGTGTCCGCACTCGGATCCGCCTGCCATGGCGCCCGGCCAGCGGTTGGAGAAGTTGCCGGCAACCGAGCCCTCATCGTCATCCCCGGAGAATTCACCGAAGATGAGGGAGCTTTCCTGAACGAGTCCATCCTTCTCCCGTCGGAGGCCGCGGTTGGGATCATGGGCTTCGGGTCCCGGCAGCCAGCCGAACTGATGTCCGGTGTGCCGGTTGTCCAGCGTATATTCCTCGGTGCCGGAATAGAGGCGGACATCCCCTTCGGCGTTGACCGGCAGCAGCGCGCTGCGGTCGCCGTGCTGAAGGCCTGCCCAGGCATTCCCGGGAGTCCTGCGGATTTCCTCGGTGGCCAGGTTTTCACCGAAGTCCGGCTGATGCCCGGTGCCGCCGAGCATGGGCAGGATATCCCCGCACAGGACCCGCGGGAGCAGGTATTTCCCGTCTTCGGAAAGGCTGAGGTTCATGCCCTTGAGCACGACCTCGTCCCGGCCGTCACGGTCGATATCCGCCATGTCCGTGAAATGGTTTCCGCGGGCGCGGTAGAGATCCGGACCCTCGCCGAGCGTCCAGCAGGCGGGATTCTCGGAGTCAAAGATGGCCGGGGGCAGGAGCCTGTTTCCCTGCATGGTATAGGCGGCCATGGTGGTCCGCTGATAATACCCGCGCTGGATGACCGCGTAATAGTGTTCGCCGTCGAGGCACGCGACGCCGCCCGCATACCGGTTGGCGCGGTTGCCCTGGCCGTCTCCCCATACCGGGTACTTCCAGCGGTGCGCGAGGAAGTATCCGTCTTTCTCCTGCATGACCTGCACCTTGTAGCTGTCCATGGTGTCAGCGCCGGGCAGCGGAACGGTAATGGTGCAGAAGTTGCCGCGCTGGGTCATGGGATCCAGGGCAAAGTTGTCGCCGTCGGAAGCAACGGAGGTCCAGGGGAACGCGTAATCCACGGTATCCAGGATCACGCCCTGTTGCCCGTCGTACCCGATGGCGGTCACATATTCCCGGTGCCCCGGGCCCATGGGGCCGATGTGATACGATTTGATCCAGGCTTTTTTGTCGGGATCATTCGGGCCGTCATTGCCCTCTGTAAACACGGGATAGCGGTAGCAGATGTCAAAGGCGTTGAAGAGCGACCACTTGCGTTTGAGGTCCTCCGTGTTGCCTTCACGGAAATCCCGGATGAAGCGGTCGGTGGTGCACTCGAGGCCTTCCTCGCCGCCGACGACGTGCTGCGAATCATTCGGATAGACCACGCAGCCCTTATCCTTGTCCCAGAAGCCGACCCGGGTGCCCGGAGCCGTCTTCAGGATGATTTCCGCGCGGCCGTCGCGGTTGAAATCCTGGACATGCAGCATGGTCTCATGATCATTGGAGGATTTCACGTTGTATCCCATATCGATGCGCATGAGGAGTTTGCCGCTGAGCTTATACACATCAATGTATTCCGGCGCGCTGAGATTGAAATCAGGGCTGTAAATCGGATCGGAGAACATGGGGTCCGGGCTTTCCGCGCGCCACTTCACGACGATCTCATACTCGCCGTCGCCGTCGAAATCGCCGACCGTCATGTCCTGCGTGTGGTACTCGGAAGACAGGCTCGTCTCGACCGCGCCGTCGGGCGTGCGGGCAAAAGGCAGGGATTCCCCGCAGTCGAGCGCGCGCACATAGCGGATGAAGGCCGCTTCCAGCTCTTTGTAGAGCGCGTCGGTGATTTTCCCGTTTTCAAGGCCGGACTTCAGCTCCAGCGGCGTGCCGAGATAACCGGAAAGCTTTCCGGTTACTTCGCCAAGGAACGCTTCGCTGACGGTCTCTCCGCTTTCATACGGCTCCCTGAAGGAGTGCAGGAGATCCATATCCACCCGGTACCAGTCCTCGCCGTTGTCCAGGCGGAACACGCTCCGGTCAAGTTTGCATCCGGGACCGACAGACACGCCGCGGTAGGTAAAATGCGCCAGCGGAACGCGTTCGGGCGGAGGGCACATCGGGATCCGATGCACCGCGGCGCGGAAGGCCTGGCCTTCGGCGCCGGGAAGAGATTCCAACACAGGCAGCGAGGTTTCCTCGCGCGCGCCTTCCACACCGTCTGTCACAGGGGCTACCGCGTACACATCGCCCATCTGGCCTTCCGGATCCACATAGCAGCAGGGCGTGGTGTTCTTTTTGACAATCCCCGGGTTCCCGTCATACTGGCTTTCCGGCGCCACATCCCGGGGGCCGATCTCCGTCAGGCACTCCCAGGGGCCGTCGTTCCGTCTGCGGTACACCCGCCAGCAGATGCCGTCCGGCTCGTTCCCCAGATATCTCCAGCTCAGGTACATTCCATTTTCCAAACGGGCGGCTGTCAGCCCCCGGTTCAGGCGTTCCATCCTTCGCATATCAGGTGCTCCTTTTTTATCTGCTTGTGTCCGGTCTCCGGGAATCATCCGGTTTGCCGGTTTTGTGTCGAGGGTCATGATAACCCAAAGACCGGCTGAATGCAATATGCGGGGAAGGACTGTATTCTTCATGTTATTTAGGCTCGGACACCCGTGACTTCAGTCGTGGG